>NZ_JBAQCR010000384.1:0-26257 GCF_049294395.1 Prosthecobacter sp.
CGGCTATCTTTGGCTCTTATTTCGGCGCTGATAGGCTTGAGGCGTTGCCCGCCCTCCTCACCTTCGGGGACATGCGCAAAGCGCTCACAGCCCCGTTTCTGTGCGATGAAAGGGCATTCACGCCATTGCTGCGCCATGCAGAATGGCACCTCTACGCCGTTTCTCATTTCCCCCGCACCTTCACCCTCAGGAAACTGAGCGACTCGTTAAAACCCCGTTTCTGCGCAAACCACGGGGGTTCCCGCCCGAGGCGTAAGATGTCACGGGTCATTGCCTCAGCTTGGCTGCACCTCCCCACGTCCTTCATGCTTTCTCGGCGCGAAACGCGCCACCTCATTGCACAGCCATGTCCAAGAGGTAACGGACAGAGTATTTTCCGGTATGGAGGGGAGAGGTGCGATGGAATTAGTTATGCATATATTAATTGAAAAATGCTTCCAGCTCTGCATGGTGGTGTCCGAAAAAAATGGTCCCTCAACTGGAAAACCAGTTTTCCCAGTGTGCTCAATGGGCTGAGGGGCCTGCTAGGTGTCCGAGCAGAATCATCTGATTTTATGCAACCACGTATCCCAGTCGCCATCCTCGTTCGAGTCTCCACCTCTAAGCAGGAGGTGGCTCGCCAGATTTCAGAACTTGAAGCAGTGGCGGAGGTCAATGGCTGGGAGGTTGTTGAGACCTTGCAGGAGACAGTCTCTGGAAACGCCAACCTTGAGGACCGGCCTGCCCTCAGGCGGATTGTCCAGCTTGGCGACACCGGGAAGATCAAAAAACTGCTTGTACACGAAGTCTCACGTCTCAGCCGTCGCCCATCCGTAGCACTGACTTTTGTGGAGGTGCTCGAAGGGCTGAAGGTCTCTGTTTACTGGTTGGCTCAGAACGTCGAGACCCTCCTGCCAAACGGGAAGAGGAACCCCTCTGCCGCCATCATGCTTGCCCTGCTAGCGGAGATGGCCAAGGCGGAGCGTGAGACGCTGCGGGAACGTATTCTCTCCGGTCTGGAACTGGCAAAGCAGAAGGGCACCAAGCTGGGCAGGCCTGTTGGTTCATCCATGAATCGTGAAACCTACCTCCAGAAGCATCAGAGGATTGTACGGCTGCTTCGTCAGGGCATGAGCATTCGGTATTCTGCCAGCATAGCAGGAGTGGACAAGGCGACGGTCTGCCGGGTGAAAAAGATGGTGGATGCTCAGGCTCAGACTGTCCGTGGCATCCACCATGGATAAAATGAATGGCTGGCAATCACCTGCATCCAGCCAGTTTACCATTCAACTTGGCGGTGTTTCACGCTGCTCCCACTTTACGGAGCAGTTCCCATAGATCAGCGTGGTTGAGGAGGATGTTTTTCAGGCCCCGCCGCACCACTTCAGAATTCAGCGCTTTGGTGCTCATAGAGGTGTGAGCATCCAGCGCTTCGACAATGGCGTTTTCCAGCTCCTTGTCCAAGTCGGGTGACGTAGCAAACTGCTCCTTGGTGTTATTTGCAGCCTGCTGCCTGAGCGTCTCAGATTCCAGCATCTTGCCACGAATGACGTGGTTCACGTAAACGAGTTGGTCCTGCTCGGTGGTTTCAGCGCCAAAGAGATCATTCAGCTTTTCGATCAGCTCGGCCATGTACACCTTCGTCTTCTCCTGTACGCTGCCAGCGCCTGCCTCAGTGATGGGTGCCAGCTTCGGGGTCTCTCCTTCGTTCAAAGGCATCGCCTGCTTGCCTTTATTGCTCAGCTTGTGGCGGATGAGCTGGACTTTGGAAAGGTCAATCCCTTCACGTTCACGGCCAAACTCCAGCAGTGGCAGCAGGCGCTTGTAGAAGATGGCACGTTTCTCGATGGCCGTGTTGCCATAGTCGAAGATTTGAGAAAGGAAGGTGTATAGGCGGATATAGGTCCCCATGTCCGCCTTGAATAATATCAGAGCCACCAATTCATCCTGTGCGGCGTCGATGCCCTTCCGGTCGTTTTGCTCCTTCGCGACTTTGAGCGCCTCCTTTGTTATCCTGTAGCGCTTCATCAGACGATCTTCCACCGGGGCTATAGCAGCCACCAGTTCACTCTGCTTCGCGCCACTGAGTTCAGCCTTCACCACACGATCCACCTCGAAGTCATCGTAATGACCGGCAGCATCCAGCTTGGCACGGAGATTGAAGACGAGGTTCGGGTCCGTCGTCGCAGTGAGTTCAGCCGTGGTGTAGTAAGTTTTGAAGGCTTCGAGCACCTCCGCCGCTTCATTCACAAAATCCAACACGTAGGTCGTGTCCTTGCCGGGATGGGCTCGGTTCAGGCGGGAGAGGGTCTGCACGGCCTGAATCCCAGCAAGGCGCTTGTCCACGTACATCCCGCAGAGCAGTGGTTGGTCGAAACCCGTCTGGAACTTGTTCGCCACCAGCAGGATTTGATATTCGTCACCTTTGAAGGCCTCCCGGATGTCACGGCCTTTGAGGTTCGTGTTCAAGGTCTTGCTGGTCTCAGTGAAGCTATCTGGGCCACTGTCACTATCGTTCACCTCACCGGAAAAGGCCACCAAGCTGCCAATCTTGTACCCCTGATCGGTGATGAACTTGTCGATGGCGAGTTTCCAGCGCACGGCCTCCACACGACTGCCGACCACCACCATCGCCTTGGCTTTGCCATTGAGGAGCGGGGCCACAAACTCGCGGTAGTGCTCCACCACGATCTGCACCTTCTGCGCGATGTTATAGGGATGCAGCCGAACCCACCCCATAATGCCCTTCATGGCCGCACTGCGTTCGACCTCCTTCTCGTCGTAGTCCTTGCCTTCGTGGGCCAGTTTAAAAGCCAGCTTGTAGGTCGTGTAGTTTTTCAGCACGTCGAGGATGAACCCCTCTTCAATGGCCTGCCGCATAGAATACACATGAAAAGGCCTCGGCAGCCCATCTTCTCCCTTGGTCCCAAACAGTTCCAGCGTCTTCGTCTTCGGTGTTGCAGTGAATGCCACGAAGGTGATGCCATTCTCCCCGGCGCGTGCTGCCATTTGCGCGGACAGAATGTCCTCTGTGCTCACCTCGCCACCATCGTTCAGTTCGGCAATCTCCTCCGGTGACAGCACGGCCTTCAGCTTTGAGGCTGCCTCG
The DNA here is from genome assembly GCF_049294395.1 of Prosthecobacter sp. Classification (GTDB taxonomy): domain Bacteria; phylum Verrucomicrobiota; class Verrucomicrobiia; order Verrucomicrobiales; family Verrucomicrobiaceae; genus Prosthecobacter. The sequence goes on from NZ_JBAQCR010000384.1 coordinate 3,089, forward strand.
CCTGTCTGTGAGCTGTGCGCCTCGTCAGCTATAACAGCAAAGCGTTTCCCCTTCGTCGCTGCCAGCTCGCGCACGGCTTCGAGAGCAAAAGGAAAGGTCTGAATCGTACAGACGACGATCTTCTTGGAGCCATCCAGCGCCTCAGCCAGCTTGCTGCTCTTGCTCCCATCCTTGTTCGTGATCGTTGCCACCACACCGCTGGTACGCTCGAAGTCAAAGATGGCCTCCTGAAGCTGGGTGTCGATCACATTGCGGTCGGACACCACCAGCACTGTATCAAAAATTTTGTTATTCTTCTCATCATGGAGTTCAGCAAGAAAATGTGATGCCCATGCGATGCTATTGGTCTTACCGCTGCCTGCACTGTGCTGGACGAGATACTTGCCCCCTGCTCCATCATGAAGCACAGCAGCTTGCAAATCACGGGTCACATCGAGCTGGTGGAAACGAGGGAAGATGATCTGCTCGATCTGCTTCTTCTTGTCACGCTTGGCGATCATGTAACGCCCGATGATTTCCAGCCAGCTTTCCCGTTCCCAGACCTTTTCCCACAGGTAGGCGGTACGGTGCCCGCCCTGTTTGTTGATCGGGTTCCCTGCCGCACCATCACTGCCTTGGTTGAAAGGAAGAAAGCGCGTAGCCTTGCCCTCCAGCTTCGTCACCATCGCCACCTCGCTGTTGCTCACAGCAAAGTGTACGAGCGCCCCGTTGGGGAAGTTCAGAAGCGGCTCTGGGTTCTGCCCCTTGGGGTTTGGATCACGGTCAAAGCGGTATTGGTCGATGGCATCACCGATGCTTTGCGTGAAGTCCGTCTTGAGTTCCACCGTTGCCACTGGCATGCCGTTTAGGAAGAGGACGAGGTCGATGCTGTTTTCACTGTGCAACGAGTACCGCACCTGCCGCACCGCCCGCAGCCGGTTTGCGGCGTAGCGCGCTAGGATTTCTGGGTTGATGGCCAGAGCTGGTTTGAACTCTGTCAGCTTTAGCGTCTGTTTTAAACCTAGGAGTTCAATGCCATGCCGCAGAACATCCAGCGTACCGCGTTGGCCGATCTGGTCTCGGAGACGGTTCAGCAAAGTCTCCTCCGCCTTCGCTCCATGATTCTTGGTCAGCGTCTCCCATGCCTTCGGCTGTGTTTCTTGCACCCAAGCCACCACATCGGCAGGGAAGAGAGCGCGGGCACGGTCATAGCTGGCAGTATCGTCTTTGGCATAGAACCAGCCATGCTGCGACAGGTGCTCACAAATCTCGGTCTCGAAGCTGATTTCTTTGTGCAGGCTCATGGTGAATTACAGCTTCAGTTCAAGGATTGGTTTCTTCAACGCCGCTTCAAGGAGGATCAATGAATCAATGATGCGATCCTGCATGGCTGGCCATTCAGATTCGGGGGACTTCCAGCCACCCGGCAGCTCCTTGCAGATTCGGCAGCCCTGCCGTCCCGGCAGCTCTTGCCAGTCCAGTGGGCCTCCAAAGGACTTCTCAATGTCCTCCCTCTTTGCCAGCAGTGCTTGGAAGGCTGCCTTGCTTTTTTCTTCGCCAGTGGGATGGCGGATATAACATTCAATCTGCCCTTGGGTTTTAACAAGTGCGGCGGTCAGTGTAAACCCGCTCCTACCAATGCCTGCCGAAAACCAATGGGCGTCAGTCGTGGTACGGTTCGCCAGCAGTTTGGTCTTGGCTTTTGAGCGCTCAATGAGTTGTGCCCAGAACTTCCGAAAAACCTCCTGACGCAAGCCCTCTGCTTTTCGCTTCTCCTTCTCCTGCGCCCGCACCTTCACCTCATAGTCTGTTGCTTCAGGCAGGGGTATGATCTGTGTGGCATCAATGAGCACCTCGTTTCCCATCTTGTAGGGCCGGATACGGATGCAGGTGATGTCCAGCTCTCGCTTGTTAAGCCATAAGACAGCGGTGGTCAGCTCGGTGGAAAAATCGGCAGAAACCAGCACGATCCGCACCTCTCCTGTGAGTTCGGCATCCTCTTCAGAATCGAGCTGCAAAAAGTCCAGCACTTCACTGCGGGCCACTTCAATGTCGCTGCCAGTGGTATCAGCATGCGCCTTGATCACCTGCTCTAGGGTCATGCTCGACACCATCGCCGCATAACGGATCGCTTGAAGCTCCATGTGCCCACCATCCTCGGTGCGCTTGATCTCCACCACCACCAACCCGGCTCCCTTGCTCAGACACAGCAGGTCAATGCGCCTATTGCTGTCCTCCCAGTTGCCATACTCCTCAGCGATCACCATCAAGTCATCACCTATAGGTGAGATGTCTTGACGCAGCAGTCGCTGCAAATCCTTACGTTCCAGCAAGCTCTCTGCCGCAAACGTTGTGCGAGGAACGGGTTCGAGTTTGTCAGTGGTGACACGAAAGAGGCTCATTGGAAAATTGAATCGGGTTAGGTGTGAGGCTGCTGCACTACTTCGTTGGCAGATGCCAGCTCAGCTCGGGCTTGCTCGTACGCCCTTTCAAGCAGAGCGATGTGAGTCCTGATGCCCTCACAGACGGATGCCACCGTTTCCTCTATCCGCGTCTCGATGAGTGTTGCGAGGCGTTTATCGTCTATCGGATGCTCAATCAAGTTGTGCCAACCTGTTGGCCACTCGGTGCCGTCCCACAGAACATGTGGGTTAGCCTTGTGGTGGCCTGCAAGCTCAGGTGCTTTGAGTAGTTGGTCCATGCGGTTCAAGAGGTTCCGCTGCCCCTCGGTTAGAGGTGGCTTGCCAAACTTGGATTCAGCCCCGACCATAAAGCCTTCCCACTTGGATATGTGCTCTACCCAGATTTCAAATGGCGCATCTAGCAACGGGCTGGATGGGGGCGGCGTGATGATGAGCGCTCCATTGTCATGACTTCCAAAACTTTTCTGGCCGAGATCAGGACGCAGCCGCACTCGGAAACCATCACCCATGCCGTTAATGATGCCCTCGGCCAGCCTGTCCATAAAAGCCACGCGGGCTCCACCAATCCCGGCAAGAATCTGCTGCCAGTAACGGATGATGTCGGGGTTATCGTAAATGAACTCTGTGACGTTTTTCATGAAAGCGGTATCCAGTGTCTGGCCGGTGAGCTGGCGTACCACCTCGCGGTATTGTAGCAGCACTTGGTTGATGGGAATGAAGCGGTAGGTCGCTCGCAGACACTTCTCCAGCCAAGCCATGACGTGCTGTGCGTATGAGATGCGTAGGTAGGAGGCGGTGCCGTGTGTCGTGGCGGGTTTGCCGTCCAGCGTGAGAAACAGAAGTCGCCAGTCCGCATGGCGGCTTCGGGTCAGGTAGCGGGAATAGCGGGTCAGTTGATCCGCCTGTTCTACAGCATAGACCTTGTTCTCGATGGCGATGCCGCAGCCTGCTGTTTCGAGTAGTAGGTCAATCTGTCCTTCCTCCACGGATGCCTCCTTCTCCACCACCCACTTGGCAGCTTGCGGCGTCGGTTTCCACGTCACTGGATCACCTGCATGATCCAGCGCTGGGGTCTCCTCCAGTGTGGCGAAAAACAAGTCAAGGAACAAGGGGCCGCAGTCATGGGTGCCATCGGGGTTGAGCAGGTTGCGGATAAAACGTGTGTGCAGCCGCACTTCGTCATGAGCGCTCAGCAGTGTAGTGAACACGTTGAAACGCTCGTGTGTCACCTTGGCTTGTGCCTCTGCACGATTCTGGGCATCATGAAGTCGCTTGGTGAGCGTCAGGAGAGGTTGAAAAAATGGAAAGGCAGGGGCGCTCATCGTTTGACCCCTTAGGGTTCAGGTTTTTCTAGCATCATCAAATTGCTCCCAAGCACCAGCGGCGGTTGATGGTGGCGGGCGAATAGCTCGCTGCGAAGGCTGCTCCAGAAACAGTTGAGCGCGGCGAAGGAGCATCGTGAGATGGGATCAAGCATGTCATCGTAACCAGTGCGTTCGATCTGCACACCTATGCGCCAGATGCATTGCAGCAGTACCAGCGGGTGTGCTTGTTGCAGGGGCATGAAGTTGTCATTTTCGGCGGGGTTGAGTACCGTTTCCATCACGTCCTGATGAGTCAGTCCCAGCACGTCAAGCTGAGTCTCAAAACCACCCGCTGCTGCCATACGGTTCACCCACTCCATGACCACAATCACGGCTGGGTCTTCGGGCAAATCAGCCGGGTCACTGCTTCGCCAAAACTGCCGCATTGAGATAGCGCCATGGATGGTGTCCGCCAGTGGTGGAGCCTCATGCAGAGCCGGGTCCGGCAGTTCGATGAGGACGGGTGGCACATAAACAGGATGGCTCTCGTCGGGATGATTTTGCTCATGCTGCAATGCACTGCGCAGGGCCGCATAAACGCCCAAGATCGCCAAAGCCAGCGCAGAGGGACTGCCATCAGGATTCTCCCCTTCCCAGCGGTCTCGCAAATAACTGCGTTGGAGGCCAAAAAGAATGAGCCACAGCTCCAGAGAGCACTTCGGCAATGGCTCCTTACGTTTCAGATAGCCCATCCAGATCGGATTTCCCCACGCCATCAGGTCAAGGATGTCAGGCCTTTGAAGGGCTATCTCATAGCCATCAATGAGCAGAGCCAGTTCCTCAACCTCTGTCCAAGTGGGATTCTCCGGCAACGCGGAGAAGTCCGCCGCCGTCAGCACGCGGCGCAAGCTCGGGGGCAAATCCCGAGGGTGCCTTGGCAGATTCGGATTGCCGAGCGGCACCTTGAGCGTAGGCTTGGAGCGGGAGGTGCGTCTCTTCATCAGGTCTGACATGGAAGGGGTTTCAGGCAGGTGTCAAAGCCTGTTCTCTACGAGAGTGTAGCGTGGATTGCTGTAATGATCTCCTCCTTGAGGGAAGCGGGCTGATCAACATGATGGAAGTCTTTCATCCTTGTCTTTGTTGACCAAACAGTGACGAAAGGTTCGAAATTGTTCTGTCTAAAACGGATGCCGAGACGATTGGCTCTGGTTGATGGCTCGGCCTTTGAACTCAAGTCATAGGCGAGATGGATCTCATGATTTGCAATGGTGTTTTCTGACGGTCTGCCAGCCAAGTTACACTCCAATTCTTGAATTTGGATGCCGCCATTTTCACAGGTGACACGCACAAAGGCGTCCAGTTCTGACCGAAGTTGACGCCAAGCTTTCGCGCAATCTTGTTCTTTCAACGATGGGACAATGTGAGATCGGGAGAGCACCGGCAGCGGAGGTACGGGTACGGGAGCGGGCATCTTGCCCAGCGTTGGCAACGGGATGCCGGGAGGGAGGATTTGTGGATGAGCACCATCGCGCATCCGAAAACTCAAACTTTGCATAGGTGCTCTTACAACAGCCACGCCGAAGCGTTGGCAGATGTTTTGATCCATCAGATGTATGTGATGCGCCACGTACCTACTTGCCCAATGGGCTGCATGGGCGTCGATCATTAGTTCTCCGGCTGGTGTGATTCGAACAGGATATATCGTGGGGTCCAAGTCTGTCGGTTTAATCAAATACTGGCCGGGCGGGAATGCCTTGGCCGTCTCCTCTACCTTGCCCTCGGGGTCCAACCCTCTCTGGTGAACGATCTTGTTGCGGAGTTCGCAGATGATTTCAACCTCGTTGCACCAAGGCACACACAGAATATCACGAAGGGCAACTCGGACGTTGACATCGCTTTGCCTCTGTATCCTGAGACGGGCAATAGCTTTCTGCGCGTCCCCTTTGGGCTGTAGGTTCTGTGAGACCCTGTGCCATTGGACTGAGTCGGCGGTCAGTATTTCTGCGAGTATGTTCTGGCAGTAGGTGTTAAATGTGTCACCAGCATGGGCAATCTGCCGGAAGGTTAGGTACTTCTCCACTTCACCAAAAAAGCGGCAGTTGGGGTGCTGATCTGGTGGTCCAAGCTTTGGGTCCCAAATGCAGCCCCGAATAATACCGCCGAGGTGGTTAGTATCAGTCAACTCTCGTATCGCTTCCTGAGCATGGTTGGAAATACCATTCATGCTGGAATCTCCTTCGAGTTGAGCTGGCGTACGTCGATCTGCCCCGTCACAGCAGCGGAGATCAACGCTGTTCGTCGCTCTTGCAGCAGGTCGATGGCTCGCTGGGCTTCACCCATTAGGGCATCGTATTTTTGGGCCTCAAAATCAAGAAATTTTACAATTTGCCGCTGCTCTTCGACGGGTGGGCAAGGGAAGCGGTATCGGCGAAGCTGTTCGCCAGTGAGGTGAGGAATAGTCGCTGTTCCGCCCGCCAAAACCACACCGCTTTCGACTGCGTACCGCATGCAGTAATAAAGGAAACGTGGCATTTCGTTATTTGACCATGGTCGCAAACGGTGAAGTGCTTTCTGAAATGCGCAGCGCTCTAGCTCACCCTGCCAGATCGACGTTTGTCCAACACCGGCTCCACCTTCGCATATTAGCAAGTCACCGGCACGCAGCAGGCATCGTTCTTCCTCCTCTGGAGTGACATCAAAGGTTGGGAGATCGCTGATATTGATTCTGTCCCAGTTCACGTCAGCATTGCGGAGGTAGCTGACTGGGTGTTCTCCAGTTTTGTGCTTCTCATCTACCATTTTCCCCAAGACCGCCTGATAGCGGAGAAAAAGAGGCTGAACCGACCAATGCTTTGGCACATCGCCTAACCATTCGATGCCTGAGGGTTTGAGGGGAGCGGCGGTATTGAGACCACGGGTAACAGCGTTAGAGATGACGGCCTGTCGTTTCTCTTTCAGCAGCTCCATCAGCCGCCGCTGCTCCGCCACCAACTCATCAATCCCCCCCGTCTCCCGGTCCAAAAACTCAGCGATGGCGATTTGCTCGGCTGGCGGGATAACGGGAACACGAATCTCCCCGAACTGCTCGAAGCTGATGTTCTTTCCGTCACGTATCCCTTCCGTTTTGGACTGCAAAGCTTCGATGTAGCCTTTTGACTTTAAGAGGTAACGCCACAGACCTCCCTCAACCGCCGCCGTCGGACGCAAGACGGTATAGGCGGGGCTTACACAGCCGGAGTATTCGCTGCGCTCGATACCGCCTTGGAAGCTGCGAAGGCTGATCACGAAATCGCCAGCTTCGACGTGCTTAAAGTTGTCGATTCCGCTCAATGCCAACGTGACCTTTTGATCCTGCATCTCCATGAAAAGCTTCTGCGGGACGACACCATATTTTTGCGTGGCCGACAGTTGCTCATCACTCGGCAGCCCCGGCTCACGCTTTTGCTGAAACAAGCGACGACCGGCTATGACATCCCAATGCTCTGGCACCTGTCCAATCCATTCTACACCGCTGTCTTTGTAGCGGGGATAGCGTGAGAAACTCACTTCGTAAGCCCTCCAATCATGGCGAGGATGCGGTCAGTGACGCCTTTCAGTTCGGCGTCGATTTCAGAGAGGGGACGCGGGGGCTGAAAGACGTAGAAGTGGCGGTTGAAGGGAATTTCGTATCCGACTTTTGTCTTGTCATGGTCGATCCAAGCATCAGCAGCGTGGGGTAGCACTTCCCGTTTGAAATAAGTTTCCACCTCTTCGCTGAGCGGCACGTTCTCAGTGTCGCGCAGGGTGGAGTCGGGGATGGGCTGGCCTTTGGTCTTGCCCTTGGTGCCGAGCACGATCTTACCCTTCGCATCACGCTCGGGGCGTTCGATGGTGATGGTTCGGTAGCCGAAGGCTTCGTTCTGGAAAATGCGGGAGATGGGCACACCGTCGCGGGTGACTTCGTTGAAGTTGCCGAAGAGCCGGGTGATGTCCTCGATGTGCTCGGAGCTGAGTTCCTTGCGTTTGCTGCCAAGGCTCTTGCGCATCTTTTGCCAGAAGGAGGAAGCGTCGATGAGCTGTACCTTGCCTTTGCGAGCTGCGGGTTTCCGGTTGCTGACGATCCAAACATAAGTGCTGATGCCGGTGTTATAAAACATGTCGGTTGGCAGGCCGATGATGGCCTCGACGAGATCGTTCTCCAGCACGTAGCGACGAATCTCGCTCTCGCCGCTGCCCGCGCCCCCGGTGAAGAGGGGTGAGCCATTGAGGACGATGCCGAAGCGGCTGCCGCCATCCACTGCGGGGCGCATCTTGGAGATAAGATGCATGAGGAATAACAGCGAGCCATCGCTTACACGGGGGAGGCCGGGACCAAAGCGGCCATTGAAGCCCTGCTGCTCGGCTTCTTTTCGTATCTCCTTTTCGATCTTCTTCCACTCGACACCAAAGGGTGGATTGGAGAGCATGTAATCGAAATGCTTCCCGTGCAGGCCATCGGCAGAGAGGGTGTTGCCAAAGACAATGTTGGAGATGTCCTGCCCCTTGATCAGCATGTCTGCCTTGCAGATGGCGTATGACTCGGGATTCAGCTCCTGCCCATACATGACAAGGCGGGCTCTTGGATTTATTTCAGCAAGGTGCTCCTCTGCAACGCTCAACATCCCGCCTGTGCCAGCGGTGGGATCGTAGAGGCTGCGCACAACACCGGGCTTTGTGAGTGCCTCATCATCCTTAATGAAGAGGAGGTTCACCATAAGGCGGATGACTTCGCGGGGGGTGAAGTGTTCCCCGGCAGTCTCATTGGAAAGCTCGGCAAACTTGCGGATCAGCTCCTCAAACACTGCACCCATCTGAGCATTGCTGACACCCTCGGGGTGCAGGTCGATGTTCTTGAACTTCTCGGTGATGAGGTAGAGCAGGCCGGTTTTTTCCAGCTTGTCGATCTGGGCGATGAATTCAAAACTCTCAAAAATGTCCCGCACATTAGCGGAGAAGGCATCCAGATAAGCACGTAGGTACACGCCGATATTGGCGCTGTCTCCCATGAGTTCAGTCAGCCCCTTCGGATAGACGTTATAAAAAAGCTGGCCTGATTGACGCAGCAGGAATGGCTCAGGGTTCAGCCCCGCCTTCTCACGGATTTCTTTTTCCTTCAGCACGGCGGGCCGGGTGGCTTCCAGTACGCAGTCCAGACGCCGCAGCACGGTGAACGGCAGAATCACTTTTCCATACTCCGATTGTTTGTAGTCGCCACGAAGGAGGTCAGCGACTGACCAGAGGAAGGAGGAGAGGTTGGGATCGGCCATGGAGGTGTCAGATGTGGGCGGGGAGTGTGTGCAAAAACTGAAATACAACAGAACGCAGGCGCTCGTCAGGTAATTCTTCACCTCCCCCTGCGAGATGGAGAACCGCAGCCTTAAGGATGCTGATTCCTCTACGGGTTATTCATTCCCGGCAGATGCGGCTTCATCAGCTCTTCAAGCCAGCTTGAAAGACTGATTCCCAGCTTCTTGACGTGAGGTTTGGCATGTTTCAGCACCTGTTTGTCAAAGGTGAGCGTGGTACGCACCCGCTTTTCAGCCCCCATGAGCTTTGGGCCTCTTCTGGTCGGCTCTTTTTTTGCTGTTTTGGATTTCGGCATGGAAATAGATGCATAACCAATTGCACTTGAAATCAAGCAAAAGCTGTGTTATATGTAGGATGGTTCAAAACGATCTCCTCCACCATCGTAGCGTTCGCCTCATCTCCAATATCACCGGAGGGCTGGTAGCACTTCTGGCCGCTGGCGCTTTTGCTCTCTCCTTCTCTGCTCTGAGCGAGCTGGCCTCAGCAAACGGCGTGTCAGTCAGTCTGACATGGATTTGGCCGCTCATTCTGGATGGTGCCATTGTAGTGTTCTCGATGGCTGTCCTCCGTGCCAGCCTCTATCGGGAGAGCGTCAGATACCCAATGACGCTGGTGGTGTGCGCCACCGGAGCCAGCTTGATTTTCAATCTCGCCCATGCACCTGAAGGCGCTGTGGCAAAGCTGATGGCAGCGGTGCCACCACTGGCCCTCTTTGCAGCCTTTGAACTCGTGGTGCGTCAGATTCGATCAGAGGTCGAGAGGGGCTCATGCCTTGCCAGCCTGAAAGATATGTCTGAACGCCTCGAACATTTGTCCACCCGGAGAGACGCGCTGGAGGGACAAGTTCAGCAAATAACAGCACGACGAGACTCCCTGAAGTTGGAGCTGAAACAGGCCAAGTCCCCATCTGTCCATGCTTTGCTGGACATGGCTAACACTGCCAAGGCTGACAAAATATCAGAACGCTTGACCCTCGTCGCCGACTTGGTCGGTCAGGGGAAGACACCAGCTGAGATCGCCACACATACCGGGGTGTCCGCCAAGACGGTCAAAAGAGACTTGGCTAGGCTGGAGGCAGCTTGAGTCAATATCACCGCGCAGACTTCAAACCAGCGCACCAAACTGCTGTGTGGCCGGTCATTCTGAGCGCTCTGAAGGCTCTGGCTGGCGGGAGGTTTTTTTCGCCATACGCTGCTCTGCTTCAGTGACTACGGATGAAAATGAGGTGCCCAGTCCCATGGCGATCTTTATGGTCAGTTCCAGCGACGGCAGGCGGCGGTTGCTTTCCATCAGGATAATAGCTGTGCGGCTCACTCCTGCGTCAGAAGCCAGCTTCTTCTTGGATAGCCCTAAGCCCTCGCGTTTCTCGCGGAGCACCTCCACGACAAGCGCGACGAGCTTCTTTGAATATCGTGAAACAGCCACCTGCCTAGTTGGTGGCAAAATCTGGTTGACGGAAGTGTATCAGTTGATACACCCTAATCTCACGAGGGACAGGCCAAGACCAAACCCCATTTGTTGTCAGGCTTCCTTCCTCAAAACTGAACCAAACTACGAAAATGAAACAGACGAACGTCTTCCTTGCTCTCACCCTGCTCTGGGCTGGCATCGCAATTGCTGCCGAAACATTCACCTACAAGTGCAGCAATACCACTTGTGCTTACATCCAGACGTTTGGTGCTTCTAGAGGGCAATACAAATGCCCTACATGCAAAAAAGGCCTCATGTGTAGGGTGTTCAAGTGATCTTTGAAACCTCCTGAAGGCGCGACAAGCCTAGGGGCTGCTTCGGCGGAAGTCTGCCTGCGCCAACCGCCCAGCGAAGCCACAAAGCTCTAGGTTGTCATTGGGGAGGAGGTTCCATCCAGCTCGCGACACACCGCTGAGAAACGGCATGATCATCAAATGAAAACTCAGTTTTTTGCTTGGTGATTATTCATAAGCATTTTGACTTGTTATTTGAACCCCCTTGCGATAAAAGGGTGACATCTTCTCTGTCCAGCCGCATCGCGGCACGTTCGGTCAGCAGCGTCTCAACTTCCCGTTTTCGACGAGTTCGGAAATGGAAATCCTGCTTAAAGGCCGATAAAGATGTCATTTCAAACTGCTTCAAACAACTCACTGGTGGATGACTGCCCACCCATCCCCCTCGACAAATTCACTGAGCAAAGTGGTCTCTCACCAGTGACCATTTGGCGGTTTCGTCGGGCAGGCATGCTGAACACCATCAACATCTGCGGGCGGCACTATGTAACTCGTTCCGAGGTCAGGCGATTCAATGAGCGAGCTGCTGCCGGAGAATTCGCGAAGTCACCTGCAAGGCCAAAAGGGAAGAAGAGCAGGCCCAGCCAAGAATGAATTGATATGCCTTTGGTGACAGTGGCTTCGTCGCACCAACTGATGACGCAACAGTGTTTTGCCAAGTTTGCATGCGCCGAGCATCAAGCCGCCGATTCACGAGACACAATGGGAACACCGAAAACCACCTTTGCCGCAGCTTTTTGCCGGTGCTCATCTAACAGGTGCCCGTAAATCTTGCCGATCAGTATCCCGCCATCCTTGTGCCCCAACCATTTCGCGATGGTCATGAAATCAATGCCCGCCATCACACAGACTGAACAGAAGTAGTGCCTTAGATGATGGAACCCACACCAGTGGAGGCCCGCAGCTTCCCTTGCTTTGAGCAGTGACTCGCGGAATGTTTTAGCGGGAAGGTCCACCTTGCCACGTTGAGGTGAGGGGAAGAGCCATATCGAGTCCGGGGCACGCCGCTTCTTCATCGCATCCAGATGTGTCCCCAGTTGTGGGTTGAACTCCACTTTGCGCTGCTCACCGTTTTTAGACTGACCATCTGCACCGATTTTCACCCATCGTGCATCAAGGTCCACGTCAGACCACTGAATACGCAGAGCCTCCTTCTCACGCGCACCGCTGAAGGCAAGGAAACGCAGGTAATCCACCAGTTGAACACCATTCTTGGAACAAGTGCCCGCCGCCTCAATCAGGCTGTCAAACTCCGTTGGTGTGATCAACCTTTTTTCAGGTGAAGGGGCAGCCTTGAGAGCCTTGAAGGCAGGCAACTTTTGCAGATGTCCGTCATCCATGGCCGCGTTGAGCACGTTGCGTAACATGAGCACGTCAAGATTCGCGGTGCGCTCTGAAACAGCTTTGAGCACGCGCCCGCCAAACGTGCCCCCCTTCAAACGAGCATCCACAAAACCGGCGATCAATGAAGTCTCAATTCGATCAACACGAACATGCCCGAGCCATGATTTCCACCGTCCAACCGCCTGCTTCTCGTTCTCCAGAGTGCCAGCCCGTTTTTTGTTGACGGTGGCTTTTGAAAAATAGACCTCCGCATAGTCGCTGAACGTCGGCTTGCGTCCCGCTTTTGGGAGTTCATTCTGACGCCGGACACTGCGCAGGACTTCCATCGACTCCTTGGCCTCGATGAGATTTTGCACCGGCACCTTGTCAGCAGTCAGCAGAGGAAAGCGCCGGGCGGTTTTCTTTCCATCACCACGATCTGCCCAGAGCTGGGCATAATATCGGCCATTGCGGATATAAAGACCCGGAACCCGCCTGTTGCGCGAATCTCGAACGGTGGTAAAGCTAGGACGATGTTTGGTTGTGCTAGAGTTTGTGCCAGAGAGCACATCGGAAGAAGCGCCAACGGCTGTGCCTACGGGCAAAGCGGGTTTGCTCTTCATTTCGTTGCGTTTCATTGCCTTACACTAGCACAAACGCTAGCACAAAGTCAACTTTGGACGAGAAGCACCCCACGCAACTCGTTCATTTTCAGGTAAGCCGGAGTGGCGGAATTGGTAGACGCGCCAGACTTAGGATCTGGTTGGGAAACTAGTGCAGGTTCGAGTCCTGTCTCCGGCACTTGCGAAGGGGGGGCTGCGCTGTGGCGCTGACAAAAAATCACATTGAACAAAGCCGGCCTTGCTCGCATCTTATCTTCGCCATGGTATTCCTTCCCAAGCGCATCCTTGCTTCACTGGCCGTTCTGGTCGTGGGATGTGCGCAGGTGTTTGGGATGCAGCGCGGGTTTGTTTGTGACCACCAGGGAATCAGGGTGGAGACAACTGCGGAGCACTGCCATCACGAATCCGAGACCGGGTTTGTTTCCTGCGCTGAGGATGCACATGAGGAGGATGGTGAGCATGAGGACACGGAGCATCATGCGCCATTGACGGTGGATTTGCAGGCCGGCACCGCTGGCCTGACGGCGGTTTCCATCCCGGCCTTTGTAGCCGTCTTGGTGGCGGAGATTCCAATGCATGAGTGGGTGCTGATTGAAGGCCTCACGGTGAATGAAATGATGAAGATTCCGCTGGATACTGGGGGCGAGAGTCCACCGCCTGCGGCTTTGCAGGTGGCACGTTGCATGGTGATTTTGGTTTGAGAGAAGTGTGCGCCGCCGTCCACGACTGACGGCTGAGGTGCTTGTGTTTTTCCGCTGGTCCAGGGCATGGCGTGGCCATGCCTGCAAATTTCAAACCACCATGCTTTCCATGTTTCGCTCTTCTCTTTTGTGTATCTCCTTGATGCTGGCAGCCGCCGCCACGGCCCCTGCCCTGACGCTTTCGCTTGCCGACATTGGACCGAAGGTACGCACTTCGCACCCCACTCTCAAAGCCGCGCGGCTCGCGGTGGCGGAGGCGCAGGGCCGTCAGCTCGGCTCTGGCAGGCTTTCGAATCCGTCATTTGGCTACGCTCTTCAAAACCAGAGCAAGGTGAGCCCGCAAACCGGGGTGTTTTCCATCGATCAGGCGTTTCCCATCACCCGCAGGCTGAGCCTGGAAAAGAAACTCAGTTCGCAGATGGTGGGGGCGGCGGAGCTGGAGGTGCGGGATGCGGAACGTCGCTTGATCGCGGAGGCGCAGAGCCTTGCCGTGCAATTGATGTCGCTCACCCAGCAGCGTGTTTTGCGGAAACAGCAGACCGCGCTGGCCACGAAGCTTTCTGAGTTTGTGCGCGGGCGAGCGAAGGTGGGGGAGATTTCCGCTCTGGATGCCGCCCAGGCCCAGGTGGATGCGCAGCGACTGCTGCTGGAGACACGGAAGCTGGAAACGACCAGCATCAGCCTGATGGGCCAGCTCAAACCCATGCTGGGTCTGCCGCCTGAGGAGGCATTGAATCTCTCGGGCAATCTGCCGGAACTGGCCGTTCCTGGCATGGGTGCGGGCTGGATGCAGCGGGCGGACTACCAACTGGCGCAGACGAAGATCGCCGCAGCCACGACAGACCAGCAACTCGCCAAGGCGCGGCGTTTGCCGGATGTGAAAGCCGGGGTGTTTGCCTCGCGGGAAATGCAGGATGTGACGCCGACCTACCGCCAGTACACGGGCTACTATGGCTTCAGCATTTCCATCCCGCTGCCGTTCTGGAATCGCAATCAGGGAGAGATCGCCGAGAAGGCCGCGAGTGCGGAGCGTGCATTGCTGGAAAGAGAAGCGCTGGGCAAACAGATCATCAGCGAAGCCGAAACGGCCCGCCTCGAAATGCAGGCCAATGCCGACCTGGCGCATGAAACGCGGGACAAACTGCTGCCGCTGGTCATTGAGCAGACGGACAAGCTGGAAAAAGCCTACGAGCAGGGGCAGACCAATCTGCTGACCATCCTGCGTGCGCGTGAGCAACGCCTGCAACTGGAGGCTGCGGCGCTGGATGCCGTGCGTGATTTCCATCTGGCGCGCATCCGCTATGAAGCGGCCACTGGCAAGCATGCGCCAGCAGGTGCAGCCACCTCATCCACGCCAGCCAAACGCTGACTTGCAACATCCAATTCTGACCAACCTTTTTATGATACGTTCCTTTTCCCGACTGATCCTCTGCCTCGCTGTGTCTGGCATGGCGCATGCCGAGGGTGACTCCAAACGCGCTGCCAACACGGTGGTGCTGGATGAAACCGGGGTGAAAAATCTCCGTATCGAAACCGTGGAGGTGGAGGAGATGGACTTTGAGGCCACCATCTTTTCCCTGGGCCGCATCGAGGCCATCCCGAGCAAGGTGGCTGCGGTGAGCACTCGTATTTCAGGGCGCATTGTGGAGCTGAAGGTCGCCCCGGGGGACACGGTGAAGAAGGATGACGAGGTGGCGAAGATCGAGAGCCGCATGCCGGGTGATCCGCCTCCGGTGATACCGCTGAAGGCTCCGCTGGCAGGCATGGTGACGCGTGTGGATGCGCGGCTGGGAGATCCGCTGGACCCGGAGAAGGCGCTGCTGGAAATAACCGATCTCAGTGAAGTCTATGCCGTGGCGCGTGTACCGGAACATCAGGCCGGACGCATGAAGCCGGGCACGGAGGCGCACATCAAGGTGGCGGCCCTGCCCAATGAGAAATTCAAAGGTGAACTGCTGCGCTTTGGCACGAGTGCAGACAAGGAGAGCGGTACCATTGATGCGATCTTCCGCCTGACGAATCCGGGCGGGCTGCTGCGGGCGGGCATGCGCGCGGAGTTCTCCATTGTGATGAGCAAGCGGAGCGATGTGGTGAGCGTGCCGCGCGCGGCGCTGCAGGGCGAATCGAGCAACCGCTTTGTCTATGTAAAGGACTTTGATCTGCCGAATGCTTTTATCAAAACGCAGGTGCAGGTGGGAGAGATCAATGACCGCTTTGTGGAGATCACCAGCGGCCTGCTGCCTGCAGATGAAGTGGTGACGCGCGGTGCATATTCCCTGTCCTTTGCAGGAGCTAGCAGCGTCTCGCTCAAAGAGGCGCTGGATGCGGCGCACGGCCATGAGCATGCGGAAGACGGCTCCGAGCTGACTCCAGAGAAGAAGGCCGCGATGGAGGGGAAAAAAGGCGGAGCGGCGCATGAGCATGAGGAGGAAGGCTCCAGCCCAATGTGGATGTATGCCTCCATCGTACTTTTTGTGCTGCTGCTCATCTCGCTCTTTTCCAAAAAGCGCGGGCTTGGCGAGGAGGATGCCGCTGCTGCGAAACCCACTGAGAAGGAGGCGCAGTAGCCATGCTGAATAAGTTGATTCATTGGTCGCTCGCGAATCGCGCGGTCATCATTGGGGTGTCTCTGATCCTGATGGTGATGGGCCTGCGCACGGCCACGGAGCTGCCAGTGGAGGTGCTGCCGGATTTGACAAAGCCGACGGTGATCATTCTCACCGAATCACCGGGGCTCGCGCCGGAGGAGGTGGAGATTCGTGTCACGCAGCCCATGGAAAGCGCCCTGATGGGTGTGGCGGGGCTGACGCGGCTGAGGTCGAACTCGGATGTGTCGCTCTCACTCGTCTATGCCGAATTCGGCTGGGACACGGACATCTACAAGGCGCGCATGCTGGTACAGGAGCGGCTGCAAAGCGTGCGCGGCCAGTTGCCGCCCGGCGTGCAGCCATTCATGACGCCGGTGGCTTCGCTGATGGGTGAGATCCTGCTGGTGGGTGTGCGGTCAACGACGAAGGAAGGCGAGCCCGGGCACATCCCACCGCGTGAGGTACGATCTCTGGCGGACTGGACGATCAAGCGCCGGCTGCAGAGCATCTCCGGCATCGCCGAAATCCTGAACATGGGCGGCGGCATCAAGCAGATCGAGATCCAGCCTGACCCCTATAAAATGCAAGCCAATGGCATCAGCTATGATGAGCTGGAACGTGCGGCGGCCGAAGCAGCGAACACGACGACAGGCGGCTTTCTCAACACGGGGCCCACCGAGATCATGGTGCGCAATCTGGCGATGACGGTGGAGCTCAACGACATCGCGCGGACGATCATCAAGAAGATCAATGACCGCCCGATAGCCATCGGTGATGTGGCGAATGTCAGATGGGGCATCGAGCCGATGCGCGGGGACGCCACGGTGAGCCAGGCCCCGGAGAAGTCGCCGACGTATGGCGTCATCATGTCCATCACGAAGGCGCCGGGCTTTGACACGCGCAAGCTGACGGAGCAGATCAAGCAGGCGCTGGATGAACTGCAGGCCACCTTTCCCAAAGGCGTGGAAACCACGCTGCTGTTTCAGCAAAAAGATTTCATCGATCATGCCATCGGCAATCTGACGGAAGCCATCCGTGACGGGGCCATCATGGTGACGCTGGTGCTGTTTTTGTTTCTGCTGAACTTCCGCACCACCTTCATCACGCTGATGGCCATGCCGCTGTCCTTTGGCATCACGCTGCTGATCTTCAAATGGTTCGGCATCAGCGTGAACTCGATGACGCTCGGCGGCCTAGCAGTCGCCATCGGCATGGTGGTGGATGATGCAATTGTGGATGTGGAGAACGTGTTCCGCCGGCTGCGGGAAAATGCGGCGCTGACGAAACCGCATCCAAAACTGCAGGTGATCGCGAAAGCTTCGGGCGAGGTGCGGAACTCCATCTTTTACGCCACCATTCTCATCATCCTCGTCTTCCTGCCGCTGCTGGGGCTGACGGGTGTGGAGGGGAAGCTCTTCGCACCGATTGCCATTGCGACGATCATTTCGATGATCGCCTCGTTCATCGTTTCACTCACGGCCATTCCGGTGCTGTGCTCGATGCTGCTGAACCCCGCCTCAGGGCATGCGCACAAAGACGGCTTCATCACGCGCAGCATGAAACGGCTGCTGGAGCGCACGCTGCTGCGCTTTGCGCTGGATCAGCCGCTCATCGTGCTCACACTGGCGGCGGTGCTGCTGATCGTTTCGTTCCTGCTGTATCCGCAGATGAACAAGGACTTCCTGCCGAAGTTCCAGGAGGAAACAGCACTCGTGGCCGCGACCACCGCGCCAGGCACTTCGCTGGAGGAGATGAACAAAATCTCCGACGTGATCGAGCAGCAGATCCTCACCGTGCCAGAGGTTCGCAAGGTGGGAAGGCGTCTGGGCCGTGCGGAGCGTGGCGACCATGTGGTGCCCGTCTCGACTGCGGAGTTCGATGTGGATTTCCGCGAGATCGAAGGCGAGCACGCGGGCCAGAGCCGCAGCCGCAAAGAGATCCTGGATGACATCTCGAAGAAGATCAAAACGGTGCCAGGTGTCTTTGCAATCGTGGGTGGTCCGTTGGCCGACCGCATCGGCCATATGATGAGCGGTGTGTCCGCGCCTGTGGCGGTGAAGATCTTCGGCCCTGATCTCGACAAGCTGCGGCAGCTTGGCATCGAGATCCAGAGCATCGCCAAAGCCATCCCGGGATTTCAAGACTGCAAACTCGACCAGACTTCCTCCATCCCGCAGCTCCGCATCGAGGCGGATCGTGATCGTGCGAAGGCGTATGGCATTGCGCCGGGCAAGCTGAATGACCAGCTCTCCAGCCTCATTGGCGGCAAAGCAGTGGCAGAACTGCGCGAAGGACAGCGGCGCGTGAATCTGGTGATGCGGCTGCCGGTGGAGTGGCGTGATTCGCCGGACAAGATCGCCGAACTGCCCATCGAGATGCAAGACGAGGGCGATGGTCGGCACTTGCAACGCATCCCTTTGTCACTGGTGGCCGATGTGCGCGAAGCCAAGGGACCGAACGTCATCTTTCGTGAGAACAGCCAGCGGCGTTTCGCGCTGGCCATCAAACCCACGGTGCGGGATGTGTCGAACCTCGTCGTGAGATTGCGGGATGAAGTCACGGCGAAGATAAAACTGCCTGAAGGCTACTTCATCACCTTTGAGGGCGAATTCCAGGCGCAGCAGGAGGCCACGCAGCGCATCGCGCTGTTTTCAGCCATCGTGTTCGTGGCGGTCTTCCTGATGCTATACGGGTACTTTCGCAGTGCTTCACTGGCGTTGCAGGTATTGGTCAACATCCCGCTGGCGCTCATGGGCGGGCTGGCGTTCACGTATTTAAAGCTGAACAACATCAGCATCGCCACGCTGGTGGGCTTCATCGCCGTGGGAGGAGTGGCGGCGCGCAATGGCATCATGATGATCAGCCACTACCTGCACCTCATGACTCATGAGGGTGAAGGCTTCACGCGGAAGATGATCATTCGCGGCACGCTGGAGCGACTGGTGCCGGTGCTCATGACGGCGCTTTCCGCAGGCATCGGTCTTATTCCGCTGGTGCTGGCGGCGGATCAGCCGGGGAAAGAAATCCTGCATCCTGTGGCCGTCGTGATCGTGGGCGGTCTCATCTCCTCCACCTTTCTCGACATGGCGATCACGCCCGCGATGTTTTGGCTGCTTGGCCGCAAAGCCGCCGCGAGAGCCATCGAAAATGAAGCCCCTGCATCTCACTGAATTTCCAGCGAGGCCAGGCATCCAAGCCTGAGCCACCAAGATAAAACCAAACCAAACAAGAACACTGACATCTTATGAAAAAACTGCTCACCACCCTGCTGACACTCGCACTGGCCTTCACCGCCAATGCTGCCGACAAAGACAAGCACGACCACGAAACCAAGGCTGGTCCTACCGGCGGAAGGCTCATCACGGAGGTGGAACCCCACGTGGAGTTCTTCGTGAACAAGGACAAGAAGGTGGAAATTCGCTTCATCAATGACGACAACAAAGTCGTCGCTCCTGGAGAGCAAGTCATCAGCGTCACGCTCGGTGAACGCTCGGCACCGACGAAGCTGAGCTTTGCCAAAGAAGGCGACAAGCTGATTTCTGACAAGGTCATCCCTGAAGGCAACGACCTCCCCACCGTGGTGCAGATCCGCGCGAAGGAAGGCGCCAAGGCCGTGAATGAGAAGTTCAATCTCAACCTGGAGCAATGCCCGACCTGCAAGAACAAGGAATATGCCTGCACCTGCGCGCATGGCGATGAGGCGAAGAAGTAGCATGCCGCGAATCACAGCCACGGCATGGACATGCCGTGCTATAATTTCACCTTCATCATCATGAAAAAGATCCTCCTTCTCTTGGCCATGCTGCTCGCTCTTTGCGGCAGCCTGCATGCGCACGGGCGCTTCATCTTCAGCCCAAGCGGTGGTCGCATCCTGGCGATTGATTCCGTGAGCACACCGAATGCAGAATTCAACGTCAGCGCGGATCGTCGCTTTGAAATCACCTTTCTGGACAAGGATCGCAAACCCATCGCGATTGGTGAGCGCAAGCTAGTCGTCACTGCGGGTGACCGCAGCTCGGCGAAGAAACTCAGCGTCGAAACCCATGGCGAAACACTGGTGACGGAGACCGCGCCTGCAGGGGACGATTACTACGTCATCATGCAGTTGCGCGAACCTGGAGCGTCGAAGTCCATCCCCTTCCGGCTGCACTTCAACACGGCTGTGTGCAGCGAGTGCAAGAAGCCCGAATGGCAGTGCGACTGCGGCAGTCAGAAGAGCGGCAAGAACGTGGAAGTCCCTGCGGAACTCGCCGGCCTGTGGGCGGAGATCAACCAGCACACGGAAGAACTTCACGAAGGCACCGCCGACAAAAGGTATGAGGCCATCGATGAAGTCACCGAGGCATTCCCGGTGCTGGCTTCCGCTCTGCCGGGCAAGACGGATGCACCCAAGCAGGCTGAAGCAGGAAAGCTGGTGAATGCATTGAAGGCCGCGCTCAATGGCGTGCGTGATGCTTTCGCTGCGCGCAAACCAGCGGAGGCGGCTCCGCATCTGGACGAGGTGGATAAAACTCTCGCGCAGCTCAAGGCGCTGTACCCCGCCGAGGTCGCCAATGCGAAGCTCAAGGAATAATGCTATAATCGTGCGGGCCTGTTCCTTGTTCCAGCGAAAACCGCTCCAGTAAAGTCCAGGCATGACGCCCCTGGATTCAGCATCGTCATGAGGGTGATGAAACACTTCCATCATGACCGCTTTCACGTTTCATCCCATAAAAAAAAGGCCTGCCGGAGAGCTTTCGTTCTCCGGCAGGCCGTGTCTTCACCCTGGATTAGCGATGGCTGGAATGACCGCCAAAATTGAAATGAAATCCTGGCCAGCGGGAGGGTCCAGCATTGCTGCCATGTCCATGCCCATGGCCATGACTGTGGCTCACTGGGCGGCAGTTATGGCTGACGATGCGATAGCCAAAGATGGGATGACCGTGGCGATCGCGGCCAACGACGACGCGTTCGCGATACACCGCAGTGCCGCAGGATCTGCAGTTGTTCGCGAAGCTGCGGCTGGAGTGGTGGCCGTCAAAGGCCTGCGAACTGGAAGGAGCGAAAACAGCCAGACTGGCGGTAACAGCAATGAGGGTGAAGAGTTTTTTCATGATGAGAGGAGGTTTGCTTTTGATTTGTTGCCGCATTCTAACGGCGTGTTCATGAGACGCGGAGCGGCTGCGCGTATTCGAGATTCATCCAACTATTTTCATCGCACACGCGAATCCCCGCAAAGGAACAGACACGAGGACCTTCGTTTCGCACGACTGTTTGGAAAGGCCGCCTGCCAGACATCTGGCACAACTCGGGCGCTTCTCTCTGCATTCTGCCTCCACGCTCACGATTTAATCACACTCTCATATGATCACCCCCAAGGCCCATGACTCTGAATCCCACGCCTCAGAGCATGGACATGATCATGCGCATGATCACAGCCAGACTGCGCCTGAAAGCATCGCTCTCAATCCTGATGCCAAGGGGGATGAACAGACAATTCTTCGGATTGCCGGGATGGACTGTGCGGATGAAGTCGCGGCGCTGGAGCAGGTGCTGAGACCGCTCAAGGGTGTGCGTGAGGTGCGGGTGAACTTGATGGGTGGCAAGGTCACGCTTTTGCATGAGGCAAGCTTGACAACGGCGCAGCTGATCAGCGCCATCGGCACCACCGGCATGAAGGCGGCGCTGGATGGTGAAGCAGCGGCCGACCTGGAAGGCGCGAAACGGGTACGGCAGATCGCGGTCGCCGTCTCGGGTGTGAGCCTCGGCCTGGGCATGCTCATTGAGTGGTTCAAAGTCGGGCCAGGGTGGAGCGCGGATGTGGGATATGCGGTGGCGATCATTGCAGGCGGATGGTTCACCGTGCCGAAGGCATGGCGTGCGCTGCGGCGGCTGGCGCTGGACATGAATGTGCTGATGACCGTGGCCGTGGCGGGAGCGCTGATGATCAACCAATGGTCGGAAGGTGCGGCGGTGACCTTCCTGTTTGCCCTGTCCGAATTGCTCGAAGCCTACAGTCTTGCCCGTGCACGCAAGGCGGTGCAGGCGCTGATGCAGCTGACGCCGGAGACTGCGCTACTGAAAGAGGGCGACGAGTTTCGTGAAGTGCCCGTTGCGGAGGTGGTCGTGGGTGCCACCATCGCGGTGAAGTCCGGCGCGCGCATCCCACTGGATGGTGAGGTGGTGAAAGGAAACTCCGCCGTCAATCAAGCGCCCATCACGGGGGAGTCGATGCCAGTGGAGAAAAAGCCCGGCGATGGCGTGTTTGCAGGCACCATCAATGGATCAGGATCGCTGGATGTACGCACCACCAAGGCGAGCAGCGACAGCATGCTGGCGAAGATCATTCATTTGGTGGAGGAGGCGCAGTCGCAGAAGGCCCCATCTCAGCGCTTTGTGGATGTGTTTGCCCGGTGGTACACGCCTGTGGTGATGGTCGCCGCAGTGCTCGTCATGCTGCTGCCGCCGCTGTTCTTCGGTGGTGTGTGGCTCGCGTGGTTTTATCGCGCTCTGGTGCTGCTCGTCATCGCCTGCCCTTGCGCGCTGGTGATTTCGACACCGGTGTCCGTGGTCTCCGGCTTGACGGCCATGGCGCGGCGCGGGGTGCTCATCAAAGGCGGTGCGGTGCTGGAGGCGGTGGGCAAACTCAAGGCGCTGTGCGTGGACAAGACGGGCACCATCACGGAAGGCAAACCGCGCGTAACGCATGTCATCCTGGTGAGCTCCAAGGATGAAACGGAGATCATCCGCATCGCCGCTGCCATCGACACGCACTCAGAACATCCGCTGGCGCAGGCTGTGGTGATTTATGCGAAGGACAGGAAGGATAGCCGCGCCATCAAGTTCACGCAAAAATGACAAAGGTTTGCGCAAATAGCCCGCTTTGAGCAGCCTGTCTGCACCCGCCTTGCAGGCTTCATGCAGGCCATTTCCCCTCCGGTGTAAGCCGCAAACCAGAATAACCCAGTTCCACAGGAGAAATGACCCACTTTCCGGTGCCCCAGTCTCTCCAGCGGCTCTATAGGCCGAATTGAAAGAGGATTTAGGCGCTTTTGAGGGCGTTATACGGGCCAGCGGCCCTCGGGGCAGCTCTCCCCAGCCGCCCACAGTCTGCGGCAGGCGCAGGCGGCGCGAATGCTGGCACAGGAGCCCCTGCCACCG
>NZ_JBAQCR010000385.1:0-5429 GCF_049294395.1 Prosthecobacter sp.
GTATTGAATATCGAACTCGGTGGGCATGATTTGGGGGTGGCTGAGACTAAGCTGCTTCCACGCAGGGGCCAGTGATTTCTTGGGGTCTCGGAGATGACAGGAACTGGCCGGATTCCGCCGAAAAGCAGGCTGAGCTTTTGGGAAGCCCGCCCATGGCGGGATCGCGCGTGCCAGATAAGCTGGATAATCAGAAACCTGCTTAACGGGAGATTCGGGTGACTTGTCATGCCTATGCTGAAATGACTCGAACATAAGCATTTTTGTCGGAAGGGCATGCAGGTTGACAGGACTTGGCTGGGCTCTATTTAACTAAAACCAACCTTATGATTAGCGACTCAGCGCCTTCCCTCAGCGCTCGTCAGCGTGATCTCCGTAATTTATCGCTCTGTCTGCTGGCCGTGTTGCTGGCAGGTCCTCTGCATGCGACGGATTTCACCTGGACGGGTACGACCAGTTCGGACTTTGCCGTTGGCACGAACTGGACGGGTGGCACAGCACCTGCGCCCACAGGCGGTGATGTGTCCTCTCCGGTGGCTTGGCGGCTCAATGTAACGGGATCGCGCACGCTGGTTTACGCCGACGCCCAGGGGCACACAGTGCTGAGCGGCGGCAGCTTGGGCCGGTCCCTCTTCATCGCGAACGGTGCCAACGGCTCGATGTCCATCACCGGCGGCATTTTCGAAAGCACGAGTTCGGCGGCAGACGGCATGGTCAACGGTGCCAATGCCGTGGGATTGCTGAGCATTGACGGCGGCACCTACAGGAAGATCACCGGCGCCGGTGCCGCATCCACCTTTGCCTTGTTCTACGGCGGCACGGGCAATACTCAGTCAACGCTCGACATCAACAGCGGCTCGTTTGAAGTGACGACGCTGGATCTGCAGAACAATGTCGGGAGTTCCACCCAGGCCGCTGGAGTTTATGAATCGGTCGTCAATCTCGACGGCGGCACTTTGTCCGTGGGCACCATCGTTCGAAGCGTGGTTTCAGCAGGCATCGATGCAGCGTTGAACTTCAATGGCGGCACGCTGCAGGCACGGCAGGACAGCACCACGTTTCTGGCGAATCTCGCACAATTCACCGCCAATGTGCAGGCGGGTGGGGCGGTGATCGACACACAGGCCTTCAATGTCACCATCGCAGCACCTCTGGTGCATGACACGGCGCTGGGAGCCACCGTGGATGGCGGACTGACAAAAGTGGGCACGGGTGCCCTGACACTGGCCGGTGCCAGCACCTACACCGGCGGCACCTTCATCAAAAATGGAAAGCTCATCTTGAGTGCTGGCAATGACCGCCTGCCCACGGGGACAGTGGTCACTCTCGGCGATGGCACGACCAATGACAGCGGCGTGCTGAAACTCGACTCAAACAGCCAGCGGCTCGCCGGACTGCTGACGTCAGGAACGGGGACCGGCAACAGCGTGGTCAATGGCAACGCCACTGCCGCCACGCTCACGCTCAGCATTGATGTGTCGGACATCTTTGCCGGAGTGCTGGGGGGAACGGGTACGAATGAAAACAACTTCGGCCTGACGAAAACAGGCGCAGGCGTGCTGACGCTTTCCGGCACCAATACCTACACCGGGGCGACGAGCATTCTGGCCGGCACGCTCCAGGCTGGAGCTGCGGGCGGGGGCTCCGTGTTTGGTGTGAATTCGGCCATCTCTCTGGCTGATGCAGCGGGCGTCGTGCTTGACTTGAACGGTTTCAATCAAACGGTGGGTTCGCTGGCTGGCGGTGGCAGCACAGGCGGGCAGGTGACGCTGGGCAGTGCGACGCTGACTCTGGGCGGGAGCAATGCCAGCACGGCGTTTGCTGGCATCATCAGCGGCGCTGGCGGTGCCTTGATCAAGACGGGCACAGGCACTCTCACTCTGTCAGGCGCAAACAGCTACACGGGGCTCACCGCGGTGAGTGCCGGTTTTCTCGTGGTGGGCAGCAATACCGCGCTGGGTGGCACCGTCGGCGGAACGAGCGTGGCCTCAGGCGGTACCCTGGTGCTGGCCAACGGCGTCAAGGTGACAGGAGAGACTGTGGGCATCATCGGCAGCGGTGCCAACAGCATGGGTGCCCTGCAAACAGTGGCCGGTGGTGAGGCGGAATGGGCCGGTGTGGTGACGATCGAGGCTGGCGGCACGCGGTTGGGCGCTCAGGCGGGCGGCGTGCTGACCGTGAGCGGTGGCATTCAAAATGGCGCGTCAAATAATCTGGCCATCTCCGGTGAGGTTGGCACCGGCACGGTGCTCATCAGCGGCACGGGCAACACCTACACGGGAGTCACGCAGATCATTCGCGGCATTTTAAAGCTGGGCTCCACCAATGCCCTGCCGACGGCCACGGTGCTGGATGTGGACTCCCTGGGCTCGGCTGGAGTGAACGATGACGCGACCTTTGACTTGAACGGATTCAATCAAACGATCGCCGCATTGCAGCGCACTGGTGCGGGTTTTGGCACCGGCAGCAGTTACATCACCAACAGCAGTAGCACGGGGGCAACTCTCACCGCGTCCTCCACCAGCACCACGACCTACAGCGGCGTCATTCAGGATGGTCTCGGGGTGGTGAATCTGGCGCTGAGCGGTGGCGGCAGTCTCACTCTCTCTGGTACCAACACTTACACGGGGTTCACAACTCTTTCGGCTGCGAATACCGCGCTCGTGGTGGCCAGCAACACCGCGCTGGGCGGCACGGCGGGCGGCACGACCGTGAATGCTGGCGCTCGCGTGGTGCTGGCAAATGGTGTCGTCGTGACGGGTGAGACCATCACCATCACGGACAATGGTGGAAACAACAATGGGGCACTGCAAACCGCCTCTGGTGCCACGGCAGAGTGGGCTGGAAACATCATCGTTACAGGCGGCGGCGCCCGTATTGGCGGCGGCGTCGGCGGCACTCTGATCGTGTCCGGCGTCATCAGCGGCAGCTCAACGATTTTGTTCAACCGGGCGGACAACGCCACCACCATCCTGAAAGCCGTGAACACCTACACGGGCGACACCCAGATGTACAGCAGCGGCTCACTCACCAGTTCCTACCTCATCGTCGGCGTGGACAATGCGATCAATGCCGCGAGCCGCCTGTCCGTCATCGCCACCGCCGCCACCAAGGCGAGCACCTTGGATCTCAACGGTCATGTGCTCACGCTGCGCGGCCTGGACACGTCCGGCAATCATGCCACTGGCGCGTTCCTGTTTGTGGCCAACAACTCAACCACCGCAGCCTCCGTGCTCACAATCTCGGATCCCGCCGCCAACACCACCTACTTTGCCGGCATCCTGAAGGATGGCACCAGCGGGGCGGGGGGATTGTCTCTGGTGAAGAGCGGCATCAGCACTCAGGTGCTCATTGGCGCCAATACATACACCGGCTCCACCACCGTCAATTCCGGCATCTTGCAGGTGGGCTTTGCGGTGTCCACCTATGGTGCCAGTGGTTCCCTGGCCTCCACCAGCTTCATCTTGAATGGTGGGACTTTCTCCATCGACAACACCGGTGCTAGCAACAACAACGCCAACCGCCTGGCGGACTCGGCGGACTTTGCCTTCAATGGCGGCTCTTTCATCGACAAAGGCTCCGATCAAGCGGCCACGAACTCCAGCGAGACCATTCATAATCTCACCCTGAACTCAGGATTGAAAACACTCAGCGTGATCTTCGGCGGCACCAATACGGCGACGCTGACGGCCAACCAGATCACGCGCCCGGCGCAGGGCGGCCTTCTCCTGGTCAATGGCGTGAATCTCGGCAGGGACTCACTCAGCATGGCCAGTGTGGCGCGGGTCTTTTTCACGGTCGTTCCAGACTTGGTGGGCGGTGCGGATGCGCTGGCGACGGGGATCAATGCCGCGGCGCAGAACACCAAAATCGTCCCCTATCTGCTCGGTGCAGCCACGGTGACAAGCGGCGGTGTGGGAACTGCCAGCACCACGCCCAACACCTTCATGACTTACAATGCGACGACCGGTCTGCGCCCGCTGAATCCCTCGGATGAGTTCACGCAGAACGCGATCGTGGCCGGGAACAACACGCGCCTTACCACAGACACGCCCATCAGTACTACGGCTGCGATCAATTCGCTCATTCTCGACGGTGCCAGCGCAACGATTGCCAGCGGGCAGAAACTGACGGTGAGCAGCGGAGCCATCTTGTTCGCCTCGGGCAATGGTGTGGGAATCAATGGCGGCACGCTCGACTTTGGCGCCCGCGAAGGCTTGATCACAATCAATTCCGTGGGCAACACCTTCATCAGTTCCGTGGTCACAGGCAGCGCCGGGGTCAGTTATTATGGCACAGGCACCCTGGTGCTGGCGACACAGCAGAACACGTACACAGGTGACACGATGCTGCAGGTCGCGCTGGTGATTCCGCAGTCGAGTTCCATGGGGCCGGCGGGTGCGCCCTCGAGCGGTCCGTTTGGGCAGGGGACGGTGATTTTCAACGGCTCCTCCATCCGCGCCACCTCCTCCTATGCGATCACCATCGGCAACAACATTCAGTTCAACGCGGACACCACATTTGTGAGCAGCGGCACGGCCAGCTTCGACAAGGTGCTCACGTTCACCGGGAATGTGACGCTGGCAGGAGGCACCCGCACCCTCACTCAGAGCTCGGGTGCCAACACCGTCTTTTCCGGCAGCATTGGCGATGGTGGCAACAATCTCGGCCTGACCATCGCGGGCAGCGGCCCCAGTGCAGTGGTGCTGTCTGGTACCAGCACCTACACCGGTGTCACCCAGGTGAATGGCAGCACGCTCCAGGTGGGTGCCAATGGCACGGGCACTTCGGGCACCGGCGCGGTAAAGGTGGCCAGCGGTGCCACGCTCGCGGGCTCTGGTTTCGTGCAGGGCGCCACGGTGATGAATACCGGATCGGTGCTGCAGCCGGGAGATGTGACGACGGGCGGCACCACAAGCACGACGGTGACCAGCAACAACACGCTCACCTTCACCGCAGCGAATACAGCCCTCACCGTGAATGACGGAGCGCAGATCCGCCTCGGCATTTCCAGCCCCACGCTGACCTCCAACGTGATCTCCTTCTCGAACGGACTGTTCCATTACAATGGCCATGACTACAGCAGTGCGCTCTCTCTGTTCAGCAGTGAGTCGGGTGCGCTCACCATCTGGAACACCGGCACCAGCAGCGTCAGCAATCACGACTTCATCAAACTCACGGATGCCACGGGCACCCTGAGCATCGGCAACCGTGCCGGCGGTGCCTGGGGACAGGGATCGGTGGTGGTGAATTCCAGCCTGGGCTCGGTGGTGGTCGGCCAGGTCTTCAATTTGATCGACTGGAACGGTGCGGCGATCAGCGGGAATTTCGACGTGGGTGGCCTGACCTTTGTGGATGCCAGCGGCAATGCCATTGCTGGAGATCTGGACCTGGCGGCGCTCGGCGCCGGCTTCGGCTGGGATGTGAGCGCC
>NZ_JBAQCR010000386.1:0-22284 GCF_049294395.1 Prosthecobacter sp.
GGGATTGCACTGAGACATAGGGAGGAAGCGGGTTCATCACTGCCGTTCGAATTGGAGCGCCCGGCTCATTGACAGGATTCACACGACAGGCGGACGGCGGCCTGAAATGAACGAGATCAAAAACAGCACAAGAAAAACCACGAAGCAAACGTGAGCGATCGATGCCGCCGTTCCAGCGACGCCGCCGAATCCAAGCGCCCCAGCAATGAGCGCGATGATGAGAAATGTGAGAGTATAGGATAACATAATATGACTTTCTGTTGCTTATGGTTCGCGTGTGACGGCATGGGCGGACGTATCCATCTGGCCCCGCTGACAGGTATGTGGTGACTAAGCGGCCAGCCGTGCGTTTTCGATGAGCGTCAGCAGGTGACGCTGGGCCCGCAGCACGGGCTGCTCATTACCAAAGGCCAGGTCCAGCACCGGCATGGTTTTATGAATGCGCTCCTCCAAGGCCTCGTCGTCGTCATCGAGATGAGCTGCGGCGTCCGCCAGTTTGACGAGGCGAGTCTGCCAGTCGCAGGCTTGCAGACGCTTGAGATGAACGCCTTCGTCCAAGTCTGGGGCACGGCTTAAACGCTCCACCCGGGATGCGATGAGGCGGCCAAACTGGCTTTCAATTTCTTCCAGCGAGACATCGGTTTTCTCCAGTACATTGTGCAGCAGCGCGGTGGCTAGCACGGGAGGTTCCTGACAATGATAGACCGCCGTGAGCGTGACAGCCACGCGTGTGGCCTGGGCGAACGAAGGCGGGACTTCATTGGGAGGCACTTCGCCTGCATGGGCATGGGCTGCAAATGCGGCGGCTTTTTGCCAGAGGGGCTGGGAGATGGCGGCTGCGATGTCAGCCTGCTGCTCGTGCAACTGGTCGTAGAAAAAGGAAGCCATGACATTCATGCCATGTAATCGTGCCTGCCCTGGAATCCGGATGTGGGCTGATCAACACCGCCTGTTTTTTGTCTTAGAGCAGGTCGTTGCAAGCTGGAGGAACTGGCGACGGTCAGTCGAGGTTCAGCTTGCGTGCCAGGCGGTTGAGAAGCCGGTGAATGCGGTCTGCTGTGTCGTCCCGCTGTTCGTGCGCTATGGATCAGGCGACGAGTGCTCCCACGAGCATTCCTGCGCCGAACACGCCCAGTGCCGAAGTGCCTGGATGTTCACGCAAGAGGCGTTCGCCG
Organism: Prosthecobacter sp.; assembly: GCF_049294395.1. GTDB lineage: Bacteria > Verrucomicrobiota > Verrucomicrobiia > Verrucomicrobiales > Verrucomicrobiaceae > Prosthecobacter. Next base: position 1,176 of record NZ_JBAQCR010000386.1, read on the forward strand.
GACTGCAAAACTTCGGTGGCTTTTTCTTTGGTTCTTCCCAAAGCCCGGTCTGCCGCTCCTGCCGTCTCACCTGCAGTGGCACTTTCCCAGACACGAGCTGCCTTTTCGGAAAGATTTTCGGGATCGTCCAGCGTGGGAAGGGATGGATTGTTCATGGTGTTGGCTAGTTGAGGGTTCATAGACTAATCGCCCGCAACGAGCGCTGCGGCTGTACGGGTTCCCGTCCACGAGATGTCCCGAACTAGCCTTTATCAGGCTGGCGGGAGGCCAGCCTGGAGATGGCCTCCTGCAAAGCGGAGAACTCGACCGGCTTGGTGAGGTGCTCAGAAAAGCCCGCCTGCTGACTGCGTTCGACATCATCGTCCATGCCAAAGCCGCTCATTGCAATGGCAGGCGGACGCCAGCCGTAGAGGGCGAAGAACTGCTCCAGCAACTCGGTGCCACGCCCGTCAGGCAGTCCGATGTCCGAAATGAGCAGGTCGAATTCGTACCCGCGCGCGACTTCGAGGCTCTCGGCGAGGGAGGCCGCGGTGCGGACGATGTAGCCGCGCCGGGTCAGCAACCGTGTCAGCGTGCCCAGCGTGTCAGGATGATCTTCGACGACCAGCAAGCGCAGGCCTTCAGGGGGCGAGAGCGGATGCTTTGATTCTCCGTTGGGCTGATCTGAAGGCGTTGAGGAGGGGAGACGGACGGTGAACTTGGAGCCGCAATTGGGGCCGTCGCTGTGCGCAGCGATGACACCGCTGTGCATTTCCACCAGAGCCTTGCAGATGGCCAGCCCGAGACCGAGGCCCGCCTGAGTGTGCAGCGCACCCTGCTCAAAAGCATCAAAGATGCGGTCCAGCTTGTCGGGCACGATGCCAATGCCCTGGTCAGCGATCTGGACGCTGATGCGGCCTCCCGGTTCGGTGACATAGGTGCTCACTTCGATGGTGCTGTCCTCGGGGCTGAACTTTGCGGCATTGGTCAGCAGATTCCAGAAGACCTGCTGCAACCGGGCGAAATCTCCACGCACATGCGGGTCGGGGGCCTCCAGCTTTTCCATCACTCGAATCCGTCGTGTGGAAAGGTCCGGCTGGCAGGTTTTGATCGCCTGGCGCAGCGCCTCGTGAACATCCACCGGGTGGAGTTCAAGACGCAGCTTGCCATTGCGGATGCGCGCGAGATCGAGCAGGTCGTCAATCAGCCGAGCCTCCAGCCGCACATTGCGCTGAATGGTGTCGATGTGTTCGCGGACGGCGGGTGGGCATTCGATCTCCTCCAGCAGGGTGACTGCATGGACGATGGGTGAAAGCGGGGTGCGCAATTCATGCGACAGCATCGCCAGGAAACGGTCCTTGGCGGCGTTTGCCTCCTCGGCCTCGGCCTGCGCGGATTCTGCACGGATGCGGCGTTCGCGTTCCTCGGCCTCCCGCTCCAGCGCTTCATTGCGTGCGGCCAGCTCCATGTTGGCGATGCGGAGGGCCTCCTCCGCCGCCTGCCGCGTGCTGTTCATATCGGCGAGAGCGCGGGTCTTGCCGAAGAGGTCGACAAAGACGTTCACCTTGGAGCGCAGCACGGCGGGATTGATCGGCTTGGTGAGGTAATCGACCGCACCGACATCATAGCCGATCACGGCGTGTTCATCCTCGCGGTAGTGAGCGGTGAGAAAGATGATGGGGATGTGCTGGGTGCGTTTGCGTTCCTTGATCATCTTTGCCAGTTCGATCCCGCTCATGTCAGGCATCTGCACGTCCAGGACGATGGCTGCGAAATCTCCGTTCATCAGGGCCATCAGCGCCTCGGCTCCGGTCTGTGCTTTGATCAGCCTGTAGCTGGCGCCATTGAGAACACTCTCGATCGCCAGGAGGTTCTTGCTGTCGTCGTCAACGACGAGCACCGTGGGTTTGTCCCGCAGCGGTACTTTGTGAGTGGAGGTGTCAATGGGCATGGCGGCGGCTTTCAGCGATGCAGCCAGACGCGGAGCAATGAGAGCAACTGGTCGGTGTTGACCGGCTTGGCAATGTAATCGCTCGCTCCGGCTTCCAGACATTTTTCACGGTCGCCTTTCATCGCCTTCGCGGTCAGTGCAAGGATCGGAAGGTTGCGAAACTCCGGTTGTTTGCGGATCTCCCGCATCGTTTCGTAGCCATCCATCTCCGGCATCATGATGTCCATCAGCACCATGGCGAGGTCATCAGTGGCCTGGATCAGCTCGATGGCCTGGCGCCCGTTGGTGGCGCTGAGGATTTCCATGTCCTGGTTTTCCAGCACCGTTGAGAGGGCGAAGATGTTGCGGGCGTCATCGTCCACGATCAGGACTTTGCGTCCGCGCAGCACCTCGTTGGTGCCGTGCAGGCTTTCCAGCATCTGCCGCTTGCTTTCCGGGAGGTCTGCCAGCACGCGGTGCAGGAAGAGGGCGGTTTCATCCAGCAGGCGCTCGGGCGACTTCACGTCCTTGAGCACGATGCTCTTGGCCATGGTGCGCAGACGGGATTCTTCCGCACTGGAGAGGTCCTTGCCAGTGAAGACCACGACAGGCACATCTCTCAGGCTGGGTTCTTCATGGATGCGGTCCAGCAGATCAAAGCCGGTCATGTCAGGCAGGCGCAGATCAAGAACGCAGCAGTCAAAGTGGCGGTCGAGCAACGTGGTGAAGGCTTCCTCACCCGTTGCCACAGTTTTGATCTCAATGTCGTCGTGACCGAGCAGTTCGACGATGCTCTGCCGCTCGGTGTCGTTGTCTTCGACGACGAGTAGACGCTTGGTGCGTGGAGCGACGAAGGTTTTGATTTTGTCGAAGGCGCTTTCCAAATCTTCCGTGGTCGCCGGTTTCACCAGGTAGGAGAAGGCACCGCGTGACAGGCCATGGCTGCGCTCCTCCTCCAGGGTGATGATCTGCACGGGGATGTGGCGGGTTTCGGGGGAGAGCTTGAGATTGTTCAGCACCGTCCAGCCGAGCATGTCGGGGAGGAAGATGTCGAGGGTGATCGCCGTGGGGTGATACTGACGCGCGAGCGTCAGCGCCTCATGACCGCGCGTGGCGACGAGACCTTTGAAGCCCTTGTCACGCGCCAGCCCGAGGAGCACACGAGCGTAGTGGGGATCGTCCTCGACGATGAGAGCCGCGAGATCTCCGACCTCCACGTTGGCGCGGTCGTCCTCGATACGTTCGTCGCGGGGAATGGCCACTGGCAGAGCGATGGAGGGGCGGGGATTGCTTTTTCCTTCGCTGACTGGATTGGGCAATGAGTTGGAAGGGCCGAAATAGACCAGTGGCAGGAAGAGGGTGAAGGTACTGCCTTCATTGGGCGTGCTGGCGAGCCGGATTTCACCGCCGAGCAGAGATGCCAGCTCACGCGAGATGGCGAGACCGAGACCGGTGCCGCCATACTTGCGGGAGGTGCCGGCATCCGCCTGCTGGAAGGCCTCGAAGATAAGGCGCTGTTTTTCGGGGGCGATGCCGATGCCGGTGTCGGTGATCGAAATCGCGATGACGGCTCCCGCCCGGTTGAGATTGGGATGGTCGGGACTCCAGCCGCCTTCGGCCAGTTTCACATTCATGCGCACCTGCCCGGCAGCCGTGAACTTGAAGGCATTGGACAGCAGGTTCTTGATGATCTGCTGGAGACGCTTGGAGTCGCTGGTGAAGGCGAAGGGCAGATTGGAGTCGAACTCCATGATGAAGGGCAGGTTTTTGCTTTCCGCAATGTGGCGGAAGCTGCGCTCCACGGAATCCCGCAGGGAGTTGAAGCTGATCTCCTCGGCATCCACCGAGACCGTGCCCGACTCGATCTTCGAGAGGTCGAGAATGTCGTTGATCAGATTGAGCAGGTCGGAGCCGGCGGAGTGAATGTTGCGGGCGAATTCGACCTGTTTCGGATTCAAATTTCCCACGGAATTTTCGCCAAGCTGCTGGCCGAGAATGAGGATGGAATTGAGCGGTGTGCGCAGTTCGTGCGACATGTTGGCAAGGAACTCGGATTTGTACTTCGAGGTCAGCGCCAGCTCCGCAGCCTTTTCTTCCAGCGCGCGGCGTGCCTGCTCGATCTCCTTGTTCTTGCGCTCCACCTCGGCGTTTTGGTCGGCGAGTTCCTGAGCCTTCTGCTCCAGCTCTTCGTTTGTCTGCTGCAGCTCCTTCTGGCCTGACTGCAATTCAGCCGTGAGCTGCTGGCTCTGCTGCAGGAGGCCTTCCGTGCGCATCGTCGCCTCAATGGTGTTGAGCACGACGCCGATGGACTGCGTGAGCTGTTCGAGGAAGTTGAGATGGCCGTCGGTGAAGGGGTGCATGGCCGCGAGTTCGATGACCGCCTTGGTCTGGCCTTCATACAGCACCGGCAGCACCACCACATTGGCGGGCCGTGTTCTGCCGAGTGAGGAATGGATGGGCGTGTAATCCTTCGGCACGTCGGTCAGGAGCACGCGCTGCTTTTCCCGCGCGCACTGGCCGACGAGGCCGTCGCCGAGTTCAATCTGGTCTGGCAGATCCTTTTCATTCGCGTAGGCGGCGAGGCGTTGCAGGCGTGGATTTTCATCATCGCCGGAGGTGAGCTGATAGACCGTGCCCTGCTGTGAATCGACCAGCGGCGCGAGTTCGGAGAGGAGCATCTGGCCGACGGTGTAAAGATCGCGCTGGCCCTGGAGCATGCGGGTGAACTTCGCGAGGTTGGTCTTGAGCCAGTCCTGCTCCTTGTTGCGCTCCGTGGTGACGCGGAGGTTGTCGATCATCGTGTTGATGTTGTCCTTCAGTTCGGCCACCTCACCGCGTGTCTCCACTTGGATGGAGCGGGTCAAGTCGCCCTTCGTCACGGCGGTGGCGACTTCAGCGATGGCGCGCACCTGAGTGGTGAGGTTGGCGGCGAGGAGGTTCACGTTACCGGTAAGATCCTTCCAAGTACCAGCGGCACCTGGCACGTTGGCCTGGCCACCGAGACGGCCTTCCACGCCCACTTCACGCGCGACGTTCGTCACCTGATCGGCAAAGGTCGCAAGGGTGTCGGTCATGTTGTTGATGGTTTCAGCGAGCGCCGCCACTTCACCTTTTGCCTGCACGGAGAGGCGCTGGCGGAGGTTGCCGTTGGCCACGGCGGTCACGACCTTCACGATGCCGCGCACCTGATCGGTGAGATTGGCGGCCATCACGTTCACAGAATCGGTCAAATCCTTCCATGTGCCAGCCACGCCGGGCACCACGGCCTGACCGCCGAGCTTGCCTTCGGTGCCGACTTCACGCGCCACACGCGTCACTTCGGAGGAGAAGGCGTTGAGCTGATCGACCATCGTGTTGATGGTGTTTTTGAGTTCGAGAATTTCCCCCTTCACGTCGACCGTTATCTTGCGGGAAAGGTCACCACGAGCCACGGCGGTGGTTACTTCGGCGATGTTTCGCACCTGGTCTGTGAGGTTGGTGCCCATGGCGTTCACGGAGTCGGTCAAATCCTTCCATGTGCCCGCCACACCGGGCACCACGGCCTGCACGCCGAGACGGCCTTCGGTGCCGACTTCGCGGGCCACGCGCGTCACTTCCGAGGCGAAGGAACGGAGCTGTTCCACCATGGTGTTGATGGTTTCCTTGAGCTGAAGAATTTCACCGCGCACGTCCACGGTGATCTTGCGGGAAAGGTCACCGTTGGCCACGGCGATGGTCACTTCTGCGATGTTGCGAACCTGACCGGTGAGGTTGGAGGCCATGGAGTTCACGTTGTCGGTGAGATCCTTCCACGTGCCCGCCACACCGGACACCTGGGCCTGACCGCCGAGCTTGCCTTCCGTGCCCACTTCGCGGGCCACGCGGCTCACTTCGGAGGCGAAGCCGTTGAGCTGATCGACCATCGTGTTGACGGTGTTTTTCAGCTCAAGAATTTCCCCCTTCACGTCCACCGTGATCTTGCGGGAAAGGTCGCCTTTCGCGATGGCGGTGGCCACGTCGGCGATGTTGCGAACCTGACCGGTGAGATTGGAGGCCATGGAGTTCACATTGTCGGTGAGACCCTTCCACGTTCCCGCCACACCCGGCACCTGGGCCTGACCGCCGAGCTTGCCTTCCGTGCCCACTTCACGCGCCACGCGCGTCACTTCGGAGGCGAAGGAGCGGAGCTGCTCCACCATCGTGTTGATGGTTTCCTTGAGTTCGAGAATTTCACCGCGCACGTCCACCGTGATCTGCTTGGACAAGTCCCCGTTGGCCACGGCAATGGTCACTTCCGCGATGTTACGCACCTGGGAGGTGAGGTTGGAGGCCATGGAGTTCACGTTGTCGGTGAGATCCTTCCACGTTCCCGCCACACCGGAGACCTGGGCCTGACCGCCGAGCTTGCCCTCCGTGCCCACTTCACGGGCCACGCGGCTCACTTCGGAAGCGAAGGCGTTGAGCTGGTCCACCAGCGTGTTGATCGTGTCTTTCAGCTCCAAAATCTCCCCCTGCACATCCACCGTGATTTTGCGCGACAAGTCACCGCGTGCCACCGCCGTGGTCACTTCGGCGATGTTACGCACCTGCGCCGTGAGGCTGTTGGCCATGGAGTTGACGTTGTCAGTCAAATCCTTCCAAGTGCCCCCCACATCCGGCACCTGGGCCTGACCGCCGAGCTTGCCTTCGGTGCCCACTTCGCGTGCCACGCGGCTCACTTCAGAGGCGAAGGCATTGAGCTGGTCCACCATGGTGTTCATGGTTTCCTTGAGCTGCAGAATTTCACCCTTCACGTCCACGGTGATCTTGCGTGACAAGTCGCCCTTCGCGATGGCGGTGGCCACGTCCGCGATGTTGCGCACCTGACCGGTGAGGTTGGAGGCCATGGAGTTCACGTTGTCGGTGAGATCCTTCCACGTGCCCGCCACACCGCGCACCTGGGCCTGACCGCCGAGCTTGCCGTCGGTGCCCACTTCGCGCGCGACGCGGCTCACTTCGGAGGCGAAGCCGTTGAGCTGATCGACCATGGTGTTGAGGGTGTTCTTCAGTTCGAGAATTTCCCCCTTCACGTCCACGGTGATTTTCTTGGACAAGTCCCCATTGGCCACAGCGGTAGCCACTTCGGCGATGTTGCGTACCTGGCCGGTGAGGTTGGAGGCCATGGAGTTCACGTTGTTGGTCAAGTCCTTCCACGTGCCAGCGACCCCGCCCACTTCCGCCTGGCCACCGAGCTTGCCCTCCGTGCCCACTTCACGAGCCACGCGGCTCACTTCGGAGGCGAAGGCGTTCAGGCGGTCCACCATCGTGTTGAGGGTGTTCTTCAGTTCGAGAATTTCACCTTTCACGTCCACCGTGATTTTACGGGACAGGTCACCGCTGGCAATGGCCGTGGCCACGTCCGCAATGTTGCGCACCTGGTCGGTCAGGTTGTTGGCCATGAAGTTCACGTTGTCGGTGAGATCTTTCCACGTTCCCGCCACACCTTGCACCTGCGCCTGGCCGCCGAGCTTGCCTTCGGTGCCCACTTCGCGCGCCACGCGGCTCACTTCGGAGGCGAAGGCGTTGAGCTGGTCCACCATTGTGTTGATCGTGTTCTTCAGTTCCAGGATTTCTCCCTTCACTTCCACGGTGATCTTGGACGAAAGGTCGCCTTTGGCGATGGCGGTGGCCACGTCGGCGATGTTGCGCACCTGGCCGGTGAGGTTGGACGCCATGGAGTTCACGTTGTCCGTCAAATCCTTCCAAGTGCCCCCCACCCCGGGTACGATGGCCTGGCCGCCAAGCTTGCCTTCTGTGCCGACTTCACGTGCCACGCGCGTGACTTCGGAGGCGAAACCGTTCAACTGGTCCACCATGGTGTTGATGGTGTTTTTAAGTTCCAGAATTTCTCCCTTCACGTCCACCGTGATCTTGCGTGACAAGTCGCCACGGGCCACGGCGGTGGTTACGTCAGCGATGTTGCGCACCTGGCCGGTGAGGTTGGAGGCCATCGCGTTCACGGAGTCGGTGAGATCCTTCCAGGTGCCGGCGACACCGGACACTTCGGCCTGACCGCCGAGCTTGCCTTCCGTGCCCACTTCACGCGCGACGCGCGTCACTTCGGAGGAGAAGGCGTTGAGCTGGTCCACCATGGTGTTGATGGTTTCCTTGAGTTCGAGAATTTCGCCTTTCACGTCCACGGTGATCTTGCGGGAAAGGTCACCACGAGCCACGGCCGTCGTCACGGCGGCGATGTTACGCACCTGGGCGGTGAGGTTGGAGGCCATGGAGTTCACGGAGTCGGTGAGATCCTTCCAGGTGCCGGCCACGCCGGGCACCACAGCCTGACCGCCGAGACGACCTTCGGTGCCCACTTCACGCGCCACGCGCGTCACTTCAGAGGCAAAGGAACGGAGCTGGTCCACCATGGTGTTGATGGCCTCCTTGAGCTGAAGAATTTCACCGCGCACGTCCACCGTGATCTTTTTCGACAAGTCACCGGCGGCGACCGCGATGGTCACGTCCACGATGTTACGCACCTGGGCGGTGAGGTTGCCCGCCATCTGGTTCACGGATTCGGTCAGATCCTTCCAAACACCGGAGACGCCCTTCACCTGGGCCTGTCCGCCGAGCTTGCCTTCGGTGCCCACTTCGCGTGCCACACGTGTCACTTCCGAGGTGAACACGGATAGCTGGTCGATCATGCGGTTCACCAGCTTGGCGGAATGCAGGAACTCGCCCTCCAGGGGGCGGCCATCAACCTCGATGGCCATGGACTGCCCGAGATCACCCTTGGCCACGGCACCGATGGTGCGCGTGACTTCCGTCGTCGGACGAACCAGGTCGTCCATCAGCGTATTGAGCGCCTGCACTTCATCCGCCCAGCCGCCTACCATGCCGGTGATGACGATGCGCTGGCGAAGGCGTCCTTCCTTGCCCACCACGCGGGACACGCGGGCCGCCTCGCCCGCACGGCGTTCGCTCATGCCGAGCACGTCGTTGAAGGCATCGGCGATCTTGCCACGCACGCCTGTCCAGCCCTCAGGCAAACGAGTGGTGAAGTCCCCCTTGCGAAAGGCCAGCATGGCGGCCAGAAGCTCAAGCTCCCAGGACTCTCCGCTGCCATTTCCACTGCCATTCGTGCTGGTATTTTTCTTTTCAGCGGCCCGTTTCCTCGGCGCGGGTGGGGCGGTGGAACCAGCAGGGGAGCGAGATGAAATTGTTCTCATGGCAAAAAGCGATCTTTGGCCTATCGCACCTCATCGACCATCAGGATGTGTCCTGATCGGTGTATCAGAAACTATTTTTGCCAACCAATCCGGGGTGGGAGGACGATTTCGTGTCGCCGACACAAATTTGATACATCCGCCAGAATCTCCCGCCGCGATTGCTTCCAAACGGTCAGCCGCCAAACAGCGGTGTGGCAGGACTTTATATTTTTGGAATTTGTCCGCTCTCGTGTTCGAACAGGAACTCCCACCTTCTATTCGCAGTTTCATCTCCCGTCATGTCCGCTCGGTCGAACAGCTGGAGATTCTGATTCTGCTTAGTCGTGAAGCGAACACTGCATGGACGGTCCAGAAGGTTTACGACACCATTTTGAGCACGCCTCAATCCGTGGAACGGTGGCTCGATGAAATGGTGAGGAACGGTCTGCTGGAAAAGATGGCAGAACCGGCCGTCTGCTATCGGTGCACGGCAGAGGCCAGCCTGATTTCCCAGATGAGAGAGCTCGGAAACATTTACCGTACCCGGCCAGTTCGAGTCATTGAGGCCATCTATCGTCGCGATACAACCGCCGCCCAGAGTTTCGCTGACGCGTTCAAAATCAAAAACAACGATCAAAAGTCATGATAGGTTCGATCATCTACCTCTTGTGTGCTTTCACCAGTCTTGGTGCAGCGGTGCTGTTGTGGCGGGGCTACCGTCGCAGCCGCCAGCGGCTGCTGTACTGGAGTTCGCTGTGTTTTGCGATCCTGGCGGTTTCCAATGGCCTACTCATCCTGGATCTTGTGGTGTTTCCAGATGTGTACATTTTGCCGTGGCGGAACTTCGTCACGCAGGTGGCGCTGCTCGTTCTTTTATACGGACTCATCTTTGAATCTGACTAGCCATGATGCTGAACCAATTCTTCAACGGTGCCGCCACCATCAGCCTGCTGGTCATCTCGTGGTTTTTTATCCGGTTCTGGAAAAGGACACGAGACAGGCTGTTCCTCTACTTCGCCTCTGCATTCACGATCCTGATGGTGGAGCGGATTGTGCGTGCCGTCATGGCGGTGGACACCGAATGGGCTCCGTACGTCTATCTCATTCGCCTCGCCGCATTCGTCACCATCATTGCCGCCGTGGTGGACAAGAACCGCCGTTCCTGAAACTGCTCTGGATCAGGCGGCGAGTGTCTTCGAATTTGCCGCCAGGGGCAGCGTGATGATGAACTCCGCTCCGGGGGATTCGTTTTCAGCGAGGATGACGGTGCCGCCCATTTTGTCCACCAAACGCTTCACGATGGAGAGGCCGAGTCCGGTGGAGGGTTCATCTCCCGTGGGCTGTGCGCTGAGGCGTCCGTAGCGGCGGAACATTTTGGTGCGGTCCTCAGCGGTGAAGCCGGGACCGGTGTCGCGCACATGGCACTTGGCCATGCCTGCCATCGGCTCGTGAACGGTGACCTCCACCATGCCGCCTTCGGAGGAAAACTTGATGGCGTTGGAGACGAGGTTTTCCAAAGCCTGGGTCAGACCCTCGGTGTCTGCATTGACAAACACCTCTGCCGTGGGCGTGTGGGTGGTCAGAACGATTTTTTTGGCATTCGCCGCCGGCTGGTGGCTGGAGGCGATTTTTGTCACCACGGTGCACAAGTTCACGGAGGTGTTTTTCAACTGAAGCTGCTCCGCGCATTGATTGGCCAGGAACTCCTGCATGAATGAGAGCATGCGTTCGCTGGCGTTCACGATGTTCTCCACCAGCGGCGTGCAGCGGGGGGGGAGCTCGGAGAGCCGGGACTGCAGCAGGCTGGCGCTGAGCTTCATGCCGGCGAGGCTGTTCTTCAGGTCATGGGCAAGGATGCCGATGATTTCATCCTTGTCCTCAACAAGTGCGCGGAGCTGGTCTTTGGCGCGCTTGAGTGCCAGCTGGGTACGAACACGGGAGAGCAGCTCCGCCATGTTGAAGGGCTTGGTGACGTAATCCACGCCGCCTGCCTCGAGCGCCTGCACGATGACGTTTTTATCATCATCCGCCGAGAGGAAGATGACGGGGATGTCTGCCCAGCTGGCGTTGGATTTAATCTGGCGGCAGGTGGTGAGACCGTCGATATCCGGCATCATGACATCCAGCAGGATGAGGTCAGGGGTGCATGAGAAAAGCTGCTGGAAGGCCTGCTCCGCATTACGGGCAAGGGTGATGTCATAGGACATCATGGTGAGGACGTTTCCAATGCCCCGGAGATTCTCCTCCTGGTCATCAACAATGAGGATCGTTACTTTGTCCGGTATAGTCATGAAGTGTTAGCCTTAGTCGATGATGCTGAGGAGATGATTGTTCAAATTATTTTCGTCATGTTCAACGAATGACATTGCTCTGCCTGCATGCTTCATGAATGAAGGTTCATGCCGCGAGGCGCGCAGCTGCCAGCATCTCGCGTGTCAGTGCCCTGAATGCAGCGGGAAAAGAAATGCGGCGCGCAGCAGGGGCTGAGGAAGGCTTTCAGAATTTTTTCCATGATTCTTGGGTGGAGCTTGGCGGAAATTCGTCTTTGCCATGCTTTATGGTTGTGCCTATTTATTAAACAGGGCTGCGTCACAGCTGCCGACTCATTTCGCGTACCCGGCCGGTTGCAGCTTCAAGCGGCGGTCGTGCGTGGTGGCAGCTGGATCCTGGAGGTGAAGGTCTGCTCCACGTCGAGGTCGCCGAGACAGCCCAGGTAATCGAGGAGCTCCATTGTGCAGGCATTGGTCCAGCCAAAGCCGGGTTCGTTGGTGGGATAGCCGAATATGATCTTGCCCTGCACATCACTGGTCATATTCTCCACATCGTATTTTTCAAACAACAGTCCGGTGCGGCGGAACTCATTGATCACCAACGTCACAAAGCGTCGTGCGATGCGGCGCGCCTCATGGCGGTAGCCATAGCGGTGCAGGCCCATGACGGCGAGGTAGTTCAGGGGTGCCCAGCCAAAGGGCTTGTCCCACTGGCAGCCGCTGAGGTGCAGGCTGGTGAGAAGGCCACCGCGAGCCTCAAACTCCGGGAGGCGCGAGACGATGCGTGCGGCCTGCTCTCGTGAGGCCAGACCCGCCCACATGGGCCAGAAGGTGGTGGCAAAGGGATAGGCGCGGCGCTTAACTGCGCGCCCGTCGTAGTCAAAGAACATGCCGGCCTCTTCGTCCCAAAAGTGAGCGTTCATGATCGCCGCGCGCTGCCGGGCGCGATCCAGCCAGACGTCGAGCGTGGCGGTGGCATCGAGAAACTCGCGGATTTTGGCGATGTCGAGCTCAAGCTTCCAGAGCAGCGTATTGAGGCAGACGGGGAGGATGTCGAGCACATCCAGATTGGCGAAGCCAAAGCGGCCGCTGACATCAAAGCCGGACTCGCGCATGCTGCGGTCGGCATGGTAGGCGTGGGGCGTCAGCGCGCCGGTTTCCGGATCAAGGAAGCTGCTGGCATCCTGCACATACTCGCCGCCTGCGGCGAGGTTCATGCGCAGGCGTTCATAGTGATTGTGGCCGTTTTCGTCGACCTCCCCCCGTACCACTTCCGGTGCCGGTCCTTGAGCAAAGTCATAGTAGCGGGACAGATTGATGCCGGACACATGGTGCGGCGGCACAGTCCAGTAGTAGTAGAATTTTTCGAGCAGTGGCAGGGCACGGCGCAGCCAGGTGATGTCACCCGAGGCACGGTAAACGGCCAGCACCAGGCGACCGAGAAAAGGCGGATGAGAGCGGGTGAGGTAGTAGGTGCGGTTGGCCGTGAGGACGGTGCCATAATGCTCCACCTGATAGAGGCACTGGTCGGCAATGGCCCGGGCCATGGGCACGCGCCCCTGCCGCAGCAGGCCGAGAGCGATGAAGTAGCTGTCCCAGCCGTACATCTCATTGAAACGGCCGCCGGGCACCACATAGCGCCCCGGCAGAAAGAGCAGCCCATGCTCCTCGATACGGGCGGGGTCTGATGGCAGCACCTTGAGCCGCACGGTGGTCGTCTTGCCGGTGGTGGATGATTTTTCAAAGATGCGCTGCACACGCGGGAGATCTTCTGAAGCCGAGATGTACACCGGACTGGAGTGGGTGCTGTCCTCGCCGAGTTTGACATCGCTCAGGGCCTCCGTGACCTGACGCAGCCCGCGACTGAGACCGTGCCACTCTGACTGGATATGGTGGACGAGCCGGGCGATGTCGGCTGTGGATGGAAATATGGGTTCTTCCTTGATCACAGAGAGGGGCGGTTTGTAGTTTTCTACCACCATTTGTCAGCGGGAGGACGATTGACTGTGTGAGACATATCGATTCACACGCGGAAATGGGATGTGACATTCAACCGAAATACCACCGGGTCATCCGGTCAGCACTATGATTTCCAGTCGCACATGGACCCGGGAGCTGCTGAGTGAACTGATTGAGACCCGGCTCGGCGGGGTGAAGTTCATCGTCGTCTCCAATCGTGAACCGCATATGCACCGCTATGGGGAGGGAGGTGATCTGGAATGCATCGAGACGACCGGCGGTCTGGCAACGGCCCTGAGGCCCATTTTGGCTGCCACGAAGGGAACGTGGATCGCCCATGGTGCGGGCAATGCGGACCGTGACACGGTGGATGAGCACGACTGCCAGGCCGTGCCGCCTGGGAATCCCAGCTACAAGCTGCGCCGTGTGTGGCTGACGCCGGAGCAGGAGGAGGGCTACTACTATGGCTTTGCCAACGAAGGGCTGTGGCCGCTCTGCCACATCGCCTTCAAGCGCCCGGTGTTTCGAAAAGCCAACTGGGAGAGCTATCAGGAGGTGAACCGCTTGTTTGCCAGGGCCGTGATCGAGGAGGCGGGGAAGGAGCCTGCCATCATCTTCATTCAGGACTACCACTTCTGCCTGCTGCCCCACATGCTGAAAGAGATGGGGCATGAGAAGCTCATCGTGGCCCAGTTCTGGCACATTCCCTGGCCGAATCCTGAGATGTTTCGCGCGTGCCCGTGGTCGCAGGAACTTGTGGAAGGCCTGCTGGGCAATGACTTGCTGGGCTTCCATATTCAAAACCATTGCCAAAATTTCTTCGAGACGGTGGACCGCTCTCTGGAAGCGATGTTGGACCGCGAGAGCTGGCAGATCACGCGTGGCGGCCACGTCACGCGTGTGCGCCCGTTTCCGATCAGCATCGACTTTGAGGCAGCGACGGCGCTCAGCACCAGCGCGGAGGTGCAGGCCGCCATGGAGAAGTGGCGGCGCAAGCTGAGGCTGGGAGACCGCCTGCTGGGAGTGGGCATCGAGCGACTGGACTATACCAAAGGCATCCCGGAGCGGCTGCGCGCGCTGGACTGCTTCATTGAGGCACATCCCGAATGGCGGGGAAAATTTACGTTTGTGCAGATCGCCGCGCCCAGCCGGTCGCACCTGCCGGAATATCAGGCCGTGGAGGATGAGATCGAGGGACTGGTGGACCACCTGAACTGGCGCTGGGGTCGCATGGGCTGGCAGCCGGTGGTGTTTCTGAAGCAGCAGCATGGCCCGGTGGACATGGCGGCCCTGCACCGGCTGTGCCGGTTTTTCATCGTGAACTCGCTGCACGATGGCATGAACCTCGTGGCGAAGGAATTTGCCGCCAGCCGTGATGACAATGACGGGGTGCTCATCCTGAGCCGCTTTACCGGCGCCTCCCGCGAGCTGGACACCGCGCTGGGGGTGAACCCTTTTGCGATCGAAGAAACAGCGCAGGCCATTCACCAGGCGCTGACGATGGAGCCGGAGGAGCGGGAGTGGCGAATGAAGGCCATGCGGGAAAAGGTGGCGTATAACAATGTCTATCGCTGGGCGGGAAGCATCCTCTCCCGGCTCATGAAGCTGGACATCCCCGAGGCTCCTTGAAACCATGAAACCGCACTGGACTGAACAACGCAGCGCTTTGCAGTACTGGCTGCTGATGAGTCCGCGAATTCTGATCGGCTGTGACTTCGACGGCACGCTGGCCCCCATCGTGGCACATGCGGATGACGCACGTCTTCCGGCGTCCACACGGGAGGTGCTGCAGAGACTGATCGCCATGACTGGAGTCACGCTGGCCTTCATCTCCGGCCGATCACTGGCAGACTTGCAACAACGAATTGGTCTGCCGGGCGCGCTGTATGCGGGCAACCACGGGCTGGAGATGACAGGGCAGGGGGGCTCAGTCACTCTGGCTCCCGGTGTGCTGGAAAGCCTGCCTGCCATGTGTGAAGTGCAGAATGGGCTGACGTCTTTGCTCAACCCGATTCAAGGTGTGTGGATCGAGGACAAAGGGCTGACGCTCTCCGTGCACTATCGGCTCGCGGAGCACAGCCGTCATGCGGAGATTGAGCGGCTTGTTAGGCATGCGGTGAGTGAGAATAAGCATCTGATCGTCAAACCTGCCAAGTGCATCTGGGAAATCCGCCCGGTGGTAGACTGGGACAAGGGCACGGCGCTGCGGCAGTTCATGCAACACCAGCAAGTGCCCGCAGGCGCCACCGCTTTCCTGGGCGATGACATCACGGACGGTGATGCTTTCCGCGAACTGCCGGATGGGTGGACTTTCTTTGTGGGAGAGGATGAAAGCGTGGCCGCGCGGCTCTGGGTGCGTGATGTGCAGGACTGTGCCGCCCTGCTGGTATGGATGGCTGAGGTCAGAGCCGCAGCCCGAGTGCTGCGGTGAGAAAAAACCACTTTGCGTCCTCCTGTCTGTGCGGCATGCCGCCACGATCATGGAACACTGGCCAGCGCCAACTCCTTTTCCAAAATGGCGAGGCTGGTTTTTAGCACGGTGTCGGGGTTCAGTGAGATGCTGTCGATTCCCTGCTCGACGAGGAACTGGGCAAACTCGGGATAGTCGCTCGGAGCCTGGCCGCAGATGCCGATCTTGCGGTGCTTTTCACGGCAGACTTTGATGACCTGGGCGATCATGTTTTTCACGGCGGGGTTCCGTTCGTTGAAGATGGGCGCGACGATCTCGCTGTCGCGATCCACGCCGAGGATGAGCTGTGTGAGATCGTTGGAGCCGATGCTGAAGCCGTCAAAGATTTCGGCGAATTCGGCGGCGAGGATGACGTTGCTGGGGATCTCGCACATGACGTAGATTTCCAAGCCGTTCACGCCGCGCTTGAGACCGTGCTTTTCCATCTCGGCCTGCACGCGCAGGCCTTCGTCGATGGTACGGCAGAAGGGGATCATCACTTTGAGATTGGTCAGGCCCATGTCCTCACGCACACGCCGCACCGCCTGGCATTCGAGGGCGAAGCCCGCCTGATAGCGCGGATGGTAGTAGCGGGAGGCGCCACGGAAGCCGATCATGGGATTCTCCTCCACCGGCTCATAGGCTTTGCCGCCGATGAGGTTGGCGTACTCGTTGGACTTGAAGTCGCTGAGGCGGAGGATGACATCCTTCGGATAAAACGCTGCTGCGAGCATGGCGACGCCCTGTGCGAGGCGATCAACAAAGTACTGCGGCTTGTCCGTGTAGCTGCTGGTGAGTTTTTCGATTTCCGCTTTGGCCGCCTGGTCTGCGAGCTTGTCAAAGTCCAGCAGCGCGAGCGGATGGACTTTGATGTAGGTGTTGATGATGAACTCCATGCGGGCGAGGCCGACGCCATCGTTTGGGAGGAATGAAAGCGCGAAGGCTTCCTCGGGATTGGCGAGGTTCATCATCACCTTGGTGCGCGGGCGCTGGAGGTCTTTGATGTTGGTTTGCTGCACCTCGAAGGGGAGATTGCCTTCATAGACGGTGCCGGTATCTCCCTCGGCGCAGGAGATGGTGACGACCTGGCCTTCCTTGAGGACTTCGGTGCCGTGTTCGGTGCCGACGATGGCAGGCACGCCGAGTTCCCGGCTGACGATGGCGGCATGACAGGTGCGGCCGCCGCGATTGGTGACGATGGCGGCGGCCTTCTTCATCACCGGTTCCCAGTCGGGGTCGGTCTTGTCGGCCACGAGGATGTCGCCTTCACGGAACTCACGCAGATACTCGACGCTTTTCACCACGCGCACGGGGCCGGATGCAATCTTCTCACCGACGCTGCGGCCGGTGATGAGGACTTTGCCATGCTGCTTTAGCTTGAAGGTCTGGATGACGTCGCGGTCTTTCTGCGCCTGCACGGTTTCAGGCCGGGCTTGAACGATGAACAGCTCGCCGGTGCGGCCATCCTTCGCCCACTCGATGTCCATCGGCGTCGGCTGGCCGCGTTTGGCGGAGTAGTGATCTTCAATGATGCAGGCCCAGCGGGCGAGCTGAAGGATGTCCTCATCGCTGAGTGCAAAGCGTGCACGGTCTCCGGGGGAGACGGGCACGTTTTTGACCATGCGGCTGCCACCGTTGTCATAGATGAGCTTGAACTCCTTGGATCCTACACGCTTCTGTAAAACGGGCCGGAAGCCCTGTTTCAAGGTGGGCTTGAAGACGTAGTATTCGTCTGGATTCACGGAGCCGAGCACGACGTTCTCGCCCAGACCATAAGCGGCATTGATGAGCACAGCGTCGCGGAAGCCGGTCTCGGTGTCGATGGTGAACATGACGCCCGCAGAGCCAAGGTCAGACCGCACCATGCGCTGCACGCCGATGGAAAGAGCAATGGCGGTGTGCTCAAAGCCCTGATCCACGCGATAGGAGATGGCGCGATCGGTAAACAGCGAGGCAAACGAACGTCGGCAGTGCTCCAGCAGCGAGGCGTTCCCCTGCACATTGAGGTAAGTCTCCTGCTGACCTGCAAAGCTGGCATCCGGCAGATCCTCCGCAGTGGCGCTGCTGCGCACAGCGACATCCAGCGGCAGCTTGCCGGGGCCGCTGAGACCCAGATAAGCCGCCAGAATTTCATCTGCCAGATCAGAGGGGAGCGCCGTGGCGAGGATGGCCTGGCGCACCTCGCTGCCGCGTTGCTGGAGGTTGTCCATGTCGGCGGTGTTCAATCCGCTGAGAATCTCCTGAATGCGCACCTCCAGCCCCGTGCTGCGCAGGAAATGACGGTAGCCTTCTGCGGTGACGGCGAAGCCATCCGGCACCTTCACGCCCTGTGAGCTGAGTTCATGGAACATTTCGCCCAGTGAGGCATTCTTGCCGCCGACGAGTGGAATGTCGCCAATCGAGATGTCGGCGAACCAACGGATGAAACGAGGTGATGTGGTCATGGTATAAACTTTCACGTCTTGGCAGACTTGCTCGGCCAGCATTGGCGAACACTGGGCCGATCATGTGGCCCTCGCGAACGAGCCGGGTTCAAGCTGTTTCCTCCCAGCAGGTGGGTGCGCCCATGTTCAGGACAGCTTCAGCAGAAAGATGTCAGCCCCGGGATACGCAGCCGCTGCGCGTGCCGCCCATGCTGCGTCAGCAATCACGATCACGGCTGTCATCACCGCAAATGAGGGCAGAACTTCATGGAGCGGCAGATAACGGACGCCTTCTGAATCGTCCTCCATCTCCGTCTGGCTGGAGCGCGCCACATAGGCATAGCCATCGTGGTTGAGGTGGTGTGCCAGAGCCTTCACCCTGTCATCGGGCGAAAGGGCAGCCGAGCCGCATGCGACGGGCTCAGGGGCGATGATGAGAAAGTTGCGGTAGGGCGGCTGACGCTCTGCATCAGAAACTGCCGCACGAATGGCGAAAACCTGGAGGGCTTGTTTCATGGGGGGCGAGATCAGCTCTCAGTTCTTGCGAGGTCTGTTTCTTGAGTTTCCACTGCGTGCACGGTTTGGGCCATGCAGTCCTGAAAACGTTTCATGCTATGCTCCAGGGAGCGGCTGAGCGAAGGCATGGGATCGCCAAGCCATCGGTACACGCCGCTCAAGTCGAAGCCGACTTGCACCATGATCCAGGTGCGGAGGTGGCTGATCGGCTCAAAGCATACAGCACCAAAGCCGGGGTGAGGTGTGCCCTGAACGCTCTTCCAGGCGATGCGGTCAAAGGGCACCTGCTCGCAAACTTTCGCCTGCCACGCAAACTGGTCGAGCGTAGTCCGGATGCGCCAGGTCATGCGGCTGCCATCATGAGACTCGGGCAGTTCAGTCCCCCGCATGAAATGGGGAAACTCATCAAACCTGATCCAGGCATCATAGGCTGCAGTGAACGGAACAGGCACCTCGATGGACATGACCAGATAAGATCCTTCTTCATCGCTGATCGTGCTGAGGATGAGGTTCAGTCTGTCTCCAGAAAGCACCGCATCTTCGCACACGATTTCCAATGAGGAAGGCTCAGTGCCAGCATCCAGCTGCTGCTTAGGGGGCGGTGGCATCCGTTTCTGTTTGCCGACCTTGACTCGTGGTAACAGGGAATGCCGCCGGGTGGCGTGGCCGCAGTGTCTGCGCTCCTGGCGATAACGCTTGGTTTTCATGGCTGATGGTTGGCTCATAAGTGGGATTGCTGAGGGACGGCGGCCTGGCGCGTGAGGAAAGGCCGCCATGCGGCGCTAGCGTGCTTCGACGTCGGTCATGCGGGATCGAGGTTTTTCACGCCTGGGCAGATGGACGATCAGAAGATCCCCCTTGAACTCCATGCTCGCCGCCTCGCTGACCACATCCTCCGGCAGGGTGAAGTTCAGCAAAAAGCTGCTGTGCTGGCTCGTGAGGCGGTGATAATGCTTCTCCTTGTTGTGCTCCTCAAATTCGCTGGTGAGCTCAGCGGAGATGGTCAGCACATCGCCGTTCACCATCGCGATGACTTGATCGTGCCCGACATCTGCCAACTGCGCTGTGACCATGTATTCATGCGGACACTCCAGGAAGTCACAGGCCGGGTTTAAAGCCGGTTGCGAATGCAGTTTACGCGGGCTGCCAAGGTCCGTCAGCCAGCGGTGCTTGAAAAGTGAGCCGACCCGACGGGCGAGACTGGTCAGATTCAGATCGCGGGACGTGTGGCAGTTTCCTCCGTCTGAATCTTCACCGTCGGACAAAACCGGCCGGAGCTGCCTGGAGTGTGCGGGCATGCAACCACCGGAAATTTCACTTAAAATTTCCTGTCTCAGATGGCGGATGTTCCCGGCGGCTGGTGTCTCCTGCTGAAAGTTTCCAGTTCTCATGCGCCGATGCTAAAATGTGCGCAGGCATGGGCAATGGGGAGACTCTCCCGACGCATCTCAGCCAATGGCTGAGGCGATCCCGGCTTGGTGGCAGAATGCCCGCATCAGTTCCGCACCACGCGCACGGGGCTGCCGTTGTCCACCCACTCGTAGAAGAATTTGGCGGGATTGCCGCCGTCCAAGGGGACGCGGATGCAGCCATG
The DNA here is from genome assembly GCF_049294395.1 of Prosthecobacter sp. Taxonomy (GTDB): domain Bacteria; phylum Verrucomicrobiota; class Verrucomicrobiia; order Verrucomicrobiales; family Verrucomicrobiaceae; genus Prosthecobacter. Next base: position 21,462 of record NZ_JBAQCR010000386.1, read on the forward strand.
GGAAGCTGGGTAATTTGGCACGGAGGTGAAGCCGTGGATGAAGACGTTGCCGTAGATCTGCACGCTCCATGGCATGGGCGCGTTGTTGAAAAGCTTGGAATAATGCATCCGCTGACGGAAAGGGCCTGCGGTAAAGTTACCGGCCGGAGTGCGACCATTGCGGCCGGAGCTGATGTGGGTTTGCAGCACCAGGCGGCTGCCCTGCCAGGCACGGAGCTGCTGTTTGGCCAGGCTGACTTCCACCTGCTTGGGGCTGACGATGAGGGTGAAGCGGTGAAAGCCCCACCCGACCACGATGCGGCCGTCTTCCTCACGGATGAAGACTCTCGCGCCTGCCAGTTCGAGATCACTGGTGCGGATGAGCTCCGTGCCATCGATGAGCTGGCGCAATGAACCGGCGGGCACGGCAACGTCGTGAAGACGAACACAGCGGCCAATCTCATCACGCTGCACCTTCCAGTGCAACTGATCCGCTGCTTCATTGAGGGGCACGTAAATGACATCGGGCACCAAAGCGAAAGTCACGGCTTCCAGCGGCGCTTCGGCCCGCAGTGTGGTCTGGCCCAGCCAGACCTGGCATGCCAGGCAGATGATGAGGGTAAAGCGGGTCAATAAAGACATGGGAGGAGGAAGCTTCATACCTGCTCCCCCACCCAGCGGACGGCGTAGTGGATGAGTTCGGTGCCGTTTTTGAGGCCGAGCTTTTCCTTGATGTGGCCGCGATGAGTGTCCACGGTTTTGAGGCTGATGTGGAGTTCCTGGGCGATGGCGCGGTTGTCCTTGCCCTGGCCGGTGAGGCGGAGGATTTCGAGTTCGCGGTCGG
>NZ_JBAQCR010000387.1:0-4254 GCF_049294395.1 Prosthecobacter sp.
GGACTGAGAACAAGCAGAGCGGGGGTTTTTGAGCGGAGAGAATCGAGGTCTTCTCTTCGCCGCCTGTTCAAAGAGGCCATCGTCTCACGCGATGAAAGCGGATGCCTTGAATTTGAGAAGCAGGCGGGTGCCTGGCTATTTGTTCGACTGACTATTGACCCATTCGACGGCGGCACGGATCAATTCAGGGGCGGTCTGGACCTTGAGCTTCTCCTTGATATGGGAGCGGTGGGTTTCCACGGTCTTGACGCTGAGGAAAAGAGTCAGGGCAATCTCCCGAGTGCTGCGGCCCTCCCCGAGGGCGTGAAAGATTTCGAGTTCGCGGTCGCTGAGCTGATCCACGGCGGAGCCGCTGCCGTTGGACGTGCGTCCATTGAGAAAAGTATCGAGCAGACGGCCGCCGATGGCTTCGCTGAGGTAGAGCGATCCGGAGAGGACCCGGCGGATCGCCTCGATCACTTTTTCAGGCGCCTCGGCCTTCATGATGTAACCGCGTGCGCCCGCGCGCAGGGCGCGTTCGGCGTAGAGGTTTTCATCATGCGAGGAGAGCATGAGGGCCGGGAGGGCGGGGTATTGGGCGCGGATGGATTTGATGAGCTCGATCCCGTTGGTGCCATTGATGGAGATGTCCACGATGAGCATGTCCGGCTTGAGCTCCTCCACGGAAGACATGGCCTGGGCGGCGGAGCAGACGCCGCCGCAGACAAGCATGTCCGGCTGGTGATTGATGAGCTGGGTGATGCCGTCGCGGAAGATGGGATGGTCGTCCACGATCAGGACGCGCCGCTTCAGCTCTTTGGCAGGAGATTCCTTCGTTCCGAGTGTGCTATTGGAGACTTTCGCCATGAGAAACGGGATCAGTTGGGTGCCGACAGGAAACAACGTCAAACCGGGGCGGGCAAGCTGCATTTTACCGACATCATGGACTTCAGGCGAGAGTGCCGCCGGCAAGTGGTTCAGGGCTGTTTCAGGTTTCAGGGCGGGTGGAAAAGCGGTGGAGCATTTTGCGCAGGGCCTCGGCGGTGACGGGCTTGACGATGTGCTCGGTGAAGCCAGCGGCATGCACGCGTGCAATATCCGACTCCATGCCGTAACCACTCATGGCGATGGCCGGAATGTCCGAATGCTCCCGCAGTGCTGCGATGACTTCATAACCAGAGCCGTCGGGCAGTCCGATGTCGCTCAGCAGCAGATCGAACGTTCCCTCCGCGATCGCCTTGCGGGCTTCTGCCAGTGTGCTGGCGACAGTGACGCTGTGGTTCCAGCGCGTCATGAGGCGGTGGAGAACATGGCGGGTGTCGTCGTGATCCTCGACGAGCAGCACGCGCAAGGAACGGGCTGGTGCGTCAGGAGAGAAACTGGGCGTGGCTGGTGCATTTTCGGGAGCGCTTCCGGCGGCAATGACAGGAAGCTCAACGATGAATGTCGCGCCCTGCTTATGGCCGGCACTGCGCACGCTGATGGTGCCGCCGTGTGCTTCGACCAGCCCCCTGGCCACACTCAACCCAAGTCCCAGGCCGCCGAAACGCCGTGTGGTGCCGGCCTGGCCCTGGCGGAATGGTTCAAAGATTTGAGGCATCAGTTCCGGGACAATGCCGATGCCATTGTCCTCGACCTCGACTCGCAACTTGTCTGCCGACTGCATGGTGCGGATCGTCACCTGGCCGCCTGGGGGGGAGAATTTCACGGCGTTGCCGAAGAGGTTTGAAAACACCTGGGTGAGGCGTGCGGCATCCCCGCGAATCATCAGCCTGTCCCGGGCCAGATCCAATACCGGGGTGATCTGCTTTTCCTGCAGGGCGGGTTTGATCATCGCGAGGGCATCACGCAGAATGGAATGAAGATCCGTGGGGGTGGAGTGGATGCGGAGCTTGCCCTGAGTGATGCGGGTGACATCGAGAAGGTCGTCCACGAGCCGTGCCTCCAGCTCGATGTTGCGACGAATGATGGCGAGGTATTCACGGACTTCTGCCGGATCTGCGGTCTCGTTCATGAGAGCGGAGGCGGCGGCGAGGGCGGGAGTCAGAGGGGTGCGCAGCTCGTGGCTGAGCACTGCCAGGAAATCATCCTTGGCCGCATTGGCCGCCACGGCGGTGGTTCTGGCGGCGGCCAGTTCCTGCACCATGGCGGCGAGGTCGTCTGAACGGGAATCCAAGGCGCGGCGCAGCGTGTCGCGGGTGAGCTTTGTTTGAAGCTGGTTGCGCACACGTGCGCGGAGCTCATCGATGGAAAAAGGTTTCAGCACATAGTCTTGTGCGCCTTCGACGAGGAGGTTGAGTTTTGTCTCTTCATCGGCCTTCGCGGTGAGCAGGATCACCGGCAGGTCCCGCAGGGCCTCGTCCTGGCGGAGAGCGGCGATGAGTTCTTCACCCGTCATGACGGGCATCATCATGTCTGTGAGAATGAGATCCGGCATTCGTTCGCGGATGGCCGCCAAGGCCGCCTGGCCGTTTTCTGCCGTACGGGTCTGTGCATCGGGCTCAAGGACACGGCAGATAAATTCACGCATGTCCTGATTGTCTTCGACGACGAGAACATCCGGCCGTGCCGACACCCGAGGCTGGGCAGGGGGCTGCTGATCAGTCTGCGCAGGTGCGGTGGCTGGAGCATTGGCCAGCCGCTGGATCACGGCATCTGTGCCGGTCCACGCCGAGGTCTGAACATCCACACCGTGCGGGGCATGGCGTGGCAGGCGCACACGGAACTGAGCGCCGCCGGCAGCGCTCTCGCCAACGAAAATGGTGCCGCCATGCATTTCGACAAATTCCTTCACGATGGAAAGCCCGAGGCCGGTGCCGCCATAGCGCCGCTGGGTGTCCCTGTCTCCCTGCTGGAAACGCTCAAAGATGGTTTCGCGGTAATCAGGAGGCACGCCCGGGCCTGCGTCCTCCACGGTGAGTGAGAGGTGGTCGCCGTCCTCGGCCAGAGAGAGACGCACGGTGCTGTCATTGGGGGCGTATTTGAAGGCATTCGAAAGCAGATTCATGAAGACGCGCTGCACTTTGTCGCCATCCACTTCAGCAACCACCTCGGCGGGCGCCTGAAGTGCGACACTGATGCCGCGCTCGCTGACGATGGATTCGAAGATGTTGGCCATGGCGCGTGCCATGGCGGCGAGATCGATGCGAGAGTAATGGAGGTCCAGCCTGCCGAACTCCAGCTTTGACACATCCAGCAGATCATTGACGTATTTGTGCAGGAGGAGCGCATTGCGGCGCACCACGGTGAGCTCGCGCCGCGCCGCAGGGTCTTTGGCCGTCTGAAGAAGATGCTCGACGGGGGCGAAAATCAGTGACAGCGGCGTGCGCAGTTCATGGCTGACGTTGGCAAAGAAGTTTGTCTTGAGCTGGTCAAGCTGGGTGACCTTTTTGTAGAGATCATTCAATTCGCCGTAAGCGCGCTCCAGCTTCACTCCTTGTTCCGCAGAGAGGCGCGCGGCCTTCAGCATGTTGAGGATGTGCGGGATCAACGGCGGCAGGACCACCGCCGTGGTCACGGAGGCGATGGCGGTGATGAGCTTCACCCAGCCGGAAAGCCAGTAGCGGGGATTCTCCGCCGTGAGAGTCCACACTTCCATGAAGTGTGTGGCGCCACAGGCCACGATGAAGATGGCGAAGGCGATCATGATCCAATGAAACGGCAGTTCATTCCGCACTCGGTAAACCAGCCACACCAGCGTCGTCGAGATGGCCACATAGGAGAAGCCGATGAGCAAGTCAGAACCGCCATGCAACTGCATCAGCTGCTGATTGAACAAATAGCAGTGGGAATGGGGCATGAAGTAATCACCCACTCGCACACCGGAGGAGAGATAGAGGCCCGCAGCGAACAGCATGAAAACGGCGGCGAGAAGGACGGATTGAAGAAACGAAGGTTTCATGGCATTGTGGCAGCACGGCATAAGCTCATGGTGCTGGTGCGGAACACAGGCTCATGAGGGAAACAAGTTCTGGCGAATGATTGGGGCTTGAGACGAGCGGGGCAACTGAAACGCCGATGTGGAGAAAAATGGGCCGCATCTCAATCACAGGGCGGGGAGGATGATCTGGGAGAGGAGACAAGCTTCTTCGGGTACATGGCGCTGCAGCAAGGACGCGCCGTTTGCCTGCATCAGCCGGTGTGCCGTCCACAGGCCGAGCCCATACCCGCCGCGGCGTGTCGTGGAAAGGGGCTGCCCCCAGGTGCTGGTATCCAGCGCCTCCTTCTTCGGCTCTCTCAGTTCAAAGACAACCTGACCATTGGCCGCCCGGGCGG
>NZ_JBAQCR010000388.1:0-1703 GCF_049294395.1 Prosthecobacter sp.
CGGGGCAACCCTGGCGGACGGACAGGTGGAGAACCTAGTCGCAGCAATGGCATCCTTCTCGCCGCCGCCACTGGGGCAGACACAGCTGACGGGCGAGCAGTACCAGCAGTTTGACCCGGTGATCGCGGCAAATTGGCAGGGTGGGGCATAGTGTCCATGAGGACTGCCGCACATCACTCCGGCAAATTGGTGGCGAAACAGTGTAGATGAGGGCGAGCATGAATATATTCAAATCGCTACTTCTAACGACACCTTTTGGGCGCATCGTCCTCATCGGGCCAAGAATATTTCATAGGCTGATTTCGTCCGGTGTCATCACGACGGCTGTGGCGATATTGCGATGGGGTTTCCGCTCTCGCGAGCCTAGGTGTGTGGTCCCGGAATGAGGTGGTGCGGATTGATTCTGAAGATTGACGGGTCTTTTGTCCAGGCATCGCAGATGGCCTGAAACGGCGTTTTCCATCGCAACGCCTTCAGATGCTTGGCAAAGTTGTAGGCAGTGACGAAGGCGAGGACATGGGTTTTCAGGCTCTCCAAGTCTTCATAGTGGAATGCTTTCACCGTCGCGTCCTTAACGGTGCGGTTCATGCGCTCGGCCTGCCCGTTGGTCCACGGATGGTATGGCTTGGTCAGGCGGTGTTCGATGCCGTGTTCGCCGCAGACGCGGTCGAAGATATGACCAAAGCACATAGCGGTTGGTCCTGAGCGGTTCTTCGGCAGATCGGCGAAGGCCATGCCGTTGTCGGTTAGTACCGTGTGGATCTGGTACGGAAAAGCCTGAACGACGCTGCGCAGGAAGGCCGCGCCGTTCATCTTCCCGGCCTTCTCATGAAACTCCACGTAGGTGAATTTCGAGACGCGGTCGATGGCGAGGAACATGATCAACCGCCCCTCGGCATGACGGAATTCGCAGGAATCAATGTGGACGTATCCGATCTTGGTTTCGGAGAAGCGGCCACGCTTCGATGTCTTTTCCCCTCCTTCGGGCAGCCGGGAGATGCCGTGACGCTGAAGGCAACGATGCAGCGCGCTACGGGTCAGCTTCGGGATGACCTCCATCAGGCATCCCATCACATCGTCCAGGGGCAACAACGTCCAACGGCGAAACTCGACCACCATCGCTTCTTCAGCGGGCGTCAGGACGCTGCTGCGCGGCACACGCGGTCCCATCGGCGCATCACTGGTCGTGCTGCGCTTACGCCATTTGGCAACAGTCTTTGGGTTCAGACCATATTGCTCGGCAAGGGAGCGGGTGCTCTCTTTCGACGCTTGGAGCTCGGCTCGAACACGCGGCGTCGTGCGGGCGCTGCCATGAAGTAATCCTGCCAAAATGCATCCTCCCTCTGACGGGGCAAGAATGCACCAGCACACTCCGGGACTACACACCTAGGCCGCAATTGGTCGGCCACCTGACGCCATTGGGCACGGGCAGCCTGGGCGGTGTCCTGGGCGAAGGCGGTGCCGATGAAGGCGGAGACGACGCGGCGTCCCTGCTTGCCGGCATGGGCCAGGACGTTGCGCATGAAGTGGACGCGGCAGCGCTGCCAGGTGGCGTTCAGCACCTTAGCGATGGCTGCCTTCAGCCCCTCATGGGCATCGGACACCACCAGCTTGACGCCGCGCAGGCCCCGGCGGGCCAGCTTGCGCAGGAAGTCGGTCCAGAAGGTTTCCGCCTCACTGGGGCCGATGGCCATGCCCAGCAC
>NZ_JBAQCR010000389.1:0-2020 GCF_049294395.1 Prosthecobacter sp.
GCCCACACCACGCTGAATTGATGAGGTGGGCGCTAAGCACCATGCCTACCATTCTCTGCATCAGCCACCCTGGACATACATCTGGACACCCCATGCCATGCAGTTAAAATCAGCCGTCCATCCGCCTAGGATCAGTCCTCAGGCAGGCGGTCTTCTTTCTTCCGCCCCTTCATCCTGCACCCACACCCCATGAAACACCTCCTCGCATCCCTCGGCCTCTTCCTCGCCATCACCGCCACCACACACGCCCGCATTGGCGAGACCCTCGCCGAGCTCAAAGCCCGCTACGGCGAAGGCAAATCCGTCTCCCCCCGCATGGCCAACACCGAGCAGTACGAGTGGACAAAAGACGGCTACATCATCCAGGCCAGCCTGCGCAACAACGTCACCGTCCTCGAGTTCTTCCACCGCACCGACACCCTGATGACCGATGACGACATCAAGGCCCTGCTCAAAGTCTACCGCAAAGACGTCCGCTTCACCTGGTCCACCCGCGACAACTGCTTCAAGAGCAGCGACAAAAAACTCATGGCCGGCCGCCAGGAAGGCCACGACGACTGGATCTACGTCCGCGACATCTCCGCCACCGAAGCCCTCAGCGGCAAAGACAAAGCGAAGAACCTCTGAGCCGTGCAGCGCATCACGCGCCCCTCGTCAGCCGCCAGAGTGGTTCAACCACGGAACACACAGAATACACGGAACCTGAGTTTGAATCTGATTCCGTGTATTCTGTGTATTGATTCGCTGCGCTCCCCTGCGGGCTCACTGCGTTCGTCTGTTTGCCTTCGGCTATCTTCGCTGCGCTACGGTTCGCTTCGCTCGGCTCCGTGGTCAAAATGCAGATCTTAACCGCCGATGAGCCGCTGACATGGCGCTCATTCGGAATGCCTGAATCCGGATTCTCAGACAGCCTTTCATCAGCGTCTCATGAGCGTCCTGTCAGCGGTTAAAAATCTCTGTTCCTGGTTCGATGCCCAGCTCTAGGCAAGCCCCCCATCCCCGCCATTTCCCCCTTGCCGTCTCAGCACCACCTCGCCACCCTGCGCGCCGCATGAGCACGCGGCCCATCATCTTCATCTCCGCCGTCAGCAAAGAGCTGCACAGCGCGCGTGATCACGTGGCCACGTGACCTCGGGGCCAATAACCCCTCTGGAAGACTAGGCAATCTGCCGAATCATCTGCAATCTTCCTTGATCTAGAAGGGCCGTGCCGCCAGTCTCGGCCTTCATGGATCCCATCACCACTGCCATCATCGCCGGTGCCGCTGTCGCACTCAAGGACACAGCCGAGACTGCCGTCAAAGATTCCTATCAGGCACTGAAGCAAGCCCTCACCCGCTGGTTCGCGGACAAGCCGGAGGCGCAGACCGTGTTGCAGCAGATAGAGCAGCACCCTGAGGATGCAAAGGCGCAGCACTCGCTGGAAGTCATCATCACCACACAGCAGCAAACCACCCCGCCGCAGGACGATCTGCGTCCGTTGATCGCCGCCCTGGTGCAGGCCCTCCAGCAGCACAGCCAAAGCCAGGACCCGCAGCGCATCGGCGTCCTCATCGAGGCGTTGAAAACGAAAGACCTCAAATTTGGCCACGTCCAGCCTCCGCAGCAGACTGGCATCGGCGTCAAGATGGGCACTGTCAAAGCAGAGAGCGTCACCTTCGACAAAGTCGGCAGCCTGGGGGAGCCGTGACGCCAGTGCTCAGCGGGGGCGATCCCTCCGTGGCCGCTGGCGTTTACATTCACACGCTCAATATGGCCAACGAGCAGGCAAACCGCCTGCCCAAGCTCCTCCTCAAGCCAGAGTCATGGCCGCAGCCCGCGCCGTTTCACAATCGCGCTTTCCCCGATCAGCACAACTTCGTCGGTCGCGCAGCGCTCCTCAGCGCCATGAAGCAGACCCTCGATGCCGAGCGCAACGTGGCCCTCACGCAACCCGTCGCCATGCACGGGGCAGGGGGCATCGGCAAGACACGCGCCGCCGTCGAGTTCGCCCGCGCCCATGGCAGCGCTTACACCCTGTG
>NZ_JBAQCR010000390.1:0-12159 GCF_049294395.1 Prosthecobacter sp.
CCTTCCAGCGCATCCTGAAGCGCTTTGAAAACGCCAGCGACTTCCGCGAGATCGTCAATGACCGCTACACCGTGGCGGACAAGATCGAGCACCTGCTCCAGATCGTCCCCGCAGGCAGCAAGATCAAATTTGAAGACCTCTTCAGCAGCGCCGCCAGCCGTGGTGAGGTGATCGTGACCTTCCTGGCCATGCTGGAACTCATCAAACTCAACCACCTCCAGGTGGAGCAGGAGCAGTTGCTGGGAGAGATCGTCGTGGTGCGTCCGGCGGGTTGAAACTTCGACAATCAGAAATCGATTGCTCGACAATCGTCAATCCTCTGGCTCAAGGGCGTCCTGGCTGTGAGTCATTGACGATTGATGAACAAGGATTGTTGATTTTTGAAGTGTCAATCCTGTGCAAAAGAGGGGCTGGCCGACCGCATGCCTGCTCAGGGGCATTCCTACTTCCGCTTCGCCACAGCGCCCACCGCCGTCGGCGCAGGCTGCGTCACACGGCTGATCTTCGTCTTCTTCCCCAGCACCCAGGACAGTCCGCCGATGCTGCCAATGAGGGCAAACGCGACCATCACGGTCCAGAGGCCGGGGAGGAGCGGTTTGCGGTAGCGGCGGCGTCTTGCCATCCGGGAATGTGACACGACTTGCCGCACTGTGCCAGTGCGGCTATGCTCGAAGATGCTTCCTTGGTTCGAAAATGATCGCTTTCCTCTCTATCTGGCCCCCATGGCCGGGGTCACGGACGTGATCTTCCGCCATTTGTGCAAGGAACAGGGCGCAGATGTCATGGTCACGGAGTTCGTCAGCGCCGAGGGAATCCTGCAGCGCGACGACCGTACGCGGCACTACACCGACTTTGACGACGCCCAGCGCCCGCTCGGCGTGCAGCTCTTTGGGTCCGATGGCGTACGCATGGGCGAAGCCGCCCGCAAAATCATCGACTGGAAGCAGCCCGATTTCATCGACATCAATTTCGGCTGCCCCGTCAACAAGGTTGTCTCCAAAAACGGCGGCTCATCCCTCCTCAAAGACTGCCCCCTGCTGGCCAGCGTGGCGCGTGAAGTCGCCAAAGCCGTGCCCATTCCTGTGACCGCCAAGATGCGCATCGGCTGGGACGCGAATCTCGTCAATGCCATCGAAGTCGCACGCATCCTGGAAGACTGCGGCATGCAGGCCATCGCCGTGCACGGCCGCACGCGGGCGCAGGGCTACACCGGCCTCGCGGACTGGGAAGTCATCGGGCAGGTGGCGGATGCCGTGAAGATCCCAGTCATCGGCAATGGCGACATCTCCAGCGGTGTGGATGTGGAGATTCGTCGTGCGCAAACCAACGTGAAGGGCATCATGATCGGTCGTGCGGCCATGGTGAATCCCTGGGTCTTCAAAGAGGCCAAACATTACCTCGCCACCGGCACCCATGCCCCGCACGCGACTGTGGAAGAGCGCTTTAACTTCATGCGCCGCCACTGCCAGCTAGCCATCGCCCGCAATGCCCACATGGGCGAGCTGCCAACGATTCGCTCCATGCGCAACCGCCTCATGAACTACACCAAGTCCATCCCCGGCGGCAAGTGGTTGCGCCAGCGCTTCTCCCAGATCGGCAGCGTCATGGAACTGGAGGACATCTTTGCCGCGTATCTCGTACATCAGGCAGACCATGGACATGAGCACGCTTCGAACGTCGAAGAGCCCACTTTGAACGCCGAGCATTAACTCCTGGGATGCAAGGCGCAAGCCTGCATCAGCCACACCGCTTTCGCGCGGTGTTGAAATCTCTTCATCAGAAGCCCACCGTCCGGTTTTGCGAAAAGCGGCGTCGCGCCCAGGCTTGCCGAACGCACTCCAAGACGCTGTCGCGTCCGGCAAACGCGAGAGCGTCTTGGAGTGCGGTGGCAGAGATGCACGGCGCAAGCCTGCATCGGCGACACCGCTTTCGCGGGGTATGAGCCGTTCTCCGTCCCAACGTCCGACCTGCAAAAGCTGCGGAACGTATCCGCCCGCTTCACTTCGCCAGAATGCTCTTCAGCCAAGCATCCACCACGAGCGTCGCCGGATAGTCAGGCTTGCCCAGATCGCGATTGATCTCCATGTGCCCTTTGAGACCTTGACCCGCGAAGCCTTTGACCTCCGCAGGAGTTCCCGCTTTGCGCAAGGCTTCTCCAAGCGCGATCGACTGAGCGGTGCCGTCCACACGCTGGACATGAAGAATGAGGAAAGCCGGAGCATTCGGCGCGGCGGCCTGCGCTGTCGGAGATAGCTTTTTCTGGCGCTCCGGATCGGTGCCAAAGGCTTGCAAATAGGTATCATGCATGAAGTCCCCGCCTTCGGCAATCTGACGCGCTACATCATAGGCCGCACCATCCAGCGGGATCACGCCACGCACAGCCTTCGGTCCCACCTCGGCTATTTTGAGGTAGCTCAGATCCGTGCCCACCAATGCAACCAGATGCGCCCCGGCGCTGTGGCCTATTAGAGCCACACGCTTGCCGTCAAAGCCCAGCTTCTCAGCATTCCTGATCAGATACGCGATGCCATTCGCCACATCCTGCGCCTGCTCTTCCACGGTGCAGGATGGCACGAGCCGGTAGTTGAGCGACGCAAAAGCATACCCCTGCTGCACGAAGTGAGTCCCCTTCTCTCCTGAGGCCATCCGCTTGTCGCCACGCTTCCAGCCACCACCGTGTACATAAATCACGATCGGTGATCCCGGCGTCGTCGGCTTCCAGTAATCCAGCTTTTGCAGCGGGTCCGAGCCATAGCTCATTTCCTCGCCGCCAGGTTCAGCAGCCGATTGCATGCGCTGAGCGATCCTCTCTCGCAACGATCCGCCGATTTGGGCACACGCTGGAAGGATGCTGAGAAACGTGAAGAGTAGAAGGAGGGTTTTGAACATGGCGGGCTTGGAGGTGGTCATTGACTGAAATGCCGCACAGCGCGAGTGGTTACACAAAATTTCGGGAATCTGGCAGCACTGCTCCATCGTCCTGAAACCAACCCATTCACGGGCCTTCGCGCCCCCCTTCCCCTTCGCATGTCTCTCTCCAATCCATGGTTCATCGCCGCCGTCCTCGGCGTTCTTGGCGTCTTTCATCTTGAGATCATCGCCACCTTCCTGAACCTCGCTCAGTTCCGCCATGCTTTGCCCCAGCGATTGAAGGCGATCTTCTCGGAGGAAACCGTGCAGAAGGCCGGTGAATACGCCGGCAAATCCTCCCAGCTGGATCTGCTGCGCAGCACCTTTACCGTGGGCGCTCTGGTCTTGTTCTGGTGGAGCGGCGGCTTTGACTGGCTGCAGCGCTGGAGTGCCAGTTGGGGGCTGAACGCAGTCCAGACAGGCGTGGGCGTCATCGGCCTCCTCATGCTGGTGCAAAACATCCTCTCCCTGCCTTTCGATGCCTATGACACTTTCAAGATCGAAGCCGAGTATGGTTTCAACCGCACCACCGTGAGCACCTTCATCAGCGACCGCCTCAAAGGGCTGCTGCTCACCGCACTGCTCGGTGGTCCGCTGCTGGCGCTGATCCTCTGGTTCTTCCAAACTCAGGTTCATGCCGTGCTCTACACCTGGCTCACGGTGGCAGGATTCAGCATCGTCATGGCCTGGCTCTCCCCTCGGCTGCTGATGCCCCTGTTTCTCAAATTCAAGCCCCTGGCCGATGGCCCCCTGCGTGAGGCGCTCCTTGCGCTGGCAGCACGCTTAAAGTTCCCCGTCGTCGATGTCTCAGTCGTGGATGGCTCGCGCCGCTCCAGCAAGGCCAACGCCTTTCTCAGCGGCTTCGGCAAGAACAAGCGCATCGCCCTCTTCGACACCTTGATCGAAAAGCACTCGCAGGAGGAGCTGGAAGCCATCCTTGCCCATGAGATCGGGCACCACAAATGCCGCCATGTGCCACAGCAGCTCATCCTTGGCCTGCTGGAAAGCGGACTCATGTTTTACCTGCTGCATGCCGCCCTGCAATCACCCGCCTTTTTCCAGGCATTCGGCGTCACCGGCCAGCCGCTCGGTCTGGGGCTGGTGCTCTTCAGCATCCTCTATCAGCCCGCCAGCCTGCTGCTGGGTTTGGTGAGCAGCGCCCTCAGCCGCAGGCACGAGTTCCAAGCCGACGCCTTCGCCCGGGCCGCCTGCGGAAATACCCCCCTGATCGCAGGCCTGCAAAAGCTCTCCCTCGACCACCTCACCCACCCCAATCCGCACACCCTGACCGTCTGGCTGCACTACTCCCACCCGCCCATCGGTCAGCGCTTGGCGGCGCTGGAGGCCTAATGAGCTTATTCACAGTGTTTTTTCGCATCCGTGATAAATGCCTCCCCTCCAGCCCGTAGCTTGATTAACCCCTTGATCCTACCCTTTATGAAAAGCCCCCTGCGAGCGTCTCTCTTCACACTCGCCATCACATCCCTCGGTTTTGCTGCTGATCCTGCGGCGCCTGCCACTGCGCCCGCTGTAGCAGCAGCCCCTACAGCAGCAACCGGAGTCGATTTCGTGCGTGATGTGCAGCCCATCTTGGAAACCAAGTGCTTGGAGTGCCACAATCCCAACAAGATCAAAGGCAAGCTCCTGATGGATTCCGCCGCCGCCCTGCTCAAAGGCGGTGCAGACGGCCCCGCCCTCGTCGCTGGCAAGCCCGATGAAAGCGAGATGATCAAGCGCGTCATCCTTCCCAAAGACCATGACGACATCATGCCGCCCAAAGGCGGGCCGCTTGCCGCGAAGGAGATCGACGTGCTCAAGCGCTGGATCGCCGCCGGTGCCCAGTGGCCGCAGAACCTCACGCTTCAGTACAAAACACCCGAGCAGCGCCAGGCGCTGGCCGAGCTTCAGAAGAAGCTGCCCACGCTGAAGAACATCCAGATCCTGCCGGACAAGTATTCCCTGGAAACCAAGCGCGATTTCCACCGCGTCGTCGTGCTGGCCACCTTTCAGGATGCCACCACCAAGGACGTCACCAACGTCTGTGATCTCCGTGTCGCCGACAGCAAGATCGCATCCCTCGAAAATCTGACGCTGAAGCCCGTCGCCGACGCAGGCAGCACCGAAGTCATCGCCACTCTCGGCGGGCAGACGGTCAAAGCCGCCGTCGAAGTGAAAAACGGCACCAAAGATCGCGCCATTTCCTTCCGCCTCGACTGCATGCCCGTGTTCATGCGCGGTGGTTGCAATCAAGGTGGCTGCCACGGTGCCGCTCGCGGCAAGGACGGCTTCCGCACCTCCCTCTTCGGCATGGACCCCGCTGGCGACTACATCCGCATCACGCGTGAAATGCCCGGCCGCCGCATCAATCTGGCCATCCCCGAGGAAAGCTCCCTCATCGAGAAAGCCGTGGGCGCTGTGCCACACTCCGGCAACCAGTGCTTCGAGCCAGATTCCGTTTACAACAAGGCGCTGCTCGAATGGATCTCCGCAGGCGCACCTGATGACGCCGCTGACGTGGCCAAGGTCACCGGCATCGAAGTCTTCCCCAGCCAGATCGTCATGGAAGGCAAGAACGCCACGCAGCAGATCACTGTGCGTGCCACCTACTCCGACGGCACCGACCGCGATGTGACGAACCTCGCGCTCTTCATGTCCAACAACGACCCGACCGCGACCATCGACAAGCAGGGCCTCGTCACCTCCGGTGATCGTGGCGCCGCGTTCATGCTCGCCCGTTTCAATGTGTACTCCGTCACCGCCCAGGTTCTCGTGATCCCTGCGCAGCTCAAGTATGAGCGGCCCAACCTCGCCGAGACCAATTACATCGACACCTTGGTCGATGAAAACCTCCACAAGCTCCGCATCCTGCCTTCCGGCATCTGCACGGACGAAGAATTCGTGCGCCGCGCCTTCATCGACATCGCCGGTGTCTACCCCGAAGCCAAAGACATGCGCGCCTTCCTCGCCGACAAAAACCCCGACAAGCGCGCCGCCTTGGTGGACAGCCTGCTGGAACGCAAGGAGTTCACCGAACTCTGGGTCATGAAGTGGGCCGAGCTGCTGCAGATCCGCTCCGGCATCGCCGGCAACAACAACGTCCCGCCCTTCTACAAGAACGCCCTTCTTTATTACAACTGGCTCTCCGAGCGCATCGGCAAGAACATCCCCATCAATGAAATCGTGGTGGAGCTCCTCTCGGCCACCGGCGGCACCGTCTCCAATCCTGCGGTGAACTTCTACCAGACCGAGCTCGACCAGCTCAAGCTGACCGAAAACGTCGCCCAGGTGTTCATGGGCATGCGCATCCAGTGCGCCCAGTGCCACAATCATCCCTTCGACCGCTGGACCATGGATGACTACTATGGCTTCAAGGCCTTCTTCTCCCAGATCGGCCGCAAGCCGACCGACGACCCGGCTGAAGTCATCATCTACAACAGCAAGGGCGGTGAATCGAGACACTTCCTCACTCAGGCTGTGATGAAGCCCAAGTTCTTGGGTGGTGACACTCCAGAAATGAAACCCGGCGAAGACCGCCGCAAAGTGCTCGCCGAATGGATGGCCTCCCCTCGCAATCCCTTCTTCGCCCGCAACGTCGCCAACATCATCTGGTCGCACTTCAACGGTGTCGGCGTGGTGGAGCCCGTCGATGACGTGCGCGTCTCCAACCCGCCGTCCAATCCAGCCCTCATCGCAGCGCTGGCCGAGCACCTGACCGAGTACAAGTACGACATGCGCAAGTTCGTGCGCGACATCTGCACCTCTCAGACCTACCAGCGCAGCACCAAGGTCAACGAGACCAACGCAGGCGACAAACGCAACTTCTCCCACGCCCAGGTCCGCCGTGTGCGCGCCGAAGTCCTGCTCGACGCCATCTCCCAGATCACCGACACGCCGAACAAGTTCCAGGGCCTGCCGCTCGGAGCACGTGCCGTGCAGATCGCCGACGGTGCCGTCTCCAACTACTTCCTCACCACCTTCGGCCGTGCCAAGCGTGAATCCGTCTGCTCCTGCGAAGTCAAGATGGAACCCACCCTCTCCCAGGCGCTGCACCTCATGAACGGCGACGCCGTCAATGACCGCATCAAGCAGGGCCGCGTCGTCGCCAAGATGATCCAGGAAAAGAAGAACGACCGCGAAATCGTGGAAGACCTCTTCCTCCGCGTCTTCGGCCGCATGCCCCTGGACAAGGAATGGGCCAACGTGCAGCAGGCCATCACCGAAGACCCTGCCTCCCGTCAAAACGTCCTCGAAGACCTTTTCTGGGCCCTGCTGAACTCCAAGGAGTTCTACTTCAACCATTGATCGACTACTGATCCGAGTTTCGAAGCGGGCGGTAGGGCATCAAGCTCACCGCCCGTTTTGTTTTATCAGGCGATTTTCTACCGTCGCGAACTCGCGAAGGCATTCCACAAGATTCCCCTCAAAGACTGAGGCCAACAGCCAGACTGGATACCCACTTAATCCCCGGCATCAGCTTGATGATCCAGCGGGCGAGTATCAATGAGTCATTGAACACCCCGAGCGAACTTTTGCAGTTTCTTGGCAAAGATCAGCAGCAACAAACCGGCAATGGAGGAAATCCAAACCACGCGGGTGAAAATCACCGGCATGGCAATCATTGCATCACCGGAGACTTCTCCTGCAATGATGCCGGAGAGCACATCTCCGAGGCTGGTTCCCAGAAACCAGATGCCCATCATCTGTCCTGTATAACGATGCGGAGAAAGTTTGGTGACCGCACTCAGCCCCACCGGACTGAGACAGAGTTCGCCCAGGGTGTGACACAGGTAAATGCCCAGCAGCCACAGCGGCCAGACTTTTCCAACATCCAGCGCACGATGAGCAGCAATCACTGCCAGTCCGAACCCAAAGGCCAGCAGCAGCATTGCCACGCCCATTTTCGTGGTCATGGAGAGGCTGATACCCCGCCGGTCCATTCCCTGCCAGAGCAGCGCCACCACCGGCGAAAGTAGGATCACAAACAGCGGATTGACGGATTGAAACCAAGCCGTGGGAATCACCCATGAGCCAAACTCACGGAGCGTGTGTTCTTCGGCAAACACATTGAAAGAGGAGCCCATTTGCTCAAAGCCCGCCCAGAACAAGGCGCAAACGCCAAACAGCATGATGATGAGCCCGACACGCGCTTTTTCATCCCCGTCCAGCCCCCCAAACAGCAGCAGCCACGCAAAGAACAGCGCTGCTACCACCGAGATGACTATTGTAACCGCGTGAGCCAGCCACACCGGATCAAGCGTGATCGCACCAGAAACACATAGGATTACCACCGTCGCCAGAGCAATCAGCGCCATGTAGAAGATTACCCACTCCCGTTTCAAGTTCTGCCCCGGATGGGCGATTCTATCCCCCACTCCCTCCAGTGCTTTGCGGGTGAGCTGCCATTGTACAAGCCCGAAAAACATCCCTGCCGTTGCAGATCCAAAAGCCCAGCGCCACCCCAACCCTTCACTTTGCTGCAGCCATCCGCTGATCAGCGGCCCCACAAACGCGCCCAAGTTGATCCCCATGTAAAAGATCGTGAAACCCGCATCCCGTCGTTGACCGCCTTCGGGATAAAGGAGACCGACGAGTGCGCTCATGTTTGATTTCAGCAAACCCGAACCGAGCGCGATGATCAGCAAGCCGAGAAAAAAGGTAGTCCTCCCGTGCATGGCGAGGATGAGGTGTCCTAGGGCAATGGCGACTCCTCCCCACCACACAGCGCGTTTGGTTCCCAAAAGCCGATCTCCTACCCATCCGCCTGGAAATGCCGAAGCATACACCGTGGCGAGGTAGAGTCCGAAAATGGCCATGGCCTGCTTTTTTTCCAAGCCAATGCCGCCACTCGCCATGGTCATGAATGGCACCATCAATGCCCGCATGCCGTAGTAGCTCCACCGCTCCCACATTTCGGTGAAGAACAAAGTGCGAAGACCGCGAGGATGGCCGGTGGGTTCGGAAGTCATGGCGTGAGAAGTCCGCCATCCAAAGACAGCACGCTCCTCATTGCGAGCTTTTCCTTACTCAGCAGTCACGAGCTTCGCCTTGAACTTCACCATCGCCTGCTGGATCAGCGGGTCGTTGTAGAAATCCTCGGGGGGCTTGGGAGCTGCAGCAGGCGCATCCGCCTTCATGAGTTCCTCCTGCTGCGCGGCTTTCACCTCGGCTTTAGGCTCCGCCTTGGCTTCAGCCGCAGGCTTGGCCGGTGACTCGGGCTCATTCAGCAGCCCCAGATCCACCTCAGCAAAGGCTGGTGCCTTGAGGCTCGAATCCAGCACAAACTCAAACTTCATCGCCTTCCCCGTCAGCTCCTGCGCCAGACCTTCGAGGAAATTGACCTGCGCAGGGCGCATCAGGCTGTCGCGTGCATAGCTCTCGCTGGGCGGGAAGCCCACTTTGATCGTGTTGCGTGAGATGTCGAGCAGCGTGGCGGGCTGCAGCCACGGCGCGATGAGAAGACGGCGCGCCTGCACCTGCGTGATGAACTTCGTCCAAAAAACATCCTGACCAAACAGCTCTCCCGGTTCATCCACCGCAGAAGCCTCTTTGACCTTCGCCGCCGCCGCAGGAGGCGGTGCGGGGGCCGGCTCTGGCGCTTTCTCCACAACGGGCTCAGGCGCTTTCTCGACGGGAGTCGCGGCCCTCACCACAGGCTGCGGCTCAGGCTCCGGTGCCTTTACCACAGCGAGGGCCGGTGCCACAGTAAGTTCCACGGGTTGCGTCATCACCGCAGGGGCGGCTTTCACCGGCTCTGCTGCACGGCGCAGCGGTGGCGGTGCTGCCTGCACACGCGGTGCTGGCCGGGTCAAGCCCTCTGCGCTGCCCGAATCCAGCGCATCAATCACATCGCTGATCGAAACTTCATTCAGGCTCTGCACAGAGGCGATGACGCCCAGCTCAAAGTGCAGGCGCTTGTTGCTGGCCCAGCGCATGCGCGCATCCACATCAGCCAGACCATCCACCACGCGCAGCAATTGCTCCGTGCTGGCCATCTGCGCCTGGGCCACGACTTCCTCGGCCACTTCCGGGCTCAGATCTTCCGCTGCGGCTTCAGGATCGGCCTGCTGCACCAGCAGCGTGCGGAAATGCTGGATCAGATCTCCCAGGAAACGCCCCAGCTCCTTGCCAGCCTCGTTCTGCTCATACACAGCGCGGAGGGCTCCCACGGTGTCGCTTTCCAGAATGTGCCGCGCCAGTGCCGCCACGGATTCGCCGGAAGTGAAGCCAAACACATCCAGCACGTCTTGCTCGGTGATCGTGCCACCGCAGAAAGCCACGAGCTGGTCCAGCATGGACTGCGCATCGCGCATTCCGCCTTCCGCGCCTTTGCCGATCGCATAGGCCGCCTTCTCGTCCAGGTTTACATTCTCCAGCTTCGCGATGTGCAGCAGATGCTTCGCGATCACCGCATTCGGGATGCGCCGCAGGTCAAAGCGCTGGCAGCGGCTGATGATCGTGGGCAGGATCTTGTTCGGCTCCGTCGTCGCAAAGATGAACTTCACATGCTCCGGCGGCTCTTCCAGCGTCTTGAGCAGCGCATTGAAGGCCCCCGTCGTCAGCATGTGCACCTCGTCAATGTAGTAGATCTTGTAGCGGCAGCGGGAGGGGGCGTATTTCACGTTGTCCCGCAGCTCGCGCACCTGCTCCACGCCGTTGTTGCTCGCACCGTCGATCTCCAGCACGTCCATGCAGCGCCCTTCGGCGATCTCGATGCTCAGCTCGTCTTCAGGGTCAAAATCGATGGTCGGCCCGTTCTTGGCGCACAGTGCCTTGGCAAAAATACGCGCCGTGGAGGTCTTCCCCGTGCCACGCGGCCCCACAAACAAATAGGCATGCGCCAGCCGCTGCTGGGCGATGGCATTGCGCAGCGTCCGTACGACGTGATCCTGTCCGAGGACGTCTGCGAAGGTCTTGGGGCGATATTTGCGGGCAAAAACTTGGTAACTCACCCTGCCAGACTAACGAACGCTCTCAGTGAAGCCAACGGAAGTTTAAAGCAAGAGCGTGAAACTTGGTCGAGCATTCACTTGTTCACGCTCCACGAGGCACGACCGCCGGGGATGCTGGCGGAGCCTTTGTAGCCCTTGCCGGTGAAACTGCCGCTCATCGAGGAGTTGATGGGCACGTTGGTGCCCTTCGCCACGACGGAGCCGGTCATCTTCATCGAAATCGTGCCGGAACTCAGTTCGACATCGCCGCTGATGCTCGCACGAGCGCTGGCGGTCTGGCCGCCGACGGTGACGGTCTGGCCATAGCTCCCCGTGACGCTTGAACCGATCACGGTGATGCGGATGGTCCCCTTGCCGCTCAAGGAGCCGGAAAAGGTGCCCTGCATGCCGCTCATCTCGCCTATCGCCGCGTCGAGCGCGGGAACACCATCGCTCTCCAGCACACTCACAAGACGATCCACGATGCTCGCATTCGCGGGCAGGCCTTTGGCCTTCAATTTCGCGATCACGGTCTCGCGCATCTTCACCGCGTCATCGGTGGCGTTTTCGCGGGCCTTGGCCTCCTCTTTGCCCGCTTCCTTCTTGGCGGTGAGTTTTTTGCGCTCACGATAGCTGCGTGTTTTCGTCTCGGGCTCGGCGGCGGCCAGCTTGGCGGCCTTCTTGCCCTCCAGAACCTTGTTCAGCCGCTTCGCCTCGGTGAAATCACCGTTTTTCACTCCATCTGCGGCACGCTGCGCGCCCACGGGGGAGGCCCCGGCCTTGATGAGCTTGTCGTAGATCTCTTTGGAGCGCTCCTCGTTGATCTGCTTTTCATTGCGGGCGCTTTTCAACTGGTCGAACAGCCCCTTCCCGGCCCCGAGGCCTTCGCCAATCGCATTGCCCAAATTCGTGCCGCTCTGCTTGGCCGCATCATACGTGATCGCCTTCGCACCGCCATACAGACCACCGAGCACCGCCTTGCCCTTCATTTCGAGATAGGACTTCCACGAATCGGGGGAAATCTTGCCCGCAGCGATGTCCTTTTGGTCAACGGTGTCCAAGGTTGGCCGTTCATAACTTGGCGTAGAGGGCTATGAGGACTGCACAGGCTTGCTGCCAGGGGATGGAGTTCCAGAGCTGGGCAGCCACCCAGCGGATCAGTTTGACCGAGTGCTGCGTGATCTGCTGCATCACCCGCAGCGTTTTGGGCAGCACCGCTTTGGCCTTGGCGGCGACCTCGACCGCCTGCTTCAGCCTTGCCGCGCGGCGCTTCTCCTCAGGCTCGTTGCGGATGCCCTGCTCTCCGAGTTCGTGTTCGAGC
>NZ_JBAQCR010000391.1:0-41239 GCF_049294395.1 Prosthecobacter sp.
GTGGCTTAAGCGCATTTGAATAAATACGAAATAGAGGCGCTTGGGTACGAGGGAAGCTTTGAAGGTGGAAATGACAGAGGTGCCAGATCCTTCAACCAGTCTCATTCCTCAAGTCCATGAAAACCAAACAAGTGGCTCGCCGCCCATCAGGGTTCAGTCTGATTGAACTCTTGGTTGTGATTCTAATCATCGGTTTGATTGCTACGATCATCGTGCCGAATCTGGGGTTTCTTGCAGGAGAGGCGGACAAGGTGAAAGACAAGCGCAATGCTCAGAACATCTTGCTGGCCTATACCACAGGTGTAGCGGCGGGTGTGGTGTGGCCTGAAGGAGATGTGGCTGCCCAGGTGGCCGCTGTCATCGAGGGGCGAAAGCCGGCCAGTGGTTCATTGGCCACCATGATGTTTCAGTCGTCCGTTGCTCCTGACACCGTGCCAGGGACGTATCTCTACATTGGCATCAAACCCAGTGGAGAACTGTTCTTTGATGCCTCTGGTGGGCTGGACCCCGCCGGTCATTGAGTTGAGCGGGGAAATCAAACAGACCGCAACTCACGGTTAAAAACCGCGCAGGGCGGCGTTTAAGCTTCTCCATGAAATGTTTTCTTTTTCTCTCCCTGTGGGTGGTGGCTGCTCAGGCACAGCTCAGTCCCAATGGTGCCACGGCCTCATTCAAAGGCAGCCTGCCGCCCAAACCCACCGCGGCGCTTTCAGCAGAGCAGGAGGCGGGCATTGCCAAGGAGCTGGCGGCGGTGAAGAAGTCCTTCCAGGCGGTGAAGAAGCACCCGCGTGCAGCCGATGCAGACATCTTTCTCAAGGCGGTGAGCTACGCACTGGAGTTCGACGAGTGGTATGACAAGAAGCCGGAGGACGGAGTGAAAAAGGCGATGGTGCTGCTGGATGAAGCCAAGAAGCGCATCGCGGCTCTCGGAAAAAATGAAACGCCATGGATGAGCGGCAGCGGGCAGAAGGTGCTGGGCTACTATTCCAAGATCGACGATTCACCGCAGCCCTATGGGGTGGAAGTGCCGGAAGGCCTGGAGTTTGGCGCGGGTAAAAAGCCGGTGCCCATGTGGATCTGGCTTCATGGCCGCGGAGACACTGCCACGGATCTGCCGTTCGTGTATTCGAGGTTGATGGCGAAGAAGCCGGGGCAGTTTCAGCCGGCGGGGACGATCGTGATTCATCCCTTTGGGCGTTACTGCAACGGCTGGAAGAGCGCGGGTGAGACGGATGTGTTCGAATGCCGTGATGATGCCATGAAGCGGTTCAATGTGGACACGAACCGTGTGGCACTGGCGGGCTTCAGCATGGGAGGCGCAGGGGCCTGGCACATGGGCGCACATTACCCGGACCAGTGGGCCTGCGTTCATACGGGCGCGGGCTTTGCGGATGTGAAGCGCTATCAAAAACTCACGCCAGAAAAGTATCCGGTCTGGTATGAACAGACGCTGTGGGGTGTGTACGACGTGCCGGACTATGCGCGGAACTTTTTCAACGTGCCGCTGATCAGCTACAGCGGCGAGGTGGACGCGCAGCGTGATTCGGCGGAGTACATGATGGAGGTGCTGGCCAGGCAGGATCTGCACCCGCCTCATCTCATCGGCCCCGGCATGCCGCACAAGTACCATCCTGAAACGATCAAAGAGGTGCAGGCATGGATTGAAAAAGCTGTCGCCAAAGGCCGCGATCTGTTTCCTGACGAAATCCACATCCAGACCAAGACACCGCTCTATGGCCGCGTGAAGTGGCTGAACCTGCACGGCATGGAGGAGAGCTGGAAGGAGGCACGGCTCGATGCCAAGGTCATCGACGGGCTGACGATCGAGATGAAGACACAGAATGTGACGCGTCTCGTGTTCTATCCACCGCCGCAGGCACGGAAGGGCGGGGGATCGCTCCAAGTGAACATTGATGGCGCCACTCTGAAACTCACTGTGGGTCCAGAGTCGCCTAAATTTGAGACCTTCATGAGTCCTGGTCCGAAAGTGGCGGGAGCTTTCTGCCGGCTGATCAAGGAGAACGGAGTCTGGCGTGATTTTGGCAATGCTGAGCCGTTTCAGCACGACACACCCGCTGGAGGCAAGCCGGGCGCCCATCCAGGGCCGATGGATGCGAGCTTCATGAAGCGCTTTCTGGTGGTGTTGCCAGACGGAAAATCATCGTCTCCTGCGGTGGATGAATGGGTGAACGCAGAGGCGGCGCATTTCCTCAAACGCTGGAAGGGCCTCATGCGCGGCGAAGCCCGTGTGGTGAAGGCCTCGGATGTGGGAGACATCTACGAAGCAGGCAAAACTCAAAGCCTCATTCTCTGGGGCACGCCAGAATCCAATTCTTGCCTTAAGCAGCTTGCCAAATCGCTGCCGGTGCAATGGGACGCAAAGAAAGTGGACATGGGCGGGCAGTCGTTTGACGCGAAGACCCATGTCCCTCTCATGGTTTATCCCTGTCTGAAATCTCCGGGCTTTGAAGTGGTGATCAACTCCGGCCTCACATTCCGTGAGGCGCATGACAAGACCAACTCACTGCAAAACCCCAAGCTCCCCGACTGGGCCATCCTGGACATCACGCAGCCGCCGAGTGCCGAGTCTGCCGGCAAGGTGGTGGCTGCGGACTTCTTTGATGAGCACTGGCAGGTGAAGAAGAAATAGCACCTGCGCACGATCAAGCCGAGCGATTGCGCGGCATGCAGGGTGGCAGCGGCGGGTACAACATGTCGAGTGTTGATTCGCGCAGCCACCCGCTCAGGGAGGGCTGATTCACGCCTAGCCGCTTGGCGATGTCTTTGCAACTTTCTCCCAGTCGGATCCGGGAACGTGCGGCGGCGACGATGGCGGCCTTTTCAGCAGGGGAGTAACGTGATGGGCGGGGCATAGTGTTGTCGTGTTTGAGGGTGGCTGAGCCGTCCTTCCTTTTAGCAAATCCGAGCCCATCACCCCTGGTCTCGCAGTCCCCAAATCGCGCAAAGCAGACGCAATTTGTGCATGCCGGCTACGCTGCCACAGGTAACGCCGCAGATCTGCCTTCCAGCATTTCAACACCGGTAAGATCTGCGCCGTAGAGGTCTGCACCCAGCAGGTTTGCCCGAATCAGACGTGTGCCGCTGAGGTCTGCTCCACATAGGTTTGCGTTGGCAAAATTGGCCCGCCGCAGGTCGGTGTCGTGGAAGTTCACTCGGCGCAGGTCCGCGCCCAGAAGCTGAACCCCGGTGCATTTGGCTCCGCGCAGGTCTGCTCCTTCGAGATTTGCCAGGCTGAGATCTGCGCCGTTGAGATTCGCACCTCTGAGATCGGCCAGACTGAGGTCCGCGCCCCGCAGATTTGCCAGGCTGAGGTCAGCCCCGTTGAGATTCGCCAGGTGCAGATCTGCCTGGGCCAGATTGACTCGCCGCAGATCTGCGCCGCCGAGGTTCGCCTCACTCAAGCAGGCGGATTGCAGGCCTTCATCCAAAAGAAAGCTGTTCCAGGCGTAGGTCCCTTGTTTCAGAACTTCCAGACATGTTGTCTTTTCCATGCAACAATTTTCACCCAGAGCCAAAGCCGGTAAAGGGGCGCATTGTAATGTGTTTGTGCGCTGTTTACGCTTTTGTCACACTTGAGCCGCCTTGGGAAGCGACTACAAAAAGAGACGCGTTTCGCAGGTGCGCCGCACGTATCCTTGTATCATGCTCACGTCGTATTTTTCTCCCACCATGAACACACTCACACGCCGTTTCTTTCTTCCTGCTCTCGCTGCCACGCTTCTGCTCGGCACCGCTGGTGCACGCGCTGCTGCTGGCGGAATTCAAGATGACGGAGCCTTCTTTTCCGAGTTTGCCAAGGTGAATGCCACCGGCACGATCAACGACGTCTCCGCCCGGCTGCACAAGGACATCGCTGTGCAGACCTTCGCCACAGTGCCTGAAGACATGAAGGCCACGGTGATTCATCCGGACAAGGCCGCCACCAACCGTGGCTTTTCCCAGTGGGCGGAACAGCTCGCCCGCACCAAGAAAGTGAACGGTGTCTTCATTCTGCTCGTCAAACAGCCTGCGCATCTGCAGGTGGTCGTTGGCACTGACACTCAGCGTCAGGCTTTCACACTGACGGACCGGGTGACGCTGATTCAGCGCATGCTCGAACAGCTGCGGAATAAAAAGAATGATGACGCGCTGATTGATGCCGTGAACTTCATTTCCACGACCATGAGCGCGCATCGCAACGGCGCTGCTGCACCTGTCAGTTCCAAAACGCGCGCCTTGCAGAAGGAGGGTGGCTCATCCTGGCTTCCCACGATCGGCATCGTGCTGCTGATCTGGGTGGGCTTCAGCCTCATTCGCGGGCTCTTCCGCTCCATGTCCGGAGGCGGCGGTGGTGTCGGCGGCGGCATGGGGCAGCCTGGCTATGGTGGCGGCGGCGGCTTTTTCCAAAACATGATGGGCAGCATGTTCGGCGCTGCCGCAGGCATGTGGATGTATGACAATTTCTTTGGCTCGCACAGCTCTGCTTCTTCCTTGGGGGCTGATCCCACGGACACCTCCCACAGTGACGGCGGCTTCTCCGGCACCGATACCGACTACACCAGCTCCGGCGGCAGTTTTGGCGATGACTCCGGTGGCGGCTTTGACGGTGGTGGTGACTCAGGTGGCGGCGACTTTGGCGGTGGCGGTGACTTTTAAACTGCCACTTTGGAATCATGAGTCGTTACGCCAGCAACCAGGACGTGGTGCGCTTCTTTGCCGCCCACAACATCGAGGTGACCAACGTTCGTCGTGAAGGGGCTGTGCGCCACTTGTGCGTTCAGTCCCGGCCGCTCACACTGCCCATGGATGCCAGTCCGGACGAGTGCCTGCGCCGGGTGCGCGAGGGCATGGCTGCGCCAGCCTCGGCGGAAGGCAAATAGGGATCACATCAAACTCAGCAAAGCTTCGCGCACCTGCGCCTGCCATTTGCCGAAATAGGCCAGACGGGCCTGGAGGATTTGCAGGTCGGTGAGGGCGGTGGTGTCGCCTGTGCTGAGGCGGGAGTCAAAGGCGGGTAGGTCTGCCAGCAGGGCGGTGCGCTCGGCATCGAGCGTGGTGCCGAGGGCCTCAAGCTGCTCACGCAAGCGCATTTCATCCGGAGCCAGCAGGGCCTTGGCGAGTGCGGAGGTGGCGGTCTGTTTGCGCTTGAGAAAGGCAGCGACGCTCTGCAGCGCCGGGCCCAGCCGGCCAAAGAGCGACATCATCGCGTCGTCGATGGGAATGGCACGCCAGGGCACGGCATGCAAATCCAGCAAATGCTTGATGCGTTTCTCGGGTGCCTGAAGCGTTTCGTAGGCGTTGTTGATCTCAGCGGCGTGGGAGGCATCGCCACCTGGTTGATCGGGGTGCGCGCTGCGGCTGGCAGCCAGCCAGGCCTGCTGCAGCGCCTCGGCATCGAGTGCGGCAATGCGTGGCAGGCCGAGGAGGGCAAAGGCGTTCGACATCGGTCTCAGGCGGAGAAGCTTTCGCCACAGGAGCAGGTGACGACGGCATTGGGGTTCTTCACCTTGAACCCACCGCTCTGGATGTCGTCGCTGTAATCCAGTTCGGAACCGGAAACGAAGAGGGCGCTCTTGGGGTCGATGACGACGCGCACGTCGCTGGAGGTGACCATGATGTCTCGATTGGCCGGGCCATCGACAAGATCCATCTTGTACTGCAGGCCGGAGCAGCCGCCTCCGACGACGGCCACGCGCAGGGCGCCGTTTTCAGCGCGGCCCTGCTTTTTGAGCAGGCCAAGAAGACGGTTGGCGGCGTTTGGCAGCACCTTGATGAGCTTTTCATTGCCAATTTTGAAACTTGGGGCGACGGCGGTCATGGGGAGTGACAGATAGCGCAGAGATGAACGAAAGAAAGCAAAGGGTCGCAGTGTCAAGCGAGCAGGGGATTTCTATTTTGCCTCATCCGTGGATTGTGCTTGCCTCATCAGCCGATTTTTGAGACGTAAGAGGGACAACTTCAATATCCCCATGAGCGAACTCGAGGTAATACCTCTCCCCTTGCAACTCTTCACCCTGAAAGATGGGCTCGTCTCCAGTGACAGCGGCCAGGAAGCCGTGAACAACTTCGCCGCTGATTTCCAAGGGCTCCGGCACTTTGGACTGAAGGTGGGCGAGTGCCTGGAACTCGGAGCCCCATGGATGGGGACGCTGCAAGAGGATGATTTCACCCTGAACTTTGCCTATTTCGACTCCGGCACGGATGCCAAAGATCCCGGTGCTGGCGCCCACATCGGCGAACGCGTGCCGATGTTTGAACTCCTCACCCGTGCCAATTCTCTGGAGGCATAAGCCATGGCTGCATCTATCACACCCTCCCTACGGTCTGCCCTCGAACGTCTGAAGCACGCTGGCTCGGTCAATGGCCTGCTGCTGTGCTGGCGGCGGCAAATTCTGATCAACTTGCTGCCCTTTGAGGAGTTTCGCGCCGAGCGTCTTCTTCAGGCCCTGCATGATGCGCGCGCACACTTTGGCAGTGGCGGAGACCGTGACGTGAAAACGTTTTGGTTTGGCTATGAGGGAGTCTTCGTTCTGGCCTTGTTTCAGGGCGAGTGCCTGCTCATCACATTGCACACGCATGCCTCGGAGGTGGATTTTATGCGCCGCGCCGGGCTGACCTTTCTGGAGGACACGCAGCTCCTGGTGGATGCGCTGCTCCAGCCTTCGCCAGACGATGAAATCAGCCGGGTGGAAACGCAGCCGCTGAGCAATTTCGACAACGATGGGCATCCGCCTCAATCAACCGGCCTGACGAAGATCATCCCACGTTATTCTTGAGCGGTATTAGCACCCTGCCGGGCGATGTCTGATCGTTGCATTCATTAGGGGCTTCCTAATGGCCTGCTGATGGGGTGGGTAATCCGTCCTTTCGCTGAAAGGTTTGCCTTTCCCGTGCCGAAATCTCAGCTCTGTTTGCAAACACTCTCTGTACCTATGTCTGACCCAGCCGTTTCTGCCTTCTCACGTCGTCGTTTTCTCAATGCCAGCGGTGGAGCGCTCCTCGCTCCGGCAGTTTTCACATCCGCAGGAAGCTTGCTTGCGCAGCAGAAGGCGGACTCGAATGAGACATTGAAGATCGGCCTCATCGGGTGCGGTGGCCGGGGCACAGGGGCGGCGGCGCAGGCGCTGGGCGCGGATTACAATTCGAAGATCGTCGCCATGGCCGACGCCTTTGACACGCAGATCGAGAACAGCATCAAGAATCTCTCCGCGAGTTTTCCAGATCGCGTTGACGTGAAGCCGGACAAGAAATTTACGGGGCTGGATGCGTATCAAAAGCTCATCGACTGCGGCGTGGATGTGGTGCTGCTTGCCACTCCGCCCGGGTTCCGCCCTCTGCACCTCACGGCAGCGGTCGAGGCTGGGAAGCACATTTTCTGCGAGAAGCCGATGGCGGTGGATGCCGCAGGCTATCGCGTGGCCCAGGCGGCGGTTGAGAAGGCGAAGCAGAAGAAGCTCAACCTCGTGGCCGGCTTCTGTTGGCGCTACTCCACCAGCCGCATCGAATGCTACAAGCGCCTGCATGAAGGCCAGATCGGCGACATCACCAGCATTCTGGCGACTTATTACGCAGGCCCGGTCAAAGTGATGCCGCCTGCGGCGGGTCGCCCCGCCGGGATGGGGGATGTGGAGTGGCAGGTGCGCAACTGGTACAACTTCTCCTGGCTCAGCGGTGACAGCCTCGTTGAGCAGGCGGTGCACAGCCTCGACAAGATCTGCTGGGCCATGAAGGACACTCCTCCTGTCAGCGTCATCGCCACTGGTGGGCGCCAGCGTCAGGCAGAAGGCGGCAACATCTTTGACCACTTCCACTGCGCCTTCGAATGGGATGGCGGCATTCTTTGCCACATCACCAATCGTCAGATCAACGGCTGCCACAACGAAGTCATCGACAACATCCAGGGCACCAAGGGCAAGCTGGTCATCGGCAAAGGTTCCGCACCATTCATCGACGGCGAAAAGCGCTGGCGCTGGCGTGGTGAGGAAAAGAACATGTACGACCTGGAGCATCAGGCGCTCTTCAATGCCATCCGCAAAGGCGAGGTCATCAATGATGGTGACCGCATGATGAGCAGCACGCTGATTGCCATCATGGGCCGTGAAGCCGCCTACACGGGGCAGAAAATTCTCTGGAAGGAAGAGGCTGCACCTGCTGATCAGGGCGGAGGGAAGGATAAAAAATCCGCGCGTGTGGCGCTGGCGATGCTGTCCTCCAAGCAGGACCTCGCGCCTGACAATCTGCAGTTTGGCGACAAATTTGAGCCCACTCCGATGCCGGTCCCCGGGGTGACGCAGTTCACTTAAGCTCTCAGCGTCTGGTGCGAAGTTCCTGGCGCAGTTGCTCGACTTCATCGAGCAGCTGCGTGAGCATTTTGAGGCCGCTGAGGTTCATTTCGCAGGCTTCGCGCAGCGCCTCGATGCGGCGCAGCGTGCGTATGGTTTCGTCATCGAAGTCCGGATGGATGATGCCATGTTCCTGATACTGCACGATCGTCTGCGTGGAGACACCGGTCGTCTCGGCGAGGATTTCCAGCGAGTAGGTTGGAGGTGTGGAGTCGCTCATGTCAGGCGCGTGGGTTGAAGGTGGAGGCGCTGCGCAGTTGTTCCCACAGCGTGCGTTCGGCATCGCTGAGCTTGGTCGGCAGCACGATCTGGAGTTTGACGAAGAAATCGCCGCGCTCGGCGGACTTGCCTTTGGGCAGGCCGCGGCCGCGCACGCGCAGGCTCTGGCCGTTTTCGCTGCCTGCGGGGACGCGCAGTTTGATGGAGCCGTCGAGTGTCGGCACTATCACCTCCGCGCCCAATACGGCCTCCCATGGCGCGAGGTCCAGGTCGTGATGCACATCGGCCTCTTCGGTGGTGAATTCGGGATGGGCGGCATGGCGCACACGCAGGTAGAGATCACCTGCCTGGCCGCCATTTTGGCCGGGTTCGCCCTGGCCGGGCACGCGAATGCGACGTCCATCGGTGGCACCGGGCGGGATGCGCACCTCGAAGCTGTGCGTCTGCACCGCACCGGTCTGGCGGTTCACGGTTTGCAGCGAAATCGGCCGCTGCGTGCCGTGCATGGCTTCTTCCAGAGTGACGAGAATGTCGCCCTCGATGTCATGGCCACGCCGTGCGCGGCCTTTCTTCGCGGCACCCGTGGGGATTTCCTCTTCGAAGCCCTGTGGGAAGCCATAGCGGCTGCCACCGCTGAAGTATTGTTCGAAGAAGTCGCTGAAGCCAGTGCCACCAAAGTGGAACTCCTGTTCATGGCTGCCTGCTCCCTGCGGCGGAGGCCTGAAATTTCCCTCGTCCTGCCAGTTGGCACCCAGGGTATCGTACTTCCTGCGCTTCTCCGGATCGCTGAGCACCTCGTTGGCCTCGTTGATCTCCTTGAACTTGGCTTCGGCGGTCTTCTTGTCCTTGGCGGTGTCGGGGTGGTAGAGACGGGCCAGTTTGCGGAAGGCCTTCTTGATCTCGTCCGCGCTGGCATCGCGTGCGACTCCAAGGGTGGCGTAGTAGTCTTTAAATTCGGCGGGCATGATGTGGAGTATTTACGTCGCGCAGTGACATGTCGTTGTGAATCGTGCTGCATTCTTTGCAGTCAGCGCCAGAAGGCCAGTATGGCCGCGCCACCCGCGACTGACATGAGCAGACCGAGCAAGGCTGGTTTGATGTAAGCCCGTGAACCGAGGGCGATCACAAAGAACATTTTGAAACACAGGTTGGCCATGCCGCCGACGAGAATCATGCGCCAGGCGACGGAGGTTTCAAGGTGTCCCGTGTTGACCAGTCGTGAGGTGGAGAGCGTGATGGCCGACATGTCCGGCAGGCCGGAAAGAAAGGCTGCCACGTACAATCCTGCGGAGCTGTTGTGCTGGCGGGCATAGGCCACGATGACCAGCACCAGCGCATACAGCAGACCGAGGACGACGGCATTTTTCAGTTCGGACGGCGGATGTTCATCCACGGGTTCTGAGTCGGCATTTTCTGCAAGGCGATGTGCGACGGCGGCGATCAGCCCGACCCAGAACATCATGGCAACGAGTGGCGGGAGAAGCTCTCGAATGTGATCGGAGGCGACGATGATCACCTCCGCCAGCAGGCGCACAAAAGCCACGGCGGAGGCAATCAATGCCATGGAGGCTAGTGACAGGCTGCCTGCACTGGAGATTTTGCTGCGGCGTGCGCTGCTGGCTGTCGTGGCGGTGCTGGACACCAGCCCGCCGAGAATGCCCGCCACCGCAGCTCCTTTGGAGCCTCCCAGAAATTTTTCAGCCATGTAGGCCGCGAGGCTGATGCCCACGATGAGCACCACGATGAGCCATATGGCGAAGGGATTGAGAACACCGAGATAACCCATCTCGCGGTTGGGGAGCGCGGGCAGAATGACGAGCCCCAGGAGAACGAGGCGGACGATGGCGCGCAGTTCCTCCTCACCAAAATGCCGCACCATGGCATGCAGCCCTTTTTTACTTTGGAGCAGCGCCATGACTCCGCCCGCGATCATCACGGCCAGAAGCCGCTCTCCGAGCATGGTGATGATGCCCACTGCAAACATCACAAGCATCGCCATTTCCGTGGCGAGGCCGGAAACCGGCGGGCGTTTTGCCTGCCGCAGCCAGCTGCCCAGCACCACAATGCAGGCAAAGGTGATGAACCCTGCGGCAATCACCCAGCTGCCATAGGCATTCCCCAGCAGACCGGTCAGAGCGCCGAAGAGCGTCAGCAGGGCAAAGGTGCGGATTCCCGCGACGCGATTCTGCACCCATTCGCGCTGCAAACCGACGAGGAGCCCCAGCCCGATGGCGGTGCCGAGGGATTGCAGCAGTTCCGTGGTTTCGGGCAGCGGGGTTGGCATGGCAGTTAAACGAAGTCTCAGGGAGACTTTACACGGACTTGCCATCGTCGCCATCCCAGTCCAAGAAAAGGACTCCAAGCCACCAACCATGTCCATCTGGAACTACGCCAACCCACAGCTCAAAGACCTCGTCGCTTACGAACCCGGCAAACCCATCGAAGATGTGGCCCGTGAACGCGGCCTGAAGCCGGAGGACATCATCAAGCTCGCCTCCAATGAGAATCCTCTCGGGCCTTCGCCCAAGGCCATAGTGGCCATGCAGGAGGCCGTCAAAGAGGTCAACATCTACCCGGACGGCGCTTCGTGGAAGCTGCGCAATGCGCTGGCGGAAAAATTTGGCCTGGAAATGGGAAACATCATCATGGGCTGCGGCTCCAATGAAGTCATCGAATTCATCGGCCACGCCTTCCTCAAGCCCGGCGACAACATCATCACCGCCGAGCACGCCTTCCTTGTCTACAAGCTCATGGCCAAGGTGTTCGGTGCTGAGACCATCGAAGTGCCTGATCCCGGCTACGTCCATGACCTCGATGCGATGGCCGCCGCCATCACGCCGAACACGAAGGAAGTCTTCATCGCGAATCCGAACAATCCCACGGGCACGCTCGTCACCCAGGAGCAGATTGACCGCTTCATGGCCAAGGTCCCTGCGCATGTCGTCGTCGTGTTCGATGAGGCCTACTATGAGTTCCTCGACAATCCGCCGGACACGCTGAAATACGTCCGCGAAGGCCGCAACGTCGTCGTGCTGCGCACCTTCTCCAAGATCCAAGGCCTCGCAGGCACGCGCGTCGGTTACGGCATTGCCAACAAGGAACTCATCGACGTGCTGCAGCGCACGCGGCAGCCTTTCAATCTCAACTCCATCGCCCAGGCAGGCGCACTGGCAGGCCTGCTCGACGAAGAGCACCAGAACAAGACCAAGGCCATCACCGATGAAGGCCGCGCCTACCTTCAGCAGCAGTTTGGCGACATGGGTCTCGAATACATCCCGAGCTACGCTAACTTCGTCCTCGTCAAAGTCGGCGATGGCAATGCCGTCTTCAAAGCCATGATGGACAAGGGCGTCATCGTCCGCGCCATGGCCGCCTACAAGCTCCCCGAATGGGTGCGCATCAGCATCGGCACCATGCCGCAGAACGAGCGCTGCATCGAGGTTCTGAAGCAGGTGCTGGGGAAATAGCGGCTTGTCAGTCTCAGACAGAGAAGGTAAACATACAGCATGAGTACCTGGGCTGACATTTGTGAGGACAAGTCCCTGCAGGACCTGCCGTACAAGATTGAAACCAACCGCTTTGATCAAATCGTCATGAGTCCCGCTTCTGCCTGGCACAGTGATTTTCAGGGGGAAATCGGCTTCACTCTGAAACGACTCATGCCAGAGGGGAGAATTCTCTCCGAGGCTGCCATTCAGACCACCGATGGTATCAAGGTGGCGGATGTGGCGTGGATCAGCCGCGAGCGCTTTTCTCCGCATCGTCGCGAAGCAAGCCTTCCTATTGCCCCCGAAATCTGCGTGGAGGTCGTCTCGCCCGGAAACCATCGTTTCGAGATGGCGGACAAAGTGCGGCTCTATTTTGCCAGCGGAGCCGAAGAGGTGTGGATGTGCGACAGGGAGGGGCACATGGAGTTCTTTTTGCGTGATGGCACGGACCCCGTGGCGCAATCACGTCTCTGCCCAGATTTTCCATCGCGCATCGAGTGGGAGTGAGCCTGAATGATGCGGCATGTTTTCACCGCGCCGTTGTTAACAGAAACTTGTGAATGCAGCAAATGCGGATTGAATGCCGCATGATGCCGAAACTTTTGCCATCGAAGATCGCATGGATGTCTTGTGTGCTGGCAGGCTGCCTGCCCAGCACGATCATGGCTCAGGTGGAAACGGTGAAGCCTGCGATTCCCACCATCGAGCCCGGGTTGGATCTGGCGGTGAAGTGGCCTTGGCAGGTGGAGACTTCGGATGCGGCTGCCTGGGGCCTGCCTGTTGACGTGCCGGTGGAAGCTCCTGGGGCAAAACCCGGTGGACAAACCGCTTCTGAAACGGGGGCCAAAGCGACGCCTGCGACCAGGGTCGCTCCCAAAGGTCCACCCACCAAGATGATCGAACACGTGGTGGCAAAGGGGGACTCTCTCACCAAGATCGCACATGGCAATGGCGTGACGGTGGATCAGCTCAGGATTTTCAATCAACTGAAAAACGACCGGATTGTCATCGGGCAGGTGGTAAAGGTTCCAGGGGAAAGTGACATCAAAGCCATGGTGGACGCCGCAGTCGCCGCCGAAAAAGCCGCAGCCAAGACCCCGGCCAAGGAGAAGCCCAAAAAAGCCCCAACTCCCGTGAAGGAGGAGGCACCCGTATTGATCGCCACGAAACCCCACCGCGCGCTGCCACCTGCGGCCTGGGGGGCTGCATCTTTGGTGCTCATCCAGGCTTTTCTGGACCGGCAGGGATTCACCATCGGTCCGATTGATGGTACGGCGGGGCCGGTTTATGATGCGGCGTACAAGGCATTTGAAAAAGCACATCCCGGAGAGCTTCACACTCCTGAAGGCCAGCCTTCCGCAGCCATGAAAGCCATCGGCGGCCCCTACGTCGAGTATGTGCTCACGGCAGCGGACATGCGCTGGATCTCTCCCCCTTCGGGCAGCGCGGCCACAGGCAAGTCGAAGAGCAAGGCCGTGGAGCCACCACCCACCTTTGAAGAACTGACGCATGAGCCTTTCATGGCCTACCGCTCTGGCTGGGAATTTGTGGCCGAGCGTTTTCATGCCGCCGAGTCATTCCTGCGGCACATCAATCCCGGCGTCAAAAATCCCAATGTTCCCGGTGCGGTTTTTCTGGTGCCGAATGTGATTCCATTCGAAATTGAAAATGCGCTGGCAGAGCCTCTGCAGCCTGTCGCAGATCCTGCAGCCCCCATCTCCGCCAGCATGCTGGGAGTGAGCCGGCTGATCATTCGTCGCGGGGATGCTGTCATTGCCAGCATGCCGGTCTCAACGGCGCGTCCGGGTTTGCATGGGCGCAAGACGTGGAAGATTCTCGATGTGGTCGCGCGTCCTCGTCTTTCCAGCTCGGGCGATCCTGCTGCCCCCATGACTGTGCCCTACCGGCTGTCTGCCGGGCCTAACAATCCAGTGGGCATTGTTTGGATCAATCTGGCCAAGGGCAGTGATCCCAAACCGCTGCCCTATGGGCTGCATGGCACCAGCATCCCCGGTATGATGACGAAGCAGGAAAGCATCGGCGGCTTTCGCATGACGAACTGGGACATCGCCCGCGCTGTGCGGCTGCTGCCTGCGGGCACTGAATTGAAGTGGGAGTAAACAGGCAGGTGCCATCCGCATAGCGCAAGCGTGACGCTTGCACTACGGATCAGCGCTTCGCGCGGCGTCTGCGGATGGCGAGAACATCCCGTGCCATGCGGAACGAATCGCGGATCAAATGCACATGGCCGCCTGGAGTTTCGTGCCAGGCGATGGATGCCTCCTCAAACTCGCAGCCGCTGTCATGCAGGGCGGCGAGCAGTTCCACATCAAAGGCAAAGCCATGAATGCGCAAGGTTGGGGCGATGCGCAGATAGGCTGCGCGCGGCACGAATTTGAGCCCGCACTGACTGTCGTGAATGGGGATGCGCAGCAGTGTGGAGACCAGCGTGCCAAAAATACGGCCCATGAGCCGGCGCTTCCACTGTCGCTGCACCTTGGAGCTGGTTTGATCCCAGCGGGAGGCAAACACCGCTGTCAGGGGGGCTGGTTGCAGGCGGACACGGCGGATGAGATTTTCGACTTCGGTGGCAGAGCAGGAGCCGTCAGCATCCACGAAAGCGAGCCAGTCCACCGGAGGGGCCTGATCCCAGCCGGCATACACGGCACCGCCTTTGCCCAAATTCTTCGGCAGAAACATCGGCGGGAGCAGGTGTTCGTTTTGGTGGCAGAGAGGGGTGATGATCTCCCGCATTCGGTCAGTCTCCGCCGCATCTGAGCCGTCTTCCACGACCTGAATGCTCACACCACCCAGCGCATGCGTCACCGCGCACAATTCCGTGAGGAACGGTCCGATGCGCCCGCTTTCCTGATAGCAGGGAATCACGAGATGAACGGTGGCTGGTGGCATGAAAGGACTGATGACCGATGTTCGGCAGAAACCATGGACGGTAAAAGCTAAATCCGTGGAGGCGGCGCATCTTTTGTACGGCTGCGATGGTCTGGTATTGCGGAGCAGTTGGGTTCTGTGGCTTTATCGTGGACACATCCACCATGCGTTTTCCGCACTTCATTTTCGCACTGCTGCTGGTGCTGCCTGCCTGCAGTTCGACGAATCGCATGCTCAAAGCGCAGCCGGTCGGTCTGTCGCCGTTTTTTGAGCAGCCATGGCTGGCGCAGGATGCGCGCGCCCAGCTGGGGTTTCAAAAAATCTGGACCACGCCTGATCCGCAGCTGCTCGCGCAGGGAAAGACGAAGCGAAAACTCTTCATTGCTCCTGTGACGCTGCATTATTTGCGTCCGCTCAGCCGGGCTTTTTCTTCCGGCGAGGTCGCCTGGGGTGGAGTGCAGCGCCAGGAAATGGATGTGGCGGTGCGCCTGCGTGAGGAGTTTGTGGCTGCCTTTCGTCACTCGCCTACGCCACTCTACCGGCTCGTGAACCAGCCCGGCAAGGATACGCTGACGCTGCAACTGGCCATCACTGAACTCAATCCCACCAGCCCGAAGGGAAACGCGGTGGTCACCGTGCTGAAGTTTGTGGTCACGCCTGTCATCGGACTGGCGGCTTATTTCACCAAAGGCAACATGGCCATCGAGGGCAAGGTGGTGGACTCCGTGTCAGGCCGGGCCTTCTTCCAGTTCGCGGACAACGAGAGCGACAAGCTGACTTTCATCAATCTGCGGGATTACCAGCCCTACGGCCATGCCGTGAACACCATCCGCTACTGGGCCACGCAGTTTGAGCAGATGACACGTTCTCCGCGTGGATGGAAGGTGAAGGATTCAGGCTCCTTCACGCTGCGGCCCAATTGAACGTCATTACTATCTCCTGCCGAAGAGCCTGGAGAAGAAGCCGCGCTTGGGCTCGGGTGGTGGTGGTGCAGGGGCCACAGGCTGCGCCTTGGCGATCACGACCGGACGCGGCTCAGGGGCCGGACCTTCAATGATCACCGTCATGCCCTGGGTGATCTGTTTCACCAGCCGTACCACGTCCCAGTTGGCCGTGCGCATGCAGCCATGGCTGGAACTGCGACCGATGCTTTGCGGCGAATTCGTGCCGTGAATGCCGATGCCCGGACGGTTCAGGCCGATCCACATGACGCCTACAGGGTTGTTCGGGCCGATGGGCAGTTCGTAAAAGTTTCCGCTGCGCACGCCGTACTCGAGCACGCTTTTGTCCCAGCGGAAGGTGGGCAGCTGCGTGATGCCAAGAATACGCCAGGTGCCGGGCGGTGTGGCGAGGTGGCCGCTGCCGGGGGTGATGGGCAGGCTGGCCAGCAGCTTTTCACCATCCCACACATCAAGCACCTTTTCCCGGGTGTCGATCTTGATGACACGCGTGAGAAATTCCGGCACCTCCGGCAGCTTGGGAATTTCCGTGAGTTCTTCGATGATGAAGGGCTGCACCGCAGGGACTTTGACCACATCGCCCGGTTTGAGCGCGCTCATCTTCAGAGGCTTGTTGATGAACTCCAGCAGCTCCGGAGCACTGTGAAAGCGCTCGGTCAGAAACTCCAGCAGGGAGTCGTAGGGCAGGTACTTCTTTTTGCTCTGCGCGGACGGCTGCCGGGGCACCTCGCCGACGAATTTCAGGTCTTCCTCGCGGATGGTATAGGTGGTATAAATCTCCGGCACGCTGGAGAGGTCCAGCGTGTTGGTTTCGACCTCGCTCTCAGGCATGCCATGAGAACGCTGGTAACGCTTCAGAGCCTTCGTGGTGAACTCACCGGGGCGGCCATCCAGCTTTCCCGGTCCAAAGAGCTGCGTATCCAAAAAGATCTGCAGCCGCAGGATGTCATCGATGGGTTCAGGTGCCTTCGGCAGCGGATCAGGGATCACCGCCGATGCGGAGGCGCAGGCCAGGAAGACCAGGGGAAGAAGACGAGAAAACAGAGGGTTCATAGGGACTTGAAAAGCCTGCCGCATCTGCGGCGGCCTTTCGGGGAACTGAGCACTGCAAAAAGTATGGTTACGTCCGAGTCCGCAAGTAAAGATGCGCTGCATCTGGCAAATGCGCGCAGAAAGGGGGCCATTCTGGAGGCCGAAGGGCGCGAGTGGTCAGTACACTCTGGGCTCTGGGTGCGGTGCCTGGCCGGATTTACCCGCGCACCTGCCCGCTGCCATCCACGAGATATTTATAGCTGCACAGTTCGGCCAGGCCCATCGGCCCTCGCGCATGCAGCTTGTCCGTGGAGATGCCAATCTCGGCACCGAAGCCGAATTCGCCACCATCATTGAACCGTGTGCTGGCATTGTGCAGGACGACGGCGCTGTCCACTTCATGCTGGAAGCGTTCGGCGGCGGCGCGGTCCTTGGTGATGATGCTGTCCGTGTGGTGGGAGCCGTAGCGGTTGATGTGCGCGATGGCTTCGTCCAAACCGCTGACGGTTTTGGCGGCGAGGATGAGGTCGAGGTACTCGGTGCTCCAGTCTGCCTCCGTCGCTGGATGCGCTGCCACGCCGAGATGCTGGAGGGCTGTGGCGTCCGCATGGATTTCGACCCCGGCCTCGTAAAGACGCTGCCCGATTAGCGGGTAAAAGGTGGCGGCGAGATCCTCATGCACCAGGATGGTTTCGAGGGCATTGCACACGCCGGGCTTCTGGCACTTGCTGTTGACGATGATGTTCGCGGCCATGTCGAGATCCGCATCCACATGGACATACACGTGGCACACGCCGTCGTAGTGCTTGATGACGGGCATGCGCGCGGTGGCCACGACTTTTTCGATCAAGCCTTTGCCGCCGCGGGGGATGATGAGATCAAGGTATTGATCCATCTGCGCCATGTGCTCCACGCTGGCGCGGTCGGTGAAGGGGATGAGCTGGATGCTGTCGGGCGGGAGTCCGGCGCGTTCGCCGCCAGCCTGCAAGGCGGCGGCGAGAGCACGGTTGCTGTCGATGGCCTCGCTGCCTCCACGGAGGATGGTGGCGTTGCCGGTTTTAAAGCAAAGGGAGGCGGCGTCCGTGGTGACGTTTGGGCGTGACTCAAAGATGATGCCGATGACGCCGATGGGAACGCGGACTTTGCGAATGTGCAGGCCGTTGGGGCGGGTCCAGTCGGTGAGCTTTTCACCCACGGGATCGGGCAGCAGGGCGACCTCGCGCACGGCATCGGCCACAGCTTTGAGGCGCTTGGGATCGAGCGTGAGGCGGTCGATCATGGCCTTGCTCAGTCCATTTTGCTCCGCCCGGGCGAGGTCGAGGGCATTGGCGGCGAGGATGGCATCCTGACGGGCCATGATCTCGTCAGCCATGGCCACGAGGATGGCGTTCTTTTGTTCGGAGGTCAGCTTGACCAGGGCATACGAGGCGGCACGGGCACGGCGGCCCATGTCGAGGATGGCGGACTTGATTTCGGAATCGGTCATTGAAAAATATAGGGCAGCCGGGACGGTTGCACGGCTGGGATGAATCAGCAACCGGGACCGTTGAGCCAGGGGCTCACTTGGAAGGAACGGCTCCTTCGGGGATTTGGACGTCTTTGCCCTGCAGATGACGGGCATTGAAGGCGAACATGCGTTCGAAAAGCGGACCGCTCAGGAAGACGTGGCCGCCATCCGTGCCGGTGAGAAGGGTGGAGGGGACGTGCGCTGCTTTGAGGGCGGCATCAAACTCCGTGGCCTGGGAGTAAGGAACGAGGGGGTCCTTGTCCCCATGGATGATGAGGAAGGGGGCGTCGTCCGGAGTGATGTAAGTGACCGGTGAGGCCTTGCGGCCCTCTTCCCGGCGGTCCTTCAGCGGCCCGCCAATGAGCTTGGCCAGTGCGCCTTTGGGATCGTCTGGGTCGATGATGCTGCCTTTACCGCCGAAGGTGAGGAAATCCGACGGGCCGCAGAAGTCGAGCACGCAGGAGACGCGGCTGCTTTGGTCCAAATGGTTGCCGAGTTCCCCTTCGAGCTCTTTCACCCCGCTGGTGACGCCGAGCATGCTGACGAGGTGTCCGCCTGCGGAGATGCCAAAAACGGAGATCTTGTCGGGGGCGAGATTGTATTCCTTCGCATGGGCGCGCAGCCAGCGGATGGCGGCTTTGCAGTCAAAAATCTGCGCAGGCCATGGGGCCTGGTTGGTCAGGCGGTAGTTGATGCTGGCCCCGGCGTAGGGCGTGCCTCCTTTAATGAGTCCCAGCAGCACATCCGCCTCATTCTTGCTGCCATCTTCCCAGCCGCCGCCATGGATGTAAACGACCAGCGGGTGCGGCTTGTCCGTCTTGGCCTCAGGCAGGTAGAGGTCGAGCATCTGGCGCTGATTGCCTGAGCCGACATAGTCGAGATCCCGCACCGCGCGAAAACCCGCCGGGGGAGTGGAAATTTTCTGACATTGAGCCAGCAGTGGGAAGCTGAGAGCCAGAATGAGTAAAAAGCGCATAATGCGGTGTCCTTTAGTCTGGGGGAAGGGGCAAAACAAGGGCCGTCAAGGGGCGGTGAGACAACTGCGTTGCCACCTTGACGCAAGCTTAACCAGAACTTACTATCCCGGCGATGAAATTCCCCCTCCACGCCCGCCTGCCAGTACTTCTGGCATGTGCCGTTTCATTTCTTGCTTTGACGACTCCATCCTCTGCGCTCTGGCCATTCTCTGGCAAGAAGGACAGAGTGGTGCCTGTGGACAGCGAGCGTGAGTCGCAGGAACTTGCCGCCTCCGCCATGCTGGCGCAGGCACGTCAGGCGGAGAACGCTGGCAAAGTCGGCAAGGCGCAGGGCCTGTATCAGGCGATCGTGAAGAAATACGCCTTCACTCCGAGCGCGGCGGAGGCTTCCTTCCACAATGCCGTCATCATCCGCCACAATGGCAAGATGGATGATGCGTTCGAAGCGTTCCAGACCTTCATCCAGTCCTACCGCGACAGCCCGCATTTCAGTGAGGCCATTGAGAAGCAGTATGAGATCGCTGAAGAGGCGAAAGGCGGCAAAAAGCAGCGCGGGATGCTGCTGATCAGCATGAAGATGAACTCGTCTGAGGTCATCAAATTCTACGAAAAGATCATCAAGAACGCCCCCTTTGGCAAATATGCCCCCCTGGCCCAGTTCAGCATCGCTGAAATCCAGCAGGATCTGAAGGAGAAGGACAAGGCCGTCGCGGCCTACAACAAGGTGGTGGAAAACTATCCTCACACCTCGCAGGCGGCTGAAGCCCAGTTCCGCATTGGTTCCATCAGCAACATCGCTGCACAGCGCAGTGAAGACGCCTCCAACCTGCTGGCCGCACGTGATGCCTTGCGCACCTACATCGCCACCAATCCCGGAGGAGAGCGCAAACAGGAGACTGAAATGATCCTGCATCAGGTCAACACAGCCGAGGCCAATCAATCGCTCACCGTGGCCAAGTTCTACCAGCGTGTGGGCAAAACCAAGGCCGCTGCCATCTACCTCAATGAGGCGCTTAAGTTTGGTTCCCCCGAAGTTTCCGCCCAAGCGCGCACCATGCTGGCTGAACTCGCCGCCGCTGATCCTGCGGGTGTGGAAGATGCCAAGAAAGGACCGGGTCAGGACTACACCTCGCTGACAGCGGAGAACTTGAAGGCGCGTGATGATTATGTCGGTCCGCTGGCTCCCGAGCTGGCCCGCCTCAGCCAGAAACCGAAAATGCGCACGGGAGACGAAGGCTTCGTGCCGATTCCTTTGCAGGAGCCGACGCTGCCGCTCCGTCCCGGTGCCACCACGCCTGGA
The DNA here is from genome assembly GCF_049294395.1 of Prosthecobacter sp. GTDB lineage: Bacteria > Verrucomicrobiota > Verrucomicrobiia > Verrucomicrobiales > Verrucomicrobiaceae > Prosthecobacter. Next base: position 20,714 of record NZ_JBAQCR010000391.1, read on the forward strand.
GCAGGCTCCCTGCTCCCGCCTGTGCCTGAGACTGAAAAGCCCGCACTGCTGCCTGTGCCACCTTCTCCAAGTGTGCCTTCCATGCTGCCGCGCGCACCGGGTTCGGCGCTGCCTGCGCCGCCAGTTCCGCCTGTGCCTTCCACGACGAAGCCTGCGTCATAATTCTTGCGCGGGCATTGCAGCACTCCATTACTGAGCTGGGTCACTTCTTAAACTATTTGGATGAAATCGCTTTTTCTTCTGCTGGCAGCTGGCTGCCTCCTGCTCTCCGGTTGCGCGGGCTACACTTTGGGCGCACAAAAACCTGCCCACCTCCGCCACATCACCAAGATCGCGGTCCCTACCTTTGAAAACCTCACGCTGGAGCCCCGCCTGGCCTCGCTTGTGACGAACGCGGTTATCAAACAGCTGCAAAACCATGGCTCATATCAAATCGTGGCCAAAGGCGAAGCTGAAGCGGTGCTGCAGGGAAAAGTTTCGAACATCAACCGCACGCAGTTCCGTTCTGACCTGAACAACGTCCTGCGCAGCTCGCAGATCATGGCCACTTTGACCTGTCTGTTTACCATCACGGACACCGCCTCTGGCAAAGTGCTCCATTCCGGCAACGCCACCGCTGATTCTTACATCATCCTCGAGGCGAATCTTCAGCTGTCAGAAACTCAGCTCTTGGAAGACGCTGCTCAGCGTCTGGCGAACAATCTGGCGGACCAGGTCTCCGAGGGCTGGTAATCATCTGTCCGCACCATGTCGTCGGATCCGGATTCAGCCGCTGAACAGTTAGACGGTGCAGATGATGAATTGCTTGAGCCTGTGGTCGCCACGGGTCGTTTGACGGCTGGCCTGCATTTGGTGGCCACGCCCATCGGCAACATGCGCGACATCACGCAGCGCGCGCTCGACACCCTGCGTATCGCCGACTTGGTGGCCTGCGAGGACACACGTCATTCAGGCATGCTCCTCAAGCATCATGACATTCGTGCGCGGCTCATCAGCCTCAATGAGCACAACGAAGCACACCGCATTCCCCAGTTGCTGGAGCACATCCGGCAGGGGGGCAGTGTGGCGCTGATTTCGGATGCAGGCATGCCCACGGTTTCTGATCCCGGGCAGCGCCTCGTCGGGGCCGTGGTCGGGGCGGGTCTGCATGTGGAGAGCATCCCCGGTCCCAGTGCCGTCCTCACGGCGCTGGCTGCGTCAGGCCTGCCCACCACACCGTTTTATTTTGGTGGTTTCCTTCCTCACAAAAAAGGAGCGCGCACCACCATGCTGACCGCCGCCTTGCAGCGTGACTGCACCAGCATTTTCTTCGAAAGCCCCTACCGGCTGGTCGATACGCTGGCGATCCTCGCGGAGGCGGCGCCGGACCATCGGGTGGTCGTGGCACGGGAACTGACGAAAAAGTTTGAGGAATTCAAACGTGGTCCGGCAAGCATCCTGCTATCTTACTACCAAACCAAAACGCCCAAGGGAGAAATCACTCTCCTCATCGCGCCGGTCGATCCCCCCAAGTGGTTGACTTGGTAACTCATTCTCAACACTGCCTATCCCATGGAAGCCCTCGCCAATTGCGCCGTCCTTAACACCACCGACAGCCTTAAACTTTCGATCACCAATCACCTGCGTTTTACCCTGGGGGCCTACATTGAAACTGCCAGCGAGAATGACTGGTACGTCGCCACCTCGCTCGCAGTGCGGGATCGCGTCATGGAGCGCGCCACGCAGTCACGCCGTCAGCATCGTTCCCAGGGCGTGCGGCGCGTGCATTATCTCTCGCTCGAATACCTCATGGGCCGCCTGCTGGAGAACAATCTGCGCAATGCCGGCATCTACGATGCCACCAAAGTGGCGCTGTCTGAAATGGGCAAGGATCTCGACACCTTGGTGCAAAAGGAGCCCGACATGGGCCTTGGCAACGGTGGCCTCGGTCGTCTCGCCGCCTGCTTCATGGATTCGCTCAGCACCATGGATCTGCCCGCCATCGGTTATGGCATTCACTACGAGTTTGGTCTGTTCCGTCAGGAGTTCGTCAACGGCAAGCAGGTCGAGCATCCTGATGCATGGATGCGTGATGGCAGCCCGTGGAAGATCGCTCGTCCATCCTATCGCCAAGCTGTCAAGCTCTACGGTCATACCATCCAGAAATTCGACGAATTCGGACGTCCGCACCACGAGTGGGTGGAAACCAAATGCCTCCTCGGTCTCCCGTGGGACATTCCTATTGTTGGCTATGACAGCAACACCGTGAACGTGCTGCGTCTCTGGCAGGCGCAGGCGGATGAAGACTTCAACTTCAAGGTCTTCAACGAAGGCAGCTACATCGAGGCCCTGCGTGAAAAGGCCATCGCCGAAACCGTCTCCAAGGTGCTCTACCCGAACGACGCCACCGAGAGCGGCAAGGAACTCCGTCTGGTGCAGCAGTACTTCTTTGTCGCCTGCTCGCTGGCCGACATCGTGCGTCGTTTCAAAGGCGGTTACGATCTGCCATGGAGTGAGTTTCCAGCCAAAGCAGCCGTGCAGCTCAATGACACGCATCCAGCCGTCGCCATTCCGGAACTCATGCGCATCCTTATCGATGAAGAGAAGCTCGAATGGAGCCAGGCTTGGGAAATCTGCCAGAAGACCTTCTCCTACACGAATCACACGCTGCTTCCCGAAGCGCTGGAGACCTGGAGTGCGGCGTTGTTTGAGCGTGTGCTTCCGCGTCATCTGCAGATCATCTATGAGATCAACAAGCGCTTCCTCGAAGGGGACGTCGAGGCGCGCTGGCCGGGCGATGGAGAGAAGAAGCGTGCGCTTTCCCTCATCGAAGAGAGCGGCGGCAAAAAAGTGCGCATGGCGCATATGTCTGTGCTCGGCAGTCACGCCACCAATGGTGTGGCCGCGCTTCACACACGCCTGCTCTGTGAGCGCCTTTTCCCGGAGTTCTTTGAGCTGTATCCCGAGCGCTTCCTCAATCTGACCAACGGCGTCACCTTCCGCCGCTGGCTCGATGTGTGCAATCCGCAGCTCTCCTCCCTCATCACCGAATCCATTGGTGCCGGCTGGTTGAAGGATTCCACCAAGCTCATCGCGCTCGACAAGTTTGCCGACGACGCTTCATTCAAGGAAAAATTCCAGGCCATCAAGCGTGGGCACAAAGTCCACCTCGCCAAAATCATTCAGGACACCTGCGGAGTCAGTGTCAGCCCTGACGCCTTGTTCGATGTCCAGATCAAGCGTCTGCACGAATACAAGCGCCAGCATCTCAACCTGCTGCACATCGTCACTCTCTATCGCAAGATCATTGCCGATCCGAACTTCGACATGGCGCCCCGCGTCTTCATCTTCGGCGCCAAGGCTGCTCCCGGCTACTACCTCGCCAAGAACATCATCCACGCCATCAATGCCCTTGCGGCCAAGGTCAATCATGACCCGCGCGTGAATGGAAAGCTGAAAGTCATCTACATCCCGAACTACGGCGTCTCCATCGCCGAGCGCATCATTCCTGCGGCTGATCTTTCCGAGCAGATCTCCACCGCCGGCAAGGAAGCCTCCGGTACCGGCAATATGAAGCTCGCCCTCAACGGCGCGCTTACCATCGGCACGCTCGATGGCGCCAATGTCGAAATCTTGGAAGAAGTCGGCCCGGACAACATCTTCATCTTCGGCCTCACCGTCGAAGAAGTCACCGAGCTCTATGCCAAGGGTTACAATCCTTGGGATTTCTACCACGCCAGCAAAGACCTGCGCCTCAGCATCGACTGGCTGGCCTCCGATTATTTCACCGGCAACCAGGACGAATTCAAACCGTTGCGTGACAGCCTGCTCTCCCATGGCGATCCCTTCCTCGTCATGGCCGACTACGACCGCTACGCTGCCTGCCAGACCGAAGTGGACAAAGCCTACCGCGATCAGCCCCGCTGGCAGAAGATGGCCATCCACAACACCGCCCGCATGGGCAAGTTCAGCAGCGACCGCACGATTCTGGAATACGCCAAGAACGTCTGGAACCTGCCTCAGATTGGCGTCTAAAACAGGCTTCTGCCCAAGCGCATTTTTCTCAAAGCGCTTGGGCGTTCCTCTTTTCAGATTTGTACCGCAGCGGCCTAATCAACTGCCGGAAATCACATCGCTTCATGCACCGCCAGTGCGGCGCGTGTGTAAGCTCCACCGCTGCCCAGCGTGGCCACGACGTCCGCTAGCTCCTGCTGCAACTGCTCACGCCGGGCATCGTTGGTGAGTAATTCCAGCGTGGCTTCGGCGAGCGTCTGTGCGTTGAGATCGCCCTGCACGAGTTCCCTCACCACCTCGCGTTTGGCAAGGATGTTGATGATGCCGAGGTGCTTGATGCGCACGACCAGCTTGCCGATGACGTAGGTGGGCCAGCTGACGTTGTAGACCAGGGTGTAGGGCAGGCCAAAGCAGGCGGCTTCCAGCGTGGCGGTGCCTGAGGCAACGGCTCCGGCCTCGGCGCGCTGCATCAGATCATAGACGGTGCCGGTTTCGATCCAGCGCTTGGCTTCAGGCATGCCGTGTTCGTCGGTCATGTTGCGCATGAATCCGGCAAGTGTTTCGTTGGCGGCGGAAACGGCAAAACGGGCGTTGGGCACAACTTCCTTGATGATCTTGGCCGCGTCCATCATGATGGGAAACAGGCGGCGCACTTCATTGAGACGACTGCCGGGGAACCAGCCGACGAGGCCGGGTTCACGTTTCCAGTCACGTTTCAGCGTCACCACGCGGTCCACCATGGGGTGTCCGCTGAATTCGGTGCGCAGTCCGCTCTTCTCATAAAACTCCTTCTCAAAGGGGAAGATGCAGATCATGAGGTTGAGCACCTGCGCCATGGTCTTCACACGGCCTTTTTTCCAGGCCCAGACCTGCGGGCTGATGTAGTAGAGGATGCGCCCCTTGTAACCGGCGGTGCGCAGGCTTTTTGCCAGGCGCAGATTGAAACCCGGATAATCCACGAGGATCACTGCCTCAGGCTTTTGATCAAGGATGGAGTCCAGCACGGCATCCATCTTCTCTTTGAAATAGCGATACATCTTCACCACTTCCCACAGGCCGACAACACCTGCGGTTTCGACCCAGTCTTCGACTCCTTCACCAACGATCTCACGCATCTTCGGGCCACCGAGGCCGATGACCTTCATGTCGGGTTCCAGGGGTTTCAATTCACGCAGGAGTCCCGCAGCATGGGTGTCGCCGCTGACTTCGCCTGCGATGATGAAGATGCGGTTCATGAGGCGCCCAGCGCAGCGTTCTTCTCGATTTGATCGGTGATTTCCAAGGCGATGCGCACGGCTTCTGCGCCTTCCTGGCCGGTGACGACCGGGCGGCGGCCATGACGGGCGCATTCCACAAAGGCGGCGATCTCCAGCTTCAGAGGTTCGTCCTTCTCCACTTCCACGGCTTCGCGCACGATCTGCATGCCGTCTTTGCGGTAGATCCAGCCGCTCTGCTCCTGGTAGTCCAGGCTGAGGTAGCTCTCGCTCTGGAAGACGCGGATTTTACGCATCTTCTCCGGGCTGATGCGGCTGGCGGTGATGTTGGCGATGCAGCCATTGGCGAACTTGAGGCGCGCATTGGCGATGTCCTCACGTTTGGTCAAAACGGGGATGCCCACGGCATCGACCTGAATCAGCTCCGACTTCACGAGATGCAGCACGATCTCGATGTCGTGGATCATCAGGTCCAGCACCACGCCAATGTCGATGCTGCGGTTCGGGAAGGGGGAGAGACGGTGCGCTTCGATGAAGCGCGGGTTGTCCATTCGCTCTTCAAGCTGGAGCAGCACCGGATTGAAGCGCTCAATGTGGCCCACCTGCAGGATGACGCTCTTGGCTTTCGCGAGTTCGATGAGAGCCTGCGCCTCCGAGTAGGATTCGCTGATGGGTTTCTCCACCATCACGTGAATCCCGGCCTGCATCAGCGGTTCGGCCACTTTGCGGTGGAAGATCGTCGGTACAGCAATGGTGGCGGCATCCACACGCTGCGCGAAGTCGGCCAGGTCACTGGCGGCCTGGGTGCCGTACTGCGCGGCAAATTCAGCGGCGCGTGCAGGGTCGGCATCATACACGGCGGCAAAGGTGATTGCACCTTCGCTCTTGGCAGCGATCTCGGCCATGATGCGGGCGTGGTTTTTGCCAATGGCGCCGACTCCGGCGACTCCGATGCGGAAAGGGGAACTCATATTAAAAGTAATGATAGCGGCAGGAGGCGATTTCAATGCCAGCCTGAGTCACCGCATAAACCAGACGATGCTCGCTGTCCACACGGCGTGACCAAAAGCCTGCCAGTTGGTGACGCAGGGGTTCGGGTTTGCCAATTCCTGCGAAGGGGCTGCGTTTGATGTCCTTGAGCAGCTCGTTCACTCTGCGCAGCATGCGGCGGTCGGTCTCCTGCCAGTGTTGATAGTCTTCCCATGCGCGGTCAGAGAAGATGAGATTCATGCTTCCAGATCTGGTTCGCGAACCGTGCCTTTGCCCGAGCGCAACTGCTCAATGGAGTCCAGCAGATGGCTGGCGTTGGCAGGGCTGCGCATCAGGAAGTTTGTCTCGTTAAGTGCCTCATATTCTTCCAGCGGTAGCATGACGACCGAATGCTTTTCGTCGTGGATGATGACCAGCGGTTCACGATCATCGCATACTTTGAGAATCGCCTGGATCAGACTTTTATCGGCGTTGGCGCTGGTGATGGCAGTCATGTGAAGAATAGAGCACAGCAGGCCGCGAAATCAAAATTTGCCGGGGAACTTCATGCCTGGTGGAAGCTTGGGCATTTTGCCGCCGCCGCCTCCGAGCATTCCACCCAGACCACCGAGGCCTCCCATGCCACCACCACCGCCGCCTCCTCCCATCATGCCGCCCATCATCTGGGCCATCATGCCTTTGTTGCTCATGAGCTTCTTCATCATTTCGAACTGCTTGAGGAGCTGGTTCATTTCCATCACCGGGCGTCCTGCACCGTTGCAGATGCGCTTGCGGCGCTGGCCGTTGATGATTTCCGGGCGCTGCCGCTCTTTCGGCGTCATCGAAAGGATGAGCGCCTCGACGTGTTTCATGCGCTGGTCGCTGTCGGGACCGATCATGTCCTTCATCTTGCCCATGCCCGGGAGCATGCCGAGGATGCCGCCGATGGGGCCGAGCTTCTTCATCATGCGCAGCTGCGCGAGCATGTCGGTGAAATCGAATTTGTTCGACTGCATGCGGGCGGCCAGCTTCATGGCCTCCTTCTCGTCGATCTCTTCGGCGGCTTTCTCGACAAGGCCCACCACATCTCCCATGCCGAGGATGCGCTGCGCCATGCGGTCAGGATGGAAAACTTCGAGCTGCTCGACCTTCTCACCCACACCGAGGAATTTGACCGCGCAGCCGGTGACCTGACGCATGGAGAGCAAAGCACCGCCACGGGCGTCACCATCGAGCTTGGTCATGATCAGGCCCGTGATGCCGACGGCTGCATTGAATTTCTGCGCCACGCTCACCGCCTGCTGACCCGTGGCGGCGTCTGCCACCAGCAGGACTTCATTCGGCTCCACCACGGCACGCACGCGCTTGAGTTCCGCGAGCAGATCTTCATCGAGATCCTGACGGCCGGCGGTGTCGAAGATGGCGATGCCGCTGCCCTGTTCCTTGAGCCAGACCATGGCTGCCTTGGCGGCTTTCACCGGGTCTGTTTCACCTTCGGCAGGTGCAAACACAGGCACATTGAGCTGCTGGCCCAGCACCTGCAGCTGCTTGATGGCGGCGGGGCGGTAAAGATCCAGCGCGAGGAGCAACGGGCGGCGGCCCTGCTTCTTGAGCCAGTTGGCCAGCTTGGCGGAGGTGGTCGTTTTACCGGCACCATTGAGGCCGGTCATCAAAATGCGCTGTGGTGGCTCCAGATTCAGCGCACTGGCATCACTGCCCAGCAGTTTGACCAGTTCATCGTGGAAAATTTTGACGATCTGCTGCCCGGGCGAAACTTTGAGCAGCACTTCAGCGCCGACAGACTGCTTGCTGACGGTGTCGACGAGTTCTTTGGCGACTTTGAAATCCACATCCGCCTCCAGCAGGGCCATGCGGATTTCCTGCATGGCATCGCTGACATTGGATTCACTGATGCGGGCCTGGCCGCGCAGCTTTTTAAAGGCGCTTTCGAGTTTTTCAGAGAGGGCGGAGAACATCGGGAGAAAATAAGGGGCGCTGAATAGTCGGCAGCAGCCCAAGCATGGCAACTGCGAAGGCAGGACGAATCAAGGCTGTGAAATGGGGGCTAGGGAGGGGGCATGTATGCCGCCTCAAGGTCAATCTTGAAGCGCCAGCTTACCACCTCGGCAGGCTGGGTGGCGTCACGCTGGAAGCTGAGGCTCAGGGCGCAGTCCTCCCGGCGCAGCTTGTAGGGGAACTGGAAGCGCACAATCATGGTGGCCGGGTCATAATCCACCGGCACGGTGCCGAGACCGGCGATGCGCAGCTTGATGCTTTCCGGCAGTATGGTGCCGATTTTTTTCAAGTCCGCTTCGATGAGGGGGCGGCGCTCGGTGATGACCGCATCAGGCTTGGGCTTCAGTTGAATGAGCTGCTCGCCTTTGTCGTTTTTGGCATCGGCCACGAGGAATTTATTGGAGCCCACATCACCCCGGCCGCGGAAGCTGGTGGCGAGCTTGAAATTGATGTCGTTGTCGCCATGCACAATGTAGCGGCCCAGCTTGCCGTTGGGCGTGTCCCAGGTGACTTTTTGACCGTTGACGGTGACGAGGGATTCGTAGCCGATCTGCAGCGCGGTTTCCATAATGGCGTCGTCGAAGTTGCCGTAGGGGTAGGCGAAGGAGATGCACTTGATCTGCAGGTTTTGCTCCAGAAATTCGCGTGAGTCCTTGAGTTCGGCCAAGACCCACTGCTGCTTGTCAGCGTCCGTCTTCAGGTTCTTGGGGGGGCTCTTGAGGCTCGCGTGGGAGACGCTGTGACTGCCGACTTCGCAGCCGTGCTGCATCATCTCTTTGATCTGTTCCCAGCTCATCGAACGGCCTGCGCCGCCGACATAGTTCTTGTAGAGGTAGATGGTGAAGGGAAAGCCAAACTCACGCAGCACAGGATATGCATAGGTGTAAACCCCCTCCCAGCCGTCGTCCATCGTGATGACGATGGCCTCTTCAGGAATATTCTTCTCACCCCGCTTCCAAGCCATCATTTCGCTGTAAGAAATGACAGGGATTTTGGAGTCCTTGATGGCCTGCATCTGCGCCCGGAACTTGGGTGCGGCGATGAGCATGGGGCTGCCACCACGGTCTTTAAAATCATGGTAGCCAAGGATGGAGACGACGGAGGATTTGTTGAGCTCAAAGGCGGGGGCAGCCGGGATCTCTGGCACAGGTGCGGCGGCTGCCAGCAGGGCGGTCTCCTGCAGCTTCTTTTCGATCGCCTGCTCTTCGGCGGTCAGGACGGGCTCCTCGGGTTTGGGCGGCGGCGGCGGTTTCGGGGTGACGCCGCTCTGCTCGGCAAGCCGGCGCAGTTTGGCCTCGATTCGCTTGCACGAAGGCAGCGTGCCTAGAGCGAGGACAACAAGGAGGAACGGAAAGACAAAACGCATGGCGCTAAGGATTGAGGGCGGGAGGTCGCGGCCGGGTGATGAGCAGGCTTTTGACGATGAGGTGAGGGCTGGCTTTATCACCGGCGCTAAGCCGCAGTGTTTCGCCGCGAAGGTCGCTGGTCAAGGTGAGGCTGCCGAGTCTCAAAATGCGGAAAGACTGGGCATCCTTGGTCGCTCGCTCGACCCCGAGTTCCTTTTCGAGCCTCTGACCGTTGCACTCGACCACAATTTTCAAAGGTTCCTCCACTTCCGTGCAGGCATAATGCAGCAGGATGTCGTAGGTGCCCGCAGCGATGAACTCGATTCGCCATGTGATCTCGCCGACGGTGGCTGTTGGCGCATCTGCCGGTGATTTGGGAGTGATCTCCTGAGCCAGCGCGGGTGATAGGGCGATGAGGGCCTGCTTTTGCTCGATGGGCACCGGTACTGGCAGGGTGGCAGGCATGGGCATGGGCATGGTGCCGGACTGCGCCTGCTGGGTGGCGATCAGATCCAGCACTCCGCCTGCACTGATGATCTGCTGGATGCGGGCGATTTCAGCGGTGTAGGCCGACTTGTCAGCGGCGGCGGCGGCCTGCCTCTGCAATTCGAGGAGATACTTGCCCAGCAGAGGAATATGCCGTGCGCTCAGTTCCTTCTGGTAGATGCTTTCCATCTGCTGGAGCCGCGCTGCAGATGGCGGTGAGGCCGCGCCATTAGTCGCAGTGGCAGATTGCTGGGCTTCGGCACGGCCGGCGAGCAGCAGCACTGCGGCGATCATGAGCAGGTGCTTCATGGCTGCTTCCCTCCTTGGTTCTCAGCCGAGAGCGCCCAGGCACCGGGCGAGGGCCGGCGATTGCTGGCGGCGTTTTCAATGGCGCTCAGTGTGGAGAGGAAAGCCCGCTCCATGGCATTGCGCTGCTGGTCACGAGAGGGCGCGACCACTGCGGCAAGCCCGTGATTCACGAGCACGTTTTGATACAAGCCCACGTTCGGCAGAAACAGCAGCGCGGCCATGGTGCCGTCTTTATCGCGGTCCGGGCGGATGAGCAGGCGCAGGGGCTTGTTGCGCAGGTAGCTGGCGGTGAATTCGCGTGCGGTGCGACCCACGGAGGGCACATCCTCTTCCTCGATGTTGAAATGCTTGGCGAAGCGTTTCACTCCAGATTTGTCGTTCTCATCCACTGGCGCACAATCGATCCACAGCAGGCGCATCATCACAGTGCGACCTTCATAGACCACCTTGAACCGTTCACCGGAAATCGGCTCTTCATCCGCAAGGCGAGCTTCACTGATGTCTTCAAATCCACTGAGGCCCCCACCTGACGTTGTGATGGCATTGATGCCAGTTTGACCCGCCTTCTGATCTGCCAGTCGCTGCACCCGGCGGATTTCGGCATTGATCTGTCCTTTCAGCGCGGGCTTGGTCACGGCGAGATCATTCAATTCGTCGATGTACTTGGAGGTCGCCGCTACCCTGGCTGCGTCGATGGCGTCTTTCAGCGCCGTGCTGGCCTGCTTCATCGCGGTGGTCGAACCGGTCTGGGGGAGTGTGGTAGGGCTTGTGCCCGAGGCGTCCGTGACAGGCACCAGACGCAGATTGCGAATACGGATGATGTTGGCGGGATATCCATCCGCGGCGGCGAAGCGCAGAGTGACTGGATTCCGGCTGAAAGTCAGCGGCCCGACACGCACGGTGGTGAATGTGGTTTCATCCGTGCTGCGGGTGATTTCAAAGGAGCGGTGGTTTTCCGCCGCGATGCCCAGCAGCGTGACCTCATCAAATCCGAACAAGGCGGTCTGCTGGGGCTGAAATTTGGAAGAGGCATAGATGCTGCCAGCCACGGGGGCATCACTCATGTTGGCTTCAAATTCCAGATGGTAGCTGCCCGGCATTAGGCGGAAATTTTGCCACTCCGCACCGCTGCCGTTGGAGCGCCAGCCGCCGAGTGTTTCGCCTGAGGCCTGGGCCGATCCCATCATTCGGGCCTGAGTCAGGGGCAGCGGCGTGGCGAGGCTGGACACTGTGCCTGCATACAGCGCCTGCAACTGCTCGCGCCGCTGGCGTATGGCGCGCGCCTCCTCGTAGTCACCCGCTGTGGCGACTTCCGTTTCCACTTTGGCTAGCGCGCGCTCATACTGCTGGGTGAGCAATTGCGACTCCGCCATCACCTGGCGCATGAATGCCGTGCGTGTGGCGGTGAGTGCTGCCGGCTCCGGTGCGGGCGTCTGCGCCAGCAATGCCGTGCAGGCATGCAGCGTGAAAATCAAAACTGGCAGCGAGAACTTCATCGGGTGGCCGGCACGAGTTCCACGGCCAGCAGTTGCATGAGATTGTCTGTGATCAGCGATTGTGCGGAGAGTGTCAGCGTTCCTGAGCCATCGCTGATCTTGAGCGTGCCTGCGCTGCGCTCCTCCGGCCCCTTGATCGTGGTTTCGATGCTCGTCGTAAGGGTGAAACGCGCTTCTTTGATCAGCAGTTTGCCGCCCTCCGCAGTGCCACAGCGGTAACGCAGCATCACTTCATATCCGCCGGGTGGCAGCGCGGGCAGCTTCCAGGTGGCGGATGCCCCGACTTTGGACCATCCGGTGATGGCGCCGCCTTCGAGCCGCACGCCGCTCAGAGTGGCTGTGTCGATCGGGAGCTTGATGCGGTCCGGCAGCAGCGAAGTCTTGAGTGCCTGCTCGCGCGTTTGCAGCAGCAGCAGTTCTTTGTCGAGCCGGGCCAGTTCGTTTTGCAAACGTTTGCGTTCATCGCGTGCGGTGATGGCGTCGTCGTAGTCACGCTCCGCGGCGAACTGCTTTTCCAAGGTGCCCAGCGTGGTGATCTGCTCTTTGACCGGGGCCAGGCTGGCTTCGATCAGATCGCGTTCATAGCTAAGGCGCAGCAGGGAAATCTCAGAACTCGCCCCCGGATCATCCGTGCGCTTCTCCGCCATCGGGGCCGACATGGCAAGCCCCGCGCCGACGAGTGCGCAAGCGAGAACGAAACCGGGTTTCAAATGGATGATGGACGGGGGTGAAATAAGCTGCCCCATGCTAGCCGGAGCCCACGCTGAAACAAGCCCGAACTCAAGGTCCTGGCATAGGTGTTTTATTCATGGCATGGCGCGCATAAATTCAGGCTGGCGGCCCGTGGCCGCCTCTGCCAGCATGGGGGCATGCGTTTCATCCTCGCCAGCCTTCTTTTTTCTCTCACGGCATTCACCGCCGAGCCGGACTTTCCCCTCACGGAAGATTCCAAGCCGCAGCCGAGTGTGCCAAAAGGCAGCCTCATCAAAGAAAACTATGTTGCGAAGGAAAGCAGCCTCTTTCCCGGAACTCAGCGTGAATACCAAATCTATCTGCCCGCCGGTTTTGACAAAACGAAGCCCGCCGCCTTCATGGTTTTTCAGGATGGCCTCATTTACCAGGCTCCCGTCGTCTTCGACAATCTCATCGCCAAAAAGGACATCCCGCCGCTGGTCGGCATCTTCATCAAGCCCGGCGTGGTGCCAGCGGCAAATGACAAGGTCCTGCCGCGCTTCAACCGCAGCTACGAATACGACAGCATCACGCCCACCTACTCGCAGTTCCTGCTCGACGAGTTCCTGCCTGCCATCGAGAAAAAGCACGGCATCCAGCTCAGCACTGATCCCAATCACGCCGCCATCTCCGGCAACAGCAGCGGCGGCATTTGCGCCTTCATGGTCGCGTGGCACCGTCCCGACCGCTTCCGCCGCGTCTTCACCGGTGTGGGCACCTACGTCGGCATCCACGGCGCAGACCAGCTGCCCGTGCTGGTGCGCAAATTCGAGCCCAAGCCCCTGCGCGTTTTCCTCCAGTCCGGCACGGGCGACAACAACCTCTACTGCGGCGACTGGTGGATGGCCAACCAGATGATGGAACGCAGCCTCACCTGGGCTGGCTACGACGTGAATCACGCCTGGGGCGAAGGCGGCCACAACGCCAAACACGCCTTCCAAATCTTCCCCGACGTCCTCCGCTGGCTCTGGCGCGACTGGCAGACGAACATCGAGATCAAAGCGAATGCGAAAGGAGAGTCCAAGTGGAAGGGCTATGAGGTGGTCGGGGCGGGGGAGTGGCAAGGCATCTTGCACGATCCCAAAAAATCTGAGTCCGAAGAACCGTCCCTGATATCTGAAATGGCCGCATGCGCGGATGGCACGGTGTATGTTCGCAAACGCTCCACTGACAAGGATGCAGTGCTCTTCTCCCGACTGGACGTCTCAGGCGGAAAGCCCGAAGCCAAAGCGCTTCTGAAGGGCGACCTCGCAGGCTTCAAAGCAGGCCCGAATGACTGTCTGCGACTGTTCATTCATGCCCAGCATCCCAGCAAGGCTGCAAAGATTGTGGATGTCACACCGAGCGGCAAGGTGGAGCGAGAAATCACATTTGGAGACAAGGGCAACAAATACGACGTGCCCTACACACGCCATGGCGGCATGTGCTGCGACAGTTCAGGCCGATTGTATTTTGCCGGTGGCAATGACGCTCTGATTGGTCGTGTCGATATGGACGGGAGCTATCATTACCTTCATGGCTCAACGCTTCATTCCGAAGTTTTAGGTTCTTCGGGCGGATCAATCTGCCTTTCACCTGATCAAAGCCTGCTTTACGTCACAGGATACCATGGGCGAATAGATTGCCTTCATCTGCGCTCTGAGCCGCCTTTGTTTGAGCATGCACAGCACTTTTACCTCACCGAGAATCCATACGGTCTGATGTTTCCTGTGGAAGTCCGTGCGATGTGCGTGGATGCGAACGGCTGGCTCTACGTCGCCACCTCGCTCGGTGTTCAAGTCTGTGATCAGGCCGGCCGCGTGAATTTCATCATCCCGACGCCGGAGCAGCCGAAGGATATCTGTTTCGGTGGCAAAGACCTTGGCGAGCTTTTCGTCGCCTGCGAAGATAAGAATAACAGGACCCACATCTACAAGCGCCCCACCAAATCCCACGGCATCGTCAGCGGCCAGATGGCGCCGATCAAACCGCCATTGCCAAAGCTCTGAAACGCCATCGGGCCGGGACGTTTAAATCGGCGTGTGAGTCGCTTTAATCGCCGTGCGCCAACCATTCCCTTGTGCAAGGGCGCTCAAATACTCTTTGCAAGGTAGGTTTGCCTCAAACTACCGCAAAAAATGAAGATGATTCAGATTGGAGGCACGTAGTTTGTATGGCACTTAGTCCGCCCCCCAAAAACTGAATGCAGAGTACTGAAGCAGCGCCGTCCCAGTCGAAGACATTTTCCAAGAAAAACCTCCAGCACGCTGCTTTACTGATCATAGGCGTTCTGCTGGGTGCCGTGCTCATGAAATGGTACGACCGTGCGGAAATGTCCGGAACAGTCACGACCACCACTCTGGGCCACCCCTTGCGTCCCGGGCCCTGGGGAGAGGTTTATTCCACGCCATTCACCATCGCCGCTCCGGAGGAGTTGCTGCCAATGCGCAAACTGGAAGAAAATGGCACACGGTGGATCTTCCCCAATGCGCATTACAGCGATGTGGTGCGTTTGCTGGAATCTACCGGGATGCCGGCCAATCTGCAGGCGGAATTGATGGCGCCCGAGACGCTTGTGCAAACTGCCAGCGGCATGGAAATGCTGCCTTCTTCCAAGACCCTGCTCGCGCTGCCTGTCGGACCGCGCAAGAAGCTCTATCAGGCTCTATTACAATATCCTGAAAATCGAGGCCAGATCACCTTCATTCACAAGGACACGCTGGGAGATCGCTTTGGAGCTTCTCATAACGGCGAGCATACTCTGATGCTCTTTAAGCAGCTCTGCTGCGAACATGGCGACTACCTCGTTTTCAGCGGCTTGTCCGTCGTCCTCGCCCAACTGCCGACGTATGAGGAAAAACGGGACTTCATGCGGGGGCTGACCTGCCAGCGGACTCTGACGATGTGGTTCCGCGTCAAACAGGGCATGGATATCAATGCTCTGGCAAACTACTGGGGCAAAGGAATCAAGGGCACCGATGTGCGCACCATCTTCGAATCCATCGCGGATGCTCCGAACGGCGGCACGCTGGGGGTCATCAACGTCCTGCCGCCGCTGCCCTCTTCCCAGATGTTTGTTTATCCCACGCCGGACAATCCTTTGAACGGCCCCGCACCGGTGCGCGACTGCCACTGGACCTCCTTCAACTTTTTTCAGGATGTGCCGGACCAGCAGATGAGTGATCCTGCTCACTTCATGCAGAAGCTGAAGGAGGATTACATTCCTGCCGCCGGGGATCCCCGCTATGGTGACATCGCCCTGTTCTCCAAACCTTCCGGCAATATCGTTCACTCGGCGGTGTACCTGGCGGATGACATTCTCTACACCAAAAACGGGGCCACATTCACGTACCCTTGGATGCTCGAAACCTTGCCGGACCTGCTCAAGCAGTACTCCTTTCAGGTGGAGCCGGGTGAAAAACTGGTGGTGAGTTATTTCCGCCTCAAGAACATGTAGGCATGACATCCTTCGATTCACTGCGCACCCTCCTTCAGCGTCGGCTCTCTCTCATCGCCGACCACGCGTTTCGTGACCGCGATCCAGCGGCGCATCTGGAAGCATTGAAGCAGGTCTCGGAGGAGCTCGGGGCCGAGCATCTCAAATTGCGCGCCCAGCTGCCGCCGCGTCTCAATCATTTCCTCACCCAGGCCAGCTTTTCAAAAGCGCTGGAATATCTCGATAGCTCGGAGGGCTGAGCGCGTTGAAAGCGGTTCCACCATGAACCGCTTTCTTTTTCTCAAGACCCTGCTGTGTCTCGCTCTCGCCGTCACGGCCAGCGCCGGCGACCAACCCAACATCATCTTCATCCTCTGCGATGATCTTGGTTATGGCGATGTCAAATGCCTGAACCCCGAAGGCAAGATCGCCACGCCGAGTTTTGATCGCCTCGCCAAGGAGGGCATGATTTTCACCGATGCGCACTCCGGCTCCAGCGTCTGCACGCCCACACGCTATGGCGTGATGACGGGCCGCTATGCCTGGCGCTCCAAGCTGCAAAGCGGCGTGCTCGGCGGTCTCAGTCCGCGTTTGATCGAGCAGGGACGCCTGACGGTGCCTGCGATGCTCAAGGCTCAGGGCTACTCCACGCATTGCGTGGGCAAATGGCACCTGGGCATGGACTGGGTGCGCACGGGCCCCACGGAGGAACTGAACATCGAAAAAGCCGAGCAGGTGAACAACGTGGACTACACCAAGCCGATCACCAACGGCCCCACCAGCGTGGGCTTTGACACCTACTTCGGCATCAGCGCCTCGCTGGACATGGTGCCGTATTGCTTCATCGAAAACGATCACGTCGTGGCCAATCCCACGGAAAAAATGAAGCTCGCCATGAACGCAGGTGGCCGCATGAGCTACACCCGCGAAGGCCCCGGCTCTCCCGGCTTCCGTGGCGAGGATGTGCTGCCCACCTTCACCCGCGAAGCGAAAAAAGTCATCGAATCAAAAGCAAAACAGGGAGCCCCCTTTTTCCTCTACCTGCCGCTGAATTCTCCCCACA
The DNA here is from genome assembly GCF_049294395.1 of Prosthecobacter sp. Taxonomy (GTDB): domain Bacteria; phylum Verrucomicrobiota; class Verrucomicrobiia; order Verrucomicrobiales; family Verrucomicrobiaceae; genus Prosthecobacter. The sequence continues at coordinate 37,753 of NZ_JBAQCR010000391.1, forward strand.
CCCCCATTCTGCCCAGTGAAAAGTGGCAGGGAAAAAGCGGCATCAGCCTCTACGCCGACTTCGTCATGGAAACGGACGACGCCCTCGGCCAGATCATGCAGGCCACGGAAGATGCCGGCATCGCCAAGGACACGCTCATCATCGTCACGAGTGACAACGGTTGTTCCCCAAGTGCCGACTATCCCAAGCTGCTCGCCGCCGGCCACAATCCCAGCTACAGCATGCGCGGCCACAAGGCGGACATCTTTGACGGCGGCCACCGCGTGCCCTTCATCGTGCGCTGGCCTGCGAAAGTGAAAGGCGGCCAGACCTCCGCACAGATCGTCTGCCTCACGGACTTCATGGCCACCGCTGCTGATGCCGTCGGTGCAAAGCTCCCCGAAACCGCCGCCGAGGACAGCTTCAGCATCCTGCCCGCACTGCTCGGTGAATCCGGCAAACCGACACGCCAGAGCGTGATCCATCACTCCATCAACGGCTCCTTCGCGTTGCGTGAAGGCGACTGGAAGCTCGAACTCTGCGCCGGTTCCGGCGGCTGGAGCGACCCTCGTCCCGGCAGCCCCGGCGAAAAAGGTCTGCCAGACACCCAGCTCTACAATCTGAAATCAGACATCGCGGAGAAGGACAACGTGCAGGGCGCAAACTCCGAGATTGTCACCAAGATGACCGCCGAACTCGAGCAGATCGTCACTAGCGGTCGCAGCACTCCCGGTGCCGCGCAGCAAAACGCGGTGCCCGTCGTCCTGCGCAAGCCCACGCCTGCCGCTCAGGCGAAAGGCAAAGGGAAGAAGAAAGTGAAGTAATACTCCCTAAGCCTCTCCCTGCTGAAATCACGCAACTTTGTTCGTGCGTTCCCAAACCTTCCCGCTAACCTCGCGACCTCGCTTCCCAAACCAAGCAATCACCATGAGCTACTCCTCACCCAAACTTCACAATGCAATGTGGCCCGGACTCGTCGGAAAAGGCGACGGCGAAGGCCAGGAACCGCCGATCAGCCTCGAAAAGATGCTGGATCTGACCGCCGCAGCCAATGTGAACGGCCAGAAGTTTGAAGGCATCGATTACTTCCTCTTCCTTCCTCACACCAATCCTGAGGCCAGTGACGACGAGCTCAACAAGATCGCCGATCTCATCGCCAGCAAGGGTTTCAGCGTCGGCTCCCTCGTGGCCCCCGTGTGGCCCGGCACCGTCGGTGATTCCGCCATGGGCGACGACGCCCAGCAGGAAAAATTCCTCAGCGCCGTGAAAATGGCCTGCCGCATCGCCAAGATCTTCAATGCACATGGCGTGCGCAAATACGGCGTCATCCGCATCGACTCCGCCGAATTCGGCGTGTCCAAATGGCGTGAGAACCCCAAGGCAAACACCGCCCGCATCGTGGACACCTTCAAGAAGGCTGCGCAAATCGCTGCAGACAGCGGTGAGCGCCTCGCCGCCGAAGGCGAAATCTGCTGGGCCGGCATGCACTCCTGGAAAGACATGCTCGATGTCCTCGAAGGCGTCGGCATGCCAAATGCCCTCGGCTTCCAGGCTGACCTCGCCCACACCTACCTCTACACTCTCGGCTACAATGCTCCTGAGCATGCCCTCCTCAAGGAAGGCTACAGCGACGCCGAGTTCTGGGCCGCCTACGAGAAGATGACCGACGCGCTTCGCCCTTGGACCATCGACTTCCACGTCGCTCAAAACGACGGCACCGTCCACGGCGCCGGCTCGCACGACAAGACCGGCAAGCACTGCCGCGCTGACGATCCAAACGGCAAGCTCGACATCACCAAGGCCTCCGGCTACTGGCTCAAAGACGCCGCCGCCCGTGGCATCCAGCACATCTGCTGGGATGGCTGCATGTTCCCGAACGCCGTGCTCGAAACGCCGGACACCTGGAACAAGATCCTCGCCGCGATGATCAAAGTCCGCGACGCCCACGGCTGGTAACAGCCCGGTGGTCTGATCCACTCCTGAGCGCCGCAGAGTTGCAAAACTCTGCGGCGTTTTCATTCCCACCCGCCTCTCGCATGCATCGTTTTCTTGTCATGCTCCTCATGCTCGCCTCCTGTGCGCGCATGACCGTTCCCGTGAAGCTGCCCGCAGAAATCACCGCAGTGCTGCCGTCAAACTGCCGGCAGGTGCTTTATGTGACGGCCGCAGATCAGCAGACGACGGCGGCGGAACTGAGGATGCTTGAACGCACACCGACGAATGACTGGCAGGCTGCCGGGCCTGCCATTCCCTCCCGCATCGGTCGCAATGGCATGGCATGGGGACATGGCGAGTTTGCGCTCGCGTCTCCGTCAGGATGGCGCATCAAAAAAGAAGGAGATGGCTGTGCTCCAGCAGGCGTCTTCCGCATCACCCAGGCCTTTGGCGATGGACAGCAGCCTGGCTGGATCAAGCTGCCGTATCTCCAATGCACGAAGCACCACTGGGGCATCGATGACGTCCGCTCCAAGCACTACAATCAGATCGTGGATGATCGTACCGTGGCTTGTGACTGGACCGGTCCCGAAACCATGGTGCCCAGCATCGGCTGCTACAAACTTGGTGCCGTCATTGCGCACAATCCACGCAACACACCCGGTCTCGGCTCCTGCATCTTCATGCACATCTGGCAGGGGGAGAATGTGCCCACGGCGGGATGCACAGCCATGTCCGAAGCAAATCTGCGCAAGGTTCTCGCATGGCTGGAACCCCACGCAAACCCATGCCTCGTGCAGCTTGTTCAGCAGCCCTGACGGATCAGCGATGCTCGATCACATCACTGCTCTTGAATCGCACCTTGGGCAGCGAAGCATAACGGTCATCCGCATGACGATACCCCGCCGGGCAGAGCACCGCTGTGGTGAATCCCTGCGCTTCGAGTTCCAGCACCTCGTCATATTTGGCTGGCACAAAACCCTCCATCGGACAGGTGTCGATACCGAGCAGCGCCGCCGCCGCCATGAACTGACCGAGCGCGATATACGCCTGCATCTTCGCCCACTCGGAAGTCATATAACCCTGCTCCAGCGTACCCACGAGCATCTTGCGGAAGCCCGCCAGTGAATCCGGCGTGCCGCCACGCACTTCAGCAATGCGCATGAGATTGGCGTCGATTTCGACTTCGGACATCGTACGCCGCGTGGCCATGACGACCAGATGCGAGCAGTCCACCACCTGGCGCTGACGCCACGAGTGACCGCTCAATTCCTCCCGCAGGTCCTTGTCCTGAATGATGATGAACTTCCACGGCTGCAGTCCATAGCTGGACGGCGTTAGAATCAGCGACTCCTCCAAGGCCGCCCAAGTGTCTTCAGGGATCTTCTTCGTGGAGTCGAAGACCTTGGTGGCGTAGCGCCAGTTGAGGGCGGTGAGAAGTTCAGCAGGAGTCATGGGGTAGGAGACTATGAAGTTACACGTCCCAGGTTTAAAGTTTAAAGTTGGGGAAGCGCGGATGCTGCAGCGTGGACGAAATGCGCCTGTCACTCCGAAGGCCATGGGGGCGTATTGT
>NZ_JBAQCR010000392.1:0-179109 GCF_049294395.1 Prosthecobacter sp.
ACATGCCGCCGATGGGGGCGGCGAAGCCGTGGACGGCGCCGAGGCCGGCGTTGGCGAGGGCGATGCCGCTGTTGAGCGCGCAGAGGGCCATGTCTTCACGGGCTTCGAGGTCGTGGCCATTTTGAAAGGCGCGTTCGAGGGAGCGAATGGCGCGCTGGATGCCATCGAGGCAGAGGGCATCGGTCATTGGCTGAGCACGGGAGCAGACGAAGGCTTCGAGGCATTGCGTGAGAGCATCCATGCCGCTGGCGGCGGTGACGGATTGAGGGACATCGGCGGCGAGTTCGGGATCGATCAAGGCAATGCGTGGCAGCATGGAGATGTGGCGCAGGCTGGCTTTGACGCGGTGCTCGGTGCTGGCGATGACGGCGTTGCGTGTGGCCTCGGCTCCTGTGCCGGCCGTGGTGGGGACGGCGATGTAGGGCAGGGGAGTGGCGTCCAATGGTTTGCCTTCTCCGATGACTTCGATGTAGCGCATCAAGTCACCGGGCTGCGTGCTCATGGCAGAGATGGCTTTGCCGGCATCGACCACGCTGCCGCCGCCGATGGCGACGATGACATCGGCGTTGAGTTGTTTGGCGAGTGCGACACTGGTTTTGATGTCTTCAACGGTGGGTTCGCCGCTGATGGAGTGGATGCCGACATGGGGCAGGCGTTCTGCGTATTGCTGCGGGCGGCTGCCGGTGATGAGGAGGGTGCGCTGGCCGAAGGTGCGGCAGAGATCGGGGAGTTCGCGGAACACGCCGCGTCCGAAGATGATGCGCTGGGAGGTGGCGAATTCGAAACGGTTCATGGACCTGGGCTTACGGATGGGAGGTCGCTCGTGTGTTTTGTGGTGATTGATGCTGATGACAGAACCGGATTCCGGCTGAAGCCGGTACTACGGAACAGCGATGGATTGATCGAGGACTTGCGTGGCTTGAGAGAGTTTGTGGGAACAGCTTTTTTTACGCGGAAGGGCTGTTCATCGGACTGGCCGTCCCAGCATTGGGGTCGCGGCTCAGGGTCATGACGCATTCGAGGTGCTTCGTCTGCGGGAAGAGATCGAAGGGCTGCACGGTGCCGAGTTTGAATCCGGCTTCGGTGAAGAGAACGAGGTCGCGCATCTGCGTGGCGGGATTGCAGGAGATGTAAACGACGCCTTTGGGATTGAAGGCGAAGAGCTGCTGCAGGAACTCGGGGCTGCTGCCTGCGCGCGGTGGATCGATGATCACCACGGTGTCGGCTCCGGCATGCGGAACGTCTTTGAAAACGTGCTGGGCATCGGCGGCGATGAAGCGGCAGTTGGTGAGGGAATTGATCTCGGCGTTGTGCGAGGCTTTTTTGACGGCGGTTTCGGAGATCTCGACACCGATGACACTTTCGAAGTCGCGTGCGGCGCTGATGGCGAAGAGGCCGCTGCCGCAGTAGGCATCGACGAGATGCTTCGCGCCGGTGGCTTTGGCTTCGTCGATGGCGTGGCGGACGAACTTGGGGAGGATGAAGGGATTGTTCTGGAAGAAGTCGCCAGCCTGGAATTCGAAGCGGACACCGTCCACGTCTTCGACGGCGATTTCATCGGGCCGGGTGAGGACGCCGTTGTCGGCGGCACGCATGAGGAGGGTGGCGCCGTTTTTGAATTCGGCGGAGTTCGCACGGGCGCGCTCGCGCACGGCGGCGAGCTGAGCGTTGAGCTCGGGCATGGCGATGGGGCACTGCTCGACATCGACCATGGCATTGCGGGTGCGTGCGCGCAGGAAACCGATGGCACCGATGCCGCCTTCTTTCGGGCGCTGGAAGTGAGGTGTGATCTTGGAGCGGTAGCCGTACTGAACGGGTGAGGGGATCACCGGGCAGACGGGGTGCTCGATCTTGGCCATGTGCTTGAGCAGCTCGGCGACCTGGCGCTGCTTGGAGAGCAACTGCTCCTCATAGGAGAGGTGCTGGTACTGGCAGCCGCCGCACTGGCTGAACAAAGGGCACTGAGGTGTGACGCGGTTTGGTGAGGGCTCGATGACTGAGACGAAGTCGGCCTCGCTGTAGTTCTTGTGATTGCGGAAGACGCGGCACTTCACCAGCTCTCCGGCGAGTGTGAAGGGAACGAAGACGACCCAGCCATCGACACGGGCGACTCCCGCACCTTCGTTGGTGAGGCTTTCGATGCGGACGTCCAGCTCCTGGTGATAGGCGAAGGGATGGGGCGTGAATTTGCGCGGCGGTTGCATGCGTCGCGTCAGGGTTTGGCGGGGGTGTTCATTTTCATGTAGGTGCGGCCTTGGACTTTGCCAGTGGCGGGATCCAGAGTTTCGACCCGTAGTTCTTTCAAGGCATTCGTGCCATTCACTTTCTGCATCTTGGTGACTTCGTAGCGTTTGATGATCTTGCTGCTGCGGTCGTAGGCAGTCATTTTGGCCGCGCCACCGCTGGCCTGATGAACCCAGATGTCCACGGCGTAGTAGGGGCCTTCCCTGCCAGGGTTGATGACGCGTACGATCCAGCATTTCTGTCCGCTGACACGGTCCTCACCCAGGAGCTGCGGGCGCGGCCAGTAGAGGAAGCGGAGGGAGAGATCCTCATAATTCAAATCCATGCCGCGCACTTTGCTGCCGAGCTGGCTGGCGGAAACCTGCTTTGAAGTGCCCTTGATCACCTGATACAGCCTGGCGGGGGAGGTGTTTAAATCGACACGGATGGTCTCAGCCGGAGGGGTGGAGAACAGGAAGCTCATGACCTGATTTCCCATGGTGAGTTCCAGGGGCTCGGTGCGGCCGGAGTCGCCGTCACGCAGTTCGCCCTGCAGCTTTTGGTTCTGCCCGGCGTAGCTCTGGCGCACATCGAGCATGATTTCCTCGGCGGTCTTTGGCGGCGCACCAGCGGCACGCAGGCATGGCGTGAGCAGCAGTGTGGCGAGAATGATGAACTTCATGGCGGTGCGGGCGCAGGGAGGGATCTGTGTGAGACTCCCTTTCACTGACGACGCATTAGTTATTCTTCACTGGATCATCCAGCTTCATGTAGGTGCGGCCGATGACTTCGCCGTTGGCGGGATTCACGGACTCGATGCGCAGCTCCTTGAGCGTGGTGGCGCCTTCCACTTTCTGCACCTTGGTGACCTGGTAGCGTTTGACGATTTTGCTCGTGCGATCAAAGGCCGCCATCTTGGCCGCGCCGCCGCTGCCCTGATGCACCCAAAGATCCACGGCGTAGTAGGGGCCCTGGCTGCTGGGGTTGGTAACACGCACGATCCAGCATTTCTGGCCGCTGACACGGTCCTCGCCCATGAGCTGAGGGCGCGGCCAGTAGAGGAAGGCGAGGGAGAGATCTTCGTAATTGAACTCCATGCCGCGCACCTTGTTGCCATGCTGGCTGTTAGGCACGACGGACGATCCGCCGGCGCGCACCTGATAAAGGGTGGCCGGGGAGGTGTTCATATCCAGGTGGACGATTTCTGGCGGCGGGTTTTTGAAGAGGAAGCGCATGACCTTGTTTTGCATGGTGAGCGTGAGGGGCTCTGAGCGGCCCGAGGTATCGTCACGAAGCTCGCCGGTCATCTTGTAGTTTTGCAGGGCGTAGCTGTTCTGGACGATGCGAATGATTTCCTCGGCGGTTTTCGGCTGGGCATCCTCAGCACGCAGCATGGAGGCGAGAAGCAGCGGGAACAGGAAGAGACGTTTCATAAGAGTGGGGGAGATTGGAGACGACACTTTGACATGCGGACGGCGTCCTCTATTCAATGCGCTCAACCATCATGCAGCGCCAGCGCTTTCTCTTTGCCGCCCTGGGCCTGCTCACGCTCTGGCGCTGGGCGCTGCTGCCGACGCTGGAACTCGCGCCGGAAGAGGCGCTGGCGGTTTTCTGCAGCAAACATGGCCAGTGGGGCAGTTTTTTTGAGATCGGGCCGCTGCTGCCGCTGTTTGCGAGGCTGGGCATGCTGATTGGAGGAGCGGGTGAATTTGGGGTGAGGTTCTTCGCGCCGTTGCTCGCGCTGGGGGCATCGCTGCTGATTTGGCGGCTGGCGCGTGAGCTGTTTGATGAGCAGATCGCGGGCTGGGCGGTGGTGATCGTGAATGTGCTGCCTGCCTTCAATCTCGCCGCTGTCACGCTGACTCCGGGGACGATTGCCTGTGTGCTGGTGCCAGGAGCAGCGCTGTGTTTGCGCGGTGCTTTGATGAAAGAGGATGTGAAGCACCGGGCGTGGTGGGCTGCCGGGGCTTGCGTGGCGGGCACGGCGCTGGCGCAGCCGCCTGCGCTGGCCACGATGGCGGCGGTGGTGTGCGTTTTGGGTCTGTCCAGGCATCAGCGGCATCACCTGAATAGCACGGGATTCAGAGGGATCCTGGCTGCATGGTCCGTGGTGGTGCTGGTCTGGCTGATCTGGCAGGGCGTGCATGGCTGGCCGACGTTTGCAGCGGGGCACTGGTTGCCTGAGTGGCGGGTGATTCCGAATTTGCTGCGCTGGATCGTGCTCGCCTCTCCTCTGCTGCTGGTGCTTTTCGTGATGGCGGTGCGTGCGGGATTTACGAACGGCATGCTGCAAACCCACCGCGGCCTGCCCATGGCGATGCTGCTGCCGCTGGCGGGGATCGACTTTTTCTATGGTCCACACGAAATCTGGCCGGACACGGGAGGTGTGGTGTGGATGCTCTTTGCGGCGGTGCTGCTGGCGCATCGCAGCACGGTCGCCCGGACGGGGGTGATCGAGCAGAAAATCAGTCTGCGCACCATCACGATTGTGCTGGCCGCGCTGCAGAGCGCTTTTTTGCTGCAGACGGATCTGCCGCGCACGCTGGGGCTGACATGGCGATTTTCACCCAAACCCAGTGCTGAGACTGACGCCGCCCATGCCTTTACCGCTGATCCGTCCAAGACCCAGCGTGGCTGGCGTGAGAGCGCCAGAGTCGTCTCCGCCGTGCTGGAGCAGGCTGGCGGGGCGGGGTCATGGTTTGTATTGGCGGGGGACTGGCCGCTCGCGGTTGAGCTGGATCACTACCTTGGCCAGGCCGGGACGGTGCAGTGGCCAGCCCGTGATTTGAGCTCATTTGCCGGGCGAAGCGCGCTGTTTGTCATCGAGGACAGGGACGCGAAAAGCCTGCCCGATTCGCTCAAGAAGAGGTTTCAGCGCACTGAATTGCTCTCTGTGGCCCGGGTCATGCATGCGGGGAATGAGGTGCGATGGTTGAAAATCTTTGCTTGCCACGATTATCGAGCGCCCGACTTTTGACGCCCTTTTCGCCTCCATGCCTTCCTCCCCTGCCATTTCCGTCGTCGTGCCGCTCTATAATGAAGAGGACAATGTCGTGGAGATGCAGCAGCAGATCGACAAGGTCCTGGGTGGGCGCGATTACGAACTGGTGCTTGTTGACGATGGATCGAAAGATCAGACGCTTGCCCGCGTGCAGCGTGGGCCGCGGGTGCGAGTGATCGTCTTTGAAAAGAACAGCGGGCAGAGCGCCGCCATGCACGCCGGGATTTATGCCGCGCTGGGGGATGTGATCGTCACGCTCGATGGCGACCTGCAGAATGACCCGGCCGATATTCCCGCGATGATCGCGAAGCTGGATGAGGACGGGGGCTATGATCTCGTCTGCGGCTACCGTGCGAAGCGCAAGGACACGACGTTCAAGCGCCTGCAGAGCCGCATCGCCAATTTTGTGCGCTCCCGCTTTGTGGGTGATCACGTGAGAGACACGGGCTGCACACTCAAGGTGATGCGGCGCGACTGCCGTGAGGCGCTGCTGCTCTTCAACGGCATGCACCGTTTCATTCCCGCGCTCATCCGCAACATGGGCTGGCGCGTGACTGAAATGCCGGTGAACCACCGCGCGCGCATCCATGGCGTGAGCAAATATGGATTCGGCAACCGGGCGCTGCGCGCGACGATGGACATGTTTGGCGTGCGCTGGTTGAACAGCCGGCGCACCCGCTATGTCATTCGTGAGGAGCGGCGTGGCTGATGCGTTTCTGTTGTTGACGAGACAACTGCTTCGCAGCCATGCTGTGACACAGCACCAAGGATGAACCTACGCGAACAACTGCGACTACTGCTGCCCGAAATCCTGCCGCATGATCCTGCGGACTCGATCAAGGGCACCGAACTCATCCGCCTTGTGCGCTTGCGCCTCGGAGACGGCTACAGCGACGCCACGCTGCGCTACCATTTTTCCATCCTCAGCTACGATCCCACGTCGCCCATCGCGAAGGTGGATCAGGGCCAAGGGTACTACCAGCGGCAGAAGAAAACACTGGGCGGCAGCAACGGCGTCAGCCGCCAGGGGCTGTTCGACAGCGAGCTGGGTGAGAGCGATCAATGCTGGTCGCGCTACCTGCGGATGGTGGCCATCTATGAGCGGCTCTGTCTGCAGCGTTCGCGCTATCCCTTCCTGCTCAACCGCAACAGCAGCGGCACCCCCAGCATGGAGGGTGAGTGGGACATTCCCGATCTCGTGGTGGCAGATTGGGATCTCGACACGGGCAGCGATGATGCGCCGCGATTTGATGCGGCGATGCTCGACCTGCGCCGACATCTGGGTGGACCCGAAGTGGGACTGGCGGGGGTGCAGCTCAAGCTCAGCGTGGCGCCGGACACCTTCAGCGCCGACTTTTTTCAGGCGCTCAGCGCCACACGGTGGACGCTGCAGAGCGAGATCGTGATCGCGGAAGGCCTGAATGATGAGGCGCTCGTGGATGCGCTGCGGAGCCTGGGGCATCAGTTTGGCGTGGGCATCAGCAGCCTCGGTGTTCCGCTGACCGTGCTGGATGACCTGCCTTCGGCGAAGGAGCTGCGCGCCATGAGTGCGGCGGAGTTTGAGGCGGTGCACAATCTGCTGCGCATTCAGAAGATCACGCTGCCGACGTCACGCCCGACGCTTGACTGGTCGGCGCTCAATACGTTGCGGAAGAAGCATGATTCTGTGGCCGATCTGGTGCGGTGGCTGTCTGAGTGCCTGGCGAAGCGGCAGCCGGAGTGGGTGGGTGGGGTGGTGAGGTGAGAGCTTATGATGAAGATGATTAAAGGGCGGTTGGCTATGTATTCTCCCGAAGCATCTTTGAAAATGAGGGAGAGGATGGTGAGGACGCTTCGATTTAGCATCATTTGGTTGGGCGCCCTCGGCGGCTTCACGATGTACCTCACATGGAAAATCGCATCCGGTGAAGGACATGATGGTCATGTGGCCATTGCGTCGATTGCCGCCACCGTTCTTGTATTTAGTTTATGGGTTGAGCATTCCCGTCTGACTGACCTGTTTATTACTCCACCCAATCTGCATCCCTATTTTGATGCCAAGGTGCCTGGTTGCTCTCTGACAGTGGGTGTCGAGCTGTTGAAGCAGTCACGTGCGCTGGATTCCCTTGCTTTAGAAGCGGGGGTGAAAAGGATCGGAGAGTTTATTTCAGATGATGATTTTTTCGACAATTCAGGGCCTGTCTGGCACCTCGCTGATGATGGAGTAGCCACTTTCGACGTACTGCTCAGGAGGTTTGATTCTCATCTGAGTGTCGAAGCTGCCAAAAATGATCTGAAGGCCATTCTTGATACGTTGTTGTTTGCACAAGCCAAAAGCATCCGATTTTGCCTGCTGCTCAGAGATGTTCATGTGACGAACCAAATGGAGTGGGACCAGCGCAAGGGCTTTTGCTGAAGGATGCCAGTCTGCCAAATCTAAATACGTGAATTGTTGTTTCGGCAGGAAGATTGCTGATCAAGTGGGAGAAATGATTTCCTTTGGATGCACGTTCACTGAAGTCGCATGACCCGTCGTACTTTTCTCACCTCTGCTGCTGCTTTCGCGGCTGCGCTGCCTTCATCGGGTGCCTTGCGGGGAAAGAAGATGGGGATCGTGATTCATTCGTACTGGAAGCGCTGGCAGGGGAAGTACTCGAATCTGAAGTATCCGCCGTTTGAGCATGCGCTGGATGTGCTGGATCATGTGCGTGACCTTGGCGTGGGCTCGTTGCAGACGCTGGTGGGTGGGTGGACGAGTGAGTTTGCCGGGAAGGTGCGCGCGACCTGTGAATCCTATGGCATGAAGCTGGAGGGCAGCATCACGCTGCCGAAGAATGAGAATGATGTGGGGCGCTTTGAGCAGGAGGTGAGGATCGCCAAGGAGGCGGGGGCGACGATTTTTCGTTCAGCCACGGGAGGCCGACGCTATGAGTTGTTTTCAAGCCTGGAGGACTTCAAGCACTGGAAGGACGGAGCTTTCAAGTCCATGCAGTTTGCCGAGCCGGTGGCGCGGCGGCAGAAGGTGAAGATTGGCATTGAGAATCACAAGGACTTTCATGCGGCGGAGCTTGCGGAGGTGCTGGGGCGTCTGAGCAGTCCGCACATGGGTGCGTGTGTCGATACGGGCAACAGCATCGCTTTGCTGGAAGATCCGATGACGGTGGTCGAAACGCTCGCTCCCTTTGCGGTGACCACGCATATCAAGGACATGGCGGTGCAGGAGACGGCGACGGGTTTTCTGCTGGCCGAAGTGCCGCTGGGAGAGGGCATCCTGGATCTTCCGCGCATGTTTGCCTTGTTTGAAAAGTACAATCCGCAGATCGACTACCACCTGGAGATGATCACGCGTGATCCGCTCGATATTCCCTGCCTCAAGCCGACTTACTGGGCCACGTTTCCGGACAAGCCCGGCACGGAACTCGCCCGCACCCTGATGATGGTGCGTGAGCGCAAGGCGGAGAAGATGCCCAAGACGAGCGGGCTCAACCTGGAGGCGGCGCTGGAGTTTGAGGAGAACAACATTGTGAAATGCCTGCGTCAGGCGGGGGACAAGTATGGGTTTGCGCCTTCGCTGAAGCCGAAGGCTGCGGGGAAGAAGGATGAGCATTGATTGGCCGCAAAGAGGCGCAAAAGGATGCAAAAAACTGAACAAGCCGGTGATTTGCGCGGTGGTTAATTTTTGAGGGTTCTTGCGGGCATTCCTCCTTGCATGCATGATCGGGTGTCCGTGTCCGAACTTCTTCCAACTGCAGCCTCCACCCCTATTCACGACGCCAAGATGGCGTTGCAGAAGTATTTTGGCTTTCGGGAGTTTCTAGACGGTCAGGAAACGGTGATGGCGAGCATCCTGAGCGGGCGCGACACGATGGTGATCATGCCCACCGGCGGCGGCAAATCCCTGTGCTATCAGCTACCCGCGATGGTGATGGACGGTGTGACGGTGGTGGTGAGTCCGCTGATTGCGTTGATGAAGGATCAGGTGGATGCGCTGGAGAGGCGCGGTATTCCTGCGACGCTGATCAACAGCTCGATCTCGCTGGGAGAGCAGCAGGAGCGCATCGAGGCGTTGCGGCGTGGGGATTACAAGTTGGTGTATGTGGCACCGGAGCGTTTCCGAAGCCGGGCGTTTACGAATGCGCTGCGGCAGGTGCAGATCGCGCTGGTGGCGGTGGATGAAGCGCATTGCCTTTCGCAGTGGGGGCATGATTTTCGACCGGATTACATGCGGCTGGGCGAGGCGCTGGCGCAACTGGACCGGCCGCAGGTCGTGGCCCTGACCGCGACGGCCACGCCGGAGGTGAGGGATGACATTTTGCAGACGCTCGCGCTGCGTGATCCGTTTGTGACGATCCGTGGCTTTGAGCGCCCGAACCTGAGCCTGAACATCGTTCATACGAAATCGAACTCGGACAAGTATGACCGGCTGAGGAAGATCATCACGCAGTTCAAGACCGGCATCATCTACTGCTCCACGCGCAAGCGGGTGGAGGAGGTGGGCGAGGAGCTGCGCTCGTGGAAGATCAAGGTGATCGAGTACCATGGCGGACTGGATGACAAGGAGCGTGAGTCGCGGCAGACGAAGTTCATCACGAAGAAGGCGGATGTGGCCGTGGCGACGAACGCCTTTGGCATGGGCATCGACCGCTCTGACGTGCGGTTTGTGGTGCACTTCGATGTGCCTGGCAGTGTGGAGGCTTATTACCAGGAGGCAGGGCGTGCGGGGCGCGATGGTGAGCCTTCGCAGTGCGATCTGTTCTTTAATTTTGCCGACACGAAGACGCAGGAGTTCTTCATTGATGGGAACAACCCGAGCGTGGACATCATCCGCAATGTGTACCAGACGCTGCTGAATGCGGCGGACTCCAATCATGAGGTGCAGGCTTCGATTGATGACATCACGGAGCGTTCCGGCGCGAAGAACAGCATGGCGATTGGGTCTGCACTTAGCTTTCTGAACCGGAACGACTACATTGAGCGTTTTGACATTCCCGGCAAACGCATCCGTGGCACGCGGCTGCTGCAGCCGACTGTGCTGACGCGTGATTTGAAGTTTGATGTGGAGGCGCTGCGGGAGAAAGACCGCCGTGACCGCTCGAAGCTCAAGGCGATGGTGGAGCTCTGCTACGATGACAAGGCCTGCCGGCAGGAGCAGATTTTGCGCTACTTTGGTGAGAGCGAAAGCACGCCCTGTGGCACCTGCGATGTGTGCCGGGCTGAAGGCGTGCAGCCACCGCGCGAAGGGGGGGCGGACGAAGTGACGATGCTGCGGCAGGCGCTGAGCGGCATTGCGCGAATGTCCGTGAAGCTGCCGGATGGAACGTGGGAAGGTCGCTTTGGCAAAGGGCGCATCATCCAGATGCTGGTGGGCAGCAAGTCCAAGGAGATCGTGGACGCAGGGCATGACCAGCTCACGACCTATGGGCTGCTCAAGGATGTTGGCACGCATGCGCTGCACCCGCTGTTTGCCGAAATTGAAAAGCTTGGGCTCATTGAGACCAGCGGCGGTGAGTATCCGAAAGTCACGCTGACTTCCCGTGGTGCGGAGGTGATGAAAAAGGGCCTGAATGTGAAGATGCGCTGGCCTTCGATGCATGCGCCGGTGACGAAGCCGAAGGGCAAGACGGCGATGAATGAGGAACTGGCTGCGCGCGAGCTTGGGTTTGATGATGCGCTGTTTGAGAAGCTGAAGCGGCATCGTACTGCCGTGGCGGAGTCCGAGGGCGTGCCGCCCTATATTATCTTCAGCAATCAGACGCTGGAATTTATGACGCGTCTGAAGCCGAAGACGATTGAGGCGGGGCTCAAGATTCGCGGGGTGGGTGAGAAGAAGGCGAAGGAGTATCTGCCGGATTTCATTCAGATCATCAAGAAGCACGGGTAAGACCGGATTAATAGCGCATGACAGGGCGCTTCAGGATGCGTGCTTTTTGAATGATATCGGCTGGATGCTCCGGGGTGCCGCGATCCATGAAGTTTTCGATGCTGCGGGAGGCATCGAGGATGGAGCGGACTTGGCTGCCGACGGTGGGTGCGGGATTGAGGTAGTCGTCGATGCCGGTCACCGCTTTGTAGACGACGGACATTTCGACCACGAATATATCGTCCAGGCGGTAAAATTCGCTGCCGGTGAGGAGGCCGGAGCCGGTTTGGCCGGTGGGGGATGCAGGTGAGGCGGGGCGCAGGGTTTTGTAGAGACGGGAGCGGCTGACGGGGAATTCGAGGCTGCGCAAGCGGCGCTCATAAACCTGGCGGCGGCTGTGTTCATCACGCGGCAGTGAACTGCAACCAGCGGTGGTGAGGATGAGCAGGAGGAGCAGAAAGGCGTGAATGGATTTCATGGTGAGTAAGTCTGCAAGGAGCTTCAAACTGCTCAAAGAGCAGCAATGAATTCTTCTGCGGAGATTCCAGCCTGCCGGAGCACACCCGCGAGCGTGCCGGTTTTGATCTCAGGGTGATTTGGTATCACGCAGCCATCGGCACCACGTTTCATGACGATATGACTGCCCTTTTGACGGGACACCTCGAAACCCAGCTTTTGCAAAGCGCGCACGGCCTCCCTGCCCGATACGTGGGGGAGCTTAGGCATGCGAAAGTTCGAAAGTTGTCATGAGCGCATGCCCAAGAATGCGGCGTTGCGGAAACTCTTCGAGAAACAGTTCCGTGGCCTCACGCAGATTTTCAACGGCCTCGGCAACGGATTCACCCTGGCTCGTGGTTCCAGTTTCCGGATTGAAGGCAACATAGCCTCCTTCTTCCGCCGGTGTGAGGACAGCTGTCAGTTGCATATGGCAAATGTGACGGACAGACCGGACTAATCAAGCATGCATTATGATGCTTACTCAGACTTTGCCGCAGTGTTGAAGGGTGTGGCTTCGCTGATGCTGGACAGGGCGGTGAGGGATTGGTGGAGTGCGGTGCCGGCGGGTAGTTTGGCGAGAGCTGCTGTCAATGCGGTCTGCGCAGCTCCACCTTCAGGATGCTGAAGGGTGGTGGTGGCGAGGGCGAGGACATCGCTGACAGCGGGATGGGGTGAAGACTCGATGAGAAGCTGCTGCGCACGATGGGCGGCGGGAATGTCATCGAGCTGGATGGCAAGAGCGGCGGTGAGGCGCAGTGTGGGGGCATCGAGCTGCGCGCTGGGGATGGACTGCAGGGTGCGCAGGGCCTGGGAAGGCTGCGCGGCGGAGACTTGCAGTCTGGCGAGGTGCTGCAAAGCGGGAGCATCGTCGGGGAAGCGTTTGAGGAAGCCTTTCCACAGCATCGGAGCGGAGGATTCGCCGCGCAGCATGATGTCGAGCTGTGTGAGCAAACGCCAGCCGGCGCGGTCATCGGGGGATGACTGGAGGTGGGTGGCGAGCAGGGTGCGAGCAACCGCAGGTGCATCGCCGTCGGTCAGCGCCTGGGCCAGTTGAACTGGAGAGAAGCGGCCATGCAGGCTGGCGAGGACGTCGGTGAGTTCTTTGCCTCGCCCGATCTGGGTGGCCAGCGCGTGCAAGCGGGCCAGCACCTGGGTTTCACCGATGGCGGCGAGGCGGAAGTACAACTCGCAGGCGATGCTGGTCAGATGATTGAGATCGGCGATGCTGGCGCCTTCGTTGAGCCAGCGACGATATTCAGGGTCGATGGCTGTTGCCGAGGCGAGTTCTTTCAGAGAACGCTTGTGGTCGGGGCAGGTGCGCAGCTGGCGCTCGATCCATGGCAGGAGTTCAGCGGATTCTCCTGCGGCGCGGGTGGCATGCAGCGCGCGCTGCATGAGGCGCGGCGGGATGGCGTCTGCGGGCTTCAAGGTACGCAGAGAATCGAGCGCGACACGGGAGGCTTCGGCATAGCGGGTGCCTTCGAGCAGAAGGGTGCTCTGCAGATCGAGAGCAGCTTCGCGCTCGACCTCAGTGAGGCGCGGAGGCGTGGCACCGAGCCACTCATTCACGACACGTAAGGCTGCCGCAGGACGCCGTGCGGTGCGGGCAGCCTCGGTGAGGTTCAGCACATTCTGCCAGGTGGCGGCGGCAGAGTCGCACACACGCTCATGGATTTCGACGGCCAGGGTGCGTTCGTGGGTCGCCATGGCCTGCGAGGCGAGCAGTTCGAGTGCTTCGATTTTATGGGGTTCTTCGATGCGGTCGCCGGCGGCGGAGACGAGGAGCCTGCTTTCGTCGATGAGCGGTGCGTCGGTGCGCGTGAGTTCGACAAACAGAAGCGCGGTGTTCAGCGGGCAGGGCGTATGGAGCGGACCCTGCTGCACCGTGAGCTGACGGAGCCGCTGCTCGGGGGCCGCCTTCAGCCAGGTGTGCAGCGCCTCCACTTCACTATCCGGCAGCAATGCGAGCTGAAACACGGCAGGCAGTTGCAGGTGCTTGGGAACATGAGCGAGGCTGGAAGCGATGGCGGTGCGTGTGGTGTTCAGCAGCGGGTTTTCCTTGGGGGCGGACGGATCGTTGGCCAGCAGGCGCCAGCCCCAGGCGACGGCGAGCATGGTGTAGGAAAAAATGAGCAGGAAAGCCTGGCGGGAGCTGCGTGACATGAGGGCTCGGGAAAGAGGTGGGATCAGCGCATGGCCGCGTGGGCGGCGGGCGGCAGGGACTGGAGGGAGACGGTGGAACGGCAGGCGACTTCGAGATGAACGAGGCCCTGAGCGTCTGCGTTTGCGGTGTAAGGGCGGCCGTTTTCGAGATAGGCGCACTGGCCGCGGGGCTCGAAACCACCGAGCACGATTTCCACGGGACGGAGATCGCGCACCTGGAAGGTGGCGCGGCCTGTGGTCAGCTCAAAGAATGAAACTGCGGTGCTGCATTCCACGAGATGGAGGTGCTGCGCCGGTTTGTTTTTGGTGAGCACCAGTTCGGTGCGCGCACAGCCCATGGTGTGGATGTAGAGCTGACCCTGATCCACATTGTAGCCTGAAACTCCCTGGCAGCGCGCCATGTCAGGCAGGCCGATTGTCGCGGGCAGGCGCAGGGTGCGGCAGTCACCGGCATTCAGGATGATCCAGTGATCCGCAGCGGCACGCAGGATGCGGGTGTGCCGGGCATCGCGCACGCTGGCGGCATAGGCGGCGGTGGTCATGGCATGCAGCGGTTGTTCCGAGCAGGCAGCGAAGGTTTTTTCGAGCGAAGCAAGGCCTGCTGCGGTGCGCACATCCGCGAAGCTGCAGCGGAGGGCGAGGGGCTCCATGCGGAGGGGCGTGCGGGAGCCTGAGGGGCTGGAGATGGGATCAAAACTGGATGTCGAAGGAAGGCTCTCAACACCCATGGCGTGGCAGTAGCTCAAAGCCTCGGAGGAGGGGGTGGTGTTGGCAGGCCAGAGCATGAGGCTGACCTCCTTGCCCAGCGGGAGCAGGCGGCGATGGATGTAGCTCATGGAGCCGGCGATCTCGCGTTCCATGTCGTGACGGGTGGTTTTGGCGCGGTCATTGAGCTTGCCGGAGATATCGATGCCAGCGGTCCACTGGGTTGGACGTGAAAGGGAGTTCGAAGCGGCCTGAACCTGAAACATTTCAAAAATGCTGCGGGCCACGTGTTCGAGCCGCTCAGCCTGGCCGGACTTTTGGCCGGGCAGCCAGGCACGCATTTCGGCTTCACAAACGGAAACCGTGACGGGCAGAAGATTGCGGCCGAGAATGCGGTCGCGCATGACCTCGGAGCACAGAGGGAAACCGGGAAGGGTGGAAGGGGTGGAGAAGCCGGTGCTGTCGATGTGGCTGTAAAAGATCCGGCGGCCGGTGCGTGTGGTGGTGTCAGGCACAGGGAGGCTGCGGTCGGCGCCGAGCCATTGTGCGAGGAAAGCTGGAAGATCGAGCTGCGAGGAGGCGGCCTGAGCAGCTGGATCAATCCATGCAGCGCCCCAGCTGGTGAGGAAGGCCTGATCAAAGCGATGGCCGGTGCCCATGGCATCCTGGCCATAGAGGCCCAGCACGATGCGGGAGTCTGCGGGGGCTGTGAGATCGAGAAAGCCGAGCGAGCGGGAGGTGATCTTCGTGTTCACGCGCAGCAGGGAGGAATCCATGGCGACGACGTTCGTTTTGACGAGGCGGGCTGCGGGCTGTGCGCTGCCACCGAGGCCGAGATGCTGCAGAGCCTGATGGCGAGCGGCCGCGTCCGTCCATGGCATGCCGGTGAGGAGCAGGGGAATTTTCCGGGCACGCAGAGATGGCAGCCAGGCGGCCAGGGTCGTCTGCTGTTCAGCGCTGAGGACCAGGGAGGAGTCGAGGATGACGGCGGCGAAATCGTGGTCTGCCGGCAGGAAGCTGGTGCCAGTGGCAGAACGGAAATCGAGTTCACAGCCCAGCCATTCCAGGGACTGACGCAGGAGGCGTGAGGTGAGGGTGGCTGCTGCGCGGGAGGACTTTTCGCCGACGTGCTTTTCATCCCAGCCGTGAAGCACCAGCACGCGGCGGGAGACTTCTTCCAATGGGCCAAGATTGACTCCGGTCAGCGCCGGAGTGGTGATGAAGGGGACAGCGCCGAGGCTGGTGAGACGCTGCGCGGCTTCGCGGCAGGCGGTGCGGTCATCGGCCGAAGCATACTCCACGGCGAAAACGCGCAGGCCCTGCATCTGAACGGTGCGAATGAGGCGCGTGAGACGCTGGGTTTCCACGATGGGCGTCCAGTCCGTGACGCCGTTTCTGCCTTCGCGGGTGTAAACGCCGAGGGCGAGGAAGCCATTGGCAACGTGCACGGCTTCCACGCCAAGCCCCAGACGAAGATCGAGCAGGAGATGCTTGTCCGGATAACGCTGGCGCAGGGTGGCGGCGAGCGAAAGCACAGCGGTGCGTGCTGCTGGAGTGGTAGCTTCAGCGCCGAAGCTGAGGACAAAGCCGTCGAACCCTTTTTTTGCGGCCGGGTCTGCGAGGGCTTCGACGACCCATGGGACCCACTGGGAATCTGTGGGATCGATGATGCGAGTCTGCTGGTCCGAGGCAGAAGGTTTCGAGGACAACTGACGGGCTGCGCTCTGCATGGCGGCACGTGTTCCGGTGCGGAAATGAGCGACATCTAGCAGCGCGAAGTAGTTGTTTCCCAATGCATGACCGGGCTCCATGTCGAGCTGCGCCTGAGGATTCAAAATGGCGAGGTCGAAGGCGGCGAGAGAGCGTGAATCAGGGCGCAGCGATTGATCGACAAACAAGCTGCGGTAGGAGGGCAGATCCGATGCCATTCCCTGGATTCCCATCAGCCCCAAGAGGGCCACAACGCGGAGTTTCGACAGCAGGCCGGATGTAGAGCGCGTGAACCGGGAAGTGAGTGATGCGGAGTGCATGACAGGGTGCGTTGGGCATTCAAAACTGCGAACACTGTCACGGTAGAGTTTCAATAACTGTAAGCAATGCTCTAAACATTGGTTTACAAACAACTTACCTCGCTGACAGAACTCAGAAATCAGTCGCCAAACCCTGCGTCATGGGAATCATGACAGGCATCATGAATGGATCTCCTATTCGCACGTTTGCCGAAGGCATTTTGATCGATCAGCCGTGGGGAAAACTCACGTGGCTGGCCTCGCGGGAGATGGGGAATTCAACCACGATGACGATGGGGCATGTGATCATCCCGGCTGGGCAGACGAACCCGCGTCACAGGCATCCGAACTGCGATGAAATTCTGCACCTGCTCAAGGGCCGAGTGGAGCACAGTCTTGGGGAGCAGAAATACCTGCTTAATCCCGGCGACACGATCTCCATTCCTGCGTGTCAGTGGCACAATGCGCGTGCGCTGGATGGCATGGATGCGGAGATGGTGATCTGCTTTTCTTCGGCGGATCGGGAGACGGAGTTTGAGTGAGGAATTAGGCCGCCCTTTCAGGGCTCCAGAATGAAGAGTGAGCGTATGCCGATAACCCAGGGCGTTGCCCTGGGCTGCGATAGGCCGCACCTTTGGTGCTGGGATAAACTCACCCCTTGGTCACCACTTCGTCGAGGTTGAGGACGAGGTTGGCCACCATGGTCCAGGCGGCGAGTTCGGCGGGATTGAGTTTGTCGTCGGGCTTGGATTCGCCGTAGGTGATGGCTTTTTTGGCTTCTTCGGGCTTGGCGGTGTAGGCGGCGAACTGCTTGGTGAAATCCTGGCGGATGATCTCGGCTTCCTGGGCGCTGGGGTAGCGGCCGGTGGCGGTGCGGAAGAGGGCGGTGATGCGCGCGTCCGTGCTGGCGTTGGTTTGCATGACGTGCTGGGCGAAGTTGCGCGAGGCTTCGAAGAACTGGATGTCGTTCATGAGGGTGAGCGCCTGCAGCGGGGTGTTGCTGCGTTCGCGGCGGAGGCAGTAGCTCTCGCGATTGGGCGCGTCGAACGAGGTCATGTTCGGCGGCGGGGCGGTGCGCTTCCAGAAGGTGTAGAGGCTGCGGCGGTAGAGTGATTCGCCGTGGTCCTGGATGTAGTTGCGGGTGTTGCTGCCACCGAAGCCGACGGGCTCCCAGATGTTCTCGGGCTGGTAGGGTTTCACGCCTTTGCCGCCGATCTTGGGGCTGAGCAGGCCGGAAACGAACAGGGCCTGATCACGCACGGCTTCGGCATCCAAGCGGAAGCGCGGACCACGGGCGAGCAGGCGGTTCTCCGGGTCTTTTTGCATCGCGAGGTCGGAGCATTGAGCGCTTTGCTGGTAGGTGTGCGAGGTGACGATCATGCGCACAAAGGCCTTCATGTCCCAGCCGCTTTCACGGAAAGTCACGGCCAGCCAGTCGAGCAGTTCAGGGTGGCTGGGAGGCTCTCCCTGGGAGCCGAAATCGTTGCTGGTTTTCACCAAGCCGGTGCCGAAGAACTGCTGCCAGAGGCGGTTCACCTGCACACGGGCGGTGAGCGGGTGCTGCGGGCTGACGAGCCATTTGGCGAGATCGAGGCGTGTGTAGTCGGCCTGTGCGGGGAGGGGAGGAAAGACAGCGGGGGTGCCACGGGTGACCTTGTCTTTCGGCTTGTCATACTGGCCGCGATCCATCACGAAGCTGTCACGTTTTTGCGGCAGGTCGGCCATGATGAAGGTGGCGGGGATGACGTCATCCAGCGTTTTTCTTTGGGACTCCAGGGCGAGCTTTTCACCACGGGCACCTTCCACCAGACTGCGTGCGCCCTGATACTCGTTTTCAAACCACCACTCCTTGAGCTTTACGGCGTCTTTTTCGGGCCATTCGGCGGGCTTTTTGCCACGCACGAGAGTCTGCAGATCGTTGGGGAGTTCAGCAACACGCTTGCCTTGGTTTTTTTCAATCCACTTGCTCCATGACCACTGGGGATCTTTGGCCGGATCGACGCGGGAGGTCATGGCCAGACGGTCCCAGTAAACGGTGCCGCCGAACTGGGTGAAGGCATAGCCGCTGACCTTGAGACCGGGCTTGAGGCCCAGACGTTCTGCGGGCACTTCCAGCTTCACCCATTCGCCTGCTTTGGGCAGTTCGCCCATTTGCACTTTCTCAGGTGTGCGCACCTGGCCGAAGGGGATGGCACCTTCCTGGCCCCAGACAGCGCGGTGGTTCCAGCCGGCGGTGTGGAACTGCAGCATGATGGCCTTCGGTGGATTTGCGGGGTCGATGTAGCACTGCACGCTGAGCTTGCCGTTTGGCGGGATGTCGAATTTGGCGCCGCTGGCAAAAAAGTCCTGCGCCACCCCCGTGGCGGTGCGCTTGAGTGCTGCATTGCCGCTGAAGACAGGGCCTTTGTCCTTGGTGATGATTTGCGTAGGTTCTCCTGAGAAATCCGCCTTCACGGGAAATGCATCCTCAAACCAGACGAGTTCGCTGTTCTGTACAGGCGGTGGCGGGGTTTGGGTGGCGGGGTCGGTGTAGTTCAGTGATTGGATCGTCGCGCGGATTTTCGTCTGTGCGGCGGCCATTTTTTGATCGAGTTCCGCGAGCTGCTTTTTCTGCTCGGCAGTGCTCAGCCGGAGGATGGGCGGGGTGAGGAGGATGTTGCCATCCATGGCGGGATCGGCGGTGCTGTTGAAGAAGGCGTAGAGCGAATAAAACTCCTTCTGGGAGATGGGGTCGAACTTGTGATCATGGCACACGGCGCAGCCGGCGGTGAGGCCCATCCACACCGCCACCGTGGAGTCAGCGCGATCTACGGCGTAGCGGAAAATGAACTCTTCATTGATGCTGCCGCCTTCACTGGTGGTGACGTTGCAGCGATTGAAGCCGGACGCGATTTGCTGATCCACAGTGGCATTGGGCAGGAGATCACCGGCAAGCTGCCAGATGGTGAACTGATCGTAGGGCAGGTTGGCATTGAAGGCGCGCACGACCCAGTCGCGGTAGGGCCACATGCTGCGCTCGTTGTCGAGGTGCAGGCCGTGGGTGTCTGCATAGCGCGCCGCATCCAGCCAGAAGCGGCCCATGTGCTCGCCATAGCGTTCGGATTTCAGCAGGCGGGCGACGACTTTTTCATAGGCATCCGGCGCTATGTCAGCGATGAAGGCATCGACTTCAGCCAGCGTCGGCGGCAGGCCGGTCAGGTCGAGTGTGACGCGGCGGATGAGGGTTTCCTTGGAAGCTGATGGCGAGGGGGACAGACCTGCTTTGGCCAAGCGGTCTTGAATGAAGGCATCGATGCCGTTCTGAACTGGTCCTTTGACGGAGGGAGGAGTCGCTTTGACGGGCGCTTCGAAGGCCCAGTGTTTTTTGAACTCCGCGCCTTCCTTGATCCAGCGCTGCAGGATCTCCACCTGGGCGGGGGTGATGTGCTTGTTCGACTCAGGGGGTGGCATCACCTCATCTTCGTCTTTGGTCAGGATGCGCTGGATGACGGAGCTTGCCTCGGGGCTGCCGGGCTTGATGGGGAACACGCCTTCGATGGCCTTGTAAGCGACTTCCGGGACATCGAGACGCAGATCGGCCTTCCGTTTCTTGGCGTCCAAGCCGTGGCAGGCAAAGCAGTTGTCACTGAGAATGGGCCGGATGTCACGGTTGAAGTCGAGCTTCGTCGCCGCGGATACGGTGGCGGTCAGAGCGGCAGAAACGATGAAGGCACGGAAAAGCATGGGTGTGGTGTACGAAGCTCATGCCACCAGGCTTTCCGGCTTCAGCGGCCAAAGAAATAGCCCGTCGCATGGAAAAACACCGGTGCGGCGAAGGCCAGTGAGTCCAGCCGGTCCATAAAACCGCCATGGCCAGCGATGGCCCCGCCCCAGTCCTTCACACCTCGATCACGCTTGATGGCTGACATCACGAGCCCGCCGACGAAGCCCATGAGTACGACCAGGGCCGCCATGCCTGCCGCTTGCAGTGGTGAGAAAGGCGTGGCCCACCACAGGGCGGCACCGAGGCCCACGGTCGTCAGTCCGCCGCCGAGGAAACCTTCCCACGTTTTGCTGGGGCTGACGGTGGGGGCGATCTTGTGTTTGCCGCAGATTTTGCCCCACACGTATTGCATCACATCGCTCATTTCGACGACGGTGATAAACCAGAAAAGCAGCTTGGCCCGCTGGTGTGGCCAGTCAGGAAGATCCAGCCAAAGGATGGCTGGGGCGTAGCTGATGCAATACACGCAGATCATGAGCCCCCATTGAATTTTGGCGGTGCGTTCGAGGAAGTTCTCGCAGTCGCCTGCCAGTGCGGAGCGCATGGGTACAAACAGGAAGGCATAAACCGGGATCAGAATGAGAAACATGATGTACCACTGGGTTGCCAGAAAGTAGTAGTGCAGCGGGGTGATGATGAAGAAGACCCAGAAGAGCGTCCGGTGATCTGCGGGCTTCGTTGGCGTGAGGGTGATGAACTCGCGCAGCGCCATGAAGGAGCTGAAGAAAAACATCACGGCTGTGCCAACGGGCCCCACCGCGAGCGCGCCGGCAAAAACGGCGACCATGGTCCACCAGGCCTTGGTGCGTGCGTTTAGGTTTGCCACGGTGATCTTGGCGGTGTCGGTTGCCGCTCGTTTTGCCAGCACCCAGCCGATGACCGAAGCGAGGACGAGTACTCCCAGAGTGCCGCCGAGGAGATAGAGCAGTGCAGGGTCGGAAGTGAAATTCATGCCTGAGGTGAGATTGACCGCCATTCCGTTTATTTTGCAAACTGCATTCACAGGCCGCGTTTTAGCGGGCATGAACCAGCGCGTTCAGATCCATTTATGCTGTCTCGTTCCTTTTTGTTCCTGTTTTTCCTGGCTCTCACAGTGTCTGCCGGAGAACCGATCACGCACACCTATAAGAAGGCGGGTGATCGTGAGTTGAAGCTCAGCATCGTCAATCCGCCGGACTGGAAAAGCAGCGATCAACGTCCCGCGATGGTGTTTTTCCATGGTGGTGGCTGGGTGGGCGGCGGGCCGACTCAGTTCACCCAGCACAGCGAGTATCTGGCCACGCGTGGCATGGTGTGCATCCAGGTGGAGTACCGGTTGATTGCGAAGGGCGACAACGGGCCGCCCATCGATTGTGTGCATGATGCAAAGTCAGCGATGCGCTGGGTGCGTGGCCACGCGGGAGAGCTGGGGATTGATCCGAAGCGCATTGGTGCCGGAGGTGGCAGCGCGGGCGGGCATCTGGCGGCGTTTGTGGGCATGGTGGAGGGGCTGGATGATCCGCAGGACGATGTGAAAATTTCCCCGAGGGCCAATGCGCTGGTGCTGTTCAATCCTGTGTTCGACAACGGCCCGGATCAGGGCTGGGGCTACGCCCGAGTGGGTGAACGCTTCAAAGAGTTTTCTCCGGCGCACAACATCAGTGCTGATGATCCGCCGGCGATCATCTTCCTCGGCACGCAGGACAAGCTGATCCCTGTGGCGGTGGTTGAGCGTTTCAAGGCGAACATGGAAAAGGCGGGGGTGCGCTGTGAAGCGATCTTTTACGAGGGGCAGGGGCACGGCTTCTTCAATCCCGGCAAGGGCGGCAAGATGCAGTTTTACTACGAGACACTGATGGCGGCCGACAAGTTCCTTGCCTCGCTGGGGTGGTTGAAGGGAGAGCCCACGCTGCAAAAGCCTGCGGAACAGTGAGTTTGATGCGCAGTATCGGAACCCTTGATCTGGACAGCGCCCAGTGGCATTGAGCAATGTTCTTTCGTTGCAGGACAGCCATTGACAGCGGGGGGATTCCATCGCTAGACAGAGAGACCAACCACCGCATGAACCTGCCGAACAAACTCACTCTCTCACGCCTGATCCTGACGGGTGTGTTTGTGGTGTGTTTTTATATCCCCTGGGCGAACACCATTTCGCTGGCACTGATCATCTTCGGGATTGCCTCGGCCACTGACTACTTTGACGGGAAGATCGCGCGCGCGCGCGGCATTGTGACGAATTTTGGCAAGCTGTTTGACCCGCTGGCGGACAAGATCCTCATCGCCGCAGCCTTTATCCTGCTGAGCTCCGACAAGAACTTTCCCGAAGCGACGCGGATGCCGGCTTGGATCACCATCGTGATCCTGGCGCGTGAGTTTTTCGTGACCGGAATCCGGCTGGTGGCGGCGGGGCAGGGGGCGGTGCTGTCTGCGGAAAAACTGGGGAAACACAAGATGCTGTGGCAGATCCTGACGGTGATTTATTTCATGATGAGGCAGGCATCGCTCGAGCCGATCTTTGGCTTCACTCACCCGGCTTTCACGGCAAGTCCGGATGTCGAGCGAATGGTGGCTTTGGCCCTCATCTCTTTGACGAGCCTGCTGACGCTGGTGTCTGGTTTCAGCTACTTTTGGAAGAATCGTCATCTGTTTGACGATGCTTGATGCTTCTTTTTGAACTCACAGCCATGAACGCAGAACAACAACTCACCACCCTCGGTCTCACACTTCCTACCGCACCGCCGCGCGGGGGTGTTTACAATCCGGTCGTGATCGTCGGAAACATCGCCTACGTCTCTGGTCATGGGCCGTATCTTGGCGATGGGAAGTATCTCACCGGCCGGGTCGGTGCGGATCTTGATCTGGAAGCGGGCAAGGCTGCGGCGAAGCAGACTGGCCTCGCCTTGCTGGCCACCTTGAAAAGCGAACTGGGCAGCCTGGACCGCGTGAAGCGCGTGGTGAAACTGCTCGGCATGGTGAACTGCACGTCAGACTTCGGAGATCATCCGAAGGTCATCAACGGCTGCAGCGAATTGTTTGGCCAGGTTTGGGGCGAGGAATGCGGCATCGGCGCACGCAGCGCGGTGGGCATGGGTTCGCTGCCGGGGAACATCGCCGTCGAGATCGAGGGCATCTTTGAGCTGCAATAAAAAAACCTGCGCTGGCCAACAGCGCAGGCTGCTCAGAGCGAACTGAAACGGGGCTCAGAACCAGCGTGAGCCGAGGCCCAGGCCGCTGCCCCAGCTGAAGGGCTGGCCAAAGCCGTAGCCACCACCCCATGGGCGGTTGGTGAAGCTGCTGCCGTACGCCGGGCTGCGGTTGTAATACGGGCTGCTGTAGATGCCGTTCGAGTAGTAGGGGTGCAGCTGATATGAGACCGGGTAGGCCGCCGGGCGGCTGTAGATGCCCGTGTAATAGGGACGGGCGGAGTAGCAGCGTGTCCCGGCGTTTGCGCCGCGAATCACATAATAGTAGTGGTCCCGATTGGAGCCAAGGGTGCTGGCTGCGAGATCGCCCAGCGGGCCACGCCCTGTGGTTTGGTAGGGCGTGAAGGTGCCGCGATACGGGCCTGAGCCATTGTAGGCGTAGGGATACTGGCAGGCAGTGAGGGTCAGTGAAAGACCGACGAGCAGAATCACGAGAGAATGAAGGAGCGGCTTTTTCATGGTGAAGGGAGTGCGCAGGATTAGCGCACCAATTCCGCCCTCTTGGCAATGAGTAAACGACTACGCGACAGGGGTATAATTCCGCCCGAATAGAGTGGTTCTGAATTTTATGAGCGAACCGCTTGGGAAACTTCAGCGATCTTAGAAGCCAATGATCTGGAAGGGCATGCTGTCTCTGATCTGCTTGTCGGGCGGTGAGCTCATGATCTTTTCAAACTGCCGAGCCCATTCACGAATGGCGAACTTGGCCTGACCGGTCGGAAACAGTTCCTGGGGAAAGAAGAAGAACAAGGTCTTGGCCTCTTCTTTGTCGGCAAACTCGAAGACGGACTTGCCGGTCTTGGGCTCGGTCAGGACGCCTTGAATGGCAATGGTGCCGCGCGAAGGTTTTCCAAGCAAGCTGCCACCGACCATGGGCAGAGTCACGAGGTCCACGGCTTCCCGCACCACCAGTCCTGAGTAGGTGTTGGGTTCCCACTCGATGATGGACAGCTTCAGGGTCATGGCATCCTTGGAAGGAGCATCCACGATGGCGAAGCGCGATTTTTTGTTGGCCTTGAAGGCGCTGACAAATTTATCGTGAGCGTAGGTGAGCAGGCCCTTCATTTTTTTGTCGCGCCGCTTCTTGCTGAACTCCACCTGAGTGAACTTTTGCAGCATGGGCCGCAATTCATCGGAGACCACGGGGGCGATGTAGACCGACTTCACCTTTTCCGCAGCGGCCAGAACTTTTTTGTCGGTGGTCCACCAGTTGCCGATGAAAGGCGACCGTTTACGGTTTTCCTTTAGTTCACTGGCATGGGGGAGGAAACCGGTGGGTTTGACATCGACGGCGGCCACCACGCTTTTGGCGGTACGGCAGGAGATCATCATCCAGGGAACAAGCAGAAAGAGAGTGGCGCGGATCAGCATCATGGGACGAAATGGGGATACGTTTGAGAATGGCTGATGGCAAATATTTCATGTTTTAGGCTCAACACAAACTTCCCCGCAACATTTGCACCCGTCATGGGGGGGTGGTAGCTTTCCTGCCCAGTCATGCAGTGCTCCGGCAATTCCGCCGCGCTCCGCCTGATCTTTTCCTTCCAACTTTATGGCATGGCTTTCCTCTCTCGGTTCCTTCGGTGAAATCCTCCGATTCATCATCCTCATTTTGGAGGTGATCCTCGTGTTCAATCTCATGATCGTGGTTCACGAGTGGGGCCATTTCCTGGCGGCACGCTGGCGCGGGCTGAAGGTTGAAAAGTTCTACATCTGGTTTGGCAAGCCGCTCTGGAAAAAGACCATCAATGGCGTGGAGTACGGCCTCGGCAGCATTCCTGCGGGCGGTTTTGTGGCGCTGCCGCAGATGGCCCCGATGGGCGGGCTCGAAGGTGAGGTGAACCAGGAAGGGCTGCCGGCGATCACGCCGCTGGACAAGGCCATCGTGGCTTTTGCGGGTCCGCTGTTCAGTTTCATGCTTGCCTGTCTGTTTGCCGTGGCCGTCTGGGTTGTGGGCAAGCCGGAGAGCGAATCCCACACCACCTCGATCGTCGGCTATGTGGCCAAAGACAGTCCGGCTCAAAAAGCGGGCATTCTTCCGGGGGACAAGGTCCTTCAGGTGGATGGTCAGCCCGTGAAGCGCTTCGAAGGACTGGTGGACAGTGTGCGCTGGGGCGTGGTGGCCAGCGAAGGTGACACGATCGCCTTCGAGGTGGAGCGTCCTGGACAGGGAGTGATGAAGTTCAATGTGGATCCCAAGGCCTGGCCCAACAGCGAAAAAAAGGCGGAGCCGGTTTCTTGGTGGCGCTCGATCTTCAAACGGCCCGAACTGCGTTCCATCGGCCTTGAAGGCCAGATGACGCCCATGGTCGGGGGTGTTGCTAAAAACAGTCCGGCGGAAGAAGCGGGCATCAAACCAGATGACCTGGTGCTGCGTGCTGATGGCAGACAACTGCGCAGCATGGGGGATCTGGGCGATTACATCAAAGCCACGGCGGGCAAGACCATCATGCTGGACATCGAACGTGCGGGCAAGGTCATCCAAATCCCCATCCTGCCGCGCATCCCGGACAAGAACAATCTCAAGGAGGTCACGGATGATCATCAGGAATACCCCATGATCGGCGTGGCCTGGGATGTGGAAGGCAAGCGTACGCCCAGCGTCATCACACCGTGGGAGCAGATCAGCGATGCCGTGCGGCACATGGGCAATCTGGTGTCCAAACTGGTTTCACCGAAGTCTGATCTCAGCCCTGCGCACATGAGCGGCCCGGTGGGAGTGGGCCGTCTGTATTACAAGCTGTTCCAGCACCCGGACGGCTGGCGCCTGGTTCTTTGGTTCAGCGTGGTGTTCAACATCAACCTGGCGATCCTCAACATGATGCCCTTCCCGGTGCTGGATGGCGGGCACATCACCATGGCTGCTGCTGAGGCGATCCGCCGCAAGCCGCCGCAGGGCAGGATTCTGGAGTACGTGCAAACTGCGTGTGCGCTGATGCTCTTTGGCTTCATCATTTTTGTCACCCTCAAGGACACGGGGGATTTCTTTGGCGGTGGAGCCAAAGAGGGCAAGGTCTTGAAAATCGAGTGGCTCTCCAAAGAGCAGCGTGGCGCCGCAGGCGCGTAATTTCCGCCGCTCATGCGCGTCCTCATCCTCGTTGAGAACCTTCCCGTTCCCTTCGACAGGCGCGTGTGGCAGGAGGCCTGCGCCCTGCGTGATGCGGGGCATGAGGTTACGGTCATCTGCCCGCAGATGCGCGGCTACACGCAGCCGGAGGAAGTGCTGGAAGGCATCCAAATCTACCGGCACTGGATCAGTGGGGAGGCAGGATCGCTGGGTGGATTCATCGCTGAGTATGCGTCCGCACTTTGGGGTGAATTGACCTGCGCGGTCAAAGCCTGGCGGCGCGGTGGTTTTGATGTCATCCACCTCTGCAATCCGCCGGATCTGCTGTTCCTCGTGGCGCTGCCGTTCAAACTGTTTGGTGGCGTGAAAGTCATCTTTGATGTGCATGATCTGTGGCCGGAGATGTTTGAGGCGAAATTTGGCAGGCGTGGGCTGATGTATTGGGCAGTGCGCATTGCCGAGCGGTGCACGCTTGCACTGGCGGATGTGGTGATCGCCACGAATCAGAGCGTCCTGAGAGCGGTGAAACAGCGTGGGAAGCTGCGTGAGGATCGCGCCTTTGTGGTGCGCACAGCGCCGAGCCGCATGCACACCGATGCGCAGCCGGATGAATCACTGCGTGCCGGGAGACGGTACCTGGTGGGATACATAGGCGTCATGGGCAATGCGGATGGCGTGGACTACCTCGTGCGCGCCGCGGATCACATCGTCAAAACCCGCCGGCGCACCGATGTGCAGTTTCTGCTGATGGGTTCCGGCGCGGAGCATGCGGATCTGGTCGCATTGCGTGACCTGCTTGGCTTGCAGGATTACCTCAGCATGCCCGGACGGGTCAGCGACGAGTTTCTATGCCGTGCTTTACGTACCATGGACCTCGGCGTCGCCTGCGACCCCATCAACGCCTACAACGACCACTGCACCATGAACAAGGTGCTGGAATACATGGCCTTCGCCAAACCGATGGTCATGTTTGGCACCGTGGAAGGCCGGTTCTCAGCGGGTGAGAGCGCGGTGTACGTCATGGAAAACTCGGCTGAAAAGCTGGGCGATGCCATCCTCACTCTCCTCGACGACGAGCCCCGGCGTCAAACGTTGGGAGCCGCCGGTCATGCACGGCTGACCCAGGAGCTGAACTGGAAGCGGAGCGTGGGGCAGTTGCTGGCGGCATACCAGGCGGCGTGAGGTGGTTTCTAGTGATTATTTTGCCCTGCGTTGTCTAGGGTCTTGCTAAAGCGCCTCGTTGTTCTTAATTCATCGGAATGAACCAGGTGAATGAACATGGGGGGGATGCCGTTCATTTCGAGCCCTTTACTCCGCCATCGACGGAGGAGCTGGATGCATTGATTCCGGGCTACAAGTTTCTTCAGTTTATCGAGAGGGGCGGCATGGGCGCGGTTTACAAGGCGGTGCAGAAGAGCCTCAACCGCACGGTGGCGGTGAAACTGCTGCCGCAGGTGCATCGAAACAAGGAGAGCTTTGCCGAGCGCTTCAAACGGGAGGCGCATGCGCTCGCGTTGCTAAATCACCCGCACATCATCGCCGTTTACGACTTTGGTGAAACCCCCGACGGCCAGATGTACTACGTCATGGAGTTTGTTTCCGGCATGGATTTGCAGCAGCTGCTCAAGCGTGATCCACCTGAGCCGAGACAGATCCTCAAAATCATCACCCAGGTTTGCGAGGCGCTGCAGTTTGCCCATGAACACGGAATTGTGCATCGTGACATCAAGCCAGCCAACATTCTCGTCGATGAGCGTGGCAATGTGAAGGTCGCCGATTTTGGCCTGGCCAAGGTCATTGGTCCGCAGTCAGTCGATTACACGGCCACAGGCATGACTATTGGGACGCCTGATTATATCGCGCCCGAGGCGCTCGATCAGAGCAGGGATATCGACCACCGGGCGGACATCTATTCGCTGGGAGTGATGATCTATGAGCTCTTCACCGGGCATGTTCCGAAGGGGGTGTGGGAGCCGCCCTCGATTCGTTCTGGTGCGGACAAGGGCATCGATGCTGTCGTCAGCAAGGCGATGCAAAACAATCCCGAGAAACGTTACCAGCATGTGCGTGACATGACGCAGGTGCTGGAAAAGCTCTTCAAGAACAGCGACAATTGGAAAAATTTTCGCAGACAGTCTCCAAGCCTCACCGCACCGGCGGGAAAAAAAGAGGAGGCTGTTCCCACCGGCGCAGTGACGCTCAAAATACGGCAGGATGACGGGGCTGGCAGGCGCTGGCTGCCTTGGGTAGCTGCGGCGCTGCTGCTGCTTGGGGGCGGGTTTGCCGTGGCATGGCAATCGGGTCTGCTGGCGGCATCCGAGGCGAATCCGAAAGCCGCTGAGGCGGGGCGGCCGTTATCTCCTGACGTGAACCCGCAGCAGATGGCGCTCGCGCGTTTCGTCGTAGAGCATGGCGGCGTGGTGAATGTGCAGACCCCCGCCAGTTCCGAGAAAGCGATGGGAGGCTCTGCCGATCTGGATGAGCTGGCAGACCTGCCATCAGGCGCATTCACCGTCTGGCGTGTCTCTTTTCTGGTGGTGCCGGTGACGGACGTGGCTGTTTATGATGAACTCGTGGCCCGGATTCGAGACGCCGGAACGGTCTCCAACCTTAACCTGCATGGGCTGGCAGTGCCGACGGATGCGCTCAAGAGCCTGGTTTCCATGCCTACGCTGACGAGTCTTGATTTGATGTCCAGTCCAGCGGTGACTGCCGCGGCCATACCCTACATTGCTGCCTGCCGGCAGCTGCGGCTGCTGCGCATCGGGGGGATCCCGCCGCTCGAGGGTGCCGTGCTGGAACAGCTCCGAGCCCTGCTGCCTGACTGCGGAGTTCACGACGACAAGTAGAGGCTTCTTCTTGTGATGAATAAATACTATTTTGCGGATTTTTTGCCCGGAAGTCTTGCAAAAAGGAGAAAAACACCCTGATTGCCTTTATGGAAACGAAGTCGCCCGGAGACCGCTGGCTCCCTCGTTTCCAAATGATGCGCTGCTGCCACTGGCGAAATCGTACAGTGCGCTTCTCAAGCAGGGCATGATTTCGGAAAATGCAGGCGCTGAAAGGCAGAGATGACATTTCAAGAGACTCATCATGATCACTCAAAAGCAACCGATGGCAAAACTGGCCGCCAAAGCCACCAACACCTCGACCTCGAAAAACAGAAGGCGAAAGGCAGTGAAATCCAAAACTTTACCGGCCACTGGGACGAAGCTCTCGCAGCGGAAGCCTGCCGTGTATTCTCAAACAACGAAGCGGAAAACCGAAGCTGGTGGAGCGGGGGGGACTGTGATGCCGGTGATGGCCAGCGGTCTGACCTTCAACTCCGGTGACAGCGGTCGCGCGGCGGTTGCCGGAGTGTCGCGTCATTCTTTCACGGCCCGGCGAACCAAGCCGCGGCTGCTCTGGATCGGAGATGCCTTGGTGCCCACCGGCTTTGCCACTGTGACTCATGCGATTCTGAATCATTTGCGGCATGACTGGGAGATCGTGGTCTCTGGCGTGAATTATGATGGTGGGGACCATGATCTGCCTTATCGCATCATGCCTGCGCAGCAGGGAGGTGACATGTGGGGGATGAACCGTTTCCAGGATCTTTGCGCCGAGTTTGATCCCGCTGCCGTCATCATCAACAGCGACTGGTGGAACGTGGCGCAGTTTGCCAGGATCGCGCCCGCCGGAGTACCGGTCATCGGTTACATGCCCGTGGATGGCGGTCACCTAGACCCTGCGGCCATGGCGGAGATCAACCGGCTGCACTCGGCGGTGTGGTACACGAGGTTTGGCCACCGTGCTGCCTGCGACGCAGGTTTCACCGGCCAGCGTCAGATCATTCCGCATGGCATCGATACAGAAATATTCAGGCCAGGGGATCGTGCTGCGGCACGGCAGACGCTGCGGCTCGATGTATCGCCGGACGCATTCATCGTGGGCAACGTCAATCGCAACCAGCCGCGCAAACGGCTCGATCTCACGATTCAGATTTTCGCCGCCTGGATCAAACAGCACAACATCGCCGACGCTTATCTGCTCCTGCACTGCGCTCAAAAAGACACGGGCTGGGATCTGCGCAGAGTGGCCGCCTACTGCGGTGTCGCTGACCGTCTGATCCTCACCGGTGCCGAAGACATCCGGGATTTGCAGGACGTACACAGGTTGAGGCTCGTCTATAACTGTCTCGATGTGCAGATGACCACCACGCTGGGGGAAGGCTGGGGGCTGACCACGATGGAAGGCATGGCCTGCGGCATTCCGCAAATCGTGCCCAAATCTTCTGCCCTGGGGGAGTGGGCCAGACCTGCGATTAAAATTCCGTGTTCACGCACGCTTATTCATCCTGAGATCAACACGACCGGCTCCTTGGTCGATGAGGCACCCTTCGTGGCTGCGTTGCAGTCGCTCCATGAAAACCGAGATGCGCGCAGCCGTCTTGCCGCAGAAGGACTGGTGCACGTGCGTGGTGAGGCCTTCCGCTGGGAGACTGTGGCGCGGCAATTTCAGGAGCTGCTGGCCACCGCTCCGTGCCAGGCGAAGCGGCGGCAGGATGCTCGATCCCGGCTGTTCAGCAGCAATGCTTGAAAGCAGGCTGAGGAGTTCCAGCGAGCAGGGCCGCCAGTTTGTCGAGGCAGCCATTCCAGCCGTAGGTGTGCTTCTGGCAGCTGTCGTCGCTGGGGAATCCGGTCTGGGTGAGATGCAGTTCGGTTTCATCGCCAACGGCCTTGAACTCAAAGGTGACGAGTGACTCGCAGTCTGCCCAGTCTTCATCGTTCTCCCATTTCCAGGTGTAGACGATCTTCGAGGGCGGTGTGATCTCACGGTAAACACCCACGGCAACAACGGCTTTGGAGGTTTCCGGATTGTACGAACTGGTGCGGTAGCTGCCGCCGACGCGGAAGTCGGCGCTGCATTCGATGATGTGGGGAGGTCCGCAGCCAAACCATTGCTGGATGGCTTCGGCGCTGGAGAAGGCGGCAAAGACGCGCTCGCGCGGTGCTTTGAAGCGACGGGTGAGATTGAGGGTTTGTTCGGCGACGAGAGTGGTCATGACTTTTTAGGTTTGGTCTGTTCTTGGGCGGGTGGCTCTGGTGGGGCCTGCTCCACGAGGGCGGCGAGTCTGTCGAAACTGCCTTCCCACATCTGGCGGTGGCGTTCGATCCAGTTCACTGCTTCGCGGAGGGGTTTGGGATTGGCGGTGATGTAATGGGTGCGTCCTTCGATCCGGCGCTTGAGCAGTCCTGCATCCTCCAACACGCGCAGATGCTTGGAGACGGCCGGGAGGGACATCTGCAAGGGCTCTGCGAGCGCCCCTACCGTGGCCTCTCCCTCGATCAGGCGTGTCAGCAGCCCCCGCCGTGTGGCATCGGAGAGTGCGGCGAATACGAGATCAAGGAGCAGGGGCTGGGGGGCGCGTCTCATGGAGAAACGAGTGGATGCTGCGTGGCGCGCTGGCAAGCGGGCTTACTTCACGCGCTCAAACTGGAATGAATGGTCCTCCTGGGCTTTGCCGTTGTCGAACAACGTCCAGTTCTGTGTCACATGATTCAAATCCACGAAGGTGATGACGGCGGAGTGCATGTGTTTCTCCGTTTCCACTTTGATTTCACTGTCCTTGGCCAGGTCGAAGGTGAGGGATTTGTCATCGGTCTTCACCAGCGTCATGCTGGGCCGGTTGCACAGCATGCAGTAATGGGTCAGCACGACCTTGCCATCCTTTTCATGGTAGAGGGTGACCATTTCCTTGGGGGTGTCGGGAAACATGCGCTCTTCCAGCGCGCTGCCGCCGGAGATGACGCGGTACTGGGTCGTCACGGTCATGGGGCCCTGGCCCATGTCCACTTTGGCCTGCCAGGTGCCGGCCAGTGTTTTGAGTTTTTCAAATTCGGCGGAGCCGGTGTAGGGCTTGGGCGGTTCGCCTGCAGAGGTGGTGAGCACCAGGGAGAGGAGGGACAGAGTGATAAGAAGCAGATTTGTTTTCATAGGAGTATGGTTTGTAACCGGCTGAATAGTTAACCAAATGGTTAAATGATTCAAGTGAAATTTTGCACGCTGTGTTTTTCCCGATTTTGCTCATCCATGGACTGTCCTTCTCATCCCATTCTGTGGTAGCATGACGGTGCATGAAAATCGCTTTCGTCGGAGCATCAGGGTACGGCAACATCGGTGACGACACCTATCCACTCGTCTTTGCGCAACAGCTGCCCGAGCATGAACTGGTGTTCTACAATTCAGACCTCCCATCCAGCCTGCCAGACGATCTGGATATGATCGTGATAGGCGGAGGCGGGGTGCTGCACAATGCCGGAGCGGAACCCGAAGAGGGGGAGTCGCCCCATTTCCGGTGCATGCGGTTTTACATCCATGCGGCTATCGAGCGCGGCATTCCCTGGGGCATTCTGTCCTGTGGATTTCAGTTTGAAGTGCAACGTGATTCCGCCTATGCCCGGTCACTGAAGCCATGGGTGCCGTATTTGCAGCAGGCAGCCTTCATTACTCTGCGCTCACCCGAGTGTGTCCGCATCGCACGGGAGATCAGCGGCAGAGCCGACGCTGTTTTCTTCCCAGATGCGGCGTATCTTTATCATCCGGCAGGTGTGCTGCAGCAGGGCCTTGCAGAAGGTGTGACGATTGTACCCGCCGGCCTGGTCAATCCGCGCAATGCGCTCATCAACCACTACCTGCGCCAGTTTGCGGCCAGCGGTGTTCCGGTGTCATGGCTGCGCATGGGCGCGCTGGTGGATGATGGCTGGATGCTGGAGGAAGCGGCGCAGCGTTTCCCCGATTCGAAGACCATCAACGCAGCAGACCCTGAGGCAGCGTATCGGTGCATCGCCTCCTCACGGTTCGTCATCACAGGACGTTATCATGGCATGATTTTTTCGAGAACAAGCCGCGTGCCATTCATCACACCCACGGAGGTGCCGTACAAATTGCGGCAGGAAGATTATGCCGCTCCGACCGCATCCGCCGCCGGTCACTTTGAGGTGTTGCGGCGTTTCATCGAGAGGTGATCAACAGCGCTGCAGAAAGGCCGCCAGCTCAGCTGCATCCGCCTGCGGGAATTCACGGCCCAGTGTGTTTTCGCGATCCATGCCGAAGGCGTAGTCCGTCTTCTTTCTCACATCGACATGGTCCGCTGGGTAAAACACGGCAACGGGCTTGTGCTCAAACCAAGCGGCCTGCTGCAGGCTGGACCAGCTGCCCACATAGGCGCGGCAGCTTTTCACGAGGTTAAGAGTCGCAGGTGTGGAGAGGTTTTCGAGAACGGTTACATTGCCGCCTGCAAAAGCCCGCCCGTCTTCTGCGTTGTGGACAAGCTTGCCGCCGCCGGAACGGGGATAACTGCGCGTCACGATGAACACCCGGCACGGCAGTTTCCTGAGCACTTGCAGAGTCTTTTCGATCAAATCAGGAGGCAGGGAGCGCTCCGTCACACCTGCGAAGGGCTGGAACACAATGTGTCCGTCTGAAGGAATGTTGTCCGGTGCGTCAAACACGGGGACATGGCCGTTTGCAGGGCCGCGGATGAGCTGCGCATAGTCCACACCGGCAAAGGCGCACAGCTCCCGGCTGATGTCCACACCGCGCAGGCCGGCGTTGAAGAACTCCACATATTTGTGCGCGAGATCGTAGAGGATGAAATTCTTCGCATTGCGATGATGGCGAAAGATCTCGATCGAAAACGGATTGTGAGAGGCCATGATCACGGGAACCGGCTGTGTGGTCTCGCTCAGCACGCGGTAGCTGGCATTCTGATAGCAAACACGGATCACATCGCCGAGGCCGGCGGCAAAAAGGGCGGCAGACATTTGTGAAGCAATGGTGCGGGTCCTGACGTTGACAAGGCTCG
Source organism: Prosthecobacter sp. (assembly GCF_049294395.1). Lineage (GTDB taxonomy): Bacteria > Verrucomicrobiota > Verrucomicrobiia > Verrucomicrobiales > Verrucomicrobiaceae > Prosthecobacter. The sequence continues at coordinate 34,297 of NZ_JBAQCR010000392.1, forward strand.
TCTCATCCCAACCTGCCATGAAGATACTCGCCTCATTCCTTCTTCTTTCCTTGTCCGCTCAGGCCGCCGTCACGCTGCCCGCGATTTTCTCCGATCACATGGTGCTGCAAAGCGGCAAGCCGGTGCCTGTCTGGGGCACTGCGGATGCGAAATCGGAAGTCAGCGTGGCCATCGCGGGTCAAAAGAAAACGGCCAAGGCGGACGCGAGCGGCCAGTGGTCGCTCAAGCTCGATGCCTTAACCGCCTCGGCTGAGCCGCAGACGCTGACGATAGGTGACAAGACGATCAATGACGTGCTGGTCGGCGAAGTCTGGCTCGGATCGGGGCAGTCCAACATGGCGATGGCTGTACAGAGCGCCAAAGATTACCCGGCCAGCCAAGAGGCCGCGAATGTGCCGCTGATCCGGATGTTTACCGAAGGCAGCGCGGCTGCCGCCACGGCGCAGTCACAGGGCAAAGGCACCTGGGTGATTTGCTCTCCTGAGACGGTGGGGCGTTTTTCCGCCACGGCGTATTTCTTTGGCCGCAATGTCTATGACGTGCTCAAGCAGCCGGTGGGGCTCATCAATTCCTCCGTGGGTGGTACGCCGATCGAGTCTTGGATCAGCCCTGAGGCCCAGCAGGCGAGCGCGGAACTGAAGCCCTTCTTTGAGGCGCTGAAGCAGGACGATGCAGCCTTTGATGAAGCCAAGGTGAAGGCTGTTTACGAGCGTCAGGTGGCCAAATGGGCCGAAGAGGTGAAGCTGGCGAAGGCGGAGGGAAAACCCGCGCCGCGCAAGCCGCGTGATCCGATCGAAACCCGCAAGCGCAAAGGGAATGTGGGAGGCCTGTTCAACGGCAAGATTTCGCCGCTCATCCCTTATGCGATTCGTGGTGCCATCTGGTATCAGGGGGAGGCCAATACGAACGGGCCCAAGCCACCGTTCTACCAGGCACAGCTCACACTGCTCGCCAAGGACTGGCGCACACGCTGGAACGATGAGTTTCCTTTTGCCTGGGTGCAGCTGCCGAATTTTACTCGCGTTGGTGACGGCTGGCCGATTGTGCGCGAGCAGATGCTCAACGCGCTGAGCACCATTCCGAACAGCGGCATGGCCATCACGCTCGACATTGGCGAGGCGAAAAACATTCATCCTGCCAACAAACAGGAAGTGGGCCGCCGCCTCGCGCAGTGGGCGCTGGGTTCGGTGTATCACAAGGATGTGGCTGACACTTCCGGGCCGCTGATTGACCAAGCCACGGTCAAGGGCGGCGCATTTGTGATCACTTTCACGCATGCCAAGGGGTTGAACGCGAAAGGTGAGCTTGGTGAGTTTGAAATCGCCGGAGTGGATGGACAGTGGCATGCGGCTGAGGCGAAGATCGAGGGCGAGACGGTTGTCGTCTCATCCAAGGCCGTCGCCGACCCGAAGCAGGTGCGGTATGCGTGGAAGGACAATCCCGTGGCCTCGCTCTTCAACGGTGCGGGCATTCCGGCTTCGCCATTTCGGAAGTGATGTGCCTTGGTGAGATAGGATTGACAGTCCTTTTGATGGGAGGGCATACTCGTTTTCATCATGAAACGAGTTTCTGCTTATGACTGGAGAAGGATCATTCTGTGGGCTGCCCTCTGGACGACTCCGGCCCTCGCGTCTGAGACCGAGGACCGGCTGACGGCCCTCAAGAAAGAACTGCCGTTCATCTCGACCGCGGATTTTCTCTACAATCGGCAGCCAATGGGTTACGAGCGGGTGAAAAAGATCCGTGCCGCATGGGATACTCTTCAGGGGCTTTGCTCAGCCGAGCTCGAGAGCGCCGAACTGGTCAGGCTCGCAGAGCAGGGAGATGCAGCAATACGCTGTCTGGCGGTTCTGGCGCTCGTAGCCCAGGAGAAGCCTGACTTTGTGCCGGTGTGCATCAGGCTGGCGAATGATTTCACCCCGACCCTTCCTTTCGGCCATAGTGGAGACCTCATTGGCCCCGAGATGGTAACGATCCCGCAGACAGTGGCAGATGTGGCGCGCACATGCCTGCAGATGGTGGGCTGCGATTTCCGGGATCCGAATGATGCCCCAAAGGCGTTTCAGCCCAATGCGGAGACGTGGTGGGAGCAGAGGCAGTCGAACATGGACTGGCTAGGCTGGCATGGTTTTTTACACAAGCGGGCCTCCATGGGATATTCACCGCCGCAGGAAGAGGCCAAGCCTGCCCTGAAACAATTCTGGAGCCAGGCGGAGAAGCTGCCGCCCAAAACTCGTGCCTGGCTGATGCTCTACATGGCCGATGGCGTCTTAATGTCCACCGGGCAGTGGCAGGACTGGTATGCCACGGAGGAGGAGATGATCCGTGCGGTGCGTGGACTTGGAGCTGCGGCACTGCTGGAGTTTTTGCAGACGGGTCGCAGAGCGGGGCTGAAGGAGCCAGCCATTGATGACCCCAGACAAGGCAGAAGGTTCATCATAACCTATGCCAAATATTTTTTCTCACCTGAGAATGCCAAAGACCTGACGGCCTTGAAACACTACACGGCTGCCATGGATGCTGATCCGGGGCGGGCCAGACAGGTGAAAGATGAGGCCATGCAGTATCACGCCAGTAAATACGGGGGCTGGGAGCGTGCCGAGGTGATGGCAGCTTTGGCAGATCTTGGGGATGAAACGGACCTGGCCACAGTGGCCAGATGGTTTTACACGGAGTCAAATGGCGCCCGCGGATCGACGCCGCAGACGGTGTTTCTCACCAGGCTGGAACAGCGCCGACCACGTGCAGGAAAGGAACTCATCAGGCTGCTGGCAAGTGATCCGGAGCTTGATCGTCTGAGGCCCGAGGATGTGACCCACTTGGCGTCGCTGCTGAAAAAGATCACTCCAGACTTTTCCATTGAGCGCTCCTGGAACGACGAGAGGGCAGACGAAGTTCGTGGTTTGCTGAGAGCCTATTTCAAGATCGGCTCTTTCGCGATCCAGGAACTCAAGCGGCCGGAAAAATATCTGGATAAGCCTGAATGGTCTGTGGAACTGGATGGGCTGGCACACAGCATGGTGATCCACCCCAACGGTTCGTTGCTTGCCGTGGGCATGAGTGACGAAGGCGGAGGTGTGCGTGTGCTGGATGCGGGGAGTGGAAAGGAGAAGCATCGCATTGCCCAGTCAGGCGAGTACTTGAACGTGTTTTTCAACCCTGATGGCACCCAGTTGCTGTTTCATGCTCCAAGCTCGATGGGTCAGATCCATGTCTGGGATGTGGCGAGCGGAAAAGAATCCTGGCAGTCGGTGGAGCCGCAGTTCAGTTTTCAACTTGCCGCTGACAAGCCGTTTGGATTGTTTGAAGGCGAGAGCAATCAGGAACGGTTCGTTCGGATGGATCAGATCACATTCAAAACCTTGTGGACGAAGGAGCTTCAGTCAAACCGCAGGAGAACGACAAAACTCTCACCCGATGCGAAGTGGATAGCGCTGGTGGATGAAGAGTTCAAAACCATCCAGCTCCTCGATTCCGCCAAAGAGGGGGAGCTGGTCACGGAGTTCGTGGGACATGCGTCCTACCCGAGCAAGTACGCTTTTTCGCCGGACTCCACCAAGCTCATTTCTGTGGCGGAGGATGATCGTGTCATCCTGTGGGATGTCATCACGAAGCGCATGCAGTCGATGTTTCGTGGCAGACGTATGCAGTCTGGACCGGTTGGTTTTACCGCGGACTCGCAGTGCTTCTTTGCCAACGCGGAGCCAAACGGCCTGGGTGTTTACTCCATGGATGGAACTTCCCGCTTTGGCATCAAATACACGGGCAACTGGATGGAGACAGTGGTGCCGTCCCGTGACGGACGTTTTCTTTTCATCATGGTCCAGCATGCAAGCCGGCCGTCAGGAAGGGCTGACCGGAGCCGCATCGAGTGCTGGCGCCTGAAGTAGAGACCACTTTTTCCCTGCCGGGACGCGGAACACCACTTCCGCGCCCCGCAGGGACTTGATCCAACCTAATTCAGATCAAAATTTCAAGCTGCCGCCGACGTAGAAGTTGCGGCCATAGGCGGGGATGATGCCGCTGCTGTTGACGAGGGAGTAGTAGTGCTTGTCGAAGACGTTGTTGAGGCCGGCCATGACGGAGAAGTTTTTTCCGAGGGGGACTTCGGCGGTGAGATCCCAGGTGGTGTAGGCGGGAATGTCGAAACGGCCGTCGGCGTTGTCGGTGCCATTGTGGCGGGCCATCAAGGTGCCGAGGAAGGCGATCTTCAGGCCGCTCTTGCGTTTGTAGATGGCACCGGTGCGGATGATGTAGGGCGGAGCGTACTGCGGGGTGCCGCCGTTGTTGACGCCGCCGGAGAGACGGGCTTCGAGCACGGAGATGTTGCCGTAGAGATTGAGGGCACCGAGGTATTCGCCACGATGAGTGCCGTTGAGCGCATCGAGCCCGCCGATGACATCGAACTGTGCGGCGCCTTCCCAGCCGTAGTTGATGCTGCGGCCGACGCTTTGGATGTTCAGGCCGGCGGTGCCGATCTTGTCATCGAGATCAACGAGGAAGAAGGAGGTGTCATAGGTGAACCAGGGTTTGGGATTGCCACGGAGGCCGAGTTCGTAGCTCCAGCCCTGGGATGGGGCGACATCGCTGGCCGTACCACCTGCGGCGGGGATGAGCGACTGGCCGAAGGTGGTGGCACGGTAGCTCTGGGAGATGTTGGCATAGACGGCGGTCTGGTTGCCGAGATCGTAGGAGAGGCCGAGGCCAAAGAGCGGCTGCTTGTCGAACTTGCTGGCATCCCGCTGCGTGGTGGTGACACCGATGTTCCTGACGGTGATGTCTTGATTGACCATCTCCATGCGGAAACCGGGCGTGACGGTGAGGCGGCCGAAGGTGAACTTGTTTTCGAGGAAGACGGAGCCGTAGATCACATCACGGGCAGCGACGGTGTTGACGGTGCCGATGTTGTCCGTGGGATAGGCTCCGGTGGCGTCCTTGCGCGGAGAGCGGCACATGTAGAACTGCATGCCTGCGGCGAGGGAGTGATTGCCGCCCCAGAGCTCATAATCGTGGCGGATGCGGGGCTCGACACCCCAGTTGTAGAACTGCTGGTGCTGGATGGCCGTAGTAGGGGCGGTGACGGTGCCAAAGCCGCCTGTCTGACGATTGCTCCAGCGGTCATAGGCACCGGCCCAGGTTTTCACGCTGAGCTCGGTCTGGCTGGAAAACTTGTGCTGGAGCTCTGCGCTGGCGACGACGCGGCTCAGGCGGAAGCGGTCGGTGGTGCGCACGGTTTGATTGCGGTCGGCGTTATAGGCCGAGGCGGTCAGTCCACCGGGGTCGCCATGGCGGTCAGAGCCAGCATCGAGGGAAAAAATCCAGCGTGTGTCGGTGGCCTGCTGGTAGATGAGTTTCAAGCGGCCGCCATCGACGTTGAAGTCGCTGTTGGCTTTGCGGAACCCGGTGCCGGAGCGGTGGTTGAACCAGCCGTACCAGCTCCATTTGCCAGCGCTGCCATCGATGGAGGTGAAGGTGGAGTAGAGGTCGTTGCTGCCAAAAATGTGCTTGGTCTGCATGCCAAAGAGGCGGTCCGTGCGAGGCATGGATGAGACGTAGTTCATGGCACCGGCCGGCTGCGGGCCGTAGAGCAGCGAGGCGCCGCCACGGACGAAGTCGATGCGATGGGTGGACTCCAGCGGCGGGGTCCAGTAGGACTCGGGGTAGCCTTGAGGGTCTGCGGCGATGGGGATGCCATCCTGCAGCATCATGAAATACTGGGCGCGATCTGGCGAGCCGATCCCACGATAGCCAAGGCTTACCAGCGGAGTGCTTTCTTCAGCAGTGATCAGGCCGGGCGTCATGGCAAAGGCCTGGCTGTAGTTGTTGGCCTGCACCTCAGGGAGTGCCTGGATGTTCAAGGAACTCGCTTTCTTGCCTGCATAAATCTTGGTGCCTTCGACGGGCGGCAGGTAGGGAATTTTGACCTGAGGTTCTTCTTGAGCGTCTGCCGTGATAACGATGTTTGGCAGTTCGGTGACGATGTCTGAACTCGGTTTGCTTGCCGGATTGCGAACGCTTTGGGACCGAGCATGGGAAGCTATGGCAAGGAAAAGGAGGGCAACGGCAGCAAGTGAGGTACCAGCGGTGCGGGGGAAATGGGAAGGGGCAATGGGCTTCATCAAAGGTCGGTCTTGAGATTCTGTCGCAGCAGACTGCGATAGTGAGTTGGATGACTATACGCGCAAGTTTTTTGTGCGACTGAGTCGCAATTGCAAAGTGGCAACCATTTCTTGCGCTTCATGCGAGGGGAATGTCCCTGCGGCGGCGGAACACCACTTCCGCACCCCGCAGGGACTTGATCCAACCTAACAAGGACCAAACTAGGAAGCTGTCTCCGATGCGGCGACGTGGCCGCGTTTGGGGAAGAAGCGACGAAAGGCGAGGGCGAAGCCGGTCCAGATGAGGATCATGGTGGCCAAGGTGCACAAGGCGGCGACGGTCTGACCGATGAGGCCGAAGAGCTCGCCGGTGTGGAGGAAACGGGCGTACATGCGCAGGCGGCGTCCGAGATTTTGGTGCTGCAGATCGTCCGGGCTGGGCAGCACTTTGGCCTGAGCCACATCGAGATTCAGCATGGTGCGGAGATGGACCTGGCCGCGGCCACCACGATCTACCATGAGGGGAAAAGGGGCGCTGGGTTTCTGAGGCATGCGCAGGCTGAGGGTGGACCAGCCGGGGATTTGCTGGCGTGCCTGGGCGAGGAGTGGTTCGAGTCCGGTGAGGGAAGGGGATGGGGCTGCGGGTCCGCCGCCTTCGCGTTTGCCGCCAGGACCGCCTGCCGGGCGTTCGCGTGGAGGTGGTGGCTCGCTGCCGGTGAGGGTGAAGAGCAGGTTGTTCGCCCAGCCGTAGGACATGATGAGGCCGGTGAGGATGATGCAGAGCTGAGGGAGCGCGCTCCAAAAGCCGAAGACGTTATGCCAGTTCCAGTTGCGCGCGCGGTCTCTGAGCTTGGGATTGAAGAGGATGACCGCGCGCACGTTGGCCCAGCGCCAGTGGCGCGGCCACCAGAGGTAGATACCGGAGAGCAGCAGCAGGCTGAAGATCAAACAACCTGCGCCGGTGATGGCCTTGCCCACTTCTTTGGGAAGGCCAGAACCGGTGAGGAAGCGGTGCCACTCGGTGGCGGCGTGGAAGAAGTCATGCCAGGCGCGGTGGCCCTCGCCGAGAAATTCGCCGTTGTAGGGATTGGCGAAGTAGATGCCCTCTTTTCCGACGGACAGCGTCACGGGCATGGCAGGGTCTGCTTTCCAGGTGATGCCGCTGGGATTCAAATCGGGCTTGGTTTCGTGAACCTTGGCCAGCAGCGTTTCGATGTCGAGATGTGAGACACCTGCGGCAGGCGGGGCGACGCGCAAATCTCGATTGGCCCAGTCGATGAGCTGGGCCTCGTATGAAATCATGAGGCCGGTGACGGCCATGGAGAGAATGACCACACCGGCGACGAGACCTGCGATGAGATGACCCCAGAAAATGAGGCGAAGAAAGGTGGGCTTCACGGTTACATTTCCGCCCACTGGCGCAGGAGATTATGATAGACGCCGGTGAGCTGCACGCCGGTCTGTTCAGCCACGGGATTGTTTTTGAGGTCGCGGCCCAGACGCTGGATGGCGAGATCGAGGTCAAAGAGGAGTGATCGCTGGCCGTTGTCACGGATCATGCTTTGCAGCCAGAAGAAGGAGCAGATGCGGGCGCCGCGTGTCACCGGGGTGACGTGGTGCAGGCTGGTGGAGGGGTAGAGAACCATGTGGCCGGGGGGGAGCTTCACACGCTGTACACCGTAGGTGTCCTCGATGCAAAGCTCCCCGCCGTCATACTCTTCCGGGCCGGCGAAGAACAGCGTGGCGCTGAGGTCCGTGCGGATGCGGATGGGCATGGTGGGATGCTGGCGGATGGCGTTGTCCACATGCGTGCCGAAGGACTGGCCTCCGGAGTAGCGGTTGAACAACGGCGGGAAAATCCGCTGAGGCAGTGCGGCGGCGTGGAAGAGCGGATTTTTAGCCAGAGCGGTGAGGATCATCTCTCCGAGCTCACGCGCAGCGGGGCTGTCCTCCGGGAGCTGCATGTTGTCCTTGGCCTTGGCGGATTGGTAACCAGCGGTGCCTTTGCCATCCACCCATTCGGTGGAGTCCAGGAGCTGGCGCGCATGAGCAACCTGCTCAGCGGTGAGAACATCGGGAATTGCGATGAGCATGACGGGAAGGGGAAACAGATTAGAATTTGATGCTTGCGGTGAGTGCGGCGGAACGTCCCGGGCCGGGGACGAAGTGACCACCGCCGACGCTGCCGACGTAGCGCTCATCCGCGAGATTGTAGATGTTCAGGCGCAGGCTGATCTTCTCGGAGAACTTGTAGCTGACCATGGCATCCAGTGTCCAATAGCTTGGGGCGGTGCGGGCGCTTGCGGCGGAATCGTTGCTCGTACGCGGGCCCATATACTGGGCTCCGAAGCCGAACTGCGTTTTTTCCAGGAGGGTGTAGGTCGTCCACAGGTTGAAGGTTTGAGGGGGGGCATTTGACAAGGACTGACCGATTGCACCTGCGGCGGTGGAGGCTTTCGTCTCGCTTTCCATGATGGCGTAACCTGCGAAGACCTGCCAATTTTTGGTGATGCTGCCGGTCATGCTGAACTCGATGCCTTGAACCTGCTGATCTCCGCCCAGAGTTGTGACGCCGGATGGGTCCGTGGTGCGGGCGTTGGTTTTTTCAGAGCGGAAGAGGGCCGCCGTGAGCGAGAGGCGCTCCTTGAGAACGTCCCACTTGGTGCCGAGCTCGAAGGTGGAGGTTTGTTCAGGATCCAGCGAGGATGTGGCGGCGGTGAGGCCCAGGCCTGCACCGGAAGCACCGTCGATGGTGGGATTGAACGAAGTGCCGTAGCCGAAGTAAATGCTGCCCTGCTTCACAGGCTTGTAGATCAGAGCGGCCTTGTAGCTGAACAGATCGTCCGCGTTGGCATAGCCGCCGGCAGAGGTGTTGCCGGGTCCGCTCACGGTAGCATACATGTGGTCATAGCGAAGGCCGGCGCTGATTTCCCAGTGTTTGCCGATCTTCATGGTGTCGAACACATAAGCGGAGACGGTGTAGAGGTACGCCTCAATCGGGGCTGGCAGACCAGGGTAGGTAGCGCCCGTGAGGTCCTGCGTGCCGGCCGGGGGTGAGAAGGCGCTTGGCAAATATGTTACGCTGGGGGCATACAAATCGGTGAGGGTTGCCACCCCGGCGACATTGGCATTCTGCTGGTGCTCGAGATAGAACTCCATGCCGGTGACGAGCGCGTGCTTGATCGGGCCGGTGGAGAAGTCGGCCACGAAATTGGTCTGGTTGCCAAACATTTCAGTGAACTGCTGACGACGCTGCAACTGGCGGTTCAGTATCGTGGTATATTGATTGCCCGGGGCCACGCCAACGTCACGGAGCCGTGGTGCGGTGCTCACGGAGTCGCGATGGCTGCGCGAGTAGCGGGTGATGTTGCGGACGCGCGCGTGGTCAGAGAAATCGTGTTCAAAGATCGCCGTGAAGTGGTCGGTCTGAACCTTCTCATAGTCCACGCCGGGGATGCCGTAGAAGGTGTTGAAGCTCACGCCTGGAGGCGGCTGGTTCTGGTAGCCGGCGAGTGCGGCTCCGGAACCACTGAAGGTGCCGTTGTTGGGGACCCATGGCAGGCCGTAGTCCGGGACGTTGCTTTCCTCCAGCCGCTGGTAATTCAGCATGAAGCGTGTGTCCGTGCCCAGACCCGCGCCCAGCGATGCGGCGATGCCGTAGCGCTCCATCGAGACGTGGTCACGTCCTGGTGTATCAGCGCTGTGGTACATGGTGTTGAGGCGGAAGGCCGTGTGCTCAGAGAGCTTCTGGTTCACATCCACCGTGCCGCGGTAGAGACTGCTGGTGCCGCCGCTAACCGTGGTGAGCACGGAGTCTGTCAGATTGGCCATCTTGCTGACGGTGTTGATGGAGCCCCCGGTGGAGCCACGACCGACAGTGGAGGAGGAGGGGCCTTTGGTGATCTCGACCTGCTCGGTGTTGAAAGGATCGCGGTTGTAGTTGGCGTAGTCGCGCACGCCATCGAGGTAGATGTCGCTGCGTGCGCTGAAGCCGCGGATGGCGAGATTGTCGCCAGACACTGCGCCGCCTTCACCTGCCTGCATGGAAATGCCTGGGGTGTTTTTCAGCACATCGCGGAGGCTGAAAGCGCCGCGGTCCTCGATCACCGCCTTGGGAATGACCGTGATCGTCTGTGGGATGTCGCGCAGCGGCTCCGTGTACTTCTGTGATTGCAGGCGAGTGGGGTTGTAGACCGAGCCAGTCGCTTCAATGAGGACTTCGGGCAGCTCGGTGGGAATTTCTTCAATCTGCGGCTTGAGCTTGCTGGGGGCGGCGGTTTGGGCGCTCAGGCTGCCTGCAGCGCACAGCAACGAGGTGACAGAGAGAGTTTGGGGGCCTGTCTTGCGAGCAGCGCGGCGGATGCGGGAGGCGAATTTTTTTGGCATGAGAGGGATGATCGGAAAGGGCTAACTAATGCTAATGAGATTCGATTTCATTAGCAAGTTGCGATTAAGTCTCATTTTCAAACCCAGTCAACCTTGGAAAATAGCGACCTTTTGCTCAAAACTTGCGGTCTTTTGCGGTCTCCCGGGGACTGAAAATGGGTCTTGAAAACGCTCGGCGATCCAAAGCCCCATTGACTTTCAGCCCAATCTTTTGGCTCAGAATTTGACGGTGGACGTCAAAGCAGCGGAGTGTCTTGGCCCATTGCCGGCATGAAGATGGGCGCTATGCGGTTCTTTCTGCGGAACGTTTTTTGATCCGCTCTGCCGCCCGGCTCATCGACTCCAGCACCTCGATCAGCCGGTCCATTTTCTGCAATCCGAGATCCAAGGGCCCGCGCCGCCGCATTTCCGCCGCCGCCAGATCCAAGGCTTCAAGACCCACCTGGTAGAGGTCGTCCGCTTTTGCCAGCAGCGGGGAACCCTGCTCTGGATCCAGCACATCGAGCAGGAACTCCGCCATGAAATGGGGCTGGTAAGCGAGGAGCAGGTTGCAGCCATAGCGAAACAATTCATGACGCAGGGCATGGAAAGGTTCGGCCTCTTTCTGGTTCTCCCATCTGGCGGTGAGCTGCATGGCTTCGTCCACTTTGTCCGTGGCCTGCATGATCCAGTCATCCGCACGAGTGGTGTCCACCGGGGGTGTCTCCAGAAGCAGGGCCACGGCGCGGCAGAAGATATGGCGTGCTTTCAAGCCGATTTCGGCGGCTTGCAGATTCAGATGTTCCGTGGGGTTGCTTAAAATCAGGGTCTCCTCCGCCACCTGCATGGCCTCCAGCATCCTGGGAGGGGAGATTTCCAGCAGCAGCGCGGCGCGGTTGATCAGCAAGATCGGCAGAAGGGCCGTATTCACCGGAAGTCCCTGCGCCACGCTTTCCTCGATCACGGTTTTGCCATGATCCAGCGACAGCAGCGCAGCGTGCAGGCTCTCAGGCATTGCCTGCGCACGCAGCGCCAGGGATCGGTTCATCCATGCCAGGGCCAGCCGACCGCGATACTGCGAGTCCTCCTCAAGCGGCAGCTTTTGCAGGTGCAAGATGGCCTCATCAAAGCTCTGCACCGCTGCGATCAGCTCAGCTGGGTTTCCCAGTCGTGTCAGCACGTCCCCCCGGTTCATCCAGCAGGCTGTGAGCAGCCAGCGATACCAGGCGCTTTCCTCAAACGGGAGCTTACGGCGAATGGCCAGCGCCTGCTCAAAGCAGTTCAGGGCCTCCGGCAGCGCAGCGGCGTCATTGGCCGAAAGCAGTGCAATGCCGCGCTTCATCCAGACTTTGGCGACTGCATTGCGATCGTCAGGGGAGGATTCGTGGGTATCCGGGGGAGGGGGCATTCGGAAGGGCTTCTGGGACAACTTTGGCAGTATCGAGAGCAATAAAAACATAATGATGCGACTGAGTCGCAATTGCAAGTTGACATGCCATTCTTACGTTTCATCGTCCATTCCTGCCCCGCCTTGTGCAATGACCTCCTCAGTGATAAATCCCCTGCCCACCATGGGCTTCAACCTTCCAAAGCCAAGAACCGCTGCTGCTGGCTCTGCCGCAAGGGTGGTGCAACGTGGTGGTAACTGGGCGCGTGTGCTCATCACGCTTTCATGGCTCGTGGGCATCACGGGTAGCTTTCTGACTGTGGGCGTCATTGGCATGTTTGCTGACGATCTGCCGCCGATTCATCTGAAGACTCTCGAAGAAGATGTGGAAACGCCACTTGAGGAGATTTTAAATGGAGACCAGATGGGACTCCCAGACACTGCTGAGCAATCGGCTGAAGGTGATCCAGTACTGCCTACAGTGATTTCTGAGGCAATCGAGACGCCGCCTGAAAATCTTGATCTGCCTGAGATTGCGGAGGCGATGACGCTGGAGGATGTCTTTGCCGTGCCTACCGCACCCAAGATTGAGGACGCGTTGCGGCCCATTGATCCCGTGGCCAAGCCTAAACCGGCACCGCAGCGCACACTTAATACTGCCGTGGCGGCTGGTGGCGGTGGTGCATCATCGGGCAGAACACAGGGAGGCCAGGCAGGGGGCATGGGGGGCAGAGGGAATGGCACAGGTGGAAAGTGGATTAATCCCAAGCCGCCTTATCCTGATTTTGCGGAAAGGGCGGGCATGCATGGCACTGTGCGTCTGAAAATCAGCGTCAGTCCCTCGGGCGTGATTGAAAGTGTCAGTGTTATAAGCACCTCCGGTTACAGTCCACTCGATGAAAGCGCTGCCTCCTGGGTGCGCCGGGAATGGCGTGCGCCTGCCACTGGCGTGGCGAGGAGTTTTAGCCAGCCCTTTAATTTCAAACTGCCATGACATCCATTCACATGCCTCTATTTCCCTCATGCCCATCCTAGCCAACGTCGTCGTCGATCTCTTCCACAAAGGTGGTCCCATCATGTATCCCATTGCCGTCGTCACGGTGGTGGCGGTCTGCATTTTTGTGGAGCGTGTATTCTGGTGGGTGCGCTTTGCCACCAAGCGCTCCGTCAAGCAGGTGGACGAAGTCTATGAAAAACTGGAGGCGGGAGACCTCGCCCAGGCCATCGCCCTTTCGGCGAAATCCAGCGATCCCGTGGTGCGCATGATTCATCACGGGCTCAATCATCGCCACACCAGCATGCAGGGTGCGCTTGAAGTGGCCGCAGGGCAGGAACTGCGGGATGCAGGCCGCTACCTGAGCGCGATGGACACCATCGTCACCCTGGCACCGCTGCTCGGTTTGCTCGGGACGGTCACCGGCATCATGGGAAGCTTCACCAGCATTGGCGGCAGCGAACTTGCTGTCGAAAAAGTTACCGGTGGCATCGGCGAGGCGCTCATCGCCACCGCCGCCGGTCTCGGCATCGCCATTGGCACGCTGGTGCCGATGAACTACTTCCACTCGCGTCTGGCCGGATTGAAGTTTGATCTCGAAGCCGCCGCAAACAACGTGCTGATTCTCGCCGTGCAGCACGGTTTTGACAAAGCCACTCCGAAGGCCTGATCCTGCCGTGAAACTTCATTCGCCATTGCCCGAACGAAAGACGCGGCTGGAAATCATCCCGCTCATTGACGTGATGTTCTTCCTGCTGGCCTCCTTCATGATGGTCAGCCTCACGATGTCCAAGCAGCAGACCATCAAGGTCAACCTGCCCGTCGCCTCCTCGGCGCAGTCCGACTTCAAGCCGGACATGATCAACCTCGCAGTGAACGCCACAGGGGATGTGTTTTTCGACAAGGCCGGCATCACGCTGCCGGAGCTGGATCGCAGACTGGCCGAACGTTTCAGCAAGGACCCCGCCACGCCGGTGTACATCAGCGCCGATGTGAACACACGCTACTCAGATCTCGTGAAAGTGCTTGATGCCGCCAAGCGGGTCGGCTTCACCAAGGTGGCCTTCAACGTCAAACCCGTGAATGCGGCCAAGCCGTCTCTCTGACCCATGAAGCGTCTGCTCACCACGCTGCTGGTTGTCATCTCCCTGGGGCTCTGCGCCGTGTGCATCGTGCAATGGCAGCGCGAGGACCGTCTGCGCGGCCACATCCAGGATCTCGTCAAAAGGCTCGAAGCGGAAAACACCCTGCGCATCGAAGCGGAGCGCAAGGTGCGCGAGTATGAAAAGGAAATTGCTCGTCTGACGGAACTGCGTGCCGAAGTGGAGGCCCGGCTGGTCGAGGTGTCTCGTGAGTACAAAGATCTCTCCGCCGACTCCGTCGCGCGCGGCATCACCATCGCCATCTACATGCGCGAGCTGAGGCAGCTGCAGCACGGTCTGGAGGCGACGCAGCTCGCGTTTGGCAAAGGCGCGGATGCAATCAAAAGCCACAACAGCGTCGTCACGACGCAGAACAGCGCGATGGAAAAGCAGAACGAGCTGCTAAAGCAGCTGGTGGAAGAGCGTAATGACGCGATTTCCAAGCTCAATGCCCGCACAAGGGAGTTCAACGAGCTGGTGGAGAAGTACAACAAGCTGGCGAAGAGCCGGTGATCCGTGCTTGCCATTCCGGCCCGGCTGCGAAAGACTCGCGCCCGCATGAGCCAACCAGCCACTCCTGACATCACCCGTCTTCGCGATCTGTCGCCGCAACAACGCCGTTCCGGACTCGCCGCATGGCTGGGCTGGATGTTTGACGGCCTCGACATGCATCTTTACACGCTGGTCGCCACGGCCTTCGTGGCGCAGCTCATGATGGTGCCGGAGAGCGATCCGACCGTCGGCATGCATGGTTCCATCATCCAGGCTGCATTCTTGGTCGGCTGGGCGGTTGGCGGAGCGTTCTTTGGCCGTATTGGCGATGTGCTGGGCCGCAGCCGGGCGCTGACACTCACGATCCTGACCTACGCCTGCTTCACCGGGCTGTCGTTCTTTGCGCAGACATGGTGGCATCTCATGATCTTCCGCTTTCTGGCAGCGCTCGGCATCGGCGGTGAGTGGGCGGTGGGTGCATCATTGCTGTCTGAAACGTGGCCGAAAAAATGGCGCCCATGGATCGCCGCCACACTGCAAAGCGCGGTGAACTGCGGCGTGCTGCTGGCCTGCTTTGCCGGATACCTGCTCGCCGGAAAAGAGCCGCGCTACATTTTTCTCATCGGCATTCTGCCGGCATTGATCACGCTGTGGATTCGGAAAGCGGTGCCGGAGACTGAGGAGTGGACGCAGGCCCGTGAAGGCCAGGAAGTGCCCAAGATCAGCGATCTTTTCAGCCCTGCGGTGCGTGGTGTGACGTGGCGGGTGATGCTCATCTGCGCGGTGTCATTGACTGCACACTGGACCTTCCTCTTCTGGCAGCAGAAGCACGTGCTGAGCCTCGCTGAATTTTCCTCCCCCCTCATCGACAAATCCGTCAAGGATGCCGCCGTGGTGACGGGGCTGATGTGGATCATGTTTGGCTCGTTGATCGGCAACTACATCGCCGGTGGCCTGGCCAAGGTCTTCGGCTACCGCAACGCCATCGTCGGCATGATGCTGGCCTACTTTGCGATCATGTACTTCTCCTTCTCGCAGGTGTGGAGCTGGGAGGCGACGAAGTGGCAGTTTGCGATCATCGGCGCGTGCCAGGGTGTGTTTGGACTCTTCACCATGTGCCTGCCGCCGCTCTTCCCCGTGCTGCTGCGCACCACCGGCTCCGGCTTCTGCTACAACATCGGCCGCATCGTCGCGGCTGGTGGCACGGTTTTCTTCGGCATCTTTGTGAAGGTCGGTGACTTCCGCACGGCACTGCTGTATGCGGGATTCCTTTTCATTCCTTCCGCCGCTGTGGCGATGCTGCTGCCGTCTGAGCCGGAGCAGGCTGATGGCACGGCGAGTGCGGTGGACTGATCAGGCAAGCGTGCTGGTCGCTTCACGCGACCAGCGTGTAAAAGGGATAGGTCTTCGAAAAGCCTTCCACGGTGCATTCGCACACGAGCCGGACTTCGTTTTCTGCCACCATGCGTTTCACGGCGGCATCGGTGAAGAGGATGTTTTGCTTCTGTGCTGCGGCCACCTTTTCGACGCGGAAGACGAAGTTCACCTCGGGGCCGTGGAGATTGAGCTCGTTCATCGTCGGCACGGTGCCGAGCATGGCAGCCCCGAAATGCAGCACGAGGCGGAAAGGCGGATTGGCGGCCAGCTGGGCTTCATACAGCTTGGACACGGCCTGGCGCACCTGGATGGCGCTGTCCTCGGTATCATCCCAGTAGCAGAAAAACCCGTCACCCAGATATTTCGACATGTGGCCGCCGCATTCGTCGATGATCTGGCGGCAGTTTTTGAACCAGCTGCCTGTCATGCGCGGGAAGTGCGCACCCTGCAGCGTTTGTGAGAGCTGGGTGGAGCCGATGATGTCTGCCACCATGAGCCAGCACTGCGCCTGGCGGATGTGGATCATCGTCGAGGCCATGACCTGCTGGCCTGCCGGATGCATGGCGCTGAGGATCTCGGAGGAAAATTCCAGTTCGTTGCTGGCGACACGAAAGATGTCCCCGTTGTGAAGGCGCACCGACTGCGAGATGCGGCGGCCGTTGACATAGGTGCCGTTCGCACTGCCGAGATCGACCAGCCAGTATTCGTGCTCCCCCTGTGCCTGGATGATGGCGTGGCGGCGGGAGACTTCGCTGTCGGCCACCGGGATGGAATTGTCCGGCGCGCGGCCGATGGAGCAGGTGCCATTCAGATCATGACGCTCCCCATTGGGAAGGCGCAGCCAGGACTGGAGCAGGTTGGTACTCATGGTCAGAATTAACGTGAATTGTGACAAATCATGTCATCCAAGCCAAGAAGCGTTATCAAGAATTATCACCTGGCCTGACCTTGCCCGCGAGAGTTTGGCGGGGAATGTTCATGCATGAACGAAGAGGTCCCGCTTTCACTGCATGCCGTGTTTAACTACGCTGAAGCCGGGCTGTGGTTCACCATCGCTCTCGTGCTGGCTGTTCGACTGCGGATGAAACGACCCTGGCGCTGGCTGCTGCCCGTGGCCTTTGCGTGCTTTGGTGTCTCTGATCTCATCGAAGTGCAAACCGGTGCGTGGTGGGAGCCCTGGTGGCTCTTTGTACTGAAAGCCGCCTGCGCGCTGGTGTTTCTGCTGGCATGGCGCGCGCATCGGCGGCAGGGGAAGCCCCATGGCTGAATCCCCCTTCAAATTTTGCAGCGACTGCGGCAAGGACGACTGGCTCCCAAAGAGTGACCGTGAGTTTGTCTGTGTTGCCTGCGGCTTCCGTCATTTCATCACGCCGATTCCGGCCGCTGTGGCTCTGCTTCTCGATGCTCAGGATCGGGTTCTCATCATCCGCCGCGCGCATGAACCCGGTTTCGGTCTTCTCGGTCTGCCCGGCGGTGTCATCGAGCCTGAAGAAAGCGGCGAGATGGCTGCCGCACGTGAAACGCATGAGGAGGTGGGCATTGAACTGCCGGCGAGCGCATTCACCTACCTCTGCACGCTCAACAACCGTTACCTGTTTCAAGGCTACAGCTGGCCCACGCTGGATCTCTGCTACATCGCCCGCGTGCCGGACTTCAACAACGTGGTGATGCAGGCCTCGGAGGTGTCGGAGTTCCTGATCTGTGCGCTGGATGAAGTGCCGTTCGATGAGTTCGCGTTTGAGTCAAATGCAGAGGTGGTCAGGCGATGGAGGGCAGTGGATGCCGTTGCTTAGGCTTGCCTGTTTTGCTTTTGACCTTAATATTTCCTTATGGTGCCTATCCTGTCGCAACCAGCCTTCCAGCAGCGCGCAATGCCGCTGTCTGTCGCGGCATGGCATCAAATGATCGACAAAGGACTGGCTCCTGAACGGGCAGAACTCATCCGTGGGGTGATCATCGAAAAAATGAGCAAATCCTTCCTTCTCACCAAGCTGGCAGATGCGATGATCGAGTTCTTGAGGGCTGCCGTCAGCGGTCTGTTCTGGATTCGGCAGGAGGCTCCTTTGACGCTCAAGGATTCCGAGCCAGAGCCGGACATCTCCATCGTGGATGGTCGTCGTGACGATTATAACGCGCACCCTGTCTCTGCCCGACTCGTCGTTGAAGTGTCTGTCAGCAGTCTGCTGGTGGATCGCGAGATGGCTTCGATTTATGCAGAAGCCGACGTGGCGGAATACTGGATCGTCAATGCGACGGAACGCTGCATCGAGGTGTATCGTGCGCCAGTTAACGGTCATTACCAAACCCAGCAGCGTGTTGCCGAAGGTGAAGTGCTGGAGTGTGCAGCGCTCAGCGGAGTGAGCGTGAATGTGGCCGGCCTTTTTGCCGGAGTTTAAGCGTAACAGTGCAGGCCTCTCACGCCGCCACCGGCGCAGGCGCATCAAACCAGCGGCCGTGCTCCTTGATGAGGTCGATGAGGCGCTCGACGGCTTCGCCTTCGGGGATGTTGAACTTCACGGCGGTCTTGCCGACGTAGAGATTGATCTTCTCAGGTGCGCCGCCAACGTAGCCGAAGTCGGCGTCGGCCATTTCACCGGGACCGTTGACGATGCAGCCCATCACCGCGATGCGCACGCCTTTGAGATGACCCGTGGCGGCACGGATTTTCTGCGTGGTGGTCTGCAGATTGAAGAGCGTGCGGCCGCAACTGGGGCAGGCGACGTAGTCGGTCTTGAAAATGCGGACACCGGCGGCCTGCAGGATGTTGTAGCTGATGCGCAGAGCCTGGCCGGGCGCTTCTTCGCCATTCACAATCACCGCGTCGCCAATGCCATCGCACAGCAGCGAGCCGATATTCGTGGCGGCAACGAGGAGGTTCTCGGTGAAGTCATCGCTGCCGGCGGCCTGCAATGTGTCTTTGAGCAGGATCGAATGACGTGGCTGCAATTTGGCGGCGAGCAGGCGATACGCGGCGATGACGGGCAGCTTGAGTCCGTCCTTGATGGTCACGAGCTTCGCCTCGGTGCTTTCATAGAGACTGGCGATGGAGGCATCGTCACGCGGGTCGATCTCGACCACGCCGCTGTCTTCGATGACGACCTCGGGTTTGTAGTCGCCGAGCTTGTCGATCTTGTGAGCTACGGCGTCCCATTTCTTGCGCGTGGTGAAGACGGGCACGGTTTCATGATCGCCGGCTTTGACACCATTGATCGTGAGCACTTCGGTCTCACGGCGCACGTAGTCGAAGGGATCGTAGCTGACCTGCGGTGCATTGGAGATATGCTCGAACTGCGCAGGAAGCCCTTCGTTGTAGGGCTTCACGAGCTGCTGTGCCACGGGGATCTCGAAGATGGCGTCTTCGGTCAATGAGACACGCACGGTATCGCCGATGCCGTCCGCCAGCAGGGAGCCGATGCCGATGGCGCTCTTGATGCGGCCGTCTTCACCGTCGCCTGCTTCAGTGACGCCGAGGTGGATCGGATAGTTCCAATCCGAGCCGAGCTGATTGAGGTGCGCGACGAGCAGGCGGTAGGCCTCGATCATGACCTTCGGATTGCTGGCCTTCATCGAGAAGAGGAAGTTGTGGTAGCCTTGCGCGCGGGCGATGCGGGCGAATTCGAGGGCGCTCTCGACCATGCCGAGCGGTGTGTCGCCATGGCGGTTCATGATGCGATCGCTCAAAGAGCCGTGATTGGTGCCGATGCGCATGGCGCGGCCCAGGCGGATGCAATCCTTCACCAGCGGAACGAACTGCTCCTCCATGTAGGCCACTTCAGCGGCGTACTCGTCATCAGTGTATTCTTTGACGGCAAACTTCTTCTTGTCGGCGTAGTTGCCGGGATTCACGCGGACTTTTTCCACCCACTTCACGGCTTCCATGGCGGCGTCAGGCTTGAAGTGGATGTCGGCCACCAGCGGGACATCGCAACCGGCGGCACGGATGCCATCCCGGATGTGCTGGAGGTTTTCGGCGATGATGCGGGTCTGAGCGGTGACGCGGACGATCTGGCAGCCGGCTTCGGCGAGACCGAGTGCCTCCTTCACGCAGGCCGCAGCGTCACGCGTGTCACTGGTGAGCATGCTCTGCACCACCACGGGCGCACCGCCTCCGATCTGGACGTTTCCAACCAAAACGGGGCGTGTTTCGCGGCGCTGGTAGTTGTAGAGGTCGGGGCAGTAGCGGAGCAGGGGGGAAGACATGGCGGGCGGTTAGAATGCCGGATTGCAGCCCCGACGCAAACGGGAAGCCGCAGAGGGTGGCATGGCATTACAAGTTTCTTACATGGTTCTTGCCGATCCAAGGCCGAATGCTACAATTTCATTCAATATGGCAAATATTGTTGTTATCGAAGATCATCCGCCTGTTTTGAAGCTTCTTGCCACCCTTTGTCGGGCTGAAGGACACGAGGTGATGGCTTTCGACAACGGCCGTGCTGGGCTGGAAGCGATCCGAGAGATGGCTCCAGATTTGGCTCTGGTGGACCGTCGGCTCGGTGACGTCGATGGACTCGACATGATCCGTGATGCGCGTGAGGCTTCGCCCAAGACGCGCTATGTCATGGTTTCCGCCTGCTCTGAGACGCGCGACATCGTGACCGCAGTGCGGCGCGGCGTCTGTGATTACGTGACGAAACCTTTTGAGCCTGAAGAAATCAAGAGTGCTGTGATTCGTGCACTCAATGAGCCTGAAGAACCTCAGCCGATCTCCCGCCAAAAACTCGTGATCCTGTGTCCAAAGCAGGCGGCCTGATGGCTTAGGCTGGAAAGAGGCGCATAACATTGAACTTTGAAGTTGGCAGCCGTTGGCGCATTGGTGCCGCATGGAAAACCTCCGTCGTCTGCTTTTTGCCCTTTCCGTGTTCGTGCTGGCCGCGCTGCTGTTTGCGTGGTGGCGTCACGGGCGGGAGGGCTATGGGCTGCTCAATTTATTGAAGGGAGAGAAGCCGGGACCCACGGCGCTCACACCACCGAAAAAGCCAAAAATCGCGCCCGATGAGGTGCCAATGCTGACCCGGTTGAATGATGAATTTTCCAAAATTTCCGCCACCGTGCTGCCCTCGGTGGTCAGTGTCACCACCAAGACGGTGCGGCCCGGAAAGAGCAGCTGGCATTCCTACTATGGCTTCGTCGGCCCCCGTGATCAGGTGGTACCCAGCCTCGGCTCCGGGGTGATCATCAGCAAAGAGGGGCATGTGGTCACCAACTACCACGTCATCGAAGGCGTGCAGGCGGCGGACATTCAGATCACCACAAATGCCAATAAAAGTTATCCGACGCTCATTCTGGGGTTCAACAAAGAGCGTGATATCGCCCTGCTGAAAATCGACAGTCCGCGTCTCGATTTTCCTGCGTTAAGTTTTGCCAATTCAGACGACGCCCGGGTGGGGCAGATCGTGCTCGCGGTGGGCAATCCCTTCGGACTCAGCGGCACGGTGACTCAGGGCATCATCAGCGCGCGTGATCGCCATCTCAGCGACAGCCAGTTTGACTACCTGCAAACGGACACCGTGATCAATCCCGGCAACTCAGGTGGTCCGCTGGTGAATATTCGTGGCGAGATCATCGGCATCAACGTCGCCATTTATCGGGGTGACGCGACGGTGAGCGCCTGGCAGGGCGTGGGACTCGCCGTTCCATCCAATGAAGCCAAAATGGTGGTGGAGGATATTCAGGCCAAGCTCAAGGAAAGTGCGAAGCAGGCGAATGGTGTGACCAGTTCAACAGGCAAGGGCTACCTGGGACTTGAAGTCAGCAGTGAACCTGTGGAGATCGACCCTGTGTGGGGCACCTCGCGGCGTGGCGCGCTGGTGACGGACATCGGAAACAAATCACCTGCGGCTGAAGCAGGGCTGCGCCAGGGAGATGTGGTGACGAAATTTCAAGGCATGGCCTTCCGCTCTCCGGCAGATTTGCTGCAGATCATCCGCACCCAGCCTCCGGGCAGCGAGGTGAAGCTGGAAGTCATCCGCAACAACAAGATGGGCGATATCATTGCGCGTCTTGGGGCCAGGCCGGATGCAGAACCGTAGCCTCGGACGGCGCGCTTTCATCTCAGCGCGGTTTCAATACAAACCGCTGTTTGCTGCGATTGGTGAGGATGCGAAGGTCATCTTGATGAAACTGCAGGTCGATGCTGCCAGTGCTCCAGGTGTCGAGCAGCGGGATGTTCTGTGCTTTGGCTCGTTGAACCAGTGATTCGGGCAGGGCTGTTTCGACTGCGCGCGCATCACTTCCGCAGAGAATGATCTGCGGGCTCGCCTTGAGCAGGAATTCAGAGCTCGTGGAGAGATCCACCTCATGCTGACTGCGGATTAACACATCGCAGCGCAAATCCTCGGAGCTGGAGCAGAGAGCTTTTTCGGCGTGCCAGCCGGTGTCGCTCAGCCATAGCACGCGCCAGGGACCGAGCTGAACCATCAGCACCATGGCACGATCATCTGCCCGGTCGTTTTGCACCTGCTGCGTCGGGTACAACACCGTGGCTTCAATCTGGAAATCCTTGGCATCGGAGAGAGTGACACGTTCATCGACATGCAGTTTGCGCAGCGATGGCGGGTGGGGTTCATCGAGCAGGCGCCGCAGTGCGGAGCGTGTGGAGTCACGCCGCCCCGGCTCCTGGGTGCTGCAAAAGAGCATGGGCGCGTCAAACGTCGTGATGACCTGCCCTGCGGCACCGATGTGGTCGACATCGTTATGACTCAGGAACACGCCCGCGAGAGCATCCACGCCGTTGGAATGCAGATAGGGACGCAGCACGCGGCGGAAGCTGGCTTCGCTGCCCGTGTCAAACAGCCAGTGGGTCTTGCCGATGCGCAGATGATTCGCCGCGCCGCCATGGGGAAGCTCCAGCACATGCCAGACGGCGGGGGCAGGGGTGAGAGACATGCCGGGTTGAAAATGAAAATTCGCGCCAGGCAGGCCGGCGAACCACATCGCGCTGGCGATCATCGCCTTTGCCAGCGCCCAATTGACGTTGTTGAAAATGATTTGAGCGCCCGTCAAATGCAGCGCGGCTGCGCCGAGGCTCAGGCAGGTGGCACCCAGACACAGGGACGACAGCGGAACGAGCACGCAGTTGGCGATCACCGCCACCGGAGTGATTGATTGAAAATGACCGAGGATGAACGGTAGACTGCCAATCCATGCGGCAAACGACACGCTCAAAGTGGTCGCGAACCACAGCCGGCATTGGCTCCAGGTGCGCTGCCGCCAACTGGCGAGTTGGGGTGGCAAAAAGGGATCGAGCCGGGTGAATGGCAGCAGTCGTTTCAGCAACGGGGCGGAGCCGATGGTGCTCAGCCACAGCACGCCGAAGGACAGTTGAAACCCCGGCATGAACAGCTGATGCGAGTCCGTGGCCAGCAGCAGCAGGGCTGCGGCGCCGAGGCTGTTTTGCAGGGACGATTCACGATCCATCAGCGTGGCACTCAAGTAAATGGCCACCATGAACGCCGCCCGTGCCGCCGAAGGCCGCCAGCCGGTGACGAACGCATAGGCAAACACGACGAAAATAACCATCCAAAGCGAGATGCCGCGTGGTGTTCCGATCTGCCGCAACAGCGCCAGCACGATGACTCCGAGGAGGCCCACATGCAGGCCGCTGACTGCAAACACATGCAGCGTGCCGCTGTTGCGAAAAGCATCTTCGATTTCATCATCCGCCTCGGCAGAGACTCCCAGCGCCATGGCCCGGAGCACGGCGACCGTTTGTGGATCTTCTTCGAGGTCCTGAATGAGCTGCCTGCTGATCCAGCGCCTGCAATCTTCCGCACGTTCCAAAAAGGCGCACCACCATTCCTCACCACTGCCGCCGATGCGCTGCATGTGGTCGATGTCAAAACGGGCCACGCGCCCCATGCGCAGGGAGTATACCTGCGCATCGAAGGTGCCTGGATTGGATGCAGTGCGGGGCAGGTAGATGCTGCCGCGGAGTTCAAAAACACCCGCACCTGGAAAGCGCACGCCTTTGGGCAGCCGCACCAGCAGCGTGGCGGTTTGTTCGATCACGATCCCTGCGGCTGGAATTTCGATCTTCTGTGTGGTGCACAGCGCATGGGTGCGCTTATCCGGCGAGGTGTCGAATTCCGGCAGCAGGCTGCCGCGAATCGTTGCTGGCACCGGCTTGTCCTGCTGCTGGAGTGCCAGGCGCAGCGGGTGGCGGAATGTTTCGTCTGTGCGTGTTGCATGGATGAAGGCAAAGACCAGCGCAGCACCAGGGATCAGCAGCCATGCGCGACCGCTGAAGAGCGCCACGCCTAGCAGCGCCGTGGTGACCGGCAGAAACCACCCGCCATGCGCGGGCAGCCATCCCATCTCTGCGGCGAGGATACCGCTGACGGCCGCAAGCGCCAGTGTCAGCAGCGGATTGGCCCGGGTCCAAAGCGGGAGCTTCTCGAGCATCGGCAGCTGGTGTTGAAACGATCAGGCCTTCTCTGCGCCGGCGGTTCCCGCCTTGGAGCGCTGCTCCATCAGCAGCTTGAACTGCATCTGTTCGAGTTCGCTGATGCGGTGGTGCGCATTGGCGCTGTGGCGGGTGTTTGGGAAGTTGCCGATGATCTGCTCCAGCATGTCGCGCGCTGCTTCAAAATCGTGCCGGTGTGTCAGATGTACGTCGGCGATGCGAAACATGATGAAGGCGGCATCATCCACCGGCCAGTCTTTGCTCTGCAGATGCTCTTCCAGCACTTTCAAAGCCGTCTGAGGATCACGCAGACGCTCAGCATGGATCTTGGCGATTTCGGCCACAGGGAAGGGATCGTCCGGCTTCTCTTCGAGCATTTTTTCATAGTGCTCGATGGCTCCCGAGTAGTCTCCCTGGGCGATGCGGGCTGCAGCTTTGGTCATGTGATCCTGCTCCACCTTCTCGCCGGAGGAGAACACCGCCTCTCCCATCAGATCGCCCAGCCAGGGGATTAAATACTTCACGGCCAGAAGCCCGCCGGACAGCCCCAGCAAAATCACAAAGACGAGCTTCATGCCGTCTCCGGCTTCTCTCACGAAACTCCAGATCAAAGCGATGACCAGAAGGACGAGCGTGATGACACAGATGCGGATGACAATGGCAGTGTTCATTTTCGGGATGTAAGACGAGGCTATCAAAACGCCTGTCTGCCGCCAAGCACGAAATTGGCGGCCATCCCGGTCAGCCTCCTCCCAAGGCGCGATACAGATTGGCCTGCACCTGAAACTGCCGCTTGGTCACACCGATCAGCTGCAGCCGGGCCTTCAGAGCGTTCTGCTGCGCGTTGAGCACCTCGATGTAGGTGGCCCGACGCGTGCGGAACAGGTCTGCTGCGGTGCCGACGGACTCAATCAGCAGGTGCACCTCCTTGGTCTTCAGCACCTGAAGATCCTTTAAAATGCGGATGAAGGCGAGCTGGTTGTGCACCTCGACGTAGCCGTTCACGATGGACTGCTGATAGGTGTTGAGTGCTTCCAATTGGGAGGCGTTGGCGTGATCAAACTCGGCTTGGATCGCCTTGCGGTTGATCAACGGAGCCACCAGTCCGCCCAGCGCCGAATAGGTGGCGGAATGAACGTTGAGCAGGAGGTTGCTCTGGAAAGCCTGAAGTCCCAGCACGCCATTGATGGAGACTGAGGGCAGAAATGCAGCCTTGGCCGCCTTCACGTCCGCTTTTGAAGCCGCCAGTTCAAATTCAGCCCGGCGGATGTCAGGGCGATTTTTGAGCATGTCGGCCGGCACACTGGATGACAGCTGCGGCAGCTGGGCATGCATCAGGGCCGTCCTGTTGCGGGCGATGGGACGCTGAGGATCGCCCAGCAGGGTGCAGATGATGCCTTCCTGCTCCACGATCCGCTGCTGCGTATCCAGTCGCATGCCCTGAAGGTTGAACAACAGCGCCTCAAACTGTTGTACAGCCAGTTCATTGGCGGCACCGGCCTGCTTCTGGGTCTGCACCGTCTCCAGCGCATCACGCTGGATTTTGATCGTCTCATCGATGTTGATGATCTCAGCATCCAGCGCCAGCAGCTCGTAGTAGGCTGTGGCCAGGTCGGCAATCAAATGCGTCTGCACCAGATTCCTTCCCTCCACACTGGCGAGCAGGCGCGCGGAGGCGGAGGCTTTTTTGCTCCGCAGTTTTCCCCAGAGATCAATTTCCCAGCTCGTCTGCAAACCGACTGTGTAGTCCTGGACATCCCGCGGGACAATGCGCCCGTCATAGATGGGCGTGGTGCTGTTGCCGGCACCGTCCATGGTGTAGAGGCCAAAGCGTTGGATGCCCGCGCCTGCCACGCCCGAGACCTTGGGGGACAGCATGCTGCGTGCGGCGGTGATTTGAGCCTTCGCCATCTCGATGCGCTGAAGCGCGATTTTCAGATCGCGGTTGTTGTTTAGCGCCTGCTCAGTGAGGGACTGCAACCGGGGATCGGTGAAGTGTTTCCGCCATTGGCTGACTCCGGTGAATGAGGCGGTTTTGTCCGGCGCCTGCTCCGTTTTTTTGCCATGGCGGCGAAGATCTTCGCAGCTGGTGAACATCAGCGTCATGAACGAAACGCAGGCGCTCAGGAATGGCCAGTTCAGATGCAGGGTCTCACGCATGTTCCGGTTCCTTGGATGGTTTTGGGCTTGAAGTGAATGAGGCAAAAATGACGTAGAGGCCCGGAATGATCAGCATGCCAAACACGGTGCCGAAGATCATGCCGCCCACCGCCGAGGCGCCGATGGTCCTGTTGCCAGCCGCGCCGACGCCCGATGCCATCATCAAGGGGCTCAAACCGGCGACGAAGGCAAGTGACGTCATCAGGATGGGGCGCAGGCGCGAGGTCGCGCTTTCCACCGCCGCCTGCAGCGGGGTGAGGCCCTCACGCTGCCGTTGGATGGCAAACTCGACCACGAGGATCGCGTTCTTTCCAAGCAGGCCGATGAGCATGATCATGGACACCTGGGCATAGATGTTGTTTTCAAGACCCATCCACAGCAGAAACACAAATGCGCCAAGCAGGCCTGTGGGCAGTGACAGGATGACCGGCATTGGCAGCAGAAAGCTTTCGTATTGGGCGGATAGCAGGAGATAAACAAATGCGAGGCAGATCAGGAAGATGAACACCGCCTGATTTCCTGCCAGAATCTGATCCCGGGTGATGCCGGCCCAGTCGATGCCAAAGCCTTTCGGCAGTTTTTCCCTGGCCGTTTCCTGAATGGCCTGGATGGCCGCGCCGCTGCTGAACCCGGCTGCAGGCTCCCCGTTGATCTCAGCCGAGGTGAACATGTTGTGGCGTGTGACCTGATCCACCCCGTACACTTTTTCCAGCTCCACAAACGTGCTGATCTGGACCATCTCCCCAAGGTCATTTTTGACGTGAAGTTTCAGGATGTCCTCCGGACGTGCGCGGTATTCCGGCAGCACCTGGACCATGACCTTGTAGAGCTGGCCAAAGCGGATGAAGTTGGTGGCGTATTTGCCACCCAGCATGGTCTGCAGAGTGCTCATCACATTGTTGGTCGTCACCCCTTTTTGCGCCGCGATGTCGCTGTCCACATGCAGCAGGTATTGCGGAAAGCTGGCGTCGAAACTGGTGAAGGAATTGGCGATCTCCGGCCGTGCCTCCAGATCGTCGATGAACTTTGCGGCCACGCTTTCCATGTTTTTGAAATCGCCGCTTCCAGTCCGGTCCAGAAGGCGGAGTTCGAAGCCGCTTGCGTTGCCGTATCCCGGCACGGCGGGTGGTGAGAACAGCTCAATCTCGGCATCTTTGATGTGATGGGTCCTGCGGAGAAGTTCGTCCATCACAGCCCTGACCGACTCGGTTCGCTCATGCCAGCCGGTGAGATTGATCAGACAGGAGCCATAAGTTGCGCCGCTGGCATCGGTGATGATGTTCACGCCTGCCAGAGTGGAGACTGATGAGATAGAGGTGATGCCTTTACAGCAGTTCTGGATCTCATCCACCACGGCCTTGGTTCGCTCCAGGGTGGAGCCGGCCGGAGTGGTGACACCCACGTAAAACGCGCCCTGATCCTCATTGGGAATGAATCCGGATGGCAGTCTGCCGCCCATGAAGACCATGACCACACAGAAGCCCAGGAGGATGCCCCAGCTCAGCGTGCGCCTGCCTGCCAGCGCCGAGATCCACCGCGTGTAAGTGGCCGAAATTTTGTCATAGCTGCGGTTGAAGTGGCCAAAGAAGCGGTTCAGCAGGCTGCTGCTCCTGGGCGCATGATGCATGTTTTTCAACATCAGGGCGCACAGCGCCGGGGTGAGCGTGAGCGCGACGCAGCCTGACAGCACGATCGCTATCGCCATCGTGAGGGAGAACTGCTGGTAGAAAATGCCCGAGGGGCCGGACATGAAGGACGCGGGAACAAAGACGGCGGCCATCACGAGCGTGATGGCGATGATGGCACCGCCGATTTCTCCCATGGCCTCCTCGGTGGCCTGGCGCGGGCCTGCGCCGGTGCTTTCCATCTTCGCATGGACCGCCTCCACCACCACGATGGCTCCGTCCACCACGATGCCGATTGCGAGCACCAGTGCCAGCAGCGTGATCAGGTTCAGCGAGAAGCCCAGCAGCTGCATGAAAAAGAAGGTGCCGACCAATGACACCGGGACCGCAATGACCGGGATCAGCGTGGAGCGCCAGTCCTGCAGGAAGACAAACGTCACCAAGGAAACCAGCAGGAAGGCCTCTGCGAGCGTGCGCACCACCTCATGCAGCGAGGCATCAAGGAAACGGGAGACATCGTAGCTGATGTCATAGTCCATGCCCTGGAGAAAAGTGTCCTCCTTGATTTCCGCCATGCGCTGTTTGATGCTGGCGATGACTTCGTTGGCATTGGAGCCGGGGAGCTGCTTGAGAAGAATGGCGGCCGTGGGCCTGCCATTGAACCGGGTCTCCACATCGAAGTAAAGGGTGCTGAATTCGACCTCGGCGACATCCTTGATGCGCAGCACCTGGCCCTCGTCATTGGAGCGGATGGGGATCTTTTCATAATCTTCCTGGTTCTGGTATTTGCCTGCATAACGCACCACGTACTGCAGGTGCGGCTCGGTCTTGTCCGAGCTTTCCCCCACCTTCCCTGGAGCGGCCTCCACATTCTGCTCTTTCAAGGCGAGCAGCACGTCCTCCGTCGAAATGTTGTAGGTCAGCATTTTGTCCGGTTTGAGCCAGATCCGCATGGAGTATTCCTTGACGCCGATGATCTTCGCAAAACCGACGCCCTCAATTCGCTTGAGCTCGGTGAGGATGTTGATGTCGGCAAAGTTGTACAAAAACATCTCATCGAGTTCAGGATTCGTGCTGGTGACGTCGAGGTACATCAGCATGGCCTTCTCCTCCTTGGCGATCTGGACCCCGGCCTTGATGACTTCCTCGGGCAGCTCGCCCATCATTTTGTTCACGCGGTTTTGCACATTCACCGCCGCCACATCAGGGTCAGTGCCTGCTTCAAAGACGATTGAAATGACGCCGACGCCGTCATTGGCCGCCCGCGAGGACATGTACTTCATGCCAGGTACGCCGTTGATCGACCGCTCCAGCGGGACGATGGCGGCCTTCGTCAGCGTCTCCGCATTGGCACCGATGTACTCCACCGTCACATTGACCTCCGGCGGAGCGATGCTGGGAAACTGGGTGATGGGCAGTTGATACAAAGCCAGCAGACCCAGGAAGGTGATGATGATGGAAATGACCATCGACAGCACGGGTCTGCGGATGAACTCGTTAATCATTCAGCGTTTGATTCATCGGTTGGGTGCATGGGGATAGAGGCCTGAGACCGTCAGGTCTGACGGCGGCATCCCCCACCAGTTTATTGTTGGCTGTCCGGTAGTCTGGCAGCATCAGAACGGGGCGACGTCTGCCAGGGCTTTGAAGTCAGGAGCTATCACATCGCCTTCTTTCACCACCTGGATGCCTTCAAAGATGATGCGGTCGGTCGGCAGGAGGCCGGAGTCGATCACATAGTGGTTTGGCAGGCGCAGCTTCGTGTCGATGCTTCTCAGCTGAATGCTGTTGTCTGCGTTGAGCATGTACACGCAGGTTTTATGCTGAACTTCAAAGGTGCATTTCTGCGGTATTACGAGGGCGTTCTTCAGCTCCGACTGCACAATCACCTTGCCGCTGGAACCATGCTTGAGGAGATGGTTGGGATTTGGGAAGCTGGCCCGGAAGGCGATGTTTCCGGTGCTTTTGGAAATCACGCTTTCCCAGGTTTCAATCCGGCCTTTGAAAGGATGGATTTCTCCGTTGGCCAGCTCCAGCGCCACACTGCCCTGCACACCGAGGTCCTTGCGCCTGGCCAGCTCCAGATACTCACGCTCGGACACATTGAAATAGGCGTAAACATCTCCGTCATTGGAAATGGATGTGAGCAGATCCCCTTCTGCCACGAGGCTGCCGGTTTTGTTGCGGATCCGGTTGATGATGCCGTCAAACGGCGCGCGCACTTCGGCATAAGAGAGTCTGCGCTCGGCATCGGCGACCGTGGTTTTCGCCTCGTCCACTTTGGCCATGGCCGAATCCAGCCTTGCCTGGGCCATTTCCAACTCTGAAGTGGCGATGATTTTCTTCTGCAGCAGCAGTTGATTGTTCTGCAGATCTATCTCCGCCATCTTGGCCTCCGCCTGGGCGCTTTTGAGCCGGGCATTGGCCCGCTTCACCTCCTCTTGATAGGAATGACTGCTGATGGTGAATAGCAGCTGTCCTGCAGTGACCCGCTGGCCTTCGTCGACAGAGATTTTTTCGAGGCGGCCGCTTACCCGTGCTTCCAGTTCAATGAAGTTGGAGTTCTGAATGCTTGCGACGTACTCCTGGCCATTCGGCACATCCATCACCACGGCGGAAGTGACAGGAAAGGTTCTTTTAACCTCATGACCGGTTGCGGTGGCACTTTCGTTGCAGGAATTCAATAACAGAAGTAGCGAAAGGCAGATGACTGCTTTCGATCCGGCACATCTTGCGATGATGTATGCATATGAGCTCATGGGGATTTCATTAGGTTTCATCGGACTTTTGTCATCAGCATTTGATGACTTTGGAATCTGATGTGATGTTTGTAACAGGTATCCAAGAGCACTAGCATTTGACGTGCCATTTCTCAATATGCGCTGGCTAGGGCACAACCGGTCTCCGCAGCAACAGATGTCTCCATCATTGATGGGGTGCTGTTTTTAGAGTGCCCGATCATCACCTGACGCGCTTTGACATGCGCGTTTCAAGTTGCTCATTTGCAGGAATTTAAAGATGATGAAAAACATCGGGTGCATGGCACTCAAATGTTTTCAACAAGGCCGGCTGAAACCGGAGTAGTGTCAGCCTCTACTTATTTTGTTAGAGTTCGCTACAGAAGCCCGGCTTTCCTCAGTAAGCGGTGCCTTGCCTCTGACTCATGTCCATGTATGGACACGGTTTACTTACCTCTCAAATCCAGGGCCATTACCCGTTGGCCTGACTTATGCAGCAGATCCTGCGACTGTTGGCGTATATAGAGCAGGCCGTGACTCAGCGCGGGCAGGCTCCAGGTGTTGAGCGCATAAAACGGCTGGGTTTGAGCCAGCACTTTGGCCCCGGCCGGACTCAGATCGAGCCAGTGCAGCGAACCAGTTTCGCCGAGGCAAAGGAAGGCACCATCGGCTTTCAGCAAACTCGCACGCAGGATGCTGAGGCGGGTGGGATTGGCACGTCCGGTCAGCTTGCTAAACTCAGCATCTTCCCACTCGATGTGCTGTTCCCATACTTCCGCACCGGTATCCGCATTTACGCAGACAAGGCGCGACTTGGGCTCTGTCTCGCCGTCAATCGCATAGAGATGACCGTCGTGATACACCGGGTTCATCCAGTGGACGCCGAGCTTTTTCGACTGCCAGACCTCCTTCACTTGGAACTCCGCGTCATACTCCACCATCGCACCGCCGAGCGGCCGGCCCTTCGGGTACGCGGTGGTGATGAAGGCGCGGTTTTTCTCCGGAATGACGACGGGGGAAGTCCCAATGGCCTGGATGTAGTCCTCACTGCGCCATGGAAATTTCGAATGCAGTTTGCCGCTTGCGGGATCAATGCACATGAGGCCGCCCGTGGCCGGGTCGCTCTCGCCACCGGCATAGATGAGCACCTTCGTCTGTCCATGCAGCTTGACGGGAACGGGAGACGCATAGCTCGCGCCCCAGGAGTCCTCGACAATCCACACGACCTTGCCGCTCTGCAAATCGAAGGCCGCCACACTCACGCCTGCTTCCGCGAGCTTCGTTTTACGGTCGCGCATTCCTTCGTTGTCTTCGATCAGGGCTTTTTTGCCGCCGACATTCACGATCACGCGCCCGTCGAGAATCAGCGGCGTGCCGCCCGCTCCGAAGAAATCCTGAGGCACGTTGTATTCTTTGCGCAGATCATGCTGCCACAATGCCTTGCCGGTTTTTAAATCGAACGCGCGCAACTCGGCAGTCACGCCGAAAGTCACGACGATGCCATTGGCAATCACCGGGCTGCCACGCGGTCCATTGCCGAAGCCATAGCGATCCTGGTACGAGATCGGGTAATCCTGCGACCAGAACCGCTTCCCTGTTTCACGATGCAGGCACTCGATGGTTTCCTTGCCTTCCAGGGCATGGAAGATCACACAGAAGTCGCCGCTGATGGCGGGTGAGTTGTAGGCCTCACCCATCTGAACTTCCCACACTGGCTTCGGGTCGTTCTGGCCCCAGGTCTTGAGCAGATGGGTTTCAGGAGAGTGGGCATCATTCGTGGGGCCGAGCACGCGCGGCCAGTCGCTCGTCTTCGCTTCTGCCGCCAGCGGCTTCGGCGCCGCATGAAAGGTCAGCCGGTCAAACGCCTCCTGCGCAGAGCAGACGTTCAGGGCAAAAAGTAGCAGAAACAGTCTCGACGAATTTTTCATGTCATGCCAAGCTAGCCACAGCTGTGAAGAACGCCACTCTCATGAATCCCATGCGTGAACTTGCCTGGCATGAGCGCCAATTTGTGGCGCTCGTGGTGGGAGGTATTCCCGCCTGCCTCATTGGGTTTCTTCTTGGACTCTGGGGAAATGGGATGGGAGGACGGGAGCTCGATCTCGCCACGGTTTTACTGAGGGGCGGCTACTGCTCTGTGTTTCCGGTCATTTTAGCCTGCCTCATGCCGCGTTCCTGGATTCCTCCGGTATTGACCTATTTAGTTGGATTCGGCATGGGATTCGGCAGCTCGGATGGGTTTGCGATGTTTTCAAAAATCATCGTGGCACCTGTTCATTGGTTTGAGGGCAGGCACACGATTATTCAACCACCTCCTTCACATCCTGATCTGCCTTGGATTCTCGGGCTGGCGCTCTGGCTGGCTGGACTGGCGTCCATCCTGCGCGGAAGCCCCCGGTTCGCGGCCATGCTCCGGAGGCTGGAGATCCATCCTGATTGAAGCTGTGGAAGAACCGATAAAGCACAGCAAAAGCCAATGATCGTCCGTTGAGCCGCCCGAATTCCGGCGTATGTGACTGACAACCTCCAATCAACCCCATGCTCATTCCGACCTCTTTCCCCACGTCCAACGGCCCTGCTGAATCCAAACCGCTGATTTCCGAGGAGGGCTGGGTCGTGCAGCACCTGTTTTTTACCATTGATCACGGCTACTGGGCGGCGCTGATGCCGGAAGAGCGCCAGGAGCGGCGTGAGAACTTCACACGCACGATTGAGGCCATTCGCAAGCATCCCGGCACGCAGTTGCTCGCGTTTGCCATGGTGTCGCCCAAGTCGGAGCTGGGCTTCATGCTGATCACGCCGGATTTGCACGACTCACAGCGCTTTGAAAAGCAGATCACTCTGGCTCTGGGCCCTGATGTGCTGACGCCTGCCTACAGCTATCTTTCCATGACGGAGTGGACCGAGTACTCACAGAGCGAAGAAGAGTTCAAGGCGCAGATCGAGAAGGCGGAAAACCTGACTCCCGGCACGGAGGCCTTCGACAAGCGTGTGGCGGAATGGAAGGGCCACATGACGAAGTACTTCAACGACCGCCTCTACCCGAACATGCCCGACTGGCAGGTCTTCTGTTTCTACCCGATGAGCAAGCGCCGCAGCGTGGGCGCAAACTGGTATGCCAACGATTTTGCCAAGCGTCGTGAACTCATGGGCGGCCACGCCAAGACGGGCCGCAAATACGCCGGCAAGGTGCGCCAGCTCATCTCCGGCTCCACCGGCCTCGACAGCCACGAGTGGGGTGTGACGCTCTTCGCGCACGACATGTTCCAGATCAAAAGCATCGTCTATGAAATGCGCTTTGATGAAGTCACCACCCAATACGGCGAATTTGGCGACTTCTACATCGGCATCCAGACACCGACTGGTGAGCTGCTGCAGCGGGTGATGCTGAGTTGATTTTAGCGATTCAGAAACTATCCTCCCTGCATGACAGCCACGCTTCCAGCCCCGGTCGCCGAGATCAAAGGCCGCATCGACGAGCTCTCGAGGGAGGATCGCTTGCTGCTGGACGAGGTTCTTCGTGTAGAAGGCGAAAGCGGCCAATGGGAGGCCATCCCTTGGCCGTGGGAGCTGCTTGAAAAACGCAAAGCAGCTCTGGAACGAGGCGAAAGCAGCGCCATACCCTTGGAGGAAGTCGCAAGCCGACTCCGGGCCCGCAGAGCCGCCCGGCCATGAGAGTCACGGTTGATCTCGCAAATAAGACTGAAATTGAACCTGCGACAGGTGAGCTGCTGCAGCGGGTGATGCTTGCGTGAGGCGAGATTGGGTGCATCTCTCACTTCCTGTGCCAAATCTGCCCCTCACCATCGCCAATCGTCAGTTCAACTCCCGCCTCATGATGGGGACGGGCAAATTCGCCAGCGGTGAGCTGATGCGGGATGCCATCGTGGCCTCGGAGACGGAAATCGTCACCGTGGCGCTGCGCCGGGCGGATTTGACCGGCAAGGGGGATCCCTTTGCCAACATCCTCGATTTCATCCCCAAGAACGTCCTGCTGTTGCCAAACACCAGCGGGGCGATGAATGCGGAGGAGGCTGTGCGCCTGGCCCGCCTGGCCGTGGCCGCGGGGCTGCCCAACTGGGTGAAGCTGGAGATCCATCCGGACCCACGCTACCTGCTGCCAGATCCGATCGAAACGCTCAAGGCGGCTGAAATTCTCGTGAAGGAAGGGTTCATTGTCCTCCCCTACATCAATGCCGACCCCGTTTTGGCCCGCCGCTTGCAGGATGTGGGCACGGCCACGGTCATGCCACTGGGTTCGCCCATCGGTTCGCATCAGGGCATCGTGACGCGTCGTATGATCGAAATCATCATCACCCAGGCCACGGTGCCGGTGGTGGTGGATGCCGGAATTGGGGCTCCCAGCCACGCCGCCGAGGCCTTTGAAATGGGGGCGGATGCCGTTCTGGTGAACACTGCCATTGCCGTGGCTGCTGACCCCGTTCGGATGGCACAAGCCTTCAAAATGGCTGTGGAAGCCGGGCGCAGCGCCTTTGAAATCGGCCTGAGCGAAGGCGCGGGAGAGGCTTCAGCCACCAGTCCGCTGACGACTTTTCTCTACCAGTAACAGGCTTCGAAAAGGGCTGGTTTCAGCCCTTCACCAGGTAGGTGAAAGCGATAACGCCGCAGAAAAGCAGACCGGCTGCAAGACACATTCCAGTAAAGATGACCATAGTGATTGGGCATTTAGCGTGAAATAGAGCGTTCGCTAGTAGAAATTTTTTCTTGCGAATGGAGCGCTTTGGGGCAGACTCCGCGCCCCTATGGCAAAAACATGCTGGCTCGAGCGCGACAAGCGCAAACGTAAAACCGTCGAAAAGTACGCTAAACTCCGTGCAGAACTCAAGGAGAAAGGCGACTTCGTCGGCCTCTCCATGCTTCCACGTGATGCAAGCCCGACACGTCTCATCAACCGCTGCCGCGTTTCCGGTCGTCGTCGCGCGTTCATTCGCCGCTTCCAGATGTCCCGTATGACCTTCCGCGAACTCGCTTCCCAAGGGATGATCCCCGGGGTGACGAAGTCCAGCTGGTAGAATTCCGTCCGAACTTGCAGCCGGAAATTTTTCTGGCTGCATGGGGGAGGCGGTGCGTTCTTCTCTGATGCCTACCTACTCCTACATCGCTGACGACCCTGAAAAGGGATGCCCTGCTTGCCGCAGAGGCTTTGACCTGCGCCGTCCGCTCAGCAGGCCTGCGCTGGACGCGTGCCCTCTTTGCAGGCAGCCGGTCAAAAAACTCATTTCCGGTTTTAACACGCCGAAGATCACCAAAACCCTCTCCGTTTCCGACGCCAAGGCCGCCGGCTTCACCATCCTCGAAAAACGATGCGATGGAAATTACGAGAAGCTGTGAACGCCTGATCGCGCCGCTCCATGACTCCTTTGCTCGCCAATGCTTCTGCCGAACTCGTTCGCGAGTGGAGTTTCACTGCGGGTGAAGTCTTCTGGCAGGCTGTGATTGTGCTGATCATCGTACTGCTCAACGCTTTCTTTGTCGCGGCTGAGTTTGCCATCGTCAAAGTCAGGGACAGCCAGCTCACGGCCGCCATCGAAGACGGCATGCGCGGTGCCAAATTCGCGCAGACCGTGACGCGCAACCTGGACGCCTACCTCTCCGCCGGGCAGCTGGGCATCACACTGACCAGCATCGCGCTGGGGATTTTTGGCGAGCCGTTTGTCGCTGTCGTCGTGCAGCCGATGCTGTTTAAAATGGGCATCGTCAACGAGACGGTGATCCGCTGGACGTCCATCGGCATCGCCTATGCCATCGTCACCTTCCTGCACGTCGTGCTTGGCGAGCAGACGCCGAAGGTGGTCGCCATCCGCAAATCAATGCAAACCGCGCTGCTGATCGCGCGCCCGCTGCACCTGTTTTACATCCTGCTGAAGCCGGCCATCTGGATTCTCAGCGCCAGCACCAACCTCGTCCTCCGCTTCCTGGGCATCACGGCCGTTTCCGAGCACGAGATCGCCCACTCTGAAGAAGAGCTGCGCCACATTGTGGCCGAAAGCCAGAAATCCAAGGAAGTGACCGAAACCGAGAAGGACATCCTTCTCAATGCCCTCGCCCTCAATGACCGCTGCGTGCGTGATGTGATGACGCCGCGCAATCAGGTCGTCTCGCTCGATGCGGATGAAACCTTTGAGGCCAATCTCAAGATCGCCATCGATTCCAAGCACACGCGCTATCCGCTTGTGGAAGGGCATCTCGACCACGCCATCGGCACCATTCATATCAAAGATCTGCTCAGTCTTATCGGCAAACCGCAGCCGGATCTGCGCAAGATCAAACGCGAGCTGCAGATGGTGCCGGAGATGATGCCCATCGACAAGCTGCTGCGCTTCTTCCTCGACAAACACGTTCACGTGGCCCTTGCCGTGGATGAATTCGGCGGTGCCGTCGGCATTGTGACGCTGGACAACGTGCTGGAGGAAATCGTGGGCGATATTCAGGACGAATTCGACCATGAAGTCAGCGAGTTTCGCCGCATCAACGACAACGAATTCACCGTCGAAGGCACCTACAACCTCTACGAATTGGCCGATCAGACCGGCATTGATCTCGACAGCGACGAAGTCACCACCATCGGCGGATACGTCACGCACCTCCTCGGCCATCTCCCCAAGGTGGGCGAAAAAGTGGTCATTGAAGAGTATGAGGTGACCACCACCAAGGCGGACCTCAGGCGTGTTTTGCAGCTGCACTTCAAGCGCCTTTCCACCGTGGCGGAAGAAGCTGCGGCGGCTGATGCTGCACCAGAAGGCGTGTAAGACGGCTCACACGAAAGCCGCCGCATCCGCGACGAAGGCATCCACATCCGCCTCCGTGGTACGCCATGAGCACATCAGGCGTGATCCTCCACCGATGAAGCTGTAGAAAACCCAGCCCCGCTCCTTGAGGCCCTCCTTCATCCGGTCCGGCAGCTTGGCAAACACGGCATTGGCATCCACCGGGTAGAGAATCTGTACACCCGGCAGATGGCCGAGTGCATCTGAGAGGCGTCTGGCCAGGGTGTTGCCGTTTTGCGCATGCCTGCGCCAGGTTTCATCACTCAAAATGCGCAGCCACTGCGCCGAGATGAAGCGCATCTTGGAGCAAAGCTGCCCCGCCTGCTTGCAGCGGTAGGCAAACTCCTGGGACAGCTCCTTGTTGAAAAACACCACGGCTTCCGTCACCGCCATGCCAAGCTTCGTGCCGCCGCAGCACAGCACGTCCACCCCGGCTCGCCAGGTGATGTCAGCGGGCGCGCAATTCAATCCGGTCAGCGCATTGAAAAACCGCGCACCATCCATGTGAATCGACAGGCCATGCTGTTTCGCGACTGCGCCCAGGCCCTTGACCTCACCGGGACGGTACACCGTGCCCAGTTCCGTGCTCTGGCTGATGCTCAGGGCCCGTGGCTTCGGAAAATGCACGTCGCTGCGGCTTGTCGCCAGACGAACGACATCAGCGGGGTCGAGCTTACCCAAAGGGCTGCGGGCCAGCAGGATCTTCGAGCCGTGGCTGAAAAACTCCGGGGCACCGCATTCGTCCGTCTCCACATGAGCCTCCTGCGCGGTGATGATGCTGTGGTAGCTCTGGCACAGCGTGGCGAGCGAGAGCGAGTTCGCCGCCGTGCCGTTGAAGACAAAGTACACATCGCAGTCCGTTTCGAAAAAGCGCCGGAACATTTCGCAGGCCTCCGCAGTGGTCGAGTCGGCCCCATAACTGGGTTGATAGCCTGCGTTGGCCTCTTCCAGCCCCTGCCAGGCTTCGGGGCAAATGCCGGACGTGTTGTCCGAGGCGAAGTGGTATTTCAATTCAGCGCTCATGCTTTTGCTTTCGGCTTCCCATGCCATGCGAGTACGATCCCTGCGAGCAGCAGCAGCACATCGCGCAGGATGAGGTCGCGGTAATTGGAGGTGGCGTCCGCGTGGCCGAAGCAGCCGCAGCGGATGTCGATGCCGCGCCACCATGAGATGCTGATGGCCGCCAGAAAAATCACCAGTGATTCATTCAAGATCAGCAGCCCGCCGGAACGCAGCAGTCCGCTCATGACCGCCAGTCCCGCAAAGATTTCCAGCCACGGCAGCCCCATGGCCAGCCATGCGGCCCAGGGATCTCCCAGCAGATCGAAGCTGCGGATGTCATCGAGAAAGGACATCGGATCCGCCACCTTCAGAATCCCCGCATAAACAAAGACGCCGCCGAAAAAGAAATGAAGGAGAAGTCGCAGCATGGGTTCGCCAAACTTACGGCACCAGTTCCGCCATCGGCAACAAAATGATGACCAGCTTCTTGTCTTCGTAGCTTTCTCCCGGCACCAGCATACCCCGGACGTCCAGTGGGCGCCCCAGCAAAGTGGCAAGCTGAGTGGCAAAACCAGCCTCCGGCGCCTGACCGCCCCCGCCAAAGCTGAGCTGCGCATCATCGTACACACGCATCAATTCACCGCCGTGCAGCACGATGGGGGATTTGTCGCTCGGTGGGAAGCCTTGGATGGAAACCAGGTTCGCCTCTTCTTCACCCAGCAGCTTGGCGGCATGCAGCGGATCGAGTCGGCGCGCCAGATCACCGGGGTCGGTGCGATCAAGAATTTTGGCATTGATCACGGGCGTCTCCGGGCTGCTCAGACGTGGCAGCTTTTCATGCACATGCTTGTACACCGCCAGGGCCACCGCCTTCATGGCCTCCGGGGTCCAGTGACTGTCATGCGAAAAGAACACCGGCTGCCTGTCACGAAATTCCCAAAGAGGCTCGGTCATGTCCAGCACATTGACGCCCGCCGCTTTCAAATCAGCCAGTCGGCCCGCCTCACCTTTCAACCGTACCACGTCCAGATAACGACCTGGCCGGATTTGTTCCGGGTACATCGTGGCACGGTCTGGAATCGTGATCACCAGCAGTGTCGTATCCTGAGCCTTCAGCTGTGACGCCAGCTTGATCAAACCGGACTGCAGGTCGTTGGCAGGGCGTCTGGCATGTGCCAGGCGGTCGAGTTCACTCTGGTCAAAGAGCCAGCCTTCGCGTCCGAGATACACGTTTTTGTTACCTTCATTCAGACCATGCATCAGCAGCCATTGCAATCCGCTGCGCACCGTGGCCGCCGCCAGATTGGTTTTGGAAGACGTGAACCATGACGCAGCTTCAAACAGCAGCGGCACCGCCAGCAGCAAGGCAAACACACGGATGATGTTTCGCGCCGCCTTGGGGCTCAGTTCCGGCTCGGGCGGCACCACGGTCCGCTTCGCAGGGTCAATTCGGGGAAGCGTCGGTTTCATGACATGGGGGCGGCATGCGTCCAAAGCATCGCCACGGCAAAGGTGAAAATGAGAAGACAGATCGTCGCCTTCCATGGCGCCGGCTCACGCAGAAAATCGCGTGAATGCGGCAGGCCGATGAGGCAGACCAGCGCCGCAAAAATCGTGAGCACATGAAAATCCGTCCGCACACGCGCCTGCTGAATCAATGTGGGGATCGTCCGCGTCGGAGGTGCGAACAGAGCCTTCAGGTGCAGCCAGGTGTCGCCTAACGAAGCCGTTTGCACCAGCGCCCCGATCACGGTGATGACCAGCAGGAGCACAATCAGCCGCAGCCAGTTTCCCTGCGTGAATCGTCGCAGCGTCAGCACCTCCTGCACCGGCTCCGCCACCTTGAATCCAAACATGCCGCCCAGTCCCGCTATCACATCACCAGCGGCGGTGCAGGCAAAATGCAGGCTGAGCAGCAGCCCCAGAAATCCCATCCACGCCACGCTGGTGCCCAGGCTTTCCGGTCCGCCCCGGAATGTCATCGTCGCGAGATGCCACAGCGGATCGACCAGCAGCACCCACTTGCCGATTCCCAGGCAGAAGCGCGCGATTCCATTCGCCACGTCATGCGCGGCCGGTCGTGGTTTGACGTACAGGCGCACCGCCATAGCGACGGGCAGAAGCACAAACAGCAGATGGTGGAGACTGATCAGCACAAGTATGGAGATGGCGATAGCTAGACGCCCGTCAATCATGGAATCTTGGGGGCATTGTTCCGAGATGGCAGAGGAGGCAGAAAATTACGTCAGCGAAGCGCTTGTCGCAGCGTTTGAGTACTGTCATGCACGACATTGATCCCACCCTCCCCGAGCACCTCATACGCCGCGATTTCCTCAAGAAACTCGCGGCTGCCAGCACCGCGGCATGGATGACCGGCGCACCGAAGGCCATCTGGGCAAAAACCGGCGAGAAGGTGACTCACCCTCCGGCAAAGGCCGACGCCTGCATCCTCCTCTGGATGGCCGGCGGCATGGCAGCTCCAGACACGTTCGATCCGAAAGGCTACCTGCCCTTTGAGAAGGGCCTGGAGGTCAAGCGTATGCTCAGCACCTTCCCCGCGATCAACACCAACGTGGATGGCATCAAAATTTGCCAGGGGCTGGAAAACATCGCGCAGGTGATGGACCGCGCCACGCTGATTCGCAGTGCGGTGCAGCCCGACCTCGGCAGCATTTTGCACTCGCGGCACCAGTATCACTGGCACACCGGCTATGTGCCGCCGCAGACAGTGGCATGCCCGCACATCGGCTCCTGGATGGCCAAGGTGCTCGGCCCGCGCAATGCCGTGATGCCCGCGTTCATCAACATCGGCCAGCGGCTCGAGGGCGTGGGCGAAAGCGAAGAGCTGAAGGCCTTCACCACCGCCGGATTTTTCGGCAGCGAGTTTGGCCCCATGAACCTGCCCTTTCCTGAAGAGGCCGCGCAGTCCGTGAAGCCACCGAAGGGCATGGACGCGAATCGTTTTGCCAATCGCGACCGCCTTTTCCGCAAACTGGTCGATCAAAGCCCGCAGCGTGAGTTCATGAGCGACTATCAGCAGGAGTCCATGCTGCGCAGCATGGACAATGCCTACCGCCTGCTCAGCGCCAAGGAGCGCGAAGCCTTCGATATCACCCTGGAGCCCAAGGAGAGCTACGCCAAGTATGACACCGGTCGCTTTGGCCGTGGCTGCCTGCTCGCTCGCCGATTGGTCGAGGCGGGCACACGCTTCGTCGAGGTGACCACCGAGTACGTGCCCTTCTTCCAATGGGACACGCATAAAGACGGTCACACCACAGTGGAGGCCATGCACAAGGAAATCGACCTGCCCATCTCGCAGCTTGTGCGTGATCTGGAGGCGAAGGGCCTGCTGGATCGCACGCTTATCGTCATCGCCAGCGAGTTCAGCCGCGATGCGCTCATGGAAGGCAAGCCCGGTTCCACGGCAAACGACCAGACCACCTTCAAAGTCGATACTCTCAGCGAGATGAAGCACTACGGCCTGCACCGCCATTTTACCGGCGGCACCAGCGTGGTGATGTTTGGCGGCGGCGTGAAGAAAGGCCATCTTTATGGCGAAACCGCCGATGAACGCCCTCTCATTGCCACCAAAAATCCGGTCAGTGTCATGGACCTGCATGCCACTATCATGACGGCCATGGGCATCAGTCCGAAGACGGAATTCGAAATCGAAGGCCGCCCCTTCTACGTGACGGAAGATGGTAAAGGAAAAGCCGTGACGGAAATCTTCGCTTAAAAAGATTGGTGGCGCGGATTTCGTCCGTTTAGGCTCTCCCTTCTTCATGAACGCTCTCCGCCTTTTCTGCCTCGGTGTCACGACTCTCGTCCTGGCTGTTTCCTCATCCATTCGTGCCGCCGATGGCGATGACGAGTGGAAGAAGGTCAACGACATCATTGAAGGCATCCGGAACCCCAAGGAGAATCCCCAGACGAGCGAAACGGCGCGCATGATGCTGAAGCACAGCCTGACGGAGTTTGATGCGACTTATGCCGCCGCCATGAAGTCTGCACCCACCAATCCTGCCCGCTGGGATGTGGCGCTCTTTGCCGCGATGCTCGGGCATGTGCGTGAGCTTGCCGGCGTCCCTGCGCCTGAGAAGGAAGCCATCAGCCTGGACGACATCGTCAAAGCAGCGGATGCAAAGCCCGAGACGAGATCACAGGCCAGCCTGACGCAGGTCATGCTCGCGTCTGACTCAGCGGTCGCTCCCGGGGGCGATGCTGCTGCCTGGGTCGCCTTGGCGGAGAAGCACCTGAAGGCTTTCCCGGGGGAAAAGCTCAACAAGATGGTGGAGGTCAAGCTGCAGGAGGTGAATCTCAAGACTCAGCCTCTGGGACTGAAGTTCACAGCCGTGGATGGTCGTGTGGTGGATGTGAGCAAGCTTCAGGGCAAGGTCGTCCTCATTGACTTCTGGGCCACCTGGTGCGGGCCCTGCGTCGAAGAACTGCCGACAGTTCTGAAGATCTACAAAGAACAGCATGCGAAGGGATTTGAGGTCATCGGTGTTTCGCTTGATGCCGACAAAGCGGAACTGGAGGCCTTCCTGAAGGACAAAGGCGTCGAATGGCCTCAGTACTTCGATGGCAAAGGCCCGGAGAACGAACTTTTCCTCAAGTTCAATCTCGAATCCATCCCCACGATGTGGCTGCTGAACAAGAAGGGCGTGGTCGTGAGCATGACCGCCTTTGAGGGGCTGGAGGAGAAGGTGAAGAAACTGCTGGCTGAATAACATGATGATGGCACGTGCCGCATTCATCGGAGTCATTCGCCTTGCCACCTTCTGAATCTTGCCTTGGAGGCAGTCGTTCAGATTGAGAGAAGTGTTATCCTGGCGATGCGTGACAGGAGTTGAGAGGGGAAGCCGTGATGGAAATCTTCGCGTGAAAAGATTGGTGAGGCGGCGGTCTCCCGTTTAGGTTTAGATATGAACGCGCATCGCCTTCTCTGCATCGGGGTCACGACTTTGGTCCTGGCCGTTTCTTCATTCCTTCATGCTGCCAATGGCGATGCTGAATGGCAAAAGGTGGATGATATTGTCGAAAATCTCAAAAATCCGAAGGACAAACCGCAATCGCGGGATGAAGCGATCGCACTGTTGAAAAAGGGACTGACAGAGTTCGATTCCGCTCATGCGGCGGCCATGAAGGTCGCGCCGGAAAATCCCTCCCGCTGGGATGCCGCCTTGTTTGAGATGATGGTCGGTCGTGCACGTGAAGTCGCAGGGGTCCCGGCTCCTGAAAAGAAAGCCGTCAGTCTTGAAGACATTCTCAACGCCGCAGATGCCAAACCTGCAACCAAATCACAGGCCAGCTTGATGAGCGTCATGGAGGCAGCCGACGCCGCCGAAAGCTCTGAAGGGGACTCAGGCGCATGGCTGGCGAAAGCGGAGAAGCATCTGAAAGATTATCCCGCTGAAAAGATGAACAAGGTGGTGGAAGGCAAGATCAAGAGTGTCAAGGCGGCCGCCGACCTGAAGACCAATCCGCTTGAATTGAAATTCACCGCCGTGGACGGCCGTGAAGTGGATGTGTCAAAACTTCAGGGCAAGGTGGTGCTCATCGACTTCTGGGCCACCTGGTGCGGACCTTGCGTGGCCGAACTGCCGAACGTGCTCAAGGCCTACAAGGAACTGCACCCGAAGGGCTTTGAAATTGTGGGCATCTCGCTCGACAGCGATAAGGCCGAACTGGAGGCCTTTGTGAAGGAGAAAGGCATGGAATGGCCGCAGTACTTTGACGGCAAAGGCTGGCAGAACGAGATCTCCTCCAAATACGGCATCAATTCGATCCCTGCCATGTGGCTGCTCAATAAGAAGGGCATGGTGGTGAGCACCAATGCACGCGGCGGTCTGGAAGCACAGG
Organism: Prosthecobacter sp.; assembly: GCF_049294395.1. Classification (GTDB taxonomy): domain Bacteria; phylum Verrucomicrobiota; class Verrucomicrobiia; order Verrucomicrobiales; family Verrucomicrobiaceae; genus Prosthecobacter. The sequence goes on from NZ_JBAQCR010000392.1 coordinate 78,728, forward strand.
TGACCAAACTTCTCGCGGAGTAAGATCATGATCCATCGTCCTGTATTCATGGCGGTCCTGCTGGCTGCTTCGTTGCTCCATGCCCAGGAAGCGGGCGTTAAGGTCGAAAAGAACGTCATGGTGGCGATGCGCGATGGCGTGAAGCTCGCCACGGATGTTTACCTGCCTGCGGGCAGCGCCGAAAAGCTGCCTGTCATCCTCACGCGTCTGCCTTACAACAAGGACGGCGCGAAAAGTTTCGGTGAGTACTTTGCGGCGCACGGCTATGCGTTTGTGGCACAGGATACTCGTGGGCGCTATGCCAGCGAGGGCGTCTGGCACTGGATGACCGATGATGGCGTGGATGGTGCCGACTGCGCCGCATGGATCGCCGCACAGCCTTGGGCAAATGGCAAGATCGGCATGGTGGGCACCTCGTATGTCGGCGGTACTCAACACGCGATGGCCATGGAAAAAGTGCCGCAGCTCACCACCGTCATCCCGGTGGATGCTGTGTCAAACATGGGACGGCAGAGCATGCGCAATGCGGGTGCGTTTGAGATGCGCTTCTGGAACTGGATCATGCTCAATGCCGGCAAGGGCAGCAATGCGGCGCTTGATCCTGCGACTCAGAACGAGCTCAAGGAAATGGCGGACCATCGCTGGGATTACCTCTCCCTGCTGCCGTTGCGCCCCGGCTCAACGCCTCTGAAGCTCGCCCCTGAATATGAGGACTGGCTCATCCAGGCCATGCGCCACGGCAAGGATGATGCCTTCTGGCGGCAAAACAATATTTTGGCTGATCCCTCGCGCTACAAAGACATGCCGGTCTATTTGGTCGGCGGCTGGTATGACTCATGGGCCGGCAACACCTCGGCGAATTTTCAGGCGCTGTCGAAGACGCTCAAGAGCGATGTCTATCTCATCATGGGCCCATGGATTCACGGCGCGCAAAACAAATCAGCGCATGGGCAGGTGGAGTTCGGCAAAGACGCCGCCATTGAGGATCAGCTTGCTTGGCGCAAGGAGTGGTTTGATCACTGGATGAAGGGCATCGACAACAGCGTCGGCAAGGCCGCTCCCTTCGCCAAAAAAGTGCGCATCTTCGTCATGGGCACCGGAGATGGCAGCAAGACCAAGGACGGTCTGCTCAATCACGGCGGACAATGGCGTGATGAAAACGAATGGCCTCTGGCGCGAATGAAACCCACCCCGTTCTATCTGCATGCCGAAGGCCTGCTGAACGATGCAAAACCCAAGGATGAGCGCGCATCCGTGACCTATGCTTTTGACCCCAAGAACCCGGTGCCCACGCTCGGCGGCAACATTTCTTCCGGAGACGGCATCATGCAGCAGGGTGCGTGGGATCAGCGTGGCAGCGACAAATTCTGGAACTGGACCAAGCCCATCCCGCTGTCCGCCCGCAGTGATGTGCTGGTGTTCCAAACAGCACCGCTGGCCGAAGACACCGAAATCACGGGCGAGATCGAGGTGAAGCTTTGGGCCTCCTCCGATGCCCTGGACACGGACTTCACCGCCAAGTTGATCGATGTCTATCCATCCAGCGCCGACTGGCCGCATGGCTTTGATCTCAATCTCGCCGACGGCATCGTCCGCGCCCGCTTTCGTGATTCACTGGAGGAAGAAAAGCTCATGCAGCCTGGCAAGGTTTATCCCTTCACCATCAAGCTCTACCCCACGAGCAACGTCTTCAAAAAAGGCCACCGCATCCGCGTGGACATCAGCAGCAGCAACTTCCCGCGCTTCGACGTGAACCCCAACACCGGCGAGCCTCTCCAGCAGCATCGCCGCACGGTCATCGCCACGAACACCATTCACTTCGACCGCGAGCACCCCTCCCACATCGTGCTGCCATTGGTGAAGCCGTAGGTCTGGGTAATCGAGTGCGCGCCAGCGTCCTGGAGTGTTCCAGTCCTCTGGAGCTTTTCGCAGGCCATGGAACGTTCGAAAGCGCCGGAGGACCGGCGCACTCCAAGACGCTCCGCGCTGCATCACACTCCCAGCGCCTCGCGCAGGATGCTCATGCTCGCATTCCCGCCCGTGAGCACACACGCCACACGTTTGCCCTGCCATGTGTCGCGTTGCTTCTTCAGCGCAGCATACGCCAGAGCGCCCGCGCCTTCGGCGATGTTATGCGTTCCCTGAATGATCTCACGCATCGCAGTGACGGTCTCATCATCACTTACTGTGACGATATCATGGGCATAACGCATCACATGCTCCAGCGCATCCCGGTTCGGCGTTTTGCAGGCCACTCCCTCCGCCACTCGCGTCATGCTCGTTTGTTCGACAAACTGCCGCTGCTGAAACGACAAGGCATACGCCGGGGCATGTTCGGATACGACGCCGATGATCTTCGTCTTCAATCCCAGCGCTTCACGCGCTGCGGTCACGCCGCAGAATCCGGAACCCAGGCCGATGGGCACAAACACCACATCCAGATCTTTCACCGCGCGAAACAGCTCCAGCCCATACGTTGCCACACCCCGTACCAGCCAAGGGTGGAATGACGGCACCGCATGCAGCCCTTCCTTCACGGCGAGCTCACGAGAGTATTCCAGCGCCTCCTGAAACTCCCGCCCATGCTCCACCAGTTCCGCACTTAGCGAGCGCATGGCGGCGTTCTTCTCCGGGTTGTTGCCATGCGGCACCACAATCACCGCCCGCAGACCATTCCGTCTGGCTGCGAAAGCAATGGACTGCCCGTGATTGCCGGTCGAGGCGGCGATCACCCCGCGCACCTCCGGCTGCTGACGTTTCAGCTCGTCCATATAGACCAGCCCGCCGCGAATTTTGAAGGCCCCAACGGGCGTGTGGTTTTCATGCTTCAACCACAGATCGCAGCTTTGGCCCGCTTCGAGCAGAGGCCAGCGGTACGCCGGTGTTTCGTGAATGTGGGGGCGAATGAGCGCCTTGGCGGCTTCGATTTCGCTGAGGGTCGGCAGTGGCTCCATCTTTCATGGCTAGGCACGAACTCCGAAAAGGCAAGCCCGCAGCCGACGTTATGAGCGGCACCATGAACACGCCTGCCACTTCCCGTCGTCGTTTCCTTCAGACCTCCCTTGCCGGAGCCATTTCCATGCCCGCCTGGGCAGCGCCGCTGGGGGCAAACGGAGATGTGCGTGTCGCGGTGATCGGTTTTCGAGGTCGTGGCGGCGGTCACATCAAGGAACTGCTCAAAGTTCCCGGCGTGCGCTTGGTGGCGCTGTGTGATGTCGATTCCGCCGTCGTGGACAAGAAAGTGGACGAACTCGCGAAGCAGAACATCACCGTCAAAACTTACCGCGACTTCCGCGAGTGCTGCGCGGACAAGGACATCGATGCCGTGACCATCGCCACGCCAAACCACAGCCATGTGCTCATCGCGCTCACGGCCTTGCAGCATGGCAAGCACGTCTATGTGGAAAAACCCGTCTGCCACAATCTCATTGAAGGCCGCAAGCTCATGGCCGCTGCCACCAAAGCAGCGGCAAAGGGCATCATCGTGCAGCACGGCATGCAACGCCGCTCCGACCTCGGCTGGGCTGCGGCCATGGCTTGGGTAAATGAAGGGCACATCGGAAAGAAAAAGCTCTCCCATGCGCTCGTCCACGGCCTGCGCCTCAGCATTGACAAGGTGGATGCCGCCCAGCTGCCGCCTGCCACGGTGGATTACAAGCTGTGGTCTTCTCCGCGTCCTGAGATGCCCATCATGCGCAAGCAGTTCCACTACGACTGGCATTGGCAGTGGCCCTATGGCAACGGCGACATCGGCAATCAGGGGCCGCATCAGTATGACGTGGCCCGCTGGGCGCTCAACGATCCCGCCACGCTGCCGCAGCGTGTGATGAGCCTCGGCCATCGCTGGGGCTATGTGGATGACGGCCAGACGGCGAACTGCCAGCTTGCCTTCCACCCTTATGAGCCCGCGCCTCTGCTCATGGACATGTTTGGCCTGCCCACAAAGAACATGGACAAAAAAACCGGCGAGCCGCCTTACAAGGGCATCCGCACCGGAAACATCATCCACTGTGAAGGCGGCTACGTCGCGGAGTCCAAGGCGTACGACAACGAGGGCAAGACCATCACGAAATTTGAGAACTTTCTCACCGGCCCGGATCACATGAAAAACTTCATCGATTCCGTGCGCGCCGGCAAATACACCAAGGACGTGCTGCACATCCGCCACGGCCAGCAGGCCGCCGCACTGGCGCACCTTGCAAACACTTCCTACCGCCTCGGCAAGGCGATGAAGAACGAGGAGATCAAAGAGCGCCTGCAGGGAGATAAGTTCGGCCAGGCCATTTTTGCAGACATGCTCGCCACGCTTGTCGCGAATCAAATCAACACGGAAGTCGAGCAGGTGGTCGTCGGACCATGGCTCGATTTCGATCCGGTCAAAGAGGTTTTCATCGGTGAGTTTGCGGCCGAGGCCAACAAGCTTGCGCAGGAGGAATACGCCGCCGGATTTGAACTGCCGGAGGTGTGATCCTCACCTCAGCGTGTGCTGCCGTCGAAAATCCTTCGGCGACATCCCCACCACCTGCTTGAAGCGCCGCGAGAAATGGAACGCGTCATGAAAGCCGAGATCACCCGCGATCTGGGCCAGCGTGTGGCTGCTCTCCAGCAGCCTGGAACACGCACGCAGCACAATCGCGTCCGCACGAAATTCGCCAGGACTTTTGCCAGTCAACTGCACAAAGCGTTTCCGAAAAGCACTGTAGGACATGCCCAGAGAAGCCGCGATTTCTTCCAGCGATGGCGCTCCCAGTTTGCCGTCTGCCAGCATGCGCTCTGCTGTCTCCCGCCACTGCAGGGTCTCCGTCGTCTGGTGCTGTGAGGCATCAAATTGAAGAGCATCGGCCAGCCACTGCTGGAAGTGGCAGAGGCGTGACAGAGCCGTCTCATAGGGCGCATCCGGTGGTGGTTCGAGGATACGGCGCAGCCGGTTCGTCCAGTAGAGCAGGGGGCTGAGCTCCAGCACGCGGCTGCGATCTCCGGGGTATCCGGCAGACTGCCAGGCATCGAAGATGCTGCCATTGAACCACAGGAACAGCTCACTCCAGCGCTCGCCCTCTTGAGGGCCGTAGCTTTGATTGATGCCAGGCTTTGACCACACCAGCGTGCCGGGCTGCAGCGCACAGCGCACGCCCGTGTCGTCCATGTAATCCGCCATGCCCTCAAGTGTCAAAACCAGCAGGTAGTGCGGCGTGGGGCGCAGGTAATGCGGTGGCGGTGCATGCGCATAAGTGGCCTGGCTGTTCCACTTGGTTCCCGCGTAAACGATTTGCCCCAGATCGCAGTGCATGGGCCGCGTCGCGTTCATGTTCCAGGGACCTGGAATGTTGAAGTAGAGATTGGGATCGCGCTCCTCGGCCATGTCAAAATCTACATGCATGAGGTCAAACATTCAATTTAGAGAACGGTGGAATGCCCGTATGGGTATGTCAGACAGTCTATGCCACACCATGCGCCCGCCTGAACTTCATCGCTGCATTCCCATGCCATCTGCGTTCCTCGCAGTGCTGGGCGCGTATGCATTCGTGTTGCCCGTCATGGCGGCGGACTATGTGAAAGACATCAAGCCCTTGCTCAAGGAGCGCTGCATTTCCTGCCATGGCACCGTGAAGCAAAAAGGTGATCTGCGGCTCGATGCCGGCGCTTTGATTCAAAAAGAGGTTCACCATGATTTGCTCGAACGCATCGCTTCCACGGATGAAGACGAGCGCATGCCGCCGGAAGGCAAACGTTTGAGCGCAGAGCAGATCGTACTGCTGCGGCAGTGGATCGCGGACGGTGCGCCCTTTCCAAAGGATGAAGTGATTCCAAAGAAGCCTTCCGAGCACTGGTCATTCCAACCCGTGCAGAGTCCACCACTGCCTGCGTCTGCCTTTGCTCATCCGATTGACGCCTTCGTATTCGGCAAACGCGAGGCTGCGCCTCATGCGAATCCGCTGGCGCTGCTCCGCCGCGTGCACCTTGATCTCACCGGTCTACCTCCGACGATTCAAGAGCAGGAGCGTTTCGCCAAATCCGGTGATCTCAACGCCGTTATCGATGACCTGCTCACACGCCCTGAATACGGTGAACGTTGGGCTCGCCACTGGCTGGATGTGGTGCGCTACGCCGACAGCAACGGCTACGAGCGCGATGCGGAGAAGCCCTTCGTCTGGCGCTATCGTGATTACGTCATCGAGTCACTCAATCAGGACAAGCCCTTCAATCGCTTCGTTTTGGAGCAGCTCGCGGGTGACGAACTGCCGGATCGCTCCCTCGCGTCCGTCATTGCCACCGGCTTTCTGCGCCTCGGGCATTGGGACGACGAGCCCGCAGATCCTGCGGCGGATCGCTATGATCAGCTCGACGACATTGTCAGCACCACCGGGCAGGCCTTCCTCGGTCTCACCATCGGCTGCGCACGCTGCCATGATCACAAGTTCGAGCCTCTGGCCACACGCGACTACTACAGCCTCGTGGCTGTGTTTAATCCGCTCAAGCGTCCCGCCAAAGGTCGCACCGAGCTGACCGTGCCTGTTGATGGAGCGGAGGTTTACGCCTGGAGTGAACCATCAGCGAAAGCACCGGAGACACATGTGCTCGTGCGTGGTTCACCCACTCGCTTTGGTGATCTCGTCGAACCTGCTGTCCCTGCCATTCTCGTCAAACAGCAGCCGCAGTTTCCATCGGGTGAAAAGACCACGCAACGCCGCCTCGGCCTCGCGCAATGGATCGCCAGTGAGCAAAATCCACTCACCGCTCGCGTGATCGTGAACCGCGTCTGGCAGCAGCACTTTGGCCAGGGATTCGTGACCACCGCGAACGATTTCGGTCTTATGGGTGCCGTGCCTTCGCAGCCTGAGCTGCTCGACTGGCTCTCCCACTGGTTCATGCATGACGCTGGCTGGTCGTTGAAAAAGCTGCATCGTCTCATTCTCACCAGCCGCGCATGGCAGATGAGCAAATCGTCGGACTCGCTCATGCGCTACCGCCGCCTCGAAGTTGAAGTCATCCGCGACTCCATGCTCGCCGTCAGCGGCCAGCTCAATCCAAAGCGTTTCGGTCCCGCGATGAAACCCGGCATCCCCAAGGCCGCGCTCGAAGCCAATACCGACAAGGAGAAAGTCTGGCAGCCCTCCGAAGAACGGGAAGCCTCGCGCCGCAGCATCTATGCCTTCATCAAGCGCGGCCTCGTCATCCCCATGCTCGAAACTCTCGACCTCGCCGACACCGTCAGCAGCTGCCCGCAGCGTCAGGTCACCACGGTCGCGCCGCAGGCGCTGAGCCTCTTCAACGGGGAATTCGTCAACCAGCAGGCACAGCACTTCGCCAAACGACTGAAGCGCGAGGCTGGGAATGATCCCGAAAAGCAGATCACCCTCGCCTGGAAGCTCGCACTCTGTCGCAATCCCTCACCTGATGAACTGGCGAAGATGCGCACCTTTCTGCAAGACCAGCCGCTGGAGCAGGCCTGCCGCGTGATTTTGAATCTGAACGAGTTTGTTTATCCCGGGTAAGACAAGACGATGAACCGCCCTCTCACACGACGCGAATACTTGATGCGTGCCACCGGCGGCTTTGCCGGATTGGCGCTGGCTGATTTGATGGCGGAATCGCCGCTATCAGAAAAGCGCCCGCATTTTCCAGTGAAGGCGAAGCATTGCGTCTTCCTCTTCATGAATGGCGGGCCGAGCCAGGTGGACACGTTTGATCCGAAACCGACGCTCAAGAAATACCACGGCATGCCTTATCATGGCGATGCGAAGGTGGGCTCCAACGGCCGTGCGGTAGGTCACCTGATGCAGTCGCCGTTTGAGTTCAAGAAGCACGGTCAGAGCGGCCTTGAGATCAGCAGCCTCTTTCCACACACCGCCATGCACGCGGATGACCTCTGCGTCATCCGCTCGATGCATGCGGACACGGCGGCGCATGCCTCCGGCTGCTTGCAAATGAACACGGGCAGCATTTTCATCGGCAAGCCCTGCCTCGGCTCCTGGCTTAATTATGGTCTAGGCACGGCCAATCAAGACCTGCCAGGCTTCGTGGTGATGACGGATCCCCGCGGCGGCCCCATCGGCAGTGCATCGAACTGGACCGCAGGCTACATGCCCGCTGCGTATCAGGGCACCTTGTTTCGCAGCGGCGGCTCGCCCCTGCTGGATCTCGCCACGCCGGAAGGCACAAGCGACCGCACCCAGCGGCGCAGTCTCGATCTCCTCAAGTCCTTGAATGAAGAACATCTCAAGCGGCATCCCGAGGAGACGGAATTGATGGCGCGCATCGAGTCCTACGAGCTGGCCTATCGCATGCAGACGGAGGCGATGAGCGTGGTTGATCTCGACAGTGAAGACGCCGCCACGCGTGAAATGTACGGTCTCAACAACAAGCTCACCGCAGACTTTGGGCGCAAGTGCCTCATCACGCGCAAGCTCATCGAAAAAGGCGTGCGCTTCATCCAGCTCTACTCCGGCGGCGGCCACATCGAGGACACCTGGGACGGCCACAACGACTGCATCACCAATCACACTTTGCACGCCGGTGAAACCGACCAGCCCATCGCGGCGCTGATCGCGGATCTCAAACGCACCGGCCTGTGGGACGAAACACTGCTCGTCTGGGGCGGTGAGTTCGGCCGCACCCCGACCAGCGAAGGCGTGGGCAAGCCGGGCCGTGACCACGACTGGCATGGCTTCTCCATGTGGATGGCAGGAGCAGGTGTTAAAGGTGGCCAGGCCATCGGTGCCACAGACGAACTCGGCTTCAAAGCCGTTGAAGACCGCTGCCATGTGAGCGACCTGCATGCGACGATCCTGCATCTCATGGGCATCGACCACTCACGTCTCAGCTACCTGCATCAGGGACTCAACCAGCGCCTCACGGGCGTCGAGGATCGTCGGGTGATCACGCAGGCGCTGGCGTAACCAGCCAACTGTGTCGCGGTTTTTTTGTTTGATCAAATGGCCTGTGCGGCACGTTTGGATTGGTCTTGCCGACCTTTCATAAAGTTGCCTTTTCCCGCTTTATGAAACTCCAAATTATTTAACTCTCCAACCATGAAATCGCTCGTCATCCTCACCTTGCTTCTTGCTGCGTCTCTGCATGCGCAGACGCCTGCTCCCGCCGTCAAACCTGCTCCGGTTCCGAAACGCGCGCCCACCGTCGCGAATGTGCCTTATGGCAAGCATGAGCGGCAGGTGCTTGATTTTTACAAAGCCGATTCGCTGAAGCCCACGCCGCTGCTGTTTTTCATTCACGGTGGTGGCTGGGTTGCAGGTGACAAATCTGGCGTGGGAGAACTCGAAGCCTGCCTGAAGGCCGGCATCTCCGTCGTTTCCATCAACTACCGCTACTCCTGGCAGGCGCAGCTTGCGGGTGTGATGCCGCCCGTGCAGTGGCCGCTGGAGGATGCTGCCCGCGCCTTGCAGTTTGTGCGCAGCCGCGCGGTGGAATGGAATATCGACAAGCAGCGTATTGGTGCCAGCGGTGGCTCCGCAGGTGCCTGCTCCAGCCTCTACCTCGCCTTTCATGATGACATGGCCGATCCCAAGAGCAGTGATCCCATCGCCCGCGAATCCACGCGTCTTTGGTGCGCCGCGGTCAGCGGGGCGCAGACCTCGCTCGATCCCAAGCAGCTCAAGGAATGGACGCCGAACAGCCGCTACGGTGGCCATGCCTTCGGCTTCATGGACCCGAACGAACGCAAAACCCGCGACACCCGTTTCGCTGAGTTTTTGGAAAAGCGTGAGTCCGTGCTGAAGTGGATCAAGATGTACTCGCCCTATGAGCTCGTGAGCAAGGACGACCCGCCGGTTTATCTCTTCTACACCAGCACCCCGGGCATCGGGCAGGAACAAAAAGATCCCACCCATACTTCGAACTACGGCGTCAAACTTCAGGAACACTGCCGCGAAATTGGTGACGAATGCGAGCTCGTTTATCCCGGTGCACCAGACGTGAAGCACAAGTCGATCGCGGAGTTTTTGATCGATACACTGAAGAAGTAAAATGCCATGCTGACCCGCAGCCAGACTGGTACGGCTGCGGAGGAAGACTCATGATTGCAGCCAGATAAGCTGATTTGAGAGCGTTCTACCTGCTCTCATGAAACTCGCTCTCTCCCTCCTTTTACTCACCTCCATCGCCTTCGCGGCCGACACACCGGCGAAGAAGGAAGCTCCCGCAAAAAAAGCTGCAGCTCCTGCGGCCAAGGCTCCGGCCAAGAAAGTCTATCCGAAGAATCCGCCGCCGACGGTGGCGAATCTGAAGTATGGGCCGGCTGAGAGAAATGTGCTCGATTTCTGGCAGGCGAAGTCGGACAAGCCGACGCCGCTGCTGTTTTTCATCCATGGCGGCGGCTGGATGGGCGGAGACAAGGCGGGCATCGCCGTGGAGCCGTTTTTGAAGGAAGGTATTTCGGTGGTGTCGATCAACTACCGCTACATTTCGCAGGCGCAGGACGTGCCGCCGCCGGTGAAGGCACCGCTGACGGATGCGGCGCTGGCACTGCAGACTGTGCGCAGCAAGGCGGCGGAGTGGAACATCGACAAGACCCGCATTGGCGCCAGTGGCGGTTCCGCAGGTGCATGCAGCAGCCTGTGGCTGGCTTTCCATGATGACATGGCCGACCCGAAGAGCAGCGATCCTATCAAACGTGAATCGACCCGTCTGTACACCGCCGCGGTGAACGGACCACAGACCACGCTGGATCCCAAGCAGATGCGCGAATGGACGCCGAACAGCAAGTATGGCGGCCATGCGTTCAGCAAGGCAGGTGAGTTCAAGAACTTCGATGACTTCGTGGCAGCGCGGGAGCGCATCCTGCCTTGGATCAATGAATACTCGCCCTACGCGCTCGTGACATCGGATGATCCGCCTGTGTATTGCTTGTTCGGCGCTCCTCCGGCCATCGGCCAGGAGCAGAAAGACCCGACGCACACCGCCAACTTTGGCGTGAAACTGCAGGAGCATTGCAAAGAAAAAGGAGTGGCCTGCGAGGTTGTTTATCCCGGTGCCACCGATGTGAAGCACAAGACGATCAACGAATTCCTCATCGCCAAGCTCAAGGAAGCAAAGTGATAGCACCTGACATTCACCATCATAATTATGAAACTCAATTCACTCACTCTCGGCAGCCTCTTACTGGCTGTTTGCCTGGTCTCCCGTGCTGAAGACTCCGCCTTTCGGCCAATCTTCAACGGCAAGGATCTCACCGGCTGGTACGGCCTGAACCCACATTCCGTCGTCAAACTCGAAGGCGAGAAGAAAGCCGAAGCGCTCAAGAAGATGCGCGACGAATTCGCCAAAGACTGGAAGGTGGAGAACGGCGAACTGGTCAACGACGGTCACGGCCCCTATGCCACCACTGAAGAGGAATTTGGCGACATCGAATTCCTCATCGAATACAAAACCGTGGCAGGTGCTGACAGCGGCATCTACCTGCGTGGCGCACCCCAGGTGCAGATCTGGGACAAGTCCCAGGTCTTCGATCCGGCCAAACCGACGCGCAGGCCGCACCTCGGCTCCGGCGGTCTGTTCAACAACACCCCGGACACCCCCGGCCGCGATCCTCTCGTGGTGGCGGACAAGCCCATGGGTGAGTGGAACAGCTTCCGCATCCGCCAGATCGGGGCGCGCACCTGGGTGTGGCTGAACGACAAGCTCGTCGTCGACGGGAATGTGATGGAAAACTACTACGACCGCACCAAGCCGCTGCCTGCCAAGGGACCGATCATGCTGCAGACTCACGGCGGCGAGATCCGCTGGCGCAATCTGAAGGTGCGCGAAATCGGTGCTGAGGAAGCCAAGAAGATCCTTGCCGAAGCCGACGCGAAGAAGTGATCCGATCAGCCTAAATGAAAAAAGCCGCAGAGGGATCACCTCTGCGGCTTTTTATTGGCCGAATCTGTTACTTGTTCAGCACGAGGCGCAGTGTGCCGTTGTGGACCTCCAGCGACTGGATGCCAGCGAGGAATTTTTGCAGCGCAGGATCAGTCTCCACGTTTTCAGCCACTAGATCCACGCCCTTGAGGTCACCGATCCAGCTGTTTGGCAGGGAAATGCCGCCGAGGCTGAGGTCGTCGAGTTTCAGCGACAGCTTGTGCTCAGCCGAGAGGCTGGTGCCGAAGGTGAAGCGGAGGCGAATCTTTTGGTTTGGTACGATCGGGAAATCTTCCGGGGCGGTGAAAATGACCACAGCGGAGACCTGGCCTTCGCCAAACTTCACCTGCACGGTCTCGCCGAGCTGCTGCTGGGCGAGGTAGGCGTTCACTTCACGCTCGTTGACGACGATCGTGCGGTTTGCCTCATCGGGCGGAATGGCGGCAGGATTGTTCAGGGCCTGCAGCTTGTTGTCGAACTCCGCTTTTTCTGTGGCGGTCAGGCTCACGGGAGTCATTGCGGAGGGGTAGAAGGTTTGCTTGACCCAGTAAGCGCCGGTGGCGGCAGCGATGCCCGCGCAGCCGAGAATGACGGCGAGGGTGATGAGCACGACTTTCTTGGTGGAACGCGCACGCGGTGCGGCGGGCGCTGCGGTTTCAGGGACGGTTTGCATGGTGGTGAGTTTGGATGCTTTCCAGGCAAGAGTATTCATTCTGACTGAAAAATGCCATCTACATGTTCCCCGGCAGTTTGTAAGGCATTGACTCGGCAGGCTGGCCTTGGGAACATCTGAAATAACCATGAAATACATACTCGCACTAGACCAGGGCACCACCAGCTCACGCGCGATTCTCTTCAACCACGACGGCGGCATCGTGGCGACGGCCCAGAAAGAATTTCGGCAGATCTTCCCTAAACCGGGCTGGGTGGAGCATGATGCGCAGGAAATCTGGGCCACGCAGGCCGGGGTGGCCTCTGAAGTGCTGCACAAAGCGAGGGCGAAGGCTGCGGACGTGGCCGCCATCGGCATCACGAACCAGCGGGAGACGACCGTGGTTTGGGATCGCAAAACCGGGAAGCCAATCTGCAACGCCATCGTCTGGCAGGACCGCCGCACGGCCTCGATTTGCGACAAGCTGCGCGCGCAGAAGCTCGACAAGCTCATTCAGCGCAAGACCGGCCTCATCGTGGACGCCTACTTCTCCGCCACTAAAGTGCAGTGGATTTTGCAAAACGTGAAAGGAGCCAAAGCCCGTGCGGCGAAAGGTGAGCTCGCCTTTGGCACCATCGACTCCTGGCTGCTGTGGAATCTCACCGGCGGCAAGGTGCATGCCACGGATGTCAGCAATGCCTCGCGCACGATGCTCTATGACATTCGCAAAGGCATCTGGGATGAGGAACTGTTGAAAATCTTCGGCGTGCCGCGATCCATGTTGCCGGAGGTGCGGGATTCGAGCGGGGAGTTTGGCGTGACATCGCTGCTTGGCGGTTCGATTCCTATTGCGGGCATTGCGGGAGATCAGCAGTCGGCTTTGTTTGGCCAGATTTGCACGAAGCCCGGCATGGTGAAGAACACCTATGGCACGGGCTGTTTCATGCTGATGAACACCGGTACCAAACCGATCAATTCCAAAAACAAACTGCTCACCACCGTGGCCTGGCGCATCAACGGGCGCACCGAATACGCGCTGGAAGGCAGCGTGTTCATTGCCGGCGCGGCGATTCAATGGCTGCGCGATGGGCTGGGCATCATCCGTCAGTCGACGGATGTTGAAGCGCTGGCCGCGAGTGTGCCTGACACCGGGGGCGTTTACCTTGTGCCTGCGTTTGCCGGTCTCGGGGCACCGCATTGGGATGCCTATGCGCGCGGCACGCTGGTGGGAATGACGCGCGGCACCACGGCGGCGCACATTGCGCGTGCGGCGCTGGAGGGCATCGCCCTGCAAGTCATGGACATCTTGAAGGCCATGGAAGCTGATGCGGGCATCAAGCTGAAGGAGCTGCGTGTCGATGGCGGTGCCAGCGTGAACAATCTGCTCATGCAGTTGCAGTGCGATCTGCTGGGTGTTCCAGTCGTTCGCCCCAAAGTGAATGAAACCACCGCGCTCGGCGCGGCCTGCCTCGCGGGACTTGCCGTGGGCTATTGGAAAAACTTGGCCGATATCGCCAAGCACTGGCAGGTGGACCGCAAATTCAAGCCGGGCATGAAAGCCTCCGCCCGCACCCAGATCACGCAGGGCTGGAACCGGGCGCTGGGCCGTGCCAAGGGATGGGAGTTGAAGCAGCCGGATTAATGTGGCAAACTTAAAACCAGAAGCCATGAGCGCCCTGCTTTCCATCCCCGAGATTAAAAACCAGACGGTCTTCAATATTGACCGCTGGGAGGAGATCGGGCGTGATCCGCTGGTGCGCAGCTGGCCAGGGAGGGTGGAAACCGACCGGTACGGGAATCCGATTATGATGTGCTACGCCGAATTTTCCCATGGAGGCAAACAAGCTGATATTGCCTTGTTGCTTCAAAAGCACGCGCCTGCTGGCAAAATCACTGTCGAATGTCCCATCTCGACAAGTGAAGGCATCAAGGTCGCGGATGTGGCCTGGGTGTCGAAAAAACGGTTGGTTCAAGTCGGCGGCCGTGTGGCGCTCAAGGGTGCTCCCGAAATTTGCGTGGAAGTTGTGTCTCCTGGCAACAAACGCGGCGAGATCGAGGAGAAGCGCCGTCTGTATTTTGAAGCAGGAGCAAAGGAAGTGTGGGTGTGCGACCGGCGTGGTCGCTTGAAGTTCTTCCTCAAAGATGACCCGGAAACGGCTGCTGGCTCATTGCTCTGCCCAAAAGTGCCACGTTCCGTGAGCGTTGACTGATCATGCGACACACCGCATGGATCAATCCGCCCTGCCCGCTGCTGCCGGAGGAGAACCGGCACTACGATCACACGGACATTGAGGCGCTGAATCATGAGCGTGGGCCGCTGTTTTATGAGACGGCGCTGCACTATGCCCAGAGCCTGTGGCGTGAAGGTTTTCCGGCCAAAAGCATCCTCATCATCAACCGTGCGCTGTCACTGCCACTGAGCGCTGATGAGCCCGTTCTCGCCAAATGGCCGCTGCCGTATCTGGCGCTGGTGTGGATCATGCAGCACCGGGTTGAGGGCCAGTTCATCGGCAATCCCCGCCGTCACTGGCAGCACCTGGCCACGCGCATGGTGGAGCCGAACAAGGAGCTGCGCACCTGGCGTGCCTGGGCCTGCTGGTATCTTGCGCAGTTGATCCTGCCGAAGGCTGAGTTCCCATCGGATCAGAAGCAAATCCGCGAGGAGCAGATCGTGGAACCCACGCAGGGACAGATCGCCGAGCATTTGCACCGCCTCTCACCAGCGCGGGATGAGGATGTCTGGCGGCATGCACTGAGCACGATACAAACGCACCGCGAACCGCTCAGCGCCCGCATCCGCCGGATTGGCGCCCACGAGTTGCCCACGGTGCAGCGGCTGGGACATGAAATCTGGCATGCCTATTATCCCGGCATCATCAGCGTGGAGCAGATTCGCTACATGCTTTCCATCTGGTATCAACCCGGCTCCATGGCGCATGAGATGCAGGCGCGGGACGTGTGGTATGCACTCGTGGAGACAGCCGGGCCGAAGCCGGTCGGCTACATTTCCTTTGAGAAGCTTCTTTTCGAGCCCGTGCTCTTCATCAACAAGCTCTACCTGCTGCCTGAAGTGCACGGCCATGGGCTTGGGGGAATCACTCTTCGATGGACCGAGGACCGCGCCCGCGAGATGCGCTGCAAAGTTGTGCGCCTCCGTGTGAACAAACGCAACGCCCCGGCCATCCGCTCTTACCTGCGGGCGGGCTTCCGATTCACCGAAGACATCGTCAGTGACATCGGCAGCGGTTTTGTGATGGATGATTATGTGATGGAGAAGGCGGTGTGAATGGGAGATCGTCTTTGACACTCATCAACACGCATTCCATCTCACCCAGTGATCCCACTCGACCTTTCTCTCGCTGAAGTTCCCCGCATGCCCGCGAATGCCGCGCGGTTGCTGGGCAAGGAAGGGGTGGCGACGGTGGCGGATGTGATTGCTCTGATGCCATCCCGGCACGAGGACCGGCGGCAGATGCAGGCGCTGGCGTTTCAGGCGGGACTGCTGCCGTCGTGTCATCACGTGTTGATCACGAAGACGGGGAACAAGTTTTTCGGCAGGGCGGGCGTGTTTGAGGCGGTGGTGCGGCATGCGACGGGGCTGCTGGGGCAGCAGCTCACGCTGAAGTGGTGGAACATGCCCTTCATGAGCCGGGTGCTGGCGGAGGGGCAGGAGCTGATTGTCTACGGCATCATCAAGGACACGAAAGGCCGCCTAAGCATGGCGCATCCGGAGTATGAGATCGTCAAAGGCGGCGCGGATGATGATGCGGGTCAGATTCACACGGGGCGCATCACACCGATCTACCGGCTGAAAGGGGCGATGACGCAGAAAGCCCTGCGCGTGGCGGTGTGGCATGTGATGCAGGCGCTGCCAGAGTCGTTTATTGAAGATTTGCTACCCGCACCGAGCGGGGAAGGGGAGTTTGCGGGCATGTCGCGCTCCAATGCGCTGCGGGAGGTGCATTTCCCATCCAGCATGGAAAAACTGGAGCAGGCGCGGCGCTACCTGGCGCTGCAGGAGTTCTATGGTTACCAATTGCGCGTGGCGCGGCGGAAACGGCGCGTGATCGAGTCGGGCGGACGCAGGCAGGTCGGCACGGGCGAGCTCCTGCGGGATTTTTTCAACGAGCTGCCGTTTCAGCTCACCCCGGCGCAGCAGCGTTGTCTGGATGAGATTCATCGAGACATGGCCTCGGGCAATCCGATGAACCGCCTGCTGCACGGCGATGTGGGCAGCGGCAAAACGGTGGTGGCCTTTGCTGCAATGCTGCGTGCGGTCGAGTCAGGCCGGCAGGCGGTGCTGATGGCGCCGACGCAGATTTTGGCCGAGCAGCATGCGCGCAACGCACGCAAGTGGCTGGAACCGCTGGGACTGCGTGTGGCGCTACGGACAGGATCGAAGCGTGAGGATGGGGATGGCGTGGAGCTGATGCGCGGAAAGAGCAGCTCTGCGAAACCCGAGATCGTCATTGGCACGCATGCACTGCTGCATGACGCAGAGCTGATGCACAACACGGGGATCGTTGTCATTGATGAGCAGCACAAGTTTGGCGTGGCGCAGCGGGCGAAGTTGATCCGCAAAGGGGATACGCCGGATGTGCTGGTGATGACGGCCACGCCGATCCCGCGCACACTGACGCTGACGATTTACGGTGATCTGGAGGTGTCCACGATCGACCAGAAGCCACGCGATCGGGTGAAGATCATCACCAAGGTGCGCCCGAAAACGAAGCTGAAGGATGCGGCCAAATTCCTGCGTGAGCAGATCGAGGAGGGTCGGCAGGGCTACATTGTCTATGCGCTGATCGATGAATCGGAAAAGCTCGATGCGGGTGCGGCGACGAAGGGACATGAGGAGTGGTCCAAGCTGCTGGCCCCATGCGAGGTGGGTCTGCTGCATGGCCGGATGAGCGCGGAGGAGAAGGAGGAGGTGATGAAACGCTTCCGTGCGGGCAAGCTGGACGCACTGGTTTCGACCACGGTGATCGAAGTGGGGATCGACGTGCCCAATGCGACGGTGATGTTTATTCATGATGCGGGCCGCTTTGGGCTGGCGCAGCTGCATCAGTTGCGTGGCCGCATCGGCCGCGGAGCGCACACGAGCTACTGCGTGCTGTTTGTGGATGACAAGGACGAGGAAAACCGTCAGCGGCTGGCAATCATGGAGGAGACGAGCGACGGCTTCCAGATCGCCGAGGAGGACCTGCGGCGGCGTGGGCCAGGGGATGTGCTGGGCCATGCGCAGAGCGGGCAGGCACCGCTGCTGTTTGGGGAACTACTGGCAGATACGCGGCTGGTGCGCCTGGCGCGGCAGCTTGCCGAGCGGACACTGGACGAAGATCCGCAATTGCTGCGTCCGGCGCTGGCGGTGTTTCGGGATGAGCCGGTGGTGGCTGAAAAGGCTCAGGCAATGATGCAGTGATTCGGGTTAATTAAATTTGTTTAAAGGAAGGTTTAGTCAAGGTGGCTTGACGATTGAGGCTTTTACCCGGTCAGTACCAATAGTCATGCATCCTCTTGCTCCCAGCTGCGCGCCTATGCCGCAGATGAACCAAACCGAAACCGTTCGCAAACGGCATCGGCGTGGGAAGCCGAGCATGATCACGATGCTGCGTTTGGCTGTTGTTTCTGCAGCCGCCTTGGGTGTCACGGCGTTTGTGCTGTGGTTAAAAAAGGAGACGCCGCACCCCAGTGCCGCAATTGCTGTTCGTGAATCTCCGTTCGTCCAGGCGCGGACTTTGAAGTCACCCTTGCAGACAGTGCAGTCCTCCGGGCTGGCGGCCTATGGACTGAAGAAAGATCCCGTGCCGACACCCGCGTCCGCAGTGGTGCAGGCTCCACCCCAGGTCCAAGAGCCGGTCGTGAAAAAAATGCCCCCGGTGTGGCTGCTGGCGGACGTCCCCGAGTTTGCTGATGCCAAGAATGCCGGGTTGTCTGCTGCGCAAACGATCGATCAGCTGCGGCAAAGCCTGCGTGAGTCGGGTGCCCGGCAGATGGGGCAGGCGGTGCGTTTTGGAATGCTGAACCTGTCCGAGCTGATGGCCATGGATTCCAGAGCGTGGACGGCAAGCCTGAATACGCCCGTCGCGACTGAGAACCGTGCCTCGGCCATGCTGCTGACGTTCTATCTTACCTACCTTGATCGTGCGGGAAACGGCGCTGGTGTGAAAGCACTGCTGCAAGCCATGGAGCAGGGCATGTCTGAGGAGAACGCCGTGCGGGAGTTTATCCTGGCGGGGCGCAGTGTGGCAGAACTGGAACGTGAGATGGGACGGGTGTTTGCGGATGCCGGCGTGGAGCTTCAGTTTACGCGGCGTGGTGGGCTGGCCATGAGGCCGTGACGAATTCCGGGGGAGAATCCTTTTGCCCCGTCTGGTTTTTGCCTTTAATCCGTGGGCATCTCCATGAAAACTTCCTGGCCCATCCGCCTTGTGCGTGCGCTGTTCTTTGCGTTCTCCGTTTTCATTGGCATCGCGATCGCCCTGGGCTTGGACCAGGACGCCTGGGTGGGGGCGCTTAGCGGCGCGGTGTTCATGGGCATGCTGGTGGTGCTGGATGTACTGCTGGCGCACTTCACCCTGCGGGATTTTTCCCACGCTACGCTTGGGCTGGCAGTGGGCCTTTTCTGCGCGTGGCTGATCACGCGCATCGGCGTGTTCCAGCTCGCCTATTTTCAAAATCACGAGGAAGGGGTGGCGCTGCAAAACGTCGCAGAAATCTGCATCTATGGGACTCTGGCTTTTTTTGGAGTCACGTTTGCGCTGCGCAGTGACCGGGACCAGTTTGCCTTTCTGATCCCCTACATCCGGTTCCGCCGAGACGGCTCAGAAGGTGAACCGCTGCTGCTGGATACGAACGTCGTCATGGATGCCCGGCTGCCAGGTGTTTTTGCCACCGGATTTCTCAGCGGTGCCGTCGTGGTGCCGCGTTGCGTTTTAGACGGGCTCCAGCATCTGGCAGACTCCCCTGACGCTGCGCAGTCCCTGCGGGGCAAGCGAGGGCTGGAGATGATGGAAAAGCTGCGGGCAAGGCCGGAGATGAAGGTTTCCATTCATGAAGACGGCTCTTCAGATGCCTCAGTGGAAGTGCGGCTGGTGACGCTGGCACGTGAACTGAATGCCCGCCTGCTGACAAACGATGACAATCTCGCCAAGGTGGCCCGCTTGCGTGGCATCACAGTGCTCAGCCTGCGCGAGCTGGTAGCAGCCTTGAATCCAGAACTCAGCGTGGGCGATGAACTGCGGCTGCCGCTGACCAAACCTGGCAAGGACAAGAACCAGGCGGTGGGCTATCTGCCAGACGGTGCCATGATCGTCGTCAACAACGCCGCTGCGCAGATCGGGCAGACGGTGGATGTGGTGGTTTCGGGCACCCTTCCGACTAGTGCCGGAAGGCTGATCTTTGCTGAGATCAAACCGGACGCGTGACGCGCCTGCGCTGCAGCAAACCTGCTGAGAGGGCCAGCATCACCAGCAATGCCGACTGCGGCTCTGGAACCATGGTGATGGACATGATGGAGGCCGCGCTGGTGGAGATGCGCGAGGCGTACATGCTGGAGGGATTGTCCAAAGGAAGATCGGGAATGTAGGTCCAGCCAAAGGAGTCAGAGCCCTGATATAGGCCGCCTCGATCAAACAGCGCTGCATTGAAATCGCTGCCATCTCCGGTGACGTTGTTGGTGTCGAACATGCCATCAATGCTGTAGTTCACGCCAGCCAGTTTCCAGATGCCACCGTCATTGACGAACACGCCGCCGCCGGAATCACCGTTGGAAAGGGTGGCCTCTTCGGCGGTGCCACTGGCACTGAATGAGGCGGTGAGCAGATCGCCAATGGCGCTCGAATAAATGCCGCTGACGGTGTTGGTGCCCCAGCGCGCTTTGCCGTCAGGATTGGTGTCCTGCCACCCATGCAGAATCCCACCGACCATCACATCCGTCCCGCGTGGACCACCTCTGCCGTTGACCTGCATGGTCAGACCTGTTTCAGAGGAACCCGTGTAGAGCGGCGCGTAGGTGGCAAAAGTTTCCTGGATTTTGAAGATGCGCAGGTCGGTGCCAGCGATGTCCCAGTAGCCGACGCCACCATTGGCCGCAGTGTCGATGTTGTAGGTCACATCTGCTCCGCCGCTGAATATGCCGTTTTGTGTGAAGGTGAAGCCCTGAGTGCCGAAATGCTGCGCGGTGATGAAGTACTGGGGTGCAATCATGGTGCCAAGATAGGCGCCGTAAGTGCCTTCATACTGCCAGCCTGAATTGGCAAAAATGCCGGTGGGGGCTGTGGTGTTGTGATTCGGATCGGCGGTGGCTTCAAACACAATCGCGCGACACGGTGCGACGTCCAGGCATAACAAGGCAACCACTGTGCACATGATGCGCGAACACATGGAGTCTGATGCATTGGCGGCCACAAACATCGAGTAATGTCCCATCATGTTTTTGAATTACCATAAAACTCTGCTGAATTGCCTTAATTTTCTCCCCACAAGCAGCCTCAAAACCTGA
This sequence comes from Prosthecobacter sp., assembly GCF_049294395.1. Taxonomy (GTDB): domain Bacteria; phylum Verrucomicrobiota; class Verrucomicrobiia; order Verrucomicrobiales; family Verrucomicrobiaceae; genus Prosthecobacter. The sequence continues at coordinate 99,736 of NZ_JBAQCR010000392.1, forward strand.
TTTGTAAATGGTATGACCTTCACTCGGTGAAAACCCGCTCGACACACTGATCATTTTTGTTATGGATGGCAGGCTTGTGACGCAAAAATGAAAAAAGGTTCATTCATCAACATGCTGGGTGCCTGCATTCTTCCGCCGATCGTCGGCGTGGGAATTTGCTGGGGTATCATCCAGCTTTTGAAGAACCATGAAATGTTTCGTGTGGATGCGGTTACACCACCCGTGGCCGCAGTCAGCAAAGTGCGCCAAGGCAAGCTGAGCGAGAACAGTGCGGAGATCCGTGCCGCGCTGCCTGTTGATGCAACATTTGACCCGGTGCGTCCGCTGCCAGTGTCGCCGAATGCGGAAAAAGCCGCCCTGAGACGTGCGGCTGAGGACGCCAAGGTTAAACCGGCCGTTCCAACGAAGCCGTCGAACGGTGACTCCATGGTAGCCGCTGCCAGAAAATCTGACAAACCCGCTCCTGCCATCGCCTTCAAAATGCCTGTCTGGCGTCCGATCCTTGATCCCATCGAAGATCACTGGACTCGTCTGATGCCGCGCACCGAGGCGCTGCCCCAGGCGTATCAGGCCGTGCTCAACGATGACGCCGCCCACCTTGCCAAAATCATCGCCATGGGCATTTCCCCCAACGAAATGACCTTGGGCGGAGATACGCCGCTGTGCGCCGCCGTGCGCATGGGACGTGCGGATTGTGTGCATGTGCTGGCGCTCTCGGGAGTGAATCTGAACCAGCCGGCGCATGAAAAACAGCCACCGATAGCGATCGCCTCCCTGCGCCGGAATGTTCCCGTGTTGCAGGCGCTGCTGGATTTTGGTGTCGATCCCAACACACGCTTTAACACACCTATTCTGAAGCAGGTCATTGATCGCTGCACGATCAAAGATCTGCGAAACGCCATGGAAAGCGATCGTGGCATCACCCCGATGATCTGCTGTGCTGCACGAGGCGATGTGGAAGGCGCGGTCACACTGATGCGCGCGGGAGGCCGGCCAGGAATGGGCACCACACGCTTTCACCGCTACCCGATCAATTTTGCCGCCACGCAGGGGTATCTGTTCCTCATGCGTGTCCTGCTGGGCCGCGATCCTGAGTCGGAACCGGACACGCTCGTGACTGTCGATCTTTCAAGTCAACGTGCCTGGGTAACCAAGCAGGGGCGCATCATCAACCACACCATGGTCTCCACCGGACGTGAAGGGTACGGCACACCGGCAGGTCGCTATGTCATCACTGACAAGCACACCTCCCATGTCTCCACGCTCTACCATGTGGCCATGCCCTGGTTCATGCGCTTGAACTGCGGGGCGATCGGCCTGCACAGCGGTTATGTTACAGGTCAGCCAGCGTCTCACGGCTGCATCCGTCTTCCCTACGAGAAGGCGAAGCAGTTCTTCAACCAGGTGCGAGTGGGCGACGAGGTGGAGATTGTGTACTGAGCGGGGCAGTTGTTCCCAAGCCGATGAAGCGGCTCCGCTATTGCGCTGAAAGCAACCGTAAACAGCCCGGCCCTACAGCGTTTTCAGGAGCTTGTCGTGGATGCCGTCGAAGCCGCCGTTGCTGAAGACCACGATCACATCGCCTGTGCGAGTTTCCTGTTTCAGGCGATTCACGATGGCGTCGGTGTCTGCTTCAAACCAGCAGGGTTTGCCGCGTGCGGTGACTGCCTGAGCCACCTTGGCGGTGTCGAGTCGTTGATCTGCCGCGACCTTTTCGGGATTGGCCACTGCAGCGATGACGGAGCCGTCGGCTTCAGTCAGCGCCTCGATCAGTTCATTCTGCAGCACGTTGCGGCGGCTGGTGTTTGAGCGGGGCTCGAACAACGCCCACAGGCGGCGTCCTTCATAGCGCTGGCGCAGGCCGCGCAGTGTCTCCCGAATAGCGGTCGGGTGATGACCGAAGTCGTCAATGATTGTGATGCCATGCGCCGTGCCACGCTCCTGCTGGCGGCGGCGGATGCCGCGGAAACTGCTCAGGCCGGCGCGAATTTCGTCATCGCTCAATCCGGCAAAACGGGCTGCGCAGACGCACATCGCTGCATTGCGTGCATTGAACTCTCCGACCATGGGCACGTCGAACGTCGCTCCATTGATTTCAAAATGGGTGCTTTCGGGCGTCACGCGGGTGATCGTGATGCGGAAGTCGCAAGTGTCGCCCAAGCCCACGGTCTTGAACGGTGCCGGGCACTTGGCACGCAGGCTGAGGCAGTTCGGGTCGTCCCCGTTGACGAGGACAAGGCCGTTGCGAGGCACCGTGTTGAGGAAGCGCTGAAACGAGAGCAGGATCTCGTCGAGGTCGCGGAAGATGTCCGCGTGATCGAACTCAATGTTGTTCACTATGGCGCACTCGGGCAGGTAGTGGAGGAATTTGCTGCGCTTGTCGAAGTAGGCGGTGTCATATTCGTCGCCTTCGATCACAAACAGGTCCGAGTGAGTGAAGCGTGCGCCTGATTCGAAATTCTCCGGCACGCCGCCGATCATGAAGCCGGGGTTTTTGCCTGCGTGCTCATAGATCCACGCAAGCATCGTTGTGGTCGTCGTCTTGCCGTGCGTGCCGCTCACCACAAAGCTGCGTTTGCCCTGGATGACTTCGCGCTTCAGCATCTCCGCCATGGAGACGTAGGGCAGCTTTTTCTCCAGCAGTGCCTCCAGTTCGGGATTGCCGCGGGAGATCGCGTTGCCCACCACATACACATCCGCCTGAAGCGGCAGGTTGTCCGGATTGTAGCCTTCGGTCACAGTGATGCCGGCATCCCGCAGCACATCGCTCATGGGCGGATAAACTTGATTGTCGGATCCGCTGATGGTGTGACCGAGGGCGCGCAGAGCGACTGCGGTGGAGCCCATTGCGGTGCCGCAGATGCCGATGAAATGAATGTGCTTGGGAGATGCCATGGAAAAGAAGCGCACGGTTCAAATCCAGGCGCAGACGTGAACTAAAGCAGGACTTTTTGCCCCCTGCTAAAAGAAAGTTCAGTTCGGCGGGAATAATCGCACAGGCGGAGGCTCCAACGTTGCGATGGCTCGAATCCCCGCAGCCAGCCAGAACTAACAAACAAATCAAAATACATCACACCCACCATGAGCACCAAGCACATCATCGCCGCCGCCGCCTTCACCGGTCTCCTTTCCGGTGCCTACGCCGCCCAGACCACCAGCACCCAGAAGGCCGCCAGCCTCGGCGTCTCCATCGAAAAGATGGCTGAAAAAGGCCAGCACGTTTGCAAGGGACACAATACCTGCAAAGGACAGGGTGGCTGCAAGTCCGGCGACAACGGCTGCAAAGGCAAGAACTCCTGCAAGGGCAAAGGCGGCTGCAACACCATGCCGAAGAAGTAAGCCGAATCGATTTCCGCAGCCACACGACACCCCCGCGTGTGGCTGCGGCCAATCTTTAAATATTACACTTGGAACTTCAGAAAATGCCCGCCAACCCTCACAATGGTCACACCGATCTCGGCATCGGTCTCGGCCTCCGAGTGCCGCACTACCGGCATATTCTGGAGAAGAAGCCTGTCTGTGACTGGTTTGAGATCATCTCCGAAAATTTCATGGTCGATGGCGGCCGGCCGCTGGAGGTGCTGGACAGCATTTTGGAGCAGTACCGCGTCGTTCAGCACGGGGTGTCGATGTACTTCGGTAATGCCGATCCCTTGAATCGAGACCACCTGAAAAAACTCAAGCGTCTGGTGAAGCGGACCAATACACCCTGGCTCTCCGATCACCTCTGCTGGGGCAGTGTGGATGGCCGCTGCTCCCACGACCTTCTGCCCATGCCCTACACCATGAGCGTAGCCAGACACACCGCCGAGAAAATCAGGCAGGCGCGCGATTTTCTCGAAGTGCCCATCTGCGTGGAAAATGTGAGCAGCTACGCCGAATTCACGCAGAACGAGATGACCGAGTGGGAATTCCTCAATGAAGTCGTTGAGCGCGCTGACTGCGGCATCCTCCTGGATGTGAACAACATCTACGTCTCCTCTCAGAACCACGGCTTCGATCCCTTCGAATACCTCCGTGCAGTGCCGCATCAACGTGTTGGCCAGATTCACATCGCCGGGCACACCCGGCTGGATCACGTAATCCTCGACACCCACGATCATCCCGTGCCCGATCCTGTTTGGGATCTCTACGCCGCCGCCATCCAAAACACCGGGAGCACCGCCACACTCCTCGAATGGGACGACAAAATTCCCAGCTTCGATGATGTGCATGCCGAAGCGCTCAAAGCCAACCGCTACCTTCATGAGCATGCCCACGCCTAGCCGTCTCCGCACCAATGCCGACCTGCGCCAACTGCAACGCACCATGGCTGCGGCGCTGATGCAGCCGCTCACGCGCCAGGACGGCATGCCCGTCAGCACGCAGGTCGATTTCATCACACCGAACGACCGCATGAGCGGCTTCGAGAGGCTCGAAATCTACGCCCGCCAGTACTGGTTCCGCCTGCTCGACTGCCTCTACGATGATTATCCCGCACTGCGCGTTTTCCTGGGCGAGCGCCGCTTTCACCAGCTCTGCCGCGACTACCTCGCGCAGCATCCCAGCACTTCCTGGACCTTGCGCAATCTCGGTTCCGCGCTTCCCTCTTTCATTGCTGATCTTAAAGCCCGTGATGTCGCCTGCGTGGAATGGGCGCAGACGCTCGCTTTTGACGAAGCGCTGAAAAAGCCTCTGCGAATTGATGATCTCCTCGGCGCTGACCCCTCCACGCTGCATCTGGGACTTCAGCCCTGCGTCGTGCTTCTGCGGATCGACCACGCCGTCGATCACTTCATCACCGCGATGAAAAAAGCCGACGCCGATGTGCGCGGTTCAGCCAGCCAGGCCATGTCCGAGGCACCCACACGTGCCAAAGTCGCCAAGGCACCGAAGTTAAAACGCGAGTGTGTGCATCTGGCCGTTCACCGACATGACAACCAGCTGTACTTCAAGCGCCTTGCCCCGGAGTCCTTCGCCATGCTCACGGCATTGAGGGATGGCCTCACGCTGGCTGATGCCATCGAATTCGCTCTCTCCCAAGCCAGTCCCGAGACTGACTGGCCCGCGCAGATTCGTGTTTGGTTCGCCGAATTCTCCCAGCTCGGCTGGTTCATCCAATTTCCCCGCAAATCATGAAGCCCTGGACCCTCGCCAACACACTCCTCGACCGCGCCGCCAGTTGCCTGGTAGATCCCTTTTTGTTCGGCATCCGCCTCTATTGGGGCTGGCAGTTTTTTCAGACCGGAAAAGGCAAGCTCAGCGACATCAGCGTGCCCACAGCTTTCTTCACCGAACTCGGCATTCCTTTTCCAGAGCTGAATGCGTACATGGCGGGCTGCACGGAGTGCTTCGGAGGCTTGCTGCTTCTGGCGGGCCTCTTTTCCCGAGTCACCTGCCTGCCACTGATCTTCACCATGCTCGTCGCCTACGGCACGGCGCATCTCGATGTGGTCAAAACGATCTGGTCAGATGCCGACTCCTTCGTCAGCGCCCCGCCGTTTCTCTTTCTGCTGGCCAGCGTGACCGTCTTCATTTTTGGTCCTGGCAGGTTGTCGGCCGATGAACTCCTGCGTCGGCGAAAAAAAGCGTGAATTGTGGGAATAAACGCTGCGGTCACGTCTCCCACCTGCATACCCGACCCATGAACTCATGGAATCTGCCTTCCAATTCGGCATTGAACTGCCTGCAACCCGCACGATACCTCGACGCGTGACCGACACCGTGCCCAGCTTTGAGCAGATCGTGGACTCCCACTATCAGGGGCTTTACCGCTTTGCCATGAGCATGTGCCGGCGTGAGGCCACTGCGCAGGATCTTGTGCAGCAAACCTTTCTGCAATGGGCAAAGAAAGGGCACACGCTGCGGGATGCCTCGAAGGTGAAGACCTGGCTGTTCACCACGATCTACCGCGAATGGCTCGGCATCGCCCGCCGCGAGAAAAAATATGAAGAGGTCGAATTTGAACCCGAGCAGCATGGTGCCACGCAGCACCATGATGACGGCGAAAATCCGCGCGTGGACAGCGCCACGCTGGAAACGGCGCTTGAAGAACTGGAACCCAATTACCGCGCACCGCTGGTGCTTTTTTACCTCAAGGAGCTATCCTACCGGGACATCGCCGAGACGCTGGGCGTTCCCATCGGCACAGTGATGTCACGCCTTTCCCGCGCCAAAGACAGCCTGCGCACCATTTTGCGCCGCCTCGAAGACTCCGCCCCCTCCAACATCATCCCCCTATCCGCCTCGTGAACCGCGAAGAAGCCAGACTCGAACTCGATGCCACGACGCTCCGCCCTCAGGATGCATCGCAAGAGGCGCGTGGGATGGCTGATAGCGATCCCGAACTGGGCGCATGGCTCAAAAAGCGCACTGAGTTTGATGAACAAGTCGCCGGGGCTTTTGCTGCGACCATTCCAGCAGGGCTGCGTGAGAGCATTCTGCAAAATGCCAGACGGCCCGCCAAACGCTCCACCCGCTGGGTGCTACCCACACTGGTGGCCGCTGCTGCCGCAGTAGTGATCGGCTGGGCGATGCTCTGGCCGGTGAGCAACAGCATGCCCGGCTGGCAGGCTGATTCGCTCGCCGCCGTGACGAAAGTCGAGTACGGCATTTCCAAGGTCGATCACATGTCGCGTGACTTCGAAGCCATCAAAAAGATGCTTGTGGCTGATGAGTCCCCGACGCCGGATCGTCTGCCTGGCAAAGTGGGGACCATGTCTGTGCTGGCCTGCAAGCGCATCCAGATCGGCGGTCGTGCAGCATCCATCATCTGCTTTGAAATTCAGCCTGGCAAAGAGGCGCACCTCGTCGTGATGGACAACACCGGACTCACCGACCTGCCGCCACAGCTCCGGCCCCAGTTTAAGAGCAACAAGAACTGGAACATGGCCAGCTGGAGCGATGGCAGCCAGACTTTCCTCCTCGCCACCACGGCGGATGAAGCGGTGTTGAAGAAATTGTTTGGGCTGGCGTGAGGTTACGGAATCTCACTCACCTGCACCTTGGTGGTCAGGGAGAACAGCGCGGCAAAGACAAAGATCCTTTTCATGGGGGCGAGTGAATCACCGCCCTTCGAATCTGTCACGTCCTTTCGCCAGCGCCTCGATCTTGCGGTCGGCGATGCTGCGTTTGAGCATCCAGAAGCCGCAGTCGGGATGGATAAACTTCACCCGGCCGCAGCCGAGTTTTTTCTCCGCAGCTTCGATGCGGCGGGCGATTTCGTCGGCAGTTTCGATGTGATTCACCTTGATGTCCACGACACCGAGGCCGACCCCGATTTTGGGATCGAGTTCCTTGAGAGCGTCGAGATCAGCGGCGGGCCGATGAGCGAGCTCCAGCACGAGGTGGTCTGCGCGCAGTGAGTTTAAGAAGGTGATGAGCGTGGCCCACTCGCCTTTTTGAATTGTCTGGCCACCATAGTTGCCGAAGCAGAAGTGCACGGCTTTTGTGCCTTTCACCGCATCCAGCACTCGATTGATGCCTGCGGCGGCGACGGGTGCGTCCGTCGGGTTGCCGGGAATGTTGGCTTCATCGACTTGTACGCAGTCGCATTGCAGATCGGCGGCCTGCGCAGCCAGCGCATCGGCAATGGCCATGTTGAGCGAGGCGAAGTCGTTGTAGTGCGTATCCAGCAGCGTGCGGGCCAGCATGTAGGGGCTGGTCAGTGTGAACTTGAACGGGCCACCGGCTACTTTACCTGCGCGGGCGCAGTCCTCTGCCAGATTGAGGACGCCTTCGGTGATGGGGCCGCGCACGACGGCGGCGGGTTTGCTGCGGAAGGCCATCTCATGCTTGGCACGAAACGCCGCGGCATCCGCATGACCCACGCGGCTGTCGATGCCGCCCAGTTTGTGGACGAAGTACTCGATCATGCCGTTCGTGTCGGGATGATTCACATCGAAGCGATACAGCTCGCCATCCGTCGGCAGATCAATGCCGGCCTGACGTTGCGTGTCGAACACCACGCGAGTGGCGTCAATGACGGCGGCTTCGCTGGGCAGTGCGCTGAGCCATTCGGGGACAGGATAGGAGCCGACGGTGGTGGTCTGGATGGTGGCCATGGAACAGCCTAGTCAGCATCCTCCGGCCTTGGAAGGCAGGAGTGCCAAATTCCAAAGGCAGGCAGGTATCCAACAAGCTTACCTCGCGGACTTCGGACCTTTGCCACGCACGCTCATTTTGAAGGGCACGCCGGGCGCGGCCCATTCGTCGCGGATGACTTTCTCCAGATAGCGCATGTAGCTGTCCGTGAGCTTTGAGGCACGATTCGCGAAGAGAACAAAGTGCGGCACGGGAATGGCGAAACCTTCAGCTTCATTGACCTGGGTGGCATAGAGCAGCTTGAAGCTGTGCGTGCTGCGGCCCAGGGCGCCGGGGGTGTTCTCGATGGCGTTGGCGAGCAGGCGGTTCAAGGCACCGGTGCCAATGCGGTTCTGTGAGCCGCTACGCACTTTTTCAATCTGCACGAAGAGCTTGCCGATATGGTCCTTGTTCTTCGCCGAGATGGCGACGAGCGGGGCATAGTTCAGGAAGAAGAACTCGCGGCGCATCAGTTCGTCCAGATGTTCGATGCGGTCCTTCTGGTTGCCATCCGGATGAAAGAGATCCCACTTGTTCATGACGAGGATGCAGGGCTTGCGTTCCTCCAAAATGAACTGGGCGATCTTGCGGTCCTGCATCTTCGCTCCGGCGGCACAGTCGATGACGAGCAGGCAAAGGTCAGCACGCTTGATGCTCTGCAGGCTGCGATCGACGCTGGAGATTTCGACGACCGTATCCAGATTCGCACGGCGGCGGATGCCGGCGGTGTCGATGAGTTGGTACTGCTTGCCGTTCCAGGTGGCCTTGATGTCGAGGGCATCACGCGTGGTGCCGGGGACATCGCTGACGATGGCACGGTCCGAGCCCAGAATGGCATTCACGAGCGAGGATTTGCCCGCGTTCGGGCGGCCCACGATGGCGAGCTTCAACGGACGCGTGTTTTGATGCGAGATGGCATCCTCCGTTTCGCTGGATTCCTTCAGGTCGAGGCGCTCGGAGATGAGTGCGACGAGTTCGTCGATGCCAAGGCCATGGGCGGCGCTGACTTCCAGGGTGTCGGGGAAGCCGAATTTGCTGAACTCGCTGGCGTTGAGCTTGCGCTTCGGGGAATCGGCCTTGTTGCAGACGAGAATGACGGGCTTGTTGGTGCGGCGCAGTTCGCGGGCGAGGCTCTGATCGATCGTGGTGATGCCATCGACGACATCGACAACGAACAGCAGCAGATCCGCCACGTCCAAGGCGATGGAGGCCTCGATCTGCACCTGATCGGTCAAAACGTCGTCGGTGCTGGCGCCGATGCCGCCCGTGTCCATGATCTCAAACCATGCCGGACCCCGGCGGCACTGCGCCGTGATGCGGTCCCGTGTCACACCGGCCTGATCATGGACGATGGAGATGGTTTTCCCGGCAAGGCGATTAAAGAGTGCGGATTTCCCCACATTGGGGCGTCCGACGATGGCAACGGTTTTGAGCATTGTTCAGAGAGCACGGTGAGCCCCCCGAGTCAATCATGTCCAGCGGCCTGCAACTGCTTGACACCGTCGGCCAGATTGAGAAAACCCGACAGAGCAGTGAAAGTGGCGGCAAAGATCGTGGGCCAGATGAGCCACTCGGGCTTGAGATCGAGCAGGATCCACAAAATGGCCGCCATCTGGGCAAAAGTGGCTGTTTTGCCGGTCCAGTGGGTGTGGATTTGGAATTTGCCGGCAAAGTGGTCGATCAGGAAAGCCCCGCCGATGGAAAGCAGGTCGCGGCCGATAACGAGAATCGGGAACCACAGGGGGAAATGCTGCCGCCAGGAGGTGAAACTCAGCAGAATGATGGCGGCGAGCATGAGCAGCTTGTCCGCAAGGGGGTCCATGATGGCCCCGAATCGGGTGCGTTGATTGAACCGGCGGGCGATCCAGCCGTCAATCGCGTCACTGATTGAGGCGATGCCGAAGACGGCCGCCGCCCACTGGCGCAGGGCTTCATTGGGGTGCTCCCCGCGGGCGCTGTCGCCATAGTAGATCACCAGCCCGATGAAGACGGGAATCAGCAGGATGCGGAAAATGGTGATCTGATTGGCGAGGTTCACGCTGCTACGTTCGCGTTTCACGGTTCACGGTTCAAGAGTTGAATCATGAAGTTTGATCGCTTTAGAGTGTGCCATGTCGCAAATCGAGCCAGTGGATCTCTTGAACGCCTACTGTGAGGGAGCCTTCCCCATGGGGGAGGACGATGGCTCCATTTCATGGTACCGGCCCAAGATGCGGGGCATCCTGCCGGTGGCGGAGTTTCATGTGCCGCGCCGGTTTGAGCGCTACCTGAAGCAGCACCCGTTTGAGGTGCGCTGGAACACCTCCTTTGGAGATGTGATCCGGGGCTGCGCCGACCGTGAGAGCACCTGGATCACGGATGCCATCATGGACACCTACGAGGAGCTTCATCGCATTGGTTTTGCGCATTGCGTTGAGGTCTGGCGGGATGGCAAGCTGCGTGGCGGCGTCTATGGCGTGAGCATCGGCGGGGCGTTTTTCGGGGAATCGATGTTCAGCCGTGAGCCGCAGGCCTCGAAGGTGGCGCTGACGCATCTGCAATGGCGCCTACACGAGCGCGGCTACCTGCTGCACGACACGCAGTGGACAACGCCACATCTCGCGATGTTTGGCGGGCACGAAATCCCCTGCGCGCAGTATTTGGAACTGCTGCAGCGGGCGATTTCGCGCAAGGCGACGTTTATGTGAGCTGAATCAGCTCTCGAAATACGTGTAGCCGCGCAGACCTGCCTCGAAGCTTTCCATGATCTCGCGGCGTTCGGTGGCGGTGATGCGCTTGGACACAACGGCGCTTTCAGCGAGGTTGCGGAAACGGGTGAGCATGTCCTTGGGATCGTATTCCACATAGGTGAGCACTTCCGCGACGCTGTCACCTTCGAGTTCGCGGCTGTATTTCACCTTGCCGTTTTCCACGCGGACGCTGACGACATTGGTGTCGCCGAGGAGATTGTGGAGGTCACCGAGGGTTTCCTGATACGCGCCGACGAGGAAGATGCCGAGCATGTACTCGTGGCCCTTCTCGATCTGCGGATCATGCAGCGGGAGGGTGGAGTTGATGCCGTGGGAGTGGGCAAATTTGTCGATTTTGCCGTCGCTGTCGCAGGTGATGTCGGAGAGCACGGCATTGCGCGTGGGTTTCTCCTTGAGGCGGTGGATCGGCATGACCGGGAAGATCTGGTCGATGGCCCAAAGGTCAGGCAGGCTCTGGAAGACGCTGAAGTTGCCGTAGTAGAAATCGGTCATGATCGTGTCGAGACGATCCATCTGGCTCCCATCGTGATCGCAGCTTTCCTTCATGCTGGCCACCCAGGTGAGGATGTCCCAGTAGAGCTCCTCGCCGTGAGCACGCTCACGCAGGTTGACCTTGCCGTAATTGAACTCACTGCGGAGCTTGTCGCGGTAGTAGATGGCGTCGTTGTAGATCTCCTGCAGGCGGTCACGGGAGGTCTTGGAGGCATGCTTTTCGGCATCCAGGCGCAGCTCATAAAGATTGCGCAGGAGGGGCGGGGCATCCTTGTCGAGATCGAAATCGGCGACGCCCTTGCGCGGCTCAAAACGGTTGATATCGAGGATGTTGATGATCAACACGGAGTAGTAGGCCACGATGGCGCGGCCGGATTCGGTGATGAGATCCGGATGCGGCACGCCAGCTTCGGCGGTGACTTCGGTGATCGCCTCGATGATGTCGGCGCAGTATTCCTTGGTGCCGTAGTTGCTGCTGGCTTCGCTGGCACCCTTGAGGCCGTCGTAGCTGATGGCTAGACCGCCGCCGAGATCGAGAATGCCCATGCGCGCACCTTCTTGAACCAGACCCACGTAAACACGCGCTGCTTCGGTGACCGCCTGGCGGATGGCACGGATGTTTGGAATCTGCGAGCCCTGGTGGTAGTGCAGCATGCGCAGGCAGTCGAGCATGCCCTTTTCACGGAGGCTGTCCACGACGTGCATGAGCTGAGAGATGTTCAGGCCAAACATGCTGGCATCCCCGCCGGAGCCGCTCCAGTGGCCGGCGCTTTCGGCGCTGAGGCGGAAGCGCACGCCGAGAGTCGGGCGCACGCCCATTTTCTCACAACGATCCAGAATCAAGTCCAGTTCCGTCGGCATTTCCAGGACCAGGATGACCTGCAGGCCCATTTTCTGCGCGTAGAGCGCGAGGTCGATGAACTCCTCGTCCTTGTAGCCGTTGCAGACGATGTAGGCTTCCGGATCGTGCATGTAGCTCAGCGCGGCGATGAGCTCCGGCTTGCTGCCGGCTTCGAGGCCGTAGTGATACTTGCGACCGTAGCGGGTGATTTCCTCGATGACTTCCTGCTGCTGGTTCACCTTGATGGGGTAAACGCCGCGATAGACGCCCTGGTATTTACCTTCCTTGATCGCGGAGGCGAAACCTTCGTTCAGTTCGTCGATGCGCCAGCGCAGCAGATCGCCGAAACGGATCAGCAGTGGCAGCTGGGTGCCGCGCTCGCGCAGACCTCTGACGATGGATGCGAGGGAGACGGACTTGGTTTTCTTGCCGTCCTTGAGTTTGACCACGACCTCGCCGGTTTTCGCGATGTCGAAATACTCATGCCCCCATTCGCGGATGCCATAAAGCTCGGCGCTGTCGTCGGTGGTCCATGTGGGGTTTTTCATTTTCGTGGGCTGGGTTGGAGGGGCTTTCAAGGGCCGCGATTATGGGGGCAAATTTGGAAATGCAAAGCGACATCTCGGAGAGGTGCGGCGCGGCCAAAACGCACGGGGAGGGCCGGGGCGTCAGTCTCTGGCCCTGCGGAAGGCAAAAGGGATGTAAAGCAGAGAGTAAAAGACGAGGCCAAGACCGATGCTGGTGAGATTGTACCACGGCCACGGTCCGAGCTGGTCAAACAGGCTGGCCTGCACGGGTTTGGAGCACTGGAAAGCGTAGTTGGCGCCGATGGCGTAGTTCACGGCGGCGATCACGGCATACCAGGCCACGGAGAAGGTCATGATGCGCAGCACGGCCCCAGGGCGCGGGCGAACCTTCATGGCGGTGACGACGTAGATCGCTGTGATCGGCACTCCGGCGTGCATGATGAAAAACAAAAAGAAACGCGGGTCTGGAAACTCATAGATCAGGGCGGGGGTCAGCAGTCCCTGAAGGGTGCCTGCGATGCCAAAGAAATACACCACCTCACAAAAAAACGGACGGCGCGTCCATAGGGCGATGCCACCTGCCAGAGTGGCGACATCGCAGTACTGCAGGGGCAGCGCCGTGTACACACTGAGCGAGCCGTAAGTGGCGTGCACTGCCAGTCCCAGAGGATACAAGGCCAGCAGCATGGTACCAAGCACGCGCTGTGAAAGCAAGGCCCAGCGGGTGCGGGAAAGCAGCAGCATCACGATGAACAGTACCAGCGTGATGGCGAGCACCGCCTTGTGGGATGGGCCGTAAGGATGAAAGGCGGGAGGCATGGGCTCCATCATACGCGGAAGTTGCGGAAGTCAGTCGGTTTGTGGCATGTTGCGGGCATGTTACGCTCCAATCGTTCTGCGGCCCGCTCCACGAAACAGCTCACCGGAGGTTGTGCTGTGCTGTTTGGTCTGCCCTTCATCCTGGCCGGCTTAGCCGTCGGTGTGTTTCTCTATTTTCCGGCGATCAGTTCATGGTGGGCCTCGCGCAGCTGGGTGGAAGTGCCGTGCTGGATTGAGACTGCGGAACTCAAGACCTCGTCTGGTAACAAAGGTGGTACGACTTACCGTGTTGAGGCCAGTTATCGCTATGAGTTCGGCCGGCGCAGCTACCATGGCGATGAGGTGAGCTTCTTCGGTGGTTCCGACAACATGGGGGATTTTCAGAAGCAGGCGTTCCAGCAGCTTCAGTCGGCGAAGGGCAAAAAGCGGCCGTTTCGCTGCTTTGTGAATCCATCCAACCCGGAGCAGACCGTGCTGTTTCGCGATCTCCGCTGGGGACTGCTGCTCTTGATGTCGATTTTTCCGACGCTCTTCCCACTGGCAGGCTGCCTGGTTTCTATCGGTGGCTGGCGACAGTCGCGCAGGACGGCGCAGATTGCGCGGCTCAGAGAACAGTATCCCGGTGCTCCGTGGTGCTGGCGTCCCGAGTGGCTGAGGGAGAATATTTATCCAGAGCCGAACCCTCTGCCGTTTATTCTGGGAGTCGCCGGCTGGATTCTCCTAGTGCAGCTGCCGCTGGCCCTTGCGGTGATTCTGGGAGGGGAAATCGTCAAATCGGCGCTGGCGCTGCTGACGCTGATTCCCGTCGCGCTTGCTTTGATTCCGCTTCTCTTTGCCTGGAGACGGATCAAGTCACAGATGGTCTTTGGCCGCCCTGTGTTGCAGCTCAAGCAGGTTCCAGTTTCTCCAGGACATCCACTGGTGGGCGAGCTGCGGTTTTCCAAGGCGCTTTCTCCTCTCAGCACCCTTTCCGTGCGCGTGCTCTGCCAGAGGCACATCACGCGCAACAGTGGTGACTCCCACGCCACCGCGAAGGAAACCATCTGGGAGCACACCACAACGCTGTCTGCTGCGGAGGCGCGGCGGGATGTGGATGGCGTGGCGCTGCCGCTGCGCATTGACATTCCCCGCGGACTGCCATGTGCTGCCGTGAACGAGGCTTCCATCGTTTCGACAGAGGGAGAGCAACATGTATGGACGCTGGAAATCAGCTCCAGCCAGGGGGGCAGGCCGGTGGTGCTGCCGCTGCCGGTGTTTATTTCGGCGACTGCAGCCGCTGACGCTGAAGGTGAGGAGGGAGCCGCCTTCGCGCAGCCGGAGCCGGCTCCGCTGCTGAGCACGGATGATCTTCTCCTGCGCTTGAAGGCCAGAGGCATTGAGATGGAGATGGATGCCGGCGGCATGCCCACATTCATCGACTGTCCTGCAGGGCGGAATCTGTATGTGGGCCTGTTTTTGCTGCTGTTTGGCCTGATTTGGTCTGCGGGCTTTCTGTTCATGCAGGCGAAGGGGGCACCGCTGATCTTCCGGCTGTTCTGGGGTATCACCTCGCCGCTCATTCTCGTGGGCAGCGCATGGACGCTGCTGCACAGCCTCCGCCTGGAGATCAATGCACGCGAGCTGCGCATCTTGAACCGTATGGGGCCCTTTTATTCCTGGCAGGAGATTTTCGAGCCCCGCCACATCACCGGCTTCACCCACGACTCCAACACGCAGGCAGGCAACAAGTTCTACTACCGCGTGCGTGCGGAGACGATCTTCGGCAAAACCAAAACCCTTGTTGATGGCATCACCGAATCCGTTACTGCGGAGACGCTGGCGCGGCGGCTTGATGAATGGCGAAAGCAGAATGATCTTCCGCGCCGAGCCTAACCACCGTCCCGCAATGCCACGGCAGGGTCCACACGTGCTGCGAACCATGAAGGAACCAGCGCGGCCATGAGGCAGAGGGCGATGGCGGTGGCACAGATGGCAAGAATCTTCTCTGGATCGATGTGAGAGGGGATGCTGGAGAGGAAATAAATGTCCTGCGGAAAGATGTCGCGGCCGGTGATGTTGGAGATCTGATCGCGCAGCCAGTTGCGGATGCTGAGGAAGAAGAAGCCTCCTGCGAGCCCGGCCACCGCACCGACGAGTGCCACGATGCCCGCCTGGGCGACAAAGATGGCAATGATCTGCCACGCACGCGTGCCCAGAGCGGTGAGAATGCCGATCTCGCGGCGCTTTTTCACGGTGACGGTGATGGTGGTGTTCATCACGCATATGGCGGCCACGAGCATGATGAACAGCAGCAAAAACCACATCATCGTCTCCTGGTTTTTCACGGATTCCAGCATCATGCCGTGCTCCTGCTCCCAGGTGTGGTAATCCCAGTTTTCCGGCAGTGCGCCGGACTGGTACATCTTGATCATGACATGATCGGCGTTGTCCGGATCCTTCAGTTCCAGCTCGATGCCGCTGATGTCACTGTCGAGGTTGAAGAACTCCTGCGCGACATGCAGCGGCACGTAGCCACGCTTTCCAGCGGTATCTTCACGCAGCGTGGCGATGAGTTTGAGGTCCTTTGACAGGATGGTGACGTCGTCGAGAGCTGCGGCGCGCTTTTTCTTGTCTTCATTTTCGGGGATCTCGCGGTACTTTTGGATGAACTGGTTCACGCTTTCTGCGGCGTGCACAACGAGCGTATCACCCACCTTTGCACCGATCTCCTTCGCGAACTTGTCGCTGAGGACAATGGTGTCGTCCCTGAGATCGAATTTCCCCTGCCGGTACACGGCCTCACCTTTTTCGTTGATGGTTTTGGTGTCACCCAACGCGTCCGTCTTGATGTGCTTCTTGAGCTTTTGCAACAGCGCGTTGTCTTGGTCATCGGTCATGCCGATGACGCTGACACCTTGAAGATTGGCGTCATTTTCAACGACGAGTATGCCGAGGCGGCCCTCCTTTGTTCTGTCCGCCACCGGCACGGCAGAAACGACTTCAGGACGCTTGGCGAGGTTTTTCTGAAGCTCGCGCCAATCAACCGGTTTCGGGCCGCCAAGTTCACCTTCCATCGGACCCAAAGGCTCCACCATGGCATGCGGCTCAAAGCCGATGAGCATCTGCCGGTACTCAAGCTGCCAGCCGCTGAACACGGACATCACAAAGACCAGCACACCCACGCCGAGCATGACACCGAGCATCGAGATCACGGTGATGACCGAGATGAACGAGCGCGTGGGCCGCAGGTAGCGCAGGGCGAGGAAGATGGGGGCGCTGGTCATTGGGGGGCTTTAAATCGTGAAGGTTGAGGACAATTCCGATCAGTCCCGCAGCGCCACCGCAGGGTCCACGCGTGAGGCCAGCCAGGCGGGGGGCAAGGCGGCCAGCAGGCAGAATGTGATGGAACCGATGCAGGTGACCATAATGAACCACGGTTCGATCTGTGCCGGAATGGTGGCGAGGAACATGCCGGAGTCGGCGTTGGCGCTGCCACCGCTTAGGACTGCGATGCCCATGCGGATTTCATCACGGTACTGCAGCACGAGTCCGCTGAGTATGAGGCCCGCCAGCGTTCCGAGGATGCCGACGAAGGCGGCCTGCGAGACAAAGATGCCAATGATCTGGCTCTGCCGCGAACCGAGCGCGGTCAGCACGCCAATCTCGCGCCGCTTCTGGGTCGTGACGGTGATGGTCGTGTTCATGACCGAGAATGCCGCGACGACGGCGATGATCAGGAGGACGATCCACATCATCACGCGTTCGTTGCTCATCGCGGCCAGGCGCGCATCCCCAGCATCGGTCCAAAGTGAGGCGCCCCATGTGGCGGGAACGACTCCCGCAGCGGTGAAGCGTTTGATCACCTCCTTGACCTCGCCCGGCTGCTTCAGTTCGATGAGCACCCCGCTGACCTTCTCGCCAAAGCCAAAGATCTTCTGCGCCGTTTCCAGAGTGACGTAGCCGTAGGTGCCGGCGGATTCCATTCGCGTGGTGCCCAGCAGCTTGATCTCCATGGGATTCAGCTTGATCTCCTCATAGGCGGCGTGGCGTTTCGTCTCGTCCTGCTCATCCGAGGCGATGCGGAAACGCTTCACTGCGCTGGTGACATTTTTGGAAGCATAGACGCTGATGGCGTCTCCCGGATGGGCATTGAGTCCGCCCGCCACATAATCGGCACAGACCACACCGCCCGGAGTGAGCTCCAGCACGCCTTCGGCCTTGTGCTTGGCGACCTTGGCCATGTAAAACTTCGCGCCATCTTCCGGCAGGCCGAGAACATCCATTCCTGACTGCTGGCCATCGTGCTCGGCAAACATCGCGCTGCCGATGTAACTGCTGGCGGCGAGCACGTCCGGCTGCTGGCGCACTTTTGCGAGCACGTCGGCTGCTGACTTGGCATCCGTGGGCTTTTTGTCCTCCGGTTGCAGCAGGATGTGAGGCTCTGAACCGATGAGTGTTTTGCGGAACTCACCTTCAAACCCCTTCATGACCGAACTGACCACAATCATCATCAGCACACCGACCGCGACACCGAGGATCGAGATGACGGTGATGACCGAGACAAACGAACGCTTCGCACGCAGATAGCGGCGGGCGAGAAAGAAGGTGACGTTCGAGAGCATGTGGGGCGCAACAAAGCGATGCCCGCGCTACTTCGCAACTGCCGTGATGCCAAACAGAGGCAACGATTTCTGCACGGACTGATACACGCCCCAGCCGAGCGGCACGGCGATCCAGGTCCAGGCGAGAAGGAGAGTGAGAGCTTTCATGGCGAATCAGGCTTGAGCGTTTTCAGCAAGGTGGTGCTTGGGATCGACAGGGCGGACGAGCAGGTTGGAGATCAAACCGACGACGAGCAGTCCGACCATGAGGTGAAAGATCGAGTTGTAGGCCTGTTCGGGCGGCATGACTTTTTTGTTCACCACGGAAAGGCGGTCCATGAGCTGGGGGCCAAGAATCGCCGCAACCGACCAGGCGGTGATAAGACGGCCATGGATCGCGCCGACCTGATAGCTGCCAAAGAGATCGCGCAGGTAGGCCGGGATCGTGGCAAAACCACCGCCGTACATCGTGAGGATCAGCCCGGTGGCCACGACGAAGAGCGTCACGCTGCCCTGGCCCTGAATCCACGGTACGCTGGCATACAAGGCGGCCCCGAGAATGAAGTAGATGCAGTAGATGCCCTTTCGCCCAATCAGATCGGACATGGAGGACCAGAAAAACCGGCCGCCGAGATTGCAGAGCGATAGCAGGCCGACGTATCCGGCTGCAGCCGCAGGCGTGACTTTGAACATGTCCTGAATCATCGGCGAGGCCTGGCCGAGGATGCCAATGCCAGCGCTCACGTTCATGCAGAGCACCACCCAGAGCATCCAGAACTGCGGTGTCTTCCAGGCGGTGTCCACGGCGACGTTTGCCGTCGTGACCAGTTTTGACCCATGTTCCGTCGGCACCCAGCCAGCAGGCTTCCAGCCTTCCGGCGGCACTCGGACGATCAAAGCCCCAAATGACATCGAGATGGCATAAAGACCCGCCATCACCAGCAGCGTCTCTGCGGCCCCGACAGAGCTGGCCGTGGCAAAGCGCTTCATCAGTTCCTCCGCCAGCGGGCCGCCGATGAGCGCACCGCCGCCAAATCCCATGATTGCCATGCCGGTGGCCATGCCCGGACGGTCAGGGAACCATTTCATCAAGGTGGAAACCGGAGCAATGTACCCCAGTCCCAGTCCGATGCCGCCGACCAACCCATACCCTGCATACAGCAGCCAGAGCTGGTGCCACCGCACGGCAAGCGCCGTGAGAACCAGACCGCTGCAAAAGCAAAGCATGCTGGCGAGCATGGTTTTACGCGGACCGCTGCGCTCGACCCACTTGCCAAAGAACGCCGCAGACAGACCGAGCAGGGCAAGCGCGATCGAGTAAGCCACACCGACATCGGCTTCGCTCCAATCACCAGCGCTGGGAGCTGTGATGCCCAGTGCTTTGGCGAGCGGCTTCTTGAAAACGCTGAATCCATACACCTGCCCGATGCACATGTGAACAGCGATGGCGGCAGGCGGAACGAGCCAGCGGCTGAATCCAGGGCTGGCGACGGTGGCTTCACGGGAGAGGAAAGACATGGTTGTAGGTAGTAGGAGGCCGCAGGTGGTTTCCTGGCGGGTCGGACAAGGAAAGCTCAAAGATCGACAAGAAACGCCCGGTTTCATACGTTTCGAGCACTGGCCGGTCATTTCACCGGCCGCACCCATACCAACATACCTCGATGAAAACACTGCTCACCATCTGCGCCCTCTCCTTCACTTCGGTCGCCATGGCCGCCGACAAATGCCCCATCAGCGGCAAGCCTGCTGACTCCAGCATCACCAGCACCGGCAAAGACGGCAAAACCGTCGCCTTCTGCTGCGAAAAGTGCAAAGCCAAGTTCGACGCCAAGAACAAGTAGTCACTACGGCGCTGAGACGATCAGCGTTTGAAAGCGGAACCGGGAAACTGGTTCCGCTTTTTAATGCTTCAGCGGCGTCGCCCGTCTCGCTCACGCATCTTGCGTTCATAGCCGGCAAGAACGAAATCTTTGTCACGTGCGCGCAGAAGAGCATCATCGAGGGAAATGAAGCCATGGATGGCAAGATGGGTCACACTGTCATCAATGGTATGCATGCCGTCGTTGGCACCGATTTGAATCAGGCTGGGAAGCTGCTGGAGCCGGCGGGAGCGGATGCAGGAGGCGATGCCCGGATTGTTGACCATGATTTCAGAGGCCATCACCCGGCCGTCCTGATCAAGCCGTGGCATCAGGTTCTGACAGATCACGCCTTTCAGGCAGTTGGCCAGCTGCGATGCCACGAAATCCTGCTGGTCTTCCGGGAAGGCATCCATCACACGCATGACGGTCGAAGGGGCGTCCTGGGTGTGCAGGGTGCTGATGACGAGGTGACCGGTCTCGGCGGCGGTCAGGGCGGTGCTGATGGTCTCCAGATCGCGCAGCTCACTGATGACGATGACGTTCGCATCCTGACGCAGCGCGCTGCGCAGGGCCTGCGCAAAGGAGTGTGTGTCGCTGCCCAGCTGGCGCTGGCGTATGAGGCTGTGCGAATGTTTGAAAACGTACTCAATGGGGTCTTCGATGCTGACAATGTTGACCCGACGTGATCTTGAGATGTGCTGCGTCATTGAGCTCAGGGTCGTTGTCTTGCCGGCATTGCTGGTGCCGGTGACAAGGATCATGCCGCTGCTCAGGGTGCAGAAGCTCTCCACCGTTGGACCGTGACCCAGATCGCGCAGCTCAGGGATCACCTCGGGAATAAAGCGGAAGGAGGCTTCGATACGCCCAAGCACGTAGCAGGCATTGCCACGGAAACGTCCCAGATTCGCCACCTGAATGGCGAAATCCAGTTCCCAGTCTTGTTCTAGTTTAACACGCTGAGTTTCTTTCAAGACGCCAAAAACCAGGTCGCGAATGTCGCCGATGTCGAGGAGTTCATCCGTCAGTGGCTGGAGCTGGCCGCTGATGCGTCCTGTGGGCGCGGCACCCACGCTAAGGTGCAAATCCGAGCCGCCTTGGTCCGTGACCATGACAAGATATTCAATGAGATCGTGGGCGCGCATGGATGAGGGAAGAGTGGTCAGGAGATGCCGCGCGCGGCGCGGCGGAATTCAGCCTCGTTGCCTATGGAGGCGATGGCTTCAGATTCTGAGATGATGCCCCCCTGGTAGGCTGCAATAATGGACTGCAGGAAGGTACGCGTATTGGGATCGGTGCCGCGGCTCATGTAGTCTGTGATGTCCGCGACGCTTCGTTTCGCGATCCAGTCACGCACGGCTCCACCGTTTTCCAGGCATTCTGTCAGCATGGAGAGCTTGCCTTGGACGTTCGGGACGAGTTTCTGGCACAAGACTCCGATCAGCTGATGTGAAAGCAGGTGCAAACCGATGCCGACTTGATCCGGTGGGAACATGTTTACAAAACGCTCCATTGTGTCGGAGACGGTGGCGGAATGCATTGATGCGAGCACGAGATGGCCGGTTTCACAAGCCTGGAGCGCGGTGAAAGCTGTTTCGTGGTCGCGAATTTCTCCCACAAAAATCACATCCGGCGCCTGACGCATGGCACTGCGCAGGCCACGGGAAAACGTGGGTGTGTCGCGGCCTACCTCACGCTGGGTGAAGAGGCAGCGGTTGTTGGTAAAGATGTACTCCACTGGATCCTCGATCGTCACCACGTGACGGGCGATGTTTTCATTCATCCACTGCAGCAGCGCCGCCAGTGTGGTTGATTTCCCCTGACCCGTGGCACCGGTGACGAGTATCATGCCGTTTTTTTTCTGCGCCCAGCGCTGCAACAGCCATTCCGGCGCGCCCAGGGTTTGCATGGCAGGAATATCTGTGCGGATGCGGCGCAGTACGGCAGCCATGCGGCCCAGCAC
This sequence comes from Prosthecobacter sp., assembly GCF_049294395.1. GTDB lineage: Bacteria > Verrucomicrobiota > Verrucomicrobiia > Verrucomicrobiales > Verrucomicrobiaceae > Prosthecobacter. The sequence goes on from NZ_JBAQCR010000392.1 coordinate 121,628, forward strand.
CTTGTGCAGGTTGACACGGAAGCGTGTGTGCGTGCGGGAGAGCAGTCCAGAGTCACGGTCTGTGTCATTCAGCGTGTCACCGCCACAGGCCTGCCAGAGCCCGGCCATCTGCGGCAGCAGCAGCGGATCATCGCCAAAAATCATGAGCTGTTCGGCGATCTTCATTCGCGGCACTTCGCCTTCCTGCAGGAAAATATCACTCGCCTGATGCTCTTCAGCGGCTTGGAGGATGTCGTCGATGGTAATTGCCATGGTTGTGATCAAGCTAGCGGGCGCCGCTCAGGTGCTCAACCTCGCTCTCAGGGTTTTGTTACAAGGAATCTGATGGGATGCCGTGTTCTTCGAGCAACTGCCCGCAGTACCACAGCATGCGCGGCAGATGGAACGGCCCCTTCCACATGCTGCCCTTCAGCTGGGAGGATGGGGAGCCATCCCGGTGCAGGTAGCCAAACCACTCACCGTAGGCCGCATCGGGAAAGTGCGCAAAACTCCAGTCATGCACCTGCTGGTGCCACTGTGCGTATTTGGCATCCCCAGTGATGTGCCAGGCCAGATGCGTGGCGATGATGGCCTCGTTGTGCGGCCACCAGAATTTCATGTCGTGCCAGTATTCCTGCACCGGTTTGCCCTTCACATCTCGGAAATGGAAAATGCCGCCGTGCTCCTCGTCCCAGCCGCGCTGCCACATGCAGTCGAGGATCTCCAGACCGAGCTTGATGTAGCTGTTCTCACCACGCTTACGGCCTTCATGCAGAATGAACCACGCACACTCCAGCGCATGGCCCGGGTTCAGCGTGCGGCCGTCGAAATGGTCGATGATCGATCCATCCGGTGAAACGATCTCCATCAATGCCCCGATGGCCGGTTTGAAGAAGAACTGCTGGATCTCCAAAATGAAGCGGTCCGCCCACTCGGAGCAGCTATGTCCTGAAATCTTCACATCACCCAGGTTGGCGCGAAGTTCCTGCGCTGTGGCGATGCCGATCATCAAGGCTCCGATGCTCATCATGGGCCGCGTGTTCGGCTCGATCTTCGGGTGCATCAGACCTTTCTCGAAGGAGAATTTCAAATAGGTCGCGAAATCCCTCTTGGCGCGCTCAGCATAGCTTTCATCGCCCGTGGCCTTTGCATAGGCTGCATGGGCAATCGACGCAAAGGCCTCGCTGAACACATAACGCCGCATGCGCAGCGGTTTGCCCTCACGTGTGACCGTGAAGAACAGTTTTCCATCCGTGGAATAGCCGTGCTTCTCCAGAAACGCCAGGCATGATCCCGCCGCCTCGATCCAGTCACTGCGCTTTTCCACATTGTTGTAAAGCGTTGAGAGCATCCAAGCTGCCCGCCCTTGGAACCAGATGCTCTTGTCCGTGTCCAGGATCGATCCATCGCGGTCCAGCGAGGTGATGATGCCGTCAAACTCACGATCCATGCCGTGCTTCATCCAGAAGGGCATCACGTCTTTGAGCAACGTGTCCCGGTAGAGCGCCTTCAGGTTCTGGCGATAAAGTGGGTCGGCAAGAGTGAGGTTCATTTCGCCCACTCTGGCGGCTCTGCCTCAAACGTCACGCGTTCCTTCGTCAAAGGATGCGTGAAGGTGATGCGCAGGGCGTGCAGGCAGAGCGGGGGATCTCCCACGGCCAGGGTCTGTGTCTCCCCGACTTCGCCATCGGCCAGATAGGCGGCATCACCGACGATCGGGAAGCCGAGATGCCAGAGATGGATGCGGATCTGATTCGTGCGTCCGGTGAGCGGGCGGGCCTCAAGGAGTGCCGTGCCACCGGCATCGCGCCGCAGCACGCGGAACTCGGTTCGGGCCTCCTGTCCTTCGGCATCGATGGAGCGTCCTCCCAGCTTGCCGGCTTCGCCACTGATGGGCGCATCGCAGACAAAGGCATCCTGCGGCGGGTGCCCTTTCACGCGGGCGAGATAAAGCTTCTCGACCTCTCCACGCTCAAACTGCGGCTGTACGAAGCTGGCAAAGTGGCGTGTCTTGCACAGCACGGTCACACCGGTCGTGTTGGCATCCAAGCGGTGGACGCTGCGCGGCTTCAACGGATGCCAGACAGTGTTGAGGATGTATTGCAGCGTGTTGCGATTGAACCTGCCGCCCACATGCACCGGCAGCGGCGCGGGTTTGTTGAGCACGATGATTGCCTCATCCTCAAACAGCACCCGGATGTCCGCATTCACATCCGGCTCACGCTGTGCAGGCTTCAGGTGCAGGTAGCGCTCTCCGGCACGCACGATATGATGTGCCGGCACGATCACCTGATCATCCGTCACGATGCGTCCTTCTTCACAGACCGCGAGCCATTGATCACGCGGGATGTGCGGCATCACGTGGCAGAGGCAGTCCAGAATGGTGGCGTGATCACAGGCCTCCGGCACATTCAGCGGCCGCGTTTGATCATAAGGCATGCTGCCCGGCAGCGGCGACACCGCCTGGAGGATCGCCGCATGTCGCTGCGCCAGATTTTCGCGCTGCTGTTCCTCGGAGGTTTTGAAGCAGTACGGGCAGGAGACATGCTCCACGTAGCGCGGATCGGCCTGTTCTTCTGCAGTGAGCGGAGTCTGGCAGGCGAAGCACTGCGAGGAGGCGGTCTCATGCAGGCCGGGATCGACCCCCACGCGTTGATCGAAGACGAAACACTCGCCGTCGTAATGCGCGCTGCCGCATTCTTCGAAGTACTTCAAAATGCCGCCCTCAAGCTGCCACACATGCTCAAAGCCCTCGCGCTCCATGAATGGGGCGGCTTTTTCGCAGCGGATGCCGCCGGTGCAGAAAGACACGATCTCCGCCTTCTTCATTTCTTGCGGCAGGCGGCGCACGGCCTCGGGGAATTCGCGGAAGGAATCGACCCCCGCCACGACGGCGCCTTTGAAAGTGCCGAGCTTCACTTCGTAGTCGTTGCGTGTGTCATACAGAATGACCGGGCGGCCTTCATCCAGCCACTGCTTCAGGACCTTGGGCTCCAGGCGTGGCGAGGTGTACTTCGCCGGTTCGATGCCCTCGACTCCGAAGGCGATGATCTCCTGCTTGATGCGCACCAGCATGCGGCGGAACGGCTGCTCCGCGCTCTCGCTGTATTTCGGCTTCAGTCCTGCCAGCCCAGGAATGGCGCGCAGTTCATCCACGAGTGCGTCCACATTCTCCCGCACGCCGGCCACGAACATGTTGATTCCTTCCGTGCTCAGCAAAATCGTGCCCTTCAGCCCCCAGCCTTTGCAACGTTCCAGCAACTGGGCGCGCATCTCCTTCAATCCGGAGAGTTCGGCGAATTGATAGCAGGAGATGTTGGTGATCGTGGCGGTGGCTGGCATGGGGCAGGTGAAAAAGCACAAGAACAGGCGGACGGCGAGTGCAAACCGCACTTGCCGCGCAGGAATGGAACAGTGGGGCGCAATCGAGATCAAGCTTGCCATTTCAGGCCGTTCCCGCTCCATTCCGGGGGTATGAAATCCACGCTCCTTTTCCTTCTTGCCGCCGCCACCCTGCAAGCCGCCGACTGGCCGATCTGGCGCGGGCCCAATCATGACGGCATTTCGAGTGAAAAACTGTCTGAAACGGCGGTCAAAAAGGTCTGGGAAGCGCAGATCGGCATCGGCTTTGCCTCCTTCACCGTGGCTGCCGGTCGTGTGTACACCACGGGGCATGCGGACGGCAAGGACACGGTCTTCTGCTTCGATGCCACGAGTGGCAAGGAAGTATGGAAGCACTCCTATGCCGCCGATCTCGGCGACAAGTATTACGAGGGGGGCACCTCGGCCACGCCGACAATTGAAGACAGCAAGGCATATCATCTGAGCCGCTGGGGCGATCTGTTTTGTTTCGATGCCGCCACGGGCAAGATCGTGTGGCAGAAAAACATCCAGAAGGAAACCGAGGCCGACATTCCGGACTGGGGTTTCGCAGGTTCGCCGCTGGTCGCTGGCAAGCTCCTCATTGTGAACGTTGGCAAAGCCGGTACTGCGGTTGAAAAAGCCACGGGGAAGACCGTGTGGACCAGCGACAAGGCCAACTCCGGCTACTGCACGCCGTATCCCATCACAGTGAATGGCAAGGGGCAGGTCGTGCTGAGTTCCGGCCGCGCCTACAAAGGTGTTGATCCAAGCAACGGCAGCGTGCTGTGGGAGCACACCTGGTCTACCAGCTACGGCGTGAACGCGGCGGATCCGATTCTCAGCGGCACCCAGCTCTTCATCTCCACCGGTTACAACAAAGGCTGCGCCTTGCTCGATCTCGCCTCCGCCGAACCCAAGGAGATCTGGCGCAGCCGGGTGATGAAAAATCAATTCAACTCCAGCGTGCTGATCGACGGCCATCTGTATGGTAGCGATGGCGATTCCGACAAATCCGCCAGCCTGAAGTGCATCGATTTCGCCACCGGCACGGAGAAATGGAGCGCGGCAGACGTCGGTTTCTGCTCTCTCGTGGCTGCCGATGGCAAGCTCATCGTCCTGACGGCCAAGGGTGAGCTGATCATCGCCAAAGCCAGCGCCGCCAAATTTGAGCCCATCTCCCGCACCCCGGTGCTCACCGGGCGCTGCTGGAGCGCTCCGGTGCTGGCCAACGGACATGTCTACGTGCGCAATGCCGCCGGTGACATGGTCTGCCTGAGCGTCCAGTAGGCCGGGTGCCGGGGGCATGCATTTTCTCAATACAAGCTCACAGACGGTCGATTGGCCAGAGTGAGCCGATGGTTGGATGCTCCCCTTGCATGAACATCAGTTCTCACCCCACCCAGGCCATCCCGCTCTGGCTCAAGCTCGCCTACACCGCCTTCATGGTGGTTTTGATTCCCGTTTACTGGTACCACTACGGCCCGACGAACTTTCTCTATTTTTGCGACATCGCCCTGCTGTTCGCGCTGGTCGGGATATGGCGGGAAAGCCCGCTGCTCCTGTCACTGCCGGCGGTGGGAATTCTGCTGCCGCAGGCATTGTGGTGCGTGGATTTTGCCGTGCAGCTCTGCGGCTTCAAGATGACAGGCATGACGGCCTACATGTTTGATGGCACCAAGCCGTTGTTTCTGCGCGGCTTGTCGTTCTTTCATGGCTGGCTGCCCTTCCTGCTGGCCTTTCTCGTGTTCAGACTGGGCTATGACAAGCGTGCGCTCAAAGGCTGGACGGTTTTGGCCTCGGCCTCCTGCCTCGTGGCCTATTTTTGGCTGCCGAAGGCCGGTGCTGTTCTTTCGGACCCCAATCTGCCGCGCAACGTGAACTACGTTTTCGGCATGGACGATGCGCATCCTCAGACTTGGATGAGCCCCGAACTTTATCTCGTCACATGGCTTGCGCTGCTCATCTTCGTGGTCTTTGTGCCGACGCATTTTGTGCTGAAGAAAATCTGCCCCACGCCCGAACAAGCCGCCGCCCAACGCGCATGAACGTTTCTTCCCCTCCAACTCCTGAATCCAAATGGCAGCGTGGCTTTTGGAACCTGATGGGCACGCAGTTTCAAGGCGCGTTCTCTGACAACGTGCTCAAGTGGCTGGTCATCTATCTGGTGATCGCGCAAAAGCTGCCCAAGGAGCAGCTCGACGCGCTGGTGTCGGACTCGGGAATGTATTTTGCCATTCCGTTTCTGCTGCTCTCCATGTTTGGCGGCTGGATGGCCGACCGCTTCAGCAAACGGCATGTGATGATCGGCGTGAAGGCAATGGAGATCGCCATCATGATCTTCGCCACCTATGCGCTGGCTTCCGGCAGGATGGGGCTGCAGCTCGTGAGCATCTGCCTCATGGGAGTGCACAGCGCGTTCTTTGCGGCATCCAAGTATGGCTCGCTGCCAGAAGTGGTGCCTCCTGCCAAGCTCTCATGGGCTAATGGCGTGATCGAGATGCTCACCTTTCTGGCCGCGATCTTCGGCACGCTGGCAGCCGCTTGGCTGGCGGAGAGCTTCGCGGGCAAGCCGGCGTGGTCGGGCGGCATTCTGCTGGCGCTGGCCATGATCGGCTGGTTCATGAGCCTTGGCATCACACGCGTGCCTGCCGCGAGCCCAGACAAGCCGCTGCGCCTCAACTTTCTCGGCGACCTGTGGCGCGAATTTAAATGGATGCGTACGGACCGTGACCTGTGGCGGGCCAATCTCGGCAACACGGGCTTCTTTTTCATCGCCGTGCTCATCCAGATGAACCTGGTGCTCTATGCGGAGCAGGTGCTGCACATCAAACCGATGGAAAACAGCGCCTTGCAGGTCGCCCTCGCCGTCGGCATGGCGGCGGGCAGTTTGCTTGCCGGAAAATTGAGCGGGGACCATGTGGAGTATGGCCTCATTCCGCTTGGGGCCTTCCTCATGGCCACCATGGGTTTCGCGCTCGGGCTGGCGGACATCTCCAGATCGGCATTCACCGTCTGCCTCACCCTGCTGGGCATCGGCGGTGGCATGTTCATCGTGCCGCTGGCGGCGGTGCTGCAGCATCGGCCGCCGGCAGATCGCAAAGGCTCGGTGCAGGGGGCCGCCTCGTGGCTCTCGTGGGTGGGTATCAGTGCCGCCGCCTTGCTGCAAAAGGAGCTGAACACCCGCCTGGGCTGGACTCCGGGAGACATCTTCTGGTTCTGCGGAGCCAGTGCGGTGATCGGTGGCATCTATGTGACGATGTCACGCCCGCAGGCCCTGCCTGCATTGCTCAAACGCTGGACGCATGGCTGAGATCCTTCTGCTTCCATTCGGCAGTGCCGGCGATGTGTTTCCCTTCATCTGGCTGGGGCGGCAGCTCATGGCGCGCGGGCATCGCGTGAGAATGATCACGGCATGCCTGTTTGAAGAGCAGGCGCGCAAAGCCGGGCTTGAATTCATTTCGCTGGGGGAAAGGGACGAATTCGAGGCCATGATCCGAGATCCCCGCATCTGGAAGTCGGGCATCGGCACGAAGGTGGTGTTTGAGTTCGCCGCCAAATCCGTCGAGCCCTATCTCGCGGCCATCGAAAGCTGTGGAAAGGTCGATCTTATGCTGGCTCCCGTCACCGCATTTGCCGGGCGTCTGGCCCGTGAAAAGCATGGCATCCCGCTGATCACCGTGCACCTGCAGCCGGCTGTGTTTTTGAGCGTGCATGAGACGCCGCTGCTGCATCCCATGATGCGCCTTTTCAACAAGCTGCCGGTGTGGTGCAAAAAGATGATCTTCTCACTGCCGAATCCTGTTGATCTCTTTGCGCTGCCCAAAGTGCGCCGCATCTGCGAAGCGAACGGCGTCAAACCACCGCGCAGTCTGTGGCGTGAGTGGTGGGACTCACCGGATGGCGTGCTCGCCTTGTTTCCCGCATGGTTTGCACCGCCACAGCCGGACTGGCCGGCCAATCTGCTGCAATGGACTTTTCCGCTCGAAGATCTGGCGACGGAGCAGACGCTGCAACCGGGGTTGCAGGCGTTTCTCGCAAATGGAGAGCGCCCGGTCATCTTCACCCCTGGCAGTGCGAATGTGCAGGCCTCACGCTTTTTTGCCGTCGCTGCGGAAGCCGTCAAGCGCATCGGCTGCCGAGCGGTCTTTGTCACGCGTGAGCCGAAACAGGTGCCGCCGAATCTGCCTGCGAGCATTCTCACGGTCGAATACGCCCCTTTTAGCACGCTGCTGAAGCATGCAGCAGTGTTTGTGCACCACGGGGGCATCGGCACCATGTCGCAGGGCTTTTCCGCCGGTGTGCCTCAGCTCATCATGGCAATGGCCCATGACCAGCCTGACAACGCCGACCGCCTGGAGCGCCTGGGTGCTGGCATCGGTCTCAGCGTGGGGCAGTTCACACCCGGGCGTGTGGTCGGCTGTTTGAAGAGGTTGCTTGAGGATGTGGCGATTCGACAGACTTCGCTGGCTTGTGCGACAAAGCTGCGGCAGGACAATGGTTCGGCAGCACTGCTGTCCTGGATTGAAACCCGAATTGCCCCCCTCTGATTCCTGCATGAGCCACGTCCTGCTGCTACCCTATGGCACCTCGGGCAGTACCTATCCTTTCATCTGGCTGGGCCGCCAGTTGATGGCGAGGGGACATCGCGTGACGCTGGTCACCGCGCCGAGGTATGAATCAATTGCCAGACAGGCAGGATTGAACTTTGTGGCCACGGACGGCGATGAGCTGGAGCAAATGCTCAAAGCCCCGAGTCTCTGGAAGCTGGGAATCGGGCTGGCCACTGCCTACAAGCATGGTGGTCGTGCAGCCAGGGATTACGTGGCGGCTGCAGAAGCGGCCATTGCGCAACACGGTCCCGCCGATCTGTTGATGGCACCGATGATCTGTTTCGGAGCACGAGTGCTGCGTGAGAAGCTGCGGATCCCTCTGGTGACAGTGCATCTCTACCCAATGATGATCATCAAGGCGCATCTGCCTCCCATCGTCATTCCGCCGTTCCTTTGGCTGCGTCAGCTTCCTCTGCTGCTACGCCGGTTCATTCTGTGGTTCCCGAATCCGCTGGACCTTTTTGCCTATCCGGCGGTGAGGCGCTGCTGCGCTGAACATGGTGTCACACCGCGCAGCTTGTGGAAGAAGTGGTGGGACTCGCCCGATGGCGTGCTGACCTTGTTTCCAGACTGGTTCGCGCCGCCGCAGCCGGACTGGCCGAAGAACCTGCTGCAGTGGGATTTCCCACTGGAGGACATGGCGGCAGAACGCCCCCTGGACGATGCGCTGGCCAAGTTTCTGGCCGAAGGAGAGAAGCCGGTGCTCTTCACCGCAGGGACCGGGCACTTTCATGCCGAGGCCTTTTTCGCGACGGCTGCAAAGCTGGTCCGTGAGCTGGGATGTCGTGCCATTTTCATCACGCCGAAGACAGACCAAGTCCCCAGCGGTCTGCCCGCAGGAGTGTTCGTCTCGGCTTATGCGCCGTTCAGTCAGCTCCTGCCACGAGCACGTGCGTTTGTTCATCACGGTGGCATCGGCACGACTTCGCAGTGCCTCGCGGCCGGACTGCCGCAGCTCGTGGTGCCTATGTCGCTGGACCAGCCGGACAACGCAGATCGCGTGAAGCGTTTCGGCGTGGGTTTGAGCATCAGCCAGGGCCGTTTCACCGTCGAACGTGCACTGCCGCTGCTGCGGCGCTGCCTGGAGGATGACACCCTTCGTGAGAAAGCCAGTGCCTATGCCATGCGAATGCGCGAGCGGCGGGCTCCGGACGTGCTGATGGAGTGGCTGGAAAAACGCATGCAAGCCCTATGAGCCGCATCGTTCTTATGCCGCACGGCACGACAGGTGATGTGCTGCCACTGATCTGGATCGGGCGGCAAATGCAGGCGCGTGGGCATAGCGTGCTGCTGGTCTGGCTGGAGACTTATCGAGAAGCCGCATTGCAGGCGGGATTGGAATTCGCGCCGCTGAAGAATGACGGCTACGAGGAGCTGGTGCGCAATCCTGCCTTCTGGCGGCCGCATCAGAGCCTGAAGCTGACTCATGCCTATGCCGGGCGCTGTGTTCCCAAATATGTGGAGGCCGTCATGGAGGACCTCAGCCGCAACGGCAGGCCGGATCTGATGCTGGCGCCGATCATGAACTTCGCCGCGCCACTGCTGCGGGCCAAGCTGGGCACACCGCTGATTTCCACGCATCTGAGCACGCTGCAGTTCGTCAGCGCGCATGCCGTGCCGCTGAGCGTGCCGTTCGCGCGACTGCTGCGACTGCTGCCAGTGCCACTGCGTCGATTCTTCCTCACGAATATCGCGCCTTACGATCATCACGCCTTTCCGCATGTGCGTCAGTGCTGCGCTGATCAAGGCGTCAAACCGCCACGGCGATTGCGTGACTGGTGGCACTCGCCGGATGGTTCCCTGGCCTTGTTTCCCGAATGGTTTGCCCCACCCCAGCCTGACTGGCCGCCGAACACCTTTCAATGGGACTTCCCATTGGAAGATCTGGCTGAGGCAAGGCCGCTGGAGCCGGATCTTTCCACGTTTCTCACTGCGGGAGACAAGCCCGTCGTCTTCACACTGGGCAGTCATCATCTGCATTCCCGCCGCTATTTTGAAATGGCGGCGGAAATCACGGCCCGTCTCGGCTGCCGGGCGGTGTTTGCCACGCGCGATGTCCATCAGGCTCCCACCGGCCTGCCCCAGTCTGTCTTCGTGACAAGCTACGCGCCATTCAGCGTCCTGCTGCCCCACGCGGCGGCGTTCGTGCATCACGGTGGGATGGGGACGCTCTCGCAGTGCTTCAAGGCGGGAATCCCACAACTCGTCACACCGATGGCGTATGATCAGCCAGACAACGCCGCCATCGTGGAGCGGCTCGGCGCAGGGCTGGCGCTGAGCCTGGACCAGTTCACCGTCGAACGTGCGCTGCCATTGTTGCGGCGCTGCCTGGAACAAGACTCCCTGCGCCATCAAGCCGGAGAATGTGCCCGCCGGATGCCTCAAGGGCCGCCTGTCACCACTCTCGCTTCCTGGCTGGAGGCCCGATGCGCTGAAGGCTTTCTTCATTCTCCATCCCCGCCATGAAAAAAATTCTAATCATGACTTACGGCAGTTGTGGCGACATCCTGCCTCTAAACTGGCTGGGCAAGCTGCTTCGTGCACGCGGCCACGACGTGACGTTGATCACCACGCCAGACTACGCCTCCTATGCCGCACAAAGTGGACTGAAGTTCGTGGCGACGAAAAATCTTTTGGGAAGGGAGATGGTCGAAAACCCGGACATGTCCAAAAAGCTCGAAGGTACACGGCTGGCTTACCACTACTCCGGACTGGCCGCTGGTGAGTTTGTCGAAGCCGTCGAGACTTGGATGTCCACGCATGGCAGGCCCGATCTCATGCTCGGCCTAAAGTCCTGCTATGGCGCACGATTGCTGCGTGAAAAACTCGGTTTGCCCTTGGTGACGGTGCATCATTATCCTCTGATGATGCAAAGCGCCTATGAGCCCTCCTTGCTCACGCCTGCATTTCGCTGGCTGCGCATGCTTCCTTTGTGGATGAGGAAGTTGATTTTTGCCGCGCCCAACCCTTTTGATCGCCACGCGCTGGCCGCTTTGAGACCCCTGTGCGCCACGCACGGTGTTGCCGTGCCGCGTGACTTGGAGCGCGAGTGGGGGCACTCTCAGGATGGCGTGCTGGCCCTGTTCCCCGACTGGTTTGCCAAACGCCAGCCCGACTGGCCGCAGAACCTGCTGCAATGGCACTTTTCCTTGGAAGACTTGGGCGATGTGCCTCTGGCGCCGGATCTCGTCTCGTTTTTGAAGTCGGGCGACAAGCCGGTGCTGTTCACTCCCGGCAGCGGGCCGATGCATGCCCATCGCTTTTTCGAGGTCGCGGTCAAGCTGGTTGAGAAACTGCAGTGCCGCGCGGTCTTCGTCACCCGTCATCTTCAGCAGCTGCCTTCGGCACTGCCTCCCTCCATTCACGCCGTCGAATACGCGCCTTTCAGCACGCTGCTGCCTCATGCCAAGGCCTTTGTGCATCACGGCGGCCAGGGCACGGTGGCCCAGTGCTTCGCCGCAGGCATTCCCCAGCTCATCATGCCGATGGCCCATGATCAGTTCGACAATGCTGACCGGGTGGAGCGTCTGGGCGCGGGGCTGACCATCAGTGTGGACCGTTTTGATGTGCCCCACGCCATGCCCCTGCTGAAGCGCTGTCTCACCGATGAGACCATCCGCCGCCGCGCCGCCCTCTGCGCTGAACGCATGCGCCAGCAGCCGCCTGCCGACCAACTCATCGCATGGCTGGAGGCCCGAATGAGCTCATGAAGAAGATTCTCCTGCTGCCCCACGGCACCTCGGGAGATGTCTTCCCCTTCATCTGGCTGGGCAGGCTCCTCAAGCAGCACAACCACAGAGTGACGCTCATCGCAGCGCGTGCCTTTGAACGCGCCAGCCTGCGGGCTGGGGTCGATTTCATGCCGCTGGCCCGGGATGACTTTGATGAAATGCTCGCCCATCCAGGCCTGTTCAAAATCATCGAAGGCACCCAAGTAGCACACGGTTATGCAGGACGCGCCACGGGTGACTACGCCGCCGCAATCGAGCTTTGGATGGCCCGCAATGGCCGGCCCGACCTCATGCTCGCGCCCATGACTTGCTTTGGAGCTCGCTTGATCCGCGAAAAACACGGCATTCCACTGGTGACCGTACACGCTTACCCTCTGCTGGTGAACAGCGCGCACGCACCGCCGCTGTTCATCCCCGCGTTTCGCTGGCTGCGCAGGCTGCCTCTGGCCCTGCGCAGGCTGGTGCTTTCAGGACCCAATCCGTTCGACCACTATGCGCATCAGCACGTCCGGAAAGCTTGCGATGATCACGGTGTTCCTGCCCCCCAAAGTTTGCGCTGGGAGTGGTGGGACTCCCCGGATGGCGTGCTGGCGCTTTTCCCCGACTGGTATGGTCCGCCGCAACCGGACTGGCCGCGCAACCTGCTGCAATGGGATTTCCCCCTCGAAGATTTATCCCATGAAGAGACGCTGTCTCCAGCATTGAAAACCTTCATGGAGGCCGGTGGCAAGCCCGTGCTCTTTACCGCAGGCACCGGGCACAGACATGCGCGAGACTTCTTCGAAACAGCACTGCGACTCGTCACGCAGATTCAATGCCGCGCTGTTTTTGTGACGCGTGACATCACCCAGCTTCCGGCCTCGTTGCCAGCATCGGTTCACGCCGTGGAGTACGCTCCTTTCAGCCAGTTGCTGCCTCATGCTGCCACGTTTGTGCATCACGGCGGCATGGGAACCGTCGCACAGTGCCTCGCCGCAGGCGTGCCACAGCTCATCGTGCCCATGGCGCACGATCAGTTCGACAATGCTGATCGTGTTGTGCGCCTTGGGGTCGGGCTGGCCCTTGGCACACGCGGATTCAACCTTAAGCGCGCCCTGCCGCTGTTAAGGAGATGCCTGGAGGACTCCGGAATACGTCAGCGTGCCGCAGCCTGTGCTAAGCGCATGCGCCAGCGTCCAGACACGGAAAAGCTCGAGCGCTGGCTCGCGCAAATATTCAAAGGCACACAAACTTAAAGCACTTCCACAAGGGAGTAGATTCAGATGATTCCACGCATCATTCACCAAACTTGGGGCCGGCAGGAGATGCCACGCGACCTGCGCGAGTTTCAGCATTCATGGCGCGTGCATCACCCTGGCTGGGAATACCGGCTGTGGAGTGATGCTGACAACCTTGACCTGGTTCGGCAGCACTACCCGGAGTTTGCAGACTTTTTCACCAAGCTGACCCCGAATATCTTGAAGGTGGACTTTGCACGCGTGGCATATATGCACCGCCACGGCGGCATCTATTCAGACCTGGATGTCGAGGTGCTCAAGCCCTTCGACCCGCTTTTGGAGGGTTCAAACATCCTGTCTGGTCGGGAGTTTCACGGCATTGGCCAGCGGATGCGTGGCAGCGACTTTATCTGCAATGCGCTGATCGCCTCGCCCGCAGGTCATCCGGTTTGGCTGGAAATCATGCATCTGATGGCATCCCGCTACCGCTTTAAGAGAAGACTGGAGCCTTATTCTGACTATGTGATCGAAATGGCAATGAGGGTGCTCAGTGAAAAACTGGAGGAACGCAGCCAGTCCGTCGGGGACGTCACCATTCATTCTCACGAGTTGTTTTTTCCGGCCCCGCCGACAGAGCGTCTTGTGGAGAACCGCCGCAGGCAGGCTGCGAAGCTGGGTTCCTATGCCATCCATCATTACGAGGGCAGCTGGATTTCTCCCTGGGCCAGGCTGATCTATGCGGTGATCCGTCTGCGTCAGCATTGGGAATCTCGCCGCGCGCTTGGTGGTGATCCCACAACGATCAAATAACGGCTTGATTTGAGACCCAGTTGTCGACGTATTCCCAGCATGAGCCGAATCCTCGCCTGCCTGCTGCTGTTCACCGCCTTCCTTCATGCCGATGAGTTTGACCCTAAGGACAACACGATTGTCCTCGGTAAGCGCGTGGGCTTGATCAAGCCCGGCATGTCCGCTGCCGACATCGAGCGTGCCTATGGGAAGGACAACCTCAAGCTGCAGAAGATACCCGGTGCAGAGGGGGAGGAAATCGATGGCGCGAAGTTGTTTGCGGACACGGATCGCGAGTTGGAGATCGTCTGGGATCCCGACAACGAGAAGAAGAAGGTCGTGTTCGACATCCGCGTCATGGGCAAGGCCTGGAAATTTGAAAACGGTCTCAAGTCGGGAATGACCGTGGAAGAGGTTGAAAAGATCAACGGCAAGCCTTTCAAGATCGCCGGGTTTGAATGGGACTACGGTGGTTACGCCAACTTTGAAGGCGGCAAGCTGGAGGGGAAGGTGAGCATTCGCTTCAGCCCCACCACAGAAAACATTCCGGAGTATCTCAGCGGCGACAAGCAGCTCTCCTCCGCCGACAAAAAGCTCCGCGCCGCCAAGCCTCTCGTTGACGAAGGCATCTCGGTGTTCATGCGGTGAGCGTGCATATCTCATGCCTCCAGCCTGGCTTCAGCAAGTGAGCAGGGCGTGTGATGCCCCTGACCGCAATAAATCCCGCGTGGTTCTTGGGTGAAAAGCAAGCAACGTTCGGCGGGAAAGAATGCGAGCGAACCGGGCTCTTCGAGCTGGGATTCTGCGGAGATTCGATGACGTAAATGTGACTCGTTCAGTCTCAAGCAGGGCCTGCCGTTGTTAAAACGATGCTGGGATGCGGCAGCGTCTGCTGAGCAAACGCGCCAGCTTTCTAATACAGGAAAACTCGAGATCTGGCTGGCACAAAAATGCAAAAACCCGCAATCTCACGCCGCATCAGCAATATAGTAGATCCTAATGATCCCGCGCATCATTCACCAAACTTGGAACACACCGGAGATACCGCTCCACCTGCTCGATTTTCAGCACTCATGGCGCACGCATCACCCTGGCTGGAAATACCAGTTGTGGACACATGAAGACAATCACCGGCTGGTTCGTGAACAGTATCCCGAATTTGCTGAATTCTACGAACGTCTGCCCGCGCCGCTCAAGATGGACTTCATTCGCGTTGTTTACATGCACAGCCAGGGCGGCATTTATGCGGACATGGACTTTGAGGTGCTGCGCCCGCTTGATCCGCTGCTGCAAGGATCATCCATCATGGCCGGAAGGGAAATCAACGGCATCGGCCAGCGGATGCGTGGAGTGGATTTTATTTGCAGCGCTTTGCTGGCCTCGCCCGCCGGACACCCGGTTTGGTTGCAGATCATGCGGCTGATGGCCTCTGAATTTCGCCCCAGGCGGTGGGCTGAAGACTATTCCGCTTATGTGATCAAAAATGGCATGGCGCTGTGTGATCAAGCCCTCGTGGCCCTGCAAATGAGCGGTGGGGACATCACCATTCATTCGCACGAGCTGTTTTTTCCGGCCGCGCCGACGGAGCGTCTCATTGAGAACCGTCGCAGGCTGGCTGCTGAACTCGGCTCCTACGCCATTCATCATTACGAGGCCTCCTGGATTTCTCCATGGGCCAAGCTGATCTATGCAGTGATTCGTCTGCATCAGCGCTGGGAACCACGCCGTGCGCTTGGCGGCCCTCCCATGACAATCAAATAACGGCTTGATTTGAGACCATGTTGTCGAAAGGCGGCAAACTGGAGGGGAAGGTGAGCATTCGCTTCAGCCCCACCACGGAAAACATTCCGGAGTATCTCAGCGGCGACAAGCAGCTCTCCTCCGCCGACAAGAAACTGCGCGCCGCCAAGCCTCTCGTTGACGAAGGCATCTCGGTGTTCATGCGGTGAGGGGATAGACCGCCACATCAACACCCGACGAGCCAATGATGTGATCCGGCGGGCGTTGCGGGTCCGTGAATCCGGCCTGTAGGAGAGCATTCACATCCCATGCCTCCAGACTGGCTTCTGCAAGCGGGTAAGGCATATGGTGAACCTGCCCGCATCGGATGCCACGTGGCGTCTGGGAGAAAAGCAGGTAGCGCTCGGCGAGAAAAAAGGCGAGCGAGCCGGGTTCTGCGACCTGCGATTTTGCGGCAATTCGATAGCGAAAATGTGACTCGTTCAGTGCACCACTTCGCTGACAGCGGTAGTCGATGCAGCCATCGCTCAATTGCGCACTCATGCGGGCGTTTTGATAGGGCAGATGGAAGAAGGTGCGCGCCGTCCAGACCGCGAGCCGCTGGTTGCAATCCAGCGAGTAAAACCACACTCCGGGCCGGCCCCGCTCATCGTGCACGTAAGTCCGCACGTTGAGTTCGAGGAAATCGCTGATGCCGGGCACCGGCGGGCAGAAGCGCGGACGTATGCCCCGCATGTAAAACGGCACAATGGCGAGCCATGCATCGCCTTGAAACGTGTCCACGTACAAACCGGGCGGCAGAGTGCGCTGAATCTCCGCCGCATCCCAGAGCCAGTGCAGGAAAAGCAGACTCTCCCAGCGCTGATGCATCATGCGCGCGCGCGTCGGACGATCACGGAAGGCGAGGCGGGATTCGTGCGTGGGGATGGCTGGCATGCCGGGATGATACGCTTGAATTCGCACCCAGGCGTCGCCCGGATTCGTTCACCAAGCATGCGCTATCGTTCATCGACCCTCGGCTTCCTGTTGCTCTCGCTGCTCGGCCTCATCTCCTGCTCCTCCATGAAACCCGCTCCCTTGCAAACAGTTCCCCACGTCGATCTTAAACGCTATGTGGGTGACTGGTACGTTTTTGCAAACATCCCGTACTCTCTGGAAAACGGCAAAGTGGGCACGCTGGATCGCTACGCGCTGCGTCCCGATGGCAAAATGGACAACATCTTCCTGTTCCGCCGCGGCAGCCTCGACGCGCCGCTGGAGCAGTGGAAGGGGGTGGCCTGGGTTCACAACAAGACCACCAATGCCGAGTGGCGCGTGCAGTTCATCTGGCCGCTGCGGGTGCCTTATCTCATCATCGACCTCGATGCCGACTACCAGTGGAGCGTGATTGGCTATCCCAACCGCAAACTGGCCTGGGTGCTAAGCCGGAAGCCGGTGCTGGATGACGCCACTTATCGCGGCATTCTGGAGCGCATGGCAAAGCAGGGCTATGACACACGCTTGCTGGCCAAGGTGCCGCAGAAGTCAGAGTAAACAAAAAAGAGGCAGAGCTTTCGCCCTGCCTCTTTGATTGCGATTAGATCAAGCAAACAGCTTCGTCACCGGCTTGGCCTTCACCAGTTCACGCGGCTGGTTGAGATGATTGTAAACAATCGTCTCGGGATCAATGCCGACGGCGTGGTAAATGGTGGCGAGGAGTTCGGTCGGATGCACGGCGTCTTCGACGGGGGCGGAGCCCGTGGCGTCCGATTTGCCGTGAACGTAGCCGCGCTTGATGCCGGCACCACCGACGATGGCGGTGTAGCAGTAAGGCCAGTGGTCACGACCGTCGGCGCTGTTGCTGTTGCCGCTGGTGGACACGCCTTTTTCCGGGCTGCGTCCGAATTCGCCGAGGGCCACGACGATGGTTTCATCGAGCAGGCCGCTGGCATCCAGATCATCAAACAAAGCGCTGAGGCCCTGGTCCAGCATGGGGCCGGATTTGTTCTTCATGCGCTCGGTGAGGCCCGCATGGTGGTCCCAGGAATGGTTGTCGGAATTCGCAACTTTGGGCCAGATGACTTCGACGACACGCGTGCCAGCTTCGAGCAGACGACGGGCGAGCAGGCAGCTCTGACCGAAGGTGTTGCGGCCGTAGCGGTCACGCAGTTTCTCAGGCTCACGGTCGAGGGCAAAGGCATCGCGCGCACGGCCGCTGGAGATGAGGTTCAGGGCCTGGCTGTAGTAGCTGTCCAGGCTCATGTCCTTCACCGCAGCTTCGATCTGCGGCATCTGGTCATTGATGGCGTCACGCAGCTTGGCACGGCGCTCAAGGCGCACGCTGAAGAGGTCAGGGCGCAGCTGGAGGTCGTCGATCTTGATGCGGTCCATCTTGCCCATGTCGAGGTCATCGCCATCGGGGAAGAGCGTGTAGGGCTCGTAGGCTTTGCCGAGGAAGCCTGCGCCGCCGCCTTTTCCGACGACGTTGGATTCCTGCAACGGACGTGGCAGCTGCACGAAGGGGAGCATCGGCTCCTGCAGCGGCTTGAGGCGCACGATGTTGCTGCCGAAGTTCGGGAAGTCTTTCGCGTTTGGCGGCTCAAGCTGGCCGGAGGGGCTGACCTTGTCGGTCGTGTAGCCGGTCATGATCTGATAAATCGCCGCCGTGTGGTTGAAGAGACCATTCGGCGTGTAGCTCATCGAATTGATCATCGTGAACTTGTCGTTCACCTTCGCGAGGCCCGGAAGGATCTCGGTGAAGTGCTTGCCGGGAACCTTCGTCGGGATCGTTTTGAAGGCGCTGCGCACGTTGTCCGGCACGTTTGCCTTCGGGTCCCACAGGTCGAGATGTGATGGGCCGCCCTGCAGGTAGATCATGAGCACATGCTTGGCCTTGCCCCAGCCTGCGCGTCCTGCGTTCGGAGAATTCGCCGCCATGGCCTGGCCACGGAGCACGTTGTTGAGCGTGAGGCCCATCATGGATCCGCCGCCCACGCGCAGAATGTCACGCCGCGAGAAGCCGAGGTTTTTGTCGCAAAGGTCTTTACCGGGAACGCCTGGGATGCGGAACATGGTGTGCTAGGGGTTGAGATGGAAGGTCAATATCGGGGGCATGTACGACAAGGAAGGGCCGATCTTGCCATTTTGGGGGAAGTTCGTCGAGGCTGGGCAGGAAACTCCATGCCCCGGGCGGGGATCATGCTGAACGATGACCGGCGGCTCTCATGGCTTTAAATTCACCTCACTGGGGGTCTGGGTGAGGAATGATGGGCTCATTTCCCGTCCTGAACGTATATCGCCTTGGCGGGAGAATCCCCGTGCCAAGAATTTGATCTACCAATGAAGATGCGCCTGTGTCACTGCGGCTGCCCGTCGGCAACGGGCGATCGCCGACTGCTGCAGGCTTGCCACCGGATGAGGCATTCGCTAAGCCTGAGTACTGCGGGGCGATTGAACCGGCGGCATAAGCAGGCTGATCGTTCGGCAAGGACGTTGGAGCAAATCCCGCCGCTCCAGAGATTGGGCTGCGGCCACGAGCAAGCGACTGTTGCTGTGGTGTTGTAGGTGAAGGTGTGGTTGGCTGTCCCGGTTGCTGCTGCATGATTTGCTGCCTAAGTTGCAGGGTGGCAGAGTCTGTTCGGGCACCTGCGGAGGCGGCAAGCTGCATCAAGTAACCGTTGTCATAGCGCACCTCACAGAGTTCGGCACCCATCGCGATACGAATGACCGTATCTTTGCGACCAAGTCCGACGCTTGCTTCTTTAAGCTCGATTCCTTGGGCGTTTGGCTGTCCAGCTTTGAGAAGGAACCGCTCATGAGTCTTGACGTTGACGACGGAGACCGTCAGATCACGCCTGTCTCCGTAGATGGAGGCGATAGCCAGATCCTTGGCATAAGAAGCCTGCGGTACCAAAACAGGAGCTGTCTTGAGGGTGAATGGATTTTTGTTCCACCCTGTCTCATAGCGCTCGACTGCGTAGCCTTTCGGGGGCCGGAATGCTGCGTGCTCCTGTGCCCAGGCCAGGCTGCCTGCAAGAGTAAAAACAAGCGGGAGAAACTTGAAAAAGCAATGAGCACCCATGGCACCGGCACGCATGCCGAAGCAATGCGGTTCACGGCTTGATGTCATGACCTGTGGAATCATCCGGGCGATCAGATGCCGCGAAGTTGCTGCTGCTTTGTTGCGCGGATAACTTGTACTCACTGACAGTAGGTCAATTTAACTGGACCGATTGGCAAGTGACACAAAGTTAACAATAATATGTCATGCCTTATAAGAAATGAGTTGCCTTAACTTGGAGTACTCTAAGTCGAATAGCATGCGTGTTACACCAGTGTCGAAGACTAAATTGAAAAGATTTTGTATCTTCAACGAAAGCGTTGAATTAGCTCGTTTGAGACGACAGCAGATGGATGCTCGATTCGTGACTCATGAACTTGAAGTCGCTATCGTTTGTTGTGCCAGTGATCCTCCTGACCGGATTGGGGTTGCTCATGCTGGCTGGCAAAGACGCTGCGGCGGTGGCGCACAACCGTGATTCGGACGCCGCTGCTTCAGCGGATGCGTCTCCTGTCGTGCCGTATGAAGACTCTTCGAGTGTCGCCTTGAAGTTTGAAGAGATTTTTGTGATGCCCGCAGGACCGAAAGGGCTGGAATACACCGCCAAAGCCAGGGCGCTTACTGGCAAACGAGTGGCTCTCACGGGGTTCATGCTGCGCAACGACAACATCGACCCTGCCATTTTTTTCTTCTGTGAAACACAGCACGCTTATGATGAACGCGAAGAAGGACTTGCGGACAGTCTGCCGCCCAGCCTGATCCAGGTCATCCTGCCGGTGAAAAAGAACTGCGCACCTGCATGGCGGCAGGAGAAATTGACTCTTTACGGCACGCTGGAGCTCGGACCAAGGCAGGAGCAGAGTGGACGCGTCTCCCACATACGCCTTCAATGCCATGCGGTCACGGATGCCGCCACGGGGGTTCCGCTAGAGCTTCGAAAACCAGTCGCGCTGCAGCTCGGCAGGGCCATTCCGATCCCGAGCGATCTCGGCGCACTGCCACCCTCGACCACCCCACCCCCTTTCTTCAACCCACGAAGAAACAGAAACAGCACCACCCACCATCCCGACAAACTATGAAGTTACAAAACTCAGGCAAATTCATTGCCGCCATCACCGGGCTTTTCGCCCTTGGCAACGCCTTCGCTGCCCCCACCGTGACACGCCTCAATCCCCCCAGCGCGCTGTTCACCTACGCCGATGCCACCCCTCCCTACATCTCGCGTTTTCTTCCCGCGCAGCGTTTTGACCTCCAGGCCACCATCCAGGCGGATGCAGGCAAGACGATCACCAGTGTCGTTTTCAAGGTCAACGGCTCCCCTGTCACAGCAGCCAGCGGTGCGTCCGCCATCACCTCCATCGGTGGTGACAGGTTTAGCGCCACGATTCGTGGATACTCCAACTCAACAGCTGGTGTGAAAACACTCGTCGTCGAGGCCACTCAGAGCGATAGCTTGGTCGCAACCGGCACGGGCAACTTCGAAATCGCCAGCATCACGCTCAATGCTGGTCGCAAGGCGAAGAACATCATCTGGCTCATCGGTGACGGCACGGGCATCGCCCACCGCACGGCGGCCCGCATCGTCTCCAAGGGTGCCTCTCTTGGCAAGTCGAACGACCCTCTCGCCATCGACACGCTGCCGGTCACCGGCATCGTGGTCACCCACTCCCTGAACTCCATCGTGACGGACTCCGCACCTGGCGCTCATTGCTATTCCACGGGCAACAAGGCCAACAATGGCCAGGAAGGCGTGTTTCCTGATGACACCAATGACAAGTGGGACAATCCTCGCATCGAGCACATGGGCAGCTACCTCGCCCGCACTCAGGGCAAATGGCTCGGCATCGTGACCACGGCTGACGTGGAAGACGCCACACCAGCCGCCTTCGCGGTGTCCACTCAGGACCGCGGCGCTGGCACCGGCATCTGTGACATGTATCTCGACGAAGCCGCCCTCAATCACAACCTCCACGTCCTGATGGGCGGTGGCCGCAAGTGGTTCCTGCCTCTCGATGGCAGCGCAGGCGCCGGCAGCGGCCGTGTGAACAGCTCCACTTCAAGCGGTGGTGATTATGTCGTTCCTTCGGACGTGCAGGCAGGCTGGAGCGTCCCCGCCGGTTCCGTGGATCCTAATCGCAACCTGATCGCCGACTTCCAGACCGCAGGCTTCTACTACGCCCCTGACCTTGCAGGCCTCAACGCCATGACCGGCAGCGAAACCAAGCTCCTCGGCCTCTTCAACTCCGGCCACATGGACGTCAGTTACGACAAAATCGCGCATCGCCGCAATGCTGCCACCATCGCTCCCGGCAGTCTCATCGCCACCTATCCTGATCAGCCCCTGTTGGAAGAAATGACCGACAAGGCCCTCACGGTGCTCAGCAAAAACGCCAACGGCTTCGTCATGATGATCGAAGGTGCCTCCATCGACAAACAGGCCCACAACATGGACACTGAGCGCTGGGTGCATGACGCCATTGAGTTCGACAAGGCCGTTGCTAAGTGCATCGCCTTCCAGGTGGCCAATCCGGACACGCTTATCATCGTCACCGCTGACCATGAGTGCGCTGGTATTGCCATCAGTGGCGGCAGCACTGTCACCGACGCCGCTCTGCAGAGCACCGCCGTGGGCAGCCTCAAAGGCATCGTCGGCACTTACGACAATGCCAAGTTTCCCGCCTACACGATTGCTGGCGATGGCTACCCGACCACGATGGACGTGGACTACCGCATGATCATCGGCTACGCTGGAAACTCCGACCGTTACGAAACCTGGCGCTCCAACCCCAGCTACAACGTGTCTCCCCAGGCACGTAACACCACCACCGGCTACTTGGTTACCGGCCAGCAACCCGGCACCGGCGTGCAAAGCGCCGTCCACACCGCTTCCGACATCCCGCTCTCCGCAGGTGGTCGCGGCGCGGCAGCATTCACCGGTGTGTTCGACAACACGGACGCCTTCTTCAAGGCCATGCAGGCCGCGATTGGCGGCGCGAAGTAATTCACAGTCCATCTTCGTTTCCCATGAAGAAATTACTTCCATTCCTGGCTGTTGCCGCCATGTGCGCCAGCTCGCAGGCCGCCACGGTGCTGACCTTCCCCTTCAGCAGCAGTGCCACGCCTTCCATCACGGGCGATCCGCTCGTCGGTTCGCTCTCAGCGGACTATGCTTACATCGAGACAGTGGATGGCAATGGCGATCCGTTGCCCGTTCCGAGCTATCGTGCTGATCTGACCGCTCCGGCCCTTGCCTTCGGAGACCCTTCAGCACGCGGCTATGGCGCTGCCATCTCCGGCAATGCGCTGGACGCGGTGGATCAGGCTGTGCTGTTCAGTTTCACGACTCCGCAGGACATCTCGTCCTTCGCCGTGACGCTGGACAACAGCACGCTTGGCACGCCTTTTGGCACCAATGTGGAGTTCTACGACTCCTTGGACGCTCTCTTGTACAGCATCTCGGTGGATCAGACAGTGTCCGGTTTCTCAGTAAACCAGGCGCTTTCGCTCACAGGTGTCAGCAAGGTGGTGCTGCCATCAGGCGCGTTCTATGACAATGCCAGCATGACTGTGTCGGCCGTTCCAGAGCCCTCGCGGGCTCTGCTGCTGGGGCTGTTCGCAGGTGTGGCGGTGTTCCGCCGCCGCCGGGCTTGATTGTTTAGCTGATTCGGAATGGCCCGGCGGAGTTCGCTTCGCCGGGCCGTTTCATGCCCAGGCGGGTCAAGGTGACAATAATTTCGCATCTTCCCGCAGGCCGCCTGCCGATTTTTTCACGAGAGAAGACACATGTCCCAGACGAGCCGGCGCAAAAGGAGATTTCCTGACGAACTTGTCGCCAGGCCGTCTAAACCGTGGCTGACTTGGATTCTGTTTGCAGCATTTGTCCTGCTGTTCGCGGCCTGGCTTGGGGGCAGCACGGTGATGCGTCATTGGCGTTCGTGGCAGGCGGCCGGCAGCTTGCGGATCGCAGAGGAACTGATGAGCCGGGGCATGTGGTCGGAGTCCGCGCGTGTTCTCAGTGAAGCCTCCCTCAAGGCACCGAATGATCCGGATGTGATTCGTGCGATTGCGCTGTTTCAAATGCGAGTTCAAACCTCACCTGAGGATGCCATCCAGTCATTCAAGCGGCTTGTCGCCCAAGGAGCGGCGGACAAGGACGATCTGCTCAACCTGGCCCGAAGTGAGTTGAAACGCGGTGATCTGGACGCAGCCCACGAAGCGCTCAATCTCCTGCCGCCAGCGGAACGTGCCGGACCTGAAGCCGCGATGCTGGACGCCATCATGCTCAAACAGGCAGGCGAGCATGGAAAGGCAGCGACGAAGATACGAACCGCGCTTTCGGAAGTCTCGCCGGATGCGGAGTCCCGTTTCAAGACGGCGCTGCTCGATTACACGCAGCCTTACGCCGCAGTTCACCTGCGTGGGCGTCAGCAGATGTGGGATCTGGCCCGCGACACCCATGGGGCCATCAAAAGCAGGGCCGTGATTTTGCTGGCGGCTGATCCTGCGCTGACCACGCGCGAAGCGGCCGAACTGGAGCGCCTGACCCGTGACTCACCTGGTCCGGAGCGTTTCGCCGCATTGGGGGCGTGGCTCAAAGGGGCTCCTGCCGAACGCGAGTCTGTCCTGGACCGCGAAACGACACGTGCCGCGTCCGCCGGGAATGACGCGAAGATCCTTTTGGCGGAGTGGCTCGCCGAGTTGAATGAACACGAGCGTCTGCTGAAGTTCATTCCTGCAGAGAATGAGGTCACGGCGGCAGAGCTGGCTCCGCCGCTGCTGAAGCTCAAGCTCGACGCCCTGGCGCAAACACACCGCTGGGATGAATTGCGCCGTTTGCTGGGGCCCGCGATGGAAAGGACTCTTGGCGGCGTGGTATTCAATCTGTGGCATGCGCGTCTCGCAGTGGAGCAGGCTGCTGGAGAGGTTGCGGCCCGTCAGCACCTTGAACTGGCCCTGAAAAGCGCCAAGGGTGCAAAAGACGGGCTGGAAGATGTCATAGGTGCGGCTGCTTTTTCCGATCAGCACGACTTCAAGCATCTCGCGGCGGAATTTTATCAGGCGGCGGCCTCGCTCGCGACGGCCCCGATGGTGCGACTCGCCATGATGGAGAAGGCTTTGACCATGCATTCCAGGCTTGGCGACACCTCCGCCATGCTTGGCCTTGCGGCGGAGATCGCCAGGCTCACACCCGGCAATGATTGGAATGCCTTTCGGGCCGACTATCTGGCGCTCCTTGCCGGAAAGTCGATGGAAGTCATCGCAGCCAGGATCGTGGAGATCCGCATGGAGCCTGGCTCGGAAGCCGAAGGGCGGCTCCTGCTGCTCAGGGCTCTGTCCGCCTACCGTTTGCGCCAGCCCCCGTCGTTGCACGCGGCACTGCGTGGAATCAAGGCTGGAGCGTGGCCGCCGGGACTTCGTGCGGTGCTTGCCGCCATGATAGCCGTCGGCGGAGATCAGGCCGCCGCGTTTCAAATTGCCGAGCGCATTCCCGAATCTCTCCTGCTGCCGGAGGAAACACGACTGCTGGCCCTCGCCAAGTGACCGGGGGGCTCAATCCTCAAACATGAACTCGTTGCTCATCAGCAGCACTTGCGCGAGCTGGCTGAGGGCGCTTTGCGGGCGGGCGCGGCCGATGGGCCAGCGGCTGGCGTCGCAGAAGTCGGCTTTGGAATGGGTGAGCACTTCGCCGTTGTCGGCGCGGCTGATGGTGGGCTGCCAGTCGAAGCTGTCGCTGTCGGTGCCGCCTTCGTTGTGAACGATGAAGCAGAGGGTGTCGCCGCGTTTCACGTCGGTGGTGAGCTGGACGGGCATCTTTTTGTTCTGCGGGTTGCAAAGCTGTTCGGCCAGGATGCCGGTGCGCTCATTGTAAACCCAGGCGCGGACGCCATCGCCACGGTCGCTGCTGCGGCTCAGGACGCTGTCGATGGAGATTTTCATGTCAGTCGGCACATGCCAGCGTGCGGTGACGCTGTATTCGCTTGGAGCGGCGTGGGCACCGTAGTTGGCCCAGAAGACGTGACCCCATTTAGGATCGGGGATTTTGGGGCCGGGGCTCCAGACTTTCTGACCGCCACCGCCACGATCCGTCAGTTGCGTGAAGGCCTGGAACTCGGTGAAGGACGGCTTGCCTTCGGGAGTGCGCGCAAACTTCATCGTGCCGTAGCTCCAGCGGAAGGGCTTCTCGGCATTGAGCGCGGTGGCATCAGCGGCGAAGCGCTGGGCCAGTTCGACTTCATCGGGCTTCGGATCGCGGGCGAGCACGCGGCGGTACATCGCGCGGATGGCTTCAGAGTCGAGCGTGGTTCCTGCCTGCGGCGTGGCTTTGGCGATGGCATCGGCTCGGGCGCGCATGAAGGGGCTGTTCATCAGAAACAGCGCCTGCTGCGGCACGGTGGTGTTGAAACGCTGTGGGCTGTGGCCGTCTGGATTGGCGAAGTCAAACATCGCCGGCACGCTTGCCTGATCATAGCGGTCCACTTTGAGGTAAACGGTGCGCAGGGTGTCGGCATCCTTCGCGTTCAGCTCCACGGCGCGTCCACCGTGCTTGCTGGTGTTGAGTTCGCCGGTGGCGGACAGGATCGCATCACGCATGGTTTCATAGTCCAGGCGCTGTCGGTTGAAGCGGCTGAGCAGATCGTTCTCAGCATCCTTGGTGGTTTTTTCCGGCGTGGCATGGCTGCTCTGCTGGAAGGTGCGGGAGGTGAGGATCAGCGTGTGCAGCTTCTTCAAGCTCCAGCCGTTTTCCATGAAGGTGGCGGCAAGGTAGTCGAGCAGATCTGCCTGCACAGGCTTCGCGGTCTGCACACCGAAGTCACTGGTCTGGGAGACGAGAGGCTTGCCGAAATGCTGCAGCCACACGCGGTTCACAATGACGCGCGCCGTGAGCGGATTGTCCTTGCTGGCGATGTGTTTCGCCAGATCCAGACGTCCGCTGCCGTCGGTAAATTTTTCACCGCCGAACATCGTAAGCCACGCGCGCGGTGCCGGATCGCCCTGACGCGCCGGATTGCCGCGGATATAGACGCGCACATCCTGCGGCTTCGGTTTGTCCACCATCACCATGGCGCGTGGCGGTGCACCGGGGTGCGTGCTGTCGAGTTTGGTGCGCTCGTTGGTGAGGCGCACCACGGTCTCGCTGTCCTTGCGGGTGAAGAACGTGTTTGCCCCTTCCACTGGCACTGACATGGGCGAAAGCTTGTCCTGCATGAGTTGACGCATCGGCTCCACCTTGCTGTCGAGAATGATGCGTGCGTAGGCCAGGGCGACGTCCTTCATGGACTTCGGCGGTGTCTGCGTAAAGGCGGCGGCGATCTCCGGCGTGCAGCCGCTTTCCGGCTTGGCCAGTTCTTGCGCAATGGCGCCTGATTTCGCAGCAAACTCCGCCTCAGGAAGTTTGGCGAAGCGATTCCAGGCAATCATCGTCGAGTGCGGCTTTGCACTCAGAGCGTAGCGATTCAGGAAGTCGCGCCATTGGCTGGCCACGCGGTCACGCAGCTTGACCTGGCCGGCCTTGCCTTTGAATACGGTGGTGTCTTTGATGTCCACCGAGTCCTGGGCGAAAGCGAGGTATTCAGCCAGACGCTCCGGCTTCCTGAACTCGTCATAAACGGTGCGTTTGAAGTCGAGCTCCTTCTTCGCGATCTCAGCCACCTTGGCATCGTAGTCCTGCTGATCTTTTTCATTGGCCGCCTTGCCGATGATGGGCATTGCCGTGTCATCCGGTTCGTCGCTGCTGTTCAGGATGCTGTACATCGCATAGTAGTCGCGGCTCGGGATCGGATCGAATTTGTGATCATGGCAGCGTGCGCATGCAACTGTGAGTCCGAGGAGGCCACGACCGATGACATCGATGCGGTCATCGGCGATGAGCAGACGGTCATTGATGAAACGCTCGCCAACGTTGTAGAAGCCCAGCGCCGCGAGATTCGGCGAATTCGGCGTGCCTGCGGTCATGCGATCCGCCGCGAGCTGGTAGCTCACAAACTGGTCATAAGGCATGTCATCGTTCAGGGCTTTCACGATCCAGTCGCGATACGTGTAGGCGAAAGGGTAGTAATTGCTGCGGCCAGCCACCTGATAGCCGTTCGTGTCCGCATAGCGCACCACATCGAGCCAGAAGCGCGCCCAGCGCTCGCCATAGGCAGGCTGGCTGAGGAGTTGAGGGATCAGCGTCTGAGGTGAATGATTCTTCTGCAACTCGTCGAAAGTCGGCGGCAATCCGGTGAGCGTGAGGTGGATGCGGCGCGTCAGCGTGGCCGGATCGGCAGGCGCGGCGAAATCGAGTCCGGCTGCCTTGAGTTTGGCACCGACGAAGGCGTCGATGGGATTGCCGGTAAAACCAGCGGGCAGGGCGGGCTTTTGCACCGGCTTGTAGGCCCAGTGCTGCATCGGGTCGGCTTTGGCATGCTCCGCCACAGCAGCCTCTGCAGGCCACGGCAGGCCCATGCTGATCCATTTTTCGATCGCCGCGACCTGGGGCGCAGGCAGCTTGTCGCCCTTCTTGGGCATGGCCTCGACACCTGCCACATGGTTGATGGCTTTGATCAGCTTGCTGGCGCTCGGATTGCCGGGTTCCACAACCTTGCCGTAATCGCTGCCGTGAATGATCGCCGCCCGCGAGTCAAGACGCAGGCCGTTTTGATGCTTGTGCGCGCCATGGCAATCGTAGCAGCGCTCCGCGAGCACGGGACGGATGGTTTTCTCGAAGAACTCGATCTGGTCAGGCGGAAAGGACTCGGCAGCCGAGGCAAGGGAACTTGCGACGGCAAGGCCGCCCAAAACGAGAGAGGGAAACTGGAAACGCAGGGTCATGTGGGGGTTCGACTGGGGGATTCTACATCACTTCCCGTCAAAAACCAAACGCGCAGCGAACGTGCCACCTTGCAGGTAGTAAAATGCGGTTTTTGTCACTTTTCAGACCTGATTTGCCTTCAGCACCCGCAGCATGTTGCCGCCGATGACCTGCCGGATGGTCTCGTCGCTGTGGCCGCGCATGATCATGCCGAGGGTGAAAAGCGGCCAGTTGGACCAGGCGACGCTCTGCTCTGCCTCGATGCTCGTCACGTAGTCGTCCTTCGGCCAGAGATGCTCCCATTTGTCCGCGCTGCCGCCGGGGGCTTTGAGCAGTTTGGCCCGCTCCTCTTTGTCAAAACGCGAGGTGTAGGCCACATCGCAGCCGATGGCGGCGTGCTTGGCCCCGAATTTCTTGATGAGATGGTCGAGGTGATCGAGCAGCGCGGTGATGTCGCCTTTGCCGCCGAGGAAGCGCGGGATGCAGCAGATGCCCACCAAGCCGTCGGTGTCGCAAATGGCCTTGATGGTGTCGTCCGGCTTGCCGCGAAAGTGCTCGTAAACGCCGCAGCAAGTCGTGTGGCTGGCCACCATGGGGCGTGTGCTGGCTTTGGCCGCGTCGTAAGCCGTCTTCCAGCCGCTGTGCGCCACATCGGCGATGACACCGATCTTGTTCATCTCCGCTACAGCCGCATGGCCGAAATCACTCAGGCCGCCGTCGTGCGGTTCCCCGGCTCCATCGCCCAGCGGATTGCGCCGGTTGTAGGTCACGTGCATCATGCGGGTGCCCAGCTCATGGAAGATGCGTATGAAGCGCAGCTCATCCCTCACGCTCTCCCAGTCCTGCATCAGCGGCACACCGTTCGTTGTGAAGCAGAGGCCGACGTTCCCGGACTTTTTCAGCGCCACTATTTCCTCGGACGTGACCACTTTGGAAAGCGTGGGTTTCAGCAGATCCGTCGCTTTAGTGAAATGCGCGAGGCGTTTGATCAGCCGCAGCGGGTCGCTGCCTTCTTCGCCGGTGTTTTGAAAAATGCAGGTCACGCCGGCGGCGTGGAAGGCATCGAGGAATTCTTTGCGCTCTCGTTCATTCGTCGCGTTGCGGTTCATGGACATGGATTCGCGCAGGTCGTTGATTTCTGCGGCGCTCATGCCGGATTTGATCGCCTCGTTCATGGCCTCCGCATCGACGGCACAGCGGGGTGCAAAGCCGTAGCTTTCAAAGACGACGGAGCCGAAATGCAGCTCCCATGCGTGGTCAATCTGCGCTTGCGTGGGCTTCAGCAGGCCGAGGGCGATTTCACGCGGCTTGTCGATGGCCGGATTGCCGGTGATCCATGATTTCTTGGCCTCCTGCGAACGGGCGAGGATGTTGAAACTGCCCGCGCAGGCAGCAAGGGGCAGCGATTGAAGCAGGCGACGGCGTGTGAAAGGAGCGTTCATGCGGGTGAACAAACGCGCCTGGGCTGCAGTTTTAGAGCAGCAAATGCACAGTCTAGCGGCGGAGCTTCTTCTTCAGGCGCATCCAAGTCGGGACGTCGAGGTCCTCACCTTGCACGATCGAAGGTTCGGTGTCCTTGAAACGACCGCGGTCTTCTTCACCGAGGCTGAAGGTCTGCTGGCTTTCAGCCGTGGCAGTGGCCTTGCGGGTGAGGACGGCGGTGGCGCTGATGGTGGTCGATTCAGGCTCTGGTTCGTCGAATGAAATGAGGTCGTCCTGCGCAGCAGAGACTTCGGTCTGCAAGGTGACGCTGCGGGCCACGACGGCGGCGAGGGTGGATTCCTTGGTGCTACGGGCGGCATCGGCAAGTTCCTTCGCGGCAGGGGTGCGCACTGGAATGCGTGCCGTTTCGGGAGTGGAAGCGATCATGGGTGGAGGAGCGAGATCCTCAAAGGGCTCGAAACCGTCAAAGGCAGGCGGCTCTTCCACATGGGCCACTGGCAGCTCCACGGGCTGCACTTTGGCGGCTTCAGCCTGGAGGCTGCTCAAAGGAAAGGCTTCACCGACGGCAGGAACGGAGGCGAACTCTTCGGACTTGAAGAGCAAATCTGGGGGAGACTCCACGGGCGGCGCATACGGGGATGGGGCCTTCTTGGCATGGATCTCGCGTTTGGGAGCCGGGGCAGGGGTTATGACAGGAGCAGGGGCCGGAGCCGGGGCTGCGACAGGGGCGGGCAGCTCAGCGCGGGGCTGGAGCATTTCCGAAGGTGGTGCTGCGGTGGCGTGAGCGTTGAGCTGATTGAGTCCCAGCGAACTGATGAGAGTGACGGCGACGGCGTCTCCCAGTTTCGCATCGACTCCGAGGCCGAAGAGAATGTGGGTTTGATCCGGCACATGACGTCCCAGCTGCTTCATGACACCCTCGACTTCGACCAAGGTAAGCGATTCGCCGCCAGCGACGTGGACCAGCAGGTTCTTTGTCTGGTGCAGGAGACGGCCGGAGTCGATGAGCGGGCTCTTGAGCGCCTTCTTGAGCGCCTCGGCTCCACGGTTCTGGCCGCGGGCTTCGCCGAAGCCAAAGAGGCAGCGGCCGTTGGCATTGGCCAGCGCGGAGGTGAGGTCGTCCAGGCCGAGCTTCACCAGACCAGGCGTGGTGGTGATGGTGGAGATGGCGCGCAGGCTCTGGGCAATGAGCTGGTCCGCCTGATTGAAGGCTTTCTGAATGCCATCCTTCGGCAGGATGAGCTCGCCCATGCGGTTGTTTTCAAACAGCACGAGGGCATCCGCACGCTTTTGCAGCAGTTCCAGCGCCTCCTCGGCCTGGGCCAGACGCCGGCGACCTTCGAAGCTGAACGGCATGGTGGCGACGACGAGCACCAGAGCACCGGTGTTCTTCGCGATTTCAGCGATGACAGGGGCCGCGCCGCTGCCGGTGCCGCCGCCGAGTCCGGCGCTGATGAAGATGATGTCGTGATTCTCAATGGCCTGACGAATCTGCTCGCGGGAGAACAGCGCCGCCTCACGTCCGAGATCTGGATCGCCGCCTGCACCGATGCCCTTCATGAGCTCGGCCCCCAGCTGAATTTTCACCGGCGCCATGGAATGACCGAGCACCCGCACATCCGTATGCGCGCAGACCAGCGTGGCATCCACGATGCGGTCCAGGGTGATGCGATCGACAACGTTGGAACCCGCGCCGCCGACACCGACGATGCAGATGCGCGGTGCCGCCGTACTGGCACCTTCAGGTGATTGGGAGCGGTCGTATTCTACCATAATCGTGGGTGGTTAAGGTTGGGCTGCTGTTATTAAATTAAAGTGTGACGGATGAGAGGAGCTCCTGCATGCGTCGGCCAAGGCGCTTCAAGGGGGAGAGAAAAGGCTTCTCGCTGTCAAGAATCTGCGCATAACGAATGAGGCCGATCGGAGCGGAGTATTGGGGATTCTCGAAAGTGGCGGTGATGCCGCTGACGGGAGCCGAACCTGCGCGCGTGACTTTGATCCCAAACACTTCGCGGGCCACCACGTCAACGCCTTTCATCATGCTGACACCGCCCGTGAGGTAAATGCCTGCGCCGAGACGACCGAGGTGATCCTCCACACGCACCTTCACCTGAATAAGTATTTCTTTAGTACGGAGGTTCATGACCTCATTCAAAAACGCACGTTCGATCTCGCCGAGGATCAAGCCAGTGTCGTCCTCGATGCTGAGCATTTCGCCTTCCGGTACCTCGTCATAGAGCACGCTGCCTTCCTCCACCTTGAGGCGTTCGGCGCGTCCGTTCGGGATCTGCAGCGCCATCGAGACATCATTGGTGATGTGGTCACCGCCAAGGGGGACGCACCCGGAGGCGGTGATCATGCCGTCTTCATACAAGACGTAGTCACAAGTGCCGGCACCGAAGTCGATCATGAGCGCACCCTGCATTTTCGCCTCACGAGTCAGCACGACCTGTGCAGCAGCAACCGGATTGAAGACAACGTCCTCCACTTCGAGCGGAATTTCACGCACACAGCGGATGGCATTCTGCACCCGGCCACGGACGCCGTGGATGATGTGGTAGTCCGCCTCCAGCACACGGCCCTCGCGGCCGATGGGCTGGCGCACGGCCTCCTGCCCGTCCACAATGTACTGCCGTGTGACGCTGTGCAGAAAGACATTGGACTGGGGAATGGACACACTGCGAGCGATTTCCTTCGCTTCTTCCACATCGTCCTCGCTGATTTCAGTTTGATCGTCCGGCAGGCGGTGACGGCCACGATTGTTCAAGCTTTCGATGTGCGCCCCGGTGACGCCGAGGAAGACATTGCGGATCATCACATCGCTGCGGTCTTCCGCACGCACGAGCGCATCGTTCACACAGGTCTGGACCTTTTCGAAATCCACGATCTCGCCTTTGCGCACGCCACGGGAAGGAGCCTGGCCGACACCGAGAATCTTGATGGCTCCGTCACGCTTGGCTTCACCCACGACGACGCAGATCTTGTGAGTTCCGATTTCAAGACCTGCGTAAATAGTGCTTTTGGCCATGAGTTTCAGCGTGCGGGTGGAGTGGAGGCGGTGTCCGCCAGATTCAGCCCGGTGACATCCGGCGTTTCATGAAAAGTGGCGGGGGTGTTGGTGGTGGCGATCAAGTTCAGCGTGGCGAGGCGCCATTTGCGTGCGCGCGCCTCATGCATGACGCGGTCAAAGCGCGCCAGCTGCGGGTCCATGTCATCAACGCCAAAGGTGATTTTGGTGTCACCGTTGAAATGGGCGACGAGCGACCATGGATTCGGAATTTCGATCATTTCCAGCGCCGGATGGTCATCCTGCTGGCGCTTTTGGAGCTTCTCCATCAGGCGAAGCGCGGCGTGCACCTGCATGTCTGGAGATGGCTTGCCGGGAGTGGCTTCGCTGAGGTTCGGGAACTGGATGCGAGGCATCGCGAGATAGTCCCGGGTGATGACGTTGCAGGGCACCAGCGCACCTTCCGCGTCAATCAGGCAGCCTTTGCCGGTCAGCGGTCCCATGAGCTTGTGCTTGGGGCATTCCATCCAGGCCACTGGCAGGCGCTGCACGACATCGAGCGTAAGCTTGCCGTGGTAGTCACGATGGATCACCGCCGACTTCACCTGGGGCAGGCGTTCAATCTTCGCGCGCACTTCGCGCAGGTTCATGGTGAGCAGGTTGGTGGCTTCGGTGAGGCCGGTGGCGGCCACGAGCTGCTGCCGCGTGAGGGTGCCCTCCGTGTTCACCTCCACGGTCTTCAGCATGAACTGCGAATTCTTTTCCAAAGCTTCGTGCCACGTCACCCAGCCGATGCCGACCACGATCATCGCCGTGATCAGCCACATGGCAGTACGGAAGCCGCGGCGGCGGCGCTCCACGGCCTCATGCTCGCGAATGACCGGAGATTCCGGCTGATAGTCGATTACGTGGGTGCCCGTTCCCTTGCGCTTGCGGGAAGGGCGCTTGGCTGATTTTTTCGAGCCATTCTTGGCAGCAGACATGAGCGGGCGTACAAAAAGGCCAGTTCCGAACACAGGCGGAATTGGTAGTTAATGGGCCTTAAATAATAGATTCCCAGTCCGATTGCCATAATTATTCGCGAAAAAATGCGACCCCCGTATTCCTAGGGGCTTGGGTTATTCACATTTTTGCGGCGCAATTCGTCCGTTATCCTGCGGCAGATGCGATGTCAGCGTTACTTTTTCACCACCCAGATATTGCGGTAGCGGACCGGATTTCCATGGTTCTGGAGGTAAACCGGACCCGGGCTGGGGGCCTCTTTGTTAGGAGCTGAGGTCGTCGCGCCGGGCAGTTCCTGATTCTCGTGAATCACCACGCCGTTGTGTTTGACGGTGATCTTCGCATTCGCGGTCTTCTGGTCGCCGGCATCGTATTTGGCAGCGGTGAAATCAACATCATAGGTCTGCCAGGTCAGCGGCGGCAGGCACATGTTCACCTTGGGAGCGGCGATCTTGTACAACCCGCCACACTCGTTGTCCTTTCCTTCGAGGGCAAAGCTGTCGAGCATCTGCACCTCGTAGCGGCCTTGCAGGTAGAGGCCGCTGTTGCCCCGGCCTTGGCCCCGCGCATCGGGCATGTAGGGCAGGAGGAACTCCACATGCAGGCTGCAGTCGCCAAAGGTGTCCTCGCTGGTGATCCCCTCCATCAGAGCGCCGATTTTCTCATCCACACGCGAATGGGGGAAACGGTTCACCCCCTTTCCATCAAACAGCACCGTCGCATTCTCCGGCGGCGGGGCACCCAGGGTGGGGGATTCGCGATTGGTGCGGTTGAGCTCCATGATTTTCAGGCCGTCAGCATTGTTCACCAGGATACTCGCGCCGTTCACCTCCGCTTTGATGGTGCCGTCTGATGCTGTAAACGAGGCGGTCTTTTCGCCTGCCGCCCGTGTGCCGACGACCCGGGTGATCGTGCTCCGGTCCCCATCCCAACCCGCACCCGGCAGGCCGCCGAGATGGCTCACCGCTTCGAATTTCCCGCCGCCCTGCGCCCAGATTTGCACGCCGTAGCTTTTGCCGTCGATTTCACCCACATACTCGCCTTGAATCGCAAAATCCTCGTCCGTCTGTGCTGGATCGGTGAAGGCCTTCGGTTTCGGTGCCGCAGGCTGCTGGGCATGAACGACTGTGGCAAACAGAAGGGCGGTGAGGAGGAGGCGCATGGTCAGGGAATGTGACGAGCGTAACAACTTACGCCAGTTCAAGGAGAGATGCTGCGAACGCGTCAGCGTCGTACCGATCCCCCTCCGTCGGTAGGCTCTGGGGCCAAGGGCCACGAGGGCCAAACTGGCACCAAACCCTACTCCTTCGATGGGATTTGACACTCGCCGTTGGTGTCTTTTCCCTCTGCCCTCACCCGCCGGGCGGAAACTCTTGGAAGGTGCAGGCGAGAAGGAGGGCGGCTGCATACAAGTGCATTTGGAGGTGTCGCCGTACTGCTGCGAGGGCATCCATGGTGACTGAGCCCTGGGTCGGCTACCCCGCCTTCACCAGCGTCACCAGCTCCTGCAAGGACGCCTTGGCATCGCCAAAAAGCATGCGGCAGTTGTCGCGGAGGAAGAGGGCGTTTTCGATGCCGGCGAAACCTTTGCCCATGCTGCGCTTCATGACGATCACGGTCCCTGCCTTTTCGGCTTCGATGATGGGCATGCCGTAGATGGGGCTGGTCTTGTCTTCGTGCGCGGCGGGATTCACCACGTCGTTGGCGCCAATGACGAGACAGACGTCCACACGGTCCATCTCGGGGTTGATCGTCTCCATTTCAATCAGCTGGTCGTAGGGCACATCGGCCTCGGCCAGCAGGACGTTCATGTGACCGGGCATGCGTCCGGCGACGGGATGGATGGCAAAGCTGACTTCGACGCCTTTTTTGGCGAGTTCATCCGACAGCTGCCGCACCTGATGCTGCGCCTGTGCCACGGCGAGACCGTAGCCGGGCACGATGACCACCCGTCCTGCCATGCCGAGCAGCAGGGCGGCCTCATCCGCCTGCACGGATTTCACACTGCCCGTGGCAGCGACTGCTGCGCTGGCGGCGGCATCCACTTTGCCAAAGGCGCTGAAGAGCACATTCGTCACGGGGCGGTTCATGGCCTGGCACATGGCCAGAGTCAGGATGGTGCCGGAGGAGCCGACGAGCGTGCCGGCGATGATCATGGCGACGTTGTCGATGGCAAAGCCGTCCGCCGCGACGGCGAGGCCGGTGAAGGAATTTAGCAGAGAGATGACCACCGGCATGTCCGCGCCGCCGATGGGCATGACCATGAGGACGCCCAGTGCGAGCGCGATCACCAGGAACAAACCCATGAGCACCATGCTGTGCGAGCCTGCGGCCATCGCGAGCGCCAACAGCAGGCTAACCACGAAGAGCAGGCCGTTCAGCAACTGCTGCGCGGGATAGGTCACCGGTTTGTCGAAATGGCCTTCGAGCTTGAAGAAGGCGATGATGCTGCCGGACAGCGATACCGCGCCGATCATCGCTGCGCACAGCATCGACACCACAAACTTCAGGCTCGAATCTGAAGTGAGATGCGCAAACTCGATGGCCGCCACCAAGGCTGCCGCACCACCTCCGGCACCATTGAAGAGCGCCACCATCTGCGGCATGGCGGTCATCTTCACCTTGTAGGCGCCTGCAGCACCCACGACCAGACCCAGCAGAATCCCAACGAAGATCAGCAGCCACTTCCACAGTGACACGCCTTCACCGTGAGGGCCATGCATCTGCGGCAGCACCGCCAGCAGAGCGAGCACCATGCCCAGACCGGCGATGAGATTTCCCCGCCGCGCGGTTTTGGGGGAGGCCAGCAGTTTGATGCCGAGGATGAACAGAACAGAAGCGAGCAGAAAGGCAAAGGAGGTGATCATGGGGGCGGTTGACTTCGTCTATCTCCACTTTGTTCCGGTTGTCTCACTTCTTGCGTTTGAACATTTGCAGCATGCGGTCGGTGACCATGAAGCCGCCGAACACATTGGCGGAACCCAGCACGACGGCGGCAAATCCGGCGGCGGATTGCAGGAAGCCCTCGGCCTCGGCCAGCGCCAGCATGCCGCCGAGCAGGATGATGCCGTGGATCGCGTTCGTGCCGGACATCAGCGGCGTGTGCAGCATGGACGGCACCTTGGAGATGAGCTCGAAGCCGAGAAAGACCGACAGCACGAAGATGACAAAGATGAGCATTTCCACGGTCATGGCAGGTCAGGTGGCGGTGGCGAGTTTGTCGTTCACGATGCGTCCGCCGTGGGTGACGACGCAGCTTTTGAGAATGTCATCGTCCAGGTTCAGCTTCAGCGCCTGCGTCTCCTTGTCCCAGAACTCCGTGAGCAGTGCGGTGACATTGGACGAGTACATCTGGCTGGCATGCACCGGCACGCGGCCCGGAAGGCTGGCGATGCCGACGATCTTCACACCCTTGCGATCGATGATCTGATCTGCCACCACGCCTTCGACGTTGCCGCCGCTCTCGACGGCGAGATCCACCACGACGCTGCCGGGTTTCATCGCATCCAGCATCTCGCTGGTGAGCAGCACTGGAGCACGCCTGCCAAAAACCTGCGCCGCCGTGATGACGATGTCCGACTCTGCGCACACGCGCGCCATGCCTTCGCGCTGGAGTTTGAGCTGGTCATCGGTCAGCGCCTTGGCATAACCGCCTTCTGTCTGCCCGGTCTCACCCACGTCGATTTTCACGAACTTCGCGCCGAGTGATTTTACCTGCTCTTCAACGACGGGGCGCGTATCGAAGGCCTCCACCTTGGCGCCGAGACGTTTGGCCGTGGCGATGGCCTGCAGCCCTGCCACGCCTGCACCGATGATGAAAACCTTCACCGGCTTGATCGTGCCTGCAGGCGTCATCATCATCGGGAAAATCTTCCCTGACTGCCCTGCGGCCACGATCACGGCGGCATAGCCCGCCAGACTCGCCTGAGAGGAGAGCACATCCATCTTCTGCGCCCGTGTGCTGCGCGGCACAAGCTCCATGCTGATGGCGCTCACATTGCGGGCCGCCAGCGCACGGATCAATTCGGGTGATTGAAACGGATCGAGCAGCGCGATGAACACTGCGCCTTCACGCAGGGCGCTCACTTCATCGAGCGTTGGCTTGCGCACTTGGAGGATGACATCTGCTGCTGCAAGCAGCGCAGTGAGATCTGTCCGCACTGCTGCGCCGGCTCTCGTGTAATCCATGTCACTGTGACCGCAGAAAAGGCCGAGTCCGGATTCCACTTCAATCTGAGCCCCCAGGGCCACAAGCTTGGCCACGTGCTCAGGCACCAAGGCGGTGCGCGTTTCTCCCGCATGGGTTTCTTTGGGAACAGCGACAGTCATCTGGATGGGAGGACACGAACGATGACAAAGCCTGACACCTGGCCCGCATCATGTAAAGAATGAAAGGAGAGTGCGTGGATAGGCTACGGCCCTAGCGGGCAGAGCTGAACGCTCAGGTTCAGATAAGCTCTCGCAACGGCGCGCCCTGATCCACGATGAAGTTGGGCCTGCCCTGGTGATCCGTGTAAATCGTATCCAGCGGGACGCCCATGTGGTGGTAGATGGTGGCGGCGAGATCGCCGGGAGTGACGGGGCGTTCATCAATCAGCCCGCCGTCTTTGTCAGAGGCACCGATGACCTGGCCATGACGGAAGCCGCCACCGGCGAGAGACATGGACATGACGTAGGGCCAGTGGTTGCGGCCATCCGTGCTGCCCTGTGTGCCGAGTGTGGGCGTGCGGCCAAACTCGCCCATGGTGATGACGAGCGTGTTTTCGAGCAGGCCGCGCTCGGCGAGGTCGCTGACCAGCGTGGTGATGACGTGGTCGAACACTGGCAGCAGCGGGCGCAGGCCGTTCCAGATGCCGCCGTAGGGCGGGATGTTGTCGCCGTGATTGTCCCAGGTGCCGGAGGCGCCATGATTGCTGAGATCAATGGTGACGAAGGATGAGCCGCGCTCCACGAGACGGCGTGCGAGCAGCGCCTGCTTGGCCCAATCGTGCTCGCCGTAGCGGTCGCGCACTTTTTGCGGTTCCTTGCTCAGATCAAAAGCCTCCTGCGCCCGGCCACCGGCGACGATGTCGAAGGCGGTCTGCGAAAAGCTGTCCATGGCGCTCATCATGCCGCTGGCATCGATGTCGGCACGCAGGCCGTCCATTTGTTTGCTCAGCGTCTGGCGCGCTTGCAGGCGGTCCATGCTGAGGCCGGAGGGAAGCTGGAAGAGCTTGGTGGCGCTGCTGCCATCGAAGGGATCATACTGCGTGCCGAGGTAGCCGCCCCACGCGACGTGCGAGCGCGATTTCATGTTCAGCACGACATACGGCGGCATGGCCGGATGATTGGCCCCGCGATGCTTGGCCACGATGCTGCCGAACGAGGGATAGTACTTCGCCTTTGGATTCGTGCGCGGCTCGTTGGCGAGGTTCGCCGTCTGCATGACCATGTTGGGCTCATGGTTGCTGAAGCGGCAGTTCACCGAGCGGATGAGCGTGAACTTGTCCAGCATGGCGGCCTGCTTGGGCAGATACTCGCAGATATGCGTGCCGGGCAGTTTGGTGGGGATCGTTTTGAACGGGCCGCGAATCTCACGCGGGCGGTCAGGCTTTGGGTCCCAGGTGTCGATCTGCGAGGGGCCGCCGGTCATCCAGAGCAGGATCACCGCTTTGCCGCTCTTGGTGGTCTTGCCCTCCGCACGCAGCTTCGTCAGCGCAGGCAGGGTGAGGCCGCCCAGGCCTGCGAGGCTCGTTTTCAAAACCGAGCGCCTGCTATGGACGACCACGCCATCCCGCAGACGCGGGTTCATGAACGTGAATGCATGCGGGGCACTGTGGCCGGAGCAGGGATGATCGGGAGATGACATCGGAGTTCAATACGCGGAGCCAGGAGCAACTCTAACCGCGCACTTCAAATCCTGCGCGCATTCACTTCACCACCTTCAAATACGCAATCAGATCTGCCAGCGACTGTGGCGTGAGCGCGGCTTCGAGGCCCTCTGGCATCAGGGAGGTGCCCGTGCTCTGCAAACTCGCGATCTCGCTGCGCAGCACGGACTTCGTCAGATTTCCTGCCATCTTCAGCGTGAGGCTCGCGCTCGTTTCCGTGGCGATCACTCCATAGAGCTGCTCGCCATTTTTGAGCGTGCAATGGTAGGCCATGAAGCCCGGCTCAATGATTGCGCTCGGGTCGAGGATGGAGTTCATGAGCTTCTCCGCATCATGCTGCACCACACTGCGCAGATCCGGGCCCAGCTCGATGCCCACGCCGTCCAGCTTGTGGCAGCTGATGCACACCTGGGCGAACATCGTCTTTCCCTTCGCCGCGTCGCCGGTCAGTTTCAGGGCTGGTTTGAACTTCTCCACCACTGCTGCGCGCGTGGCGCTCGTGGCATCCGCAAACACGGCCGCTGCCAGCTTCGCGATTTCCTTTTTCGGATGTTTCGTCAGCCGTGCCCGCAGCGCCGCATCACAGGCTTTGGCCTCCGGCCGCTGCAGCAGCGCCAGGGTCCAGGCATCGCTGGAGAGCAGCGTCTCGATGATCTGCACCCGCACTGCCGGTGTCCGTTCATTCCAGCCTGCCAGCAGGAATTCGGGTCCGTCCTTCGGCTGTAGCTTTGCCACCAAACGCAGCACCTCGGTGTTCGCAGACTTCTTCCAGAGTTCCGGCAGCAGGGCTTTCACCATCTCGCGATGCTCACGGTCTGATGCCAGCAGCGCCACGGCATCCATGGGCGGAGCCTCCTGGGCCGCTTTGATTTCCTTGGCCGCCATGTGAAGCAGGTCTGCCATTTTCTTCAATCCCTGCTGCGCTTCCGTTGAAGTCACCTGCTGCGTGAAGGCGGACAGCGAGAGCCCCTTTTCATCAAGGACGGCAAGCAGCTCGGTGGCATGTTTTTGAGATCCTTCGTGGGACAGGAGCGTGGCGATGGCCCGCTCATTTTTCACTGCCAAAGCGCAGCGAAACAGCATGCCAATGACCTGGTTGTTTTCCGGTGACGCACTTTCAGGAAAGCGTGTGCAAACACCTTCCAAATGCGGCATCACGGAACTTAGTGCCGCGCCTTGAAGCGAAGAGCCTGACGGGGTCTCGCGCAGCAATTGCGCCAGCAGATCCGCCGCCCAGTCGCCTTTCAGTTCACCGAGGGTGCAGGCCAGTTGCAGCTGCACTTTCGTGTCCTTGTCGTTCACGAGTTTCGTCAGCGTCTTTTGGAGTGACGATGTTTCGTTGTCTTTCCATTCCACCTTCTCTGCCATCTGCAATGCCTGCTCACGCACATGTGGCGATGCATCTACCAGCAGTTCCAAGCATGCGGCGGTGCTGAGCTTCTTCATGGCCAGCAATGTCCACGCCGCCTGTGCCCGCGTTTGGGGCTGCTTGGATTTGAGGAGGCCATCGATGGCTGCCTTCTCACCGCTCCATGCCAGTTTCATCTGCGCCTTGTCACGCTGCCAGCCGTTCGAGGAGGCCAAGTCTTGTATTGTAGTCCCGCCTTTAGGCGGTTCTGGAGTGCGCGTGATTTTCCAAATCCTGCCCTTGTCGTCTCCCTCGCGGTAATGCGGCAGCAGTTCATCCTTGCCGTTCTGCGGCAGCCATTGCGGATGCTCGATCATGTAGCGGTACATGTCTGCCACCCAGAGCGCGCCATCGGGCCCGGTGCGGACCATGACGGGGCGGCACCAGCGGTCTTCGCTGGCGAGGAAGTCCATCTTTGACTCGGCGGGATCGCGAACGGCTTTGAAGGTGACGCCGTCATCTTCGAGGATGTGATGCTGCACGACGTTGTGAAAAGGCTCGCAGGTGAAGGCGTGGGTTTTGCCATCATCAAACAGCACACGGTCGCGATACACCTCAATGCCGCAGGCGCTGGTGAAGCGGCCGGCTTGATCAAAGCTGTGAAAACGCTTCTCCATGCTGCTGGCGGGATAGACCGACGGATTGCGCGGGAAGAGCTGGTGAATCGGGTCAGGCGGAATGACGTGTGGATTCCGGCGCAGGTAGTGATCCTGCAGCACGTAGTGCCACAGCGGAAAGCTGTTCTGCACGCCGAACCAGTGGCCCCAGTCATCTTTGGCACGACCGAACTGCGAAGGGCCGCTTTGCGGATCAAACTCGCCAGTGTCCGGCTTGAAGCGGAAGTCGCGGCTGCCGAGGTCGATCTTCTCGCCGGTGAGCTTGGATTCAATCTGCGTGCCTTTGTTGTAGCCGCCGTGATGAGCGCCTGCCGCACAGTACACCCAGCCGTCCATGCCCCAGCGCAGGCCGTTTACACGAAGCTGCTGATTGCCCGTGCTGAAGCCGGTGAAGAGCACCTGTTTTTCGCCGTTTGGCTTGATGAGGAAAATGTCCGGTGCTGCGGTCACGATGACGCCATCGCGCCAGGTCAGGATGCCGGTGGGATAGCTCAGGTCGTTGACGATGACTGTGCGCTTGTCATAGCGGCCGTCGGCGTTTGCGTCTTCGAGCATCACCACGCGCCCACCCGCCTTGCCGTTGCCATCCATGCCGAGGGGGTAATCGGCCATCTCGATGACCCACAGCCGGCCTTTTGAATCCCAGTCAAAGGCCACGGGGTCAAGCACCACGGGTTCTGCCGCGACGAGTTCGATGCGGTAGCCTTCGCGCACATGCCACTTTTTCGCTGATTCCTCGGGGGAGAGCGGCTGCGAGGCGAGCTCCACCTTCGGCGCATGCTTGGCAGCAGCCGGCTTTTCCAAGCCAGTCACCACCACATCCGAGAATTCTCCTTCCAGTGGAGCGAGGTCGTCACAGCGCTTGCCAAAGAACAACTCGGTCGCCCCGGGTGCGGTGACAGGAAGCTCGGCATCGATCTCGACTTTGCCATTGAGCATGACCTTCACGCGTGAACCCGTGCGTTCCAGCGACACGTTGTTCCATGAACCGGGGGCGATGATCGTCTGCCCGCGCACGATTTGATTCGCTGCATTCCCATTGAAGACAAACAGCCTGCCGGGCTGCGAGTCTTTGTAGCTGCCGCCGATGCCCAGGTGATCTCCCGGTGCCTGAGTGTCGCCCTTAGGCCCGCGGGAAATGAGGTAAGCCGTCACAGGGCTCACATCGTTTGCCTTGGTGTTGCGGAAACGTAGTGAGGCTGACCAGTTCTGATGCTCTTTAACTGACGTGGACCTCTGTTTCCGCGTGACTGCATGCCGCGCGTTGTCATCAGCCACCTTCGAAATGTCCCACAGCTGTGCGACCAATGAAGGTTCGACTGCCCTGTTCCAAATCGTGATTTCATCCAGCCTGCCTTCAAGTCCTCGGCCAAAGAGCAGGGAATCGTTCGCTTTGTCGGCTTTGCCTTCCAGTGAAGGCTCTTTCGCGCCGTCGATGTGCACGCGCACGCGGTCACCATCACGCACGAGCACCACCCAATGCCAGTCGTCGGCAAACAGCTCCGCCTTTGATTCCTCGCCGCCCAGCGTGAGCCGCACGCGATGATTTGCATCCTGATGCGCCTTCAAGCTGACACCGAGCGCGTTGATCAACTCGCCGGTGCGATCACTTGCGCCGCTTTCGTGGCCGAGCCAGAACCAGACAGCCGCGCTGGCCTGTGTTCCAAGTTTGAGGTTGGACGTTTCAAGATGCCCGCCCGCGAGGTGTATGGAGCGGTTGATCTTGTCGCGTGGCACCTGGACCTGTTGAGGCTTGAGGGCTGATTCATCCCCATATCCCCGCCCTGCATTAAAGCCGGGTAGCCAGAGTGCATGGCCGCCTTTCACGACCGTTTTGGCACCTGTATGCACTGCACAAAGATCTCGCATGCCCGATTGAAAATCGATGAACAAATCGACATGGGAGTCGATAATTGCCGAGGTGTAAGGAGGGCTGTCTTCGCTCATGCCCCTGCCGGGAGCCAGGTCAAGCTCGCCCACCATATTGCGCAAGGCGGTGCGAATCTTTTCCTCCGCCCCCATCTCAAGTCCCGCCGTGCGGGCCGGCCATGTGGTATAGCCACCCAGCGCATGCTGCTCACGCGGGGGGATGTAGCCTTCCGCACCATTCGCCAGCTCGATGTTGAAGTGGTTGTGAAAAGGGGACGTCCATTTGAGCAGCAGACCAGTGAGCGCATAAACTTCATTGGGCAGCGTGGTAATGCCCAGTTCACCCATGCCAGGATTCCCGATGCGGATGGCCTGCAGCTTCACGCTCGTCTTCTGCCGCTCGTGCAGGATCAGCGCTTCACGGGCATAGACTTCCT
This sequence comes from Prosthecobacter sp., assembly GCF_049294395.1. Classification (GTDB taxonomy): domain Bacteria; phylum Verrucomicrobiota; class Verrucomicrobiia; order Verrucomicrobiales; family Verrucomicrobiaceae; genus Prosthecobacter. Next base: position 165,540 of record NZ_JBAQCR010000392.1, read on the forward strand.
CCTTGTTCTTCGGCACGTCATTCTCGATCTTTGCAGCGATGGGGCGTGCCCAGGCGAGGCGCTTTTCATCCGGGACGCGGTAGCTGAGTTCCAGCGTTTTCTCCACCATGCCCAGTGGTGCATATTCGAGATGCTCCACCTGTTGCAGCGCCTTCATGGCGCTGACAGCGACGGCGCTGGCGTAGGCGTCGAGGGTGATGTTCTTTTTCTCCGCGCCGTAGTCCATCCACATCTGGTCACCGCTGGTGCCCTGGCTCATCGCACAGACGAATGTGCCATTGCCTTCGCCGGGCTGGCCCAGCTTGTCGGCCAGGTGTTTGCAGAACAGGCCGTAATAATCCGATGAGATCGGACCGCTGCCGAAGTAGTGCTGCGAGTAGTTCGCCAGGACACCCATTGGTTTGCCATCTGCAGTTTGCAGCGAAATCACCGAGAGCTGGGGATCGACCGGACCGCTGGGGCCGACGACATCTTTGCTGAGATAACCGGGGTGCATGTTTGCACGGCCCGTGGGTTCGCCAAAAGGATCAACGACTTCCTTGCCGGGCAGGCGAATCCAGCGGCGGTTGTGCGTGTGCTCCCAGTCATCAAAGCTGCCCCAGCCGATGCGTGCGGGCTGCAGCGCCTTGTCTGCCGCCACGATGGCTTCGGCAATTTTGGGCGTGAGGAACTTGCCATACTCCGTGTCCTTGCGCGTGCCGAGGCAGCCCATGGCCGCCGGTGCGGAGTGCGTGTGCGTGGCGCTGACCATCATGCGGTCCATCGGAATGCCGCACTGTTTTGATGCGAGCGCCTTGGCCTCATCAATGAGCGACTGCTCCATCATGCAGGTGTCCACGATGGCGAAGGCGATCTTCATCTTCCCGTCATCCAGCACAAAGCTGCGCACATGCAGCCGGTCAGTGATCTTATCACCACGTCCTTCGAGAAAGCCGCCCGCGATGATCCTTGGGAACGTCGTGGGCGTGATGTCGATGGCGGAGACGCCTGCGCGGAAGGCCGGTTGGGCCTGTGCGGTGATAGCAGCGAGGCCGAGAAGAAACAGGAGGGACTTCATGAGATTGGCTCAAACCAACGCTCATGAAGGTCACTTGCTTGCCTTCGATCAGGCGATCAACGGGCCAATCGCGGGTTCGGCGAGCAGCTTCTGCACTTCTTCGACCAGACCTGCCACCGGCACAGCGCTCTGCGAACGGGCCAGAAGGTTCTTGATCACCACCTCGGGGTATTCAGCACCAAAGACGATCGCAAAGCGGGCTTTGCGATCTTCGGCGGCCTGAAACTGCTTGCCGACTTTTTGCGCGCCAAAGCTGTAGTCGATGCGGATGCCTGCGGCACGCAGGGCCTGCACGGCGGCGAGCGCGTGCGGACGCTGGGCCTCATCCACCACGACGACGTAGGCATCGATGCTGCTCGCAGCAAGCAAGGCGCTGGTGAGCTTCATTTGCGCTCTGGCTGTTTTCTCGAGAAGCAGTTTGAGCACCACGTCGCCCATCGCAAAACCTGCGGCGGGCATGTCCACCTTGCCATCGCTCATCAGGGAGCAGAGCTTGTCATAGCGTCCGCCGCCGGCCACGGCACGGAGACCGTGCTTGCGGTCAAACACTTCAAACACGGTGCCCGTGTAATAGGCCAGGCCGCGCACGATGGTGGCATCAATGCGGACGTGCTGCCAGATGCCGCGTGCGTTGAGGTTTTCGCGCAGTGCCGCGAAGGCCGGGTGATTCTCATCTGCGGAGGCCATGAACGCGCGCACATCCGCCAGCGTGAGGCCGATGCCATTGAGTTTCTTCTCCGTCTCTTCGGACCGGGCACGCTCGATCTTGTCGATGATCTGCAGGAAAGTGGCAGTGTGTTCGGCGGTGATGTTGAACTGGGCCAGGAAGCCGTTCCAGATTTCGCGGTTGCTCAGGCGGATCTCGAAGTCCTCAGAACTCACGCCAAACTCGCGCATCACGTCAATCGCCATCGCGATCAGCTCTGCATCGGTTGCAGGGGAGGCATCGCCAAGGATGTCTGCATTGAACTGCACAAACTCGCGCGTGCGCCCTGCCTGCGGCGCCTCATATCGGAAGCAGGAGCCGATTTGAAACCACTTGATGGGCTTCTTGAACTCACGCTGACGTGCGGTGGCCATGCGGGCCAGGGAAGGGGTCACTTCCGGGCGCAGGGAGACATCATCCTTCCCCTGGGTGGTGAAACAAAAAAGCTGGCTGGTGATCTCGTCACCGCTCTTCTTGCGAAACAGGTCAGTGTTCTCAAGCACCGGTCCTTCATACTCCATGAAGCCATAGCGGCGTGCGACGGAGCGCCAGGTGTCGAAAATGTAATTACGCACGGCGCATTCTTCAGGGAAGAAGTCACGAAAGCCTTTGACTGTTTGGATCGGTTCCATAGAGGGGCGGGATTCATCTTCATGCCACTCAGGTACGCAACCGGAAATGCGGCGGGTGACGTAACCTCCTGATTGCATGCTCTCCGACCTGTTTGTGCGCGATTTCCGCTGCTTCGCCGAGGCGAGGCTGGAATTGCATCCCGATGTGACGCTGCTGGTGGGCAGGAATGCCCAGGGGAAAACATCCCTCATCGAAGCCGCGTGCGTGCTGCTGCGCCTGCAATCACCCCGAACATCCAACCGTGCCGAGATGGTGCGCTTTGGTGCTGCCACCTGCCTGGTGGAAGCGCACTGGCGTGGCAAACGGCTGCGTTATGCACAGTCAGCCACGACTCGGCGCCTAGCAGTCGATGGCGCCACCTGCGGCAGATCTGCGGATTATCTGGCCGCCTCGGGTGTGGTGGTGTGGATGGATCACCGCGACATGAATCTGCTGCGTGGTGGTGCGGAGCATCGGCGCAGGTTTCTCGACTTCGCTGCGAGCCAGATGTTTCCCGATTATCTGCACGCGCTGCGTGGTTATGAGCGCGCACTGCGTGGGCGCAATCATGTGTTGAAGCGGGATGCCAGCATCGCGTGGAAGCAGGCGGACGCCTTTGCACGCGTCATGGACGGCTTTGCCCAAACACTCTGGCAGCGGCGTGCAGAACTGTGCGCCGCCCTGGGCCCGGAGGTGTCACTAGCGCATGCGAAGCTGAGTGATGGCGTGGAGAATGTGTGCATCACCTATCAGCGCACGAGTGATGCGGCACTGGGCTTGTTTGAGGCGCTGCTGACGATGCGGGATGAAGAAGCTCGCAGCCGTTCGACCGCATTCGGGCCGCACCGTGATGACATTGGAATGCGTTTGAATGATCTGGACGCGACCACCTTTGCCTCGGAAGGCCAGCAACGGTCGTTTGCGCTGGCGATGAAACTCGCCCAGGCGCAGGTGCTGGAGCACGCCTGCGGTTCGCCCCCCCTGATGCTGATGGATGACGTTTTCGGTGAACTGGATGCCCACCGCCGCCGGGCCCTGCTGTCCTGTTTGCCACCGGGAACGCAGAAGATCATCACGACCACGAATCTGGACTGGGTGGACGCCGACCACCTGGCGGGACGGGTTTTTGGAGTCGAACAGGCCAAATTCAGCCGAATCCGGGGATGAAAAGGGTGGCGTTTGGCCGGAAATGGCCTGAATTTACCAATCCTAAGCTTCTCAGAAACATCCCTTGACGCATTTTCAGGCAGTTTTAGCTTTAAGGTGGGTTAGATTGCCTTGCGCGCGTGGCTTTTCGTGATTCTCAAAACAGTTGGAATTCTCCGTCGCGCATCTGGATTCTGACGCCTGCTCGCTTCAACACTTTTCCCATTTATTCTCAATGTTCGGCAAACTTTTCGGCTTCGTCGCCCAAGACATCGGCATCGATCTCGGCACGGCAAACACTCTCGTCTATGTAAAAGATCACGGCATCGTCCTCAGAGAACCCTCCGTTGTGGCGGTTAAAACCGGCACCAACGAAGTCGTCGCTGTGGGTGACGATGCCAAGCGCATGCTCGGACGAACTCCGGGCGGCATCACGGCCATCCGCCCGTTGAAGGACGGCGTGATCGCCGACTTTCGTGTGACTGAGGCCATGCTGCGCCATTTCATCAAGAAGGTGCAGGGCGGGGGCCGCAAGATGCGCGGACCGCGCGTGGTCATCGCCGTGCCCTCCGGCATCACGGAAGTTGAGAAGCGTGCGGTGAAAGAAAGCGCGGAGCAGGCTGGCGCGCGTGAAGTTTACCTGATCGAAGAACCGATGGCTGCGGCCATCGGTGTGGGTCTGCCAGTGCAGGAAGCTGCGGGCAACATGATCGTTGATATCGGCGGCGGCACCACCGAGGTGGCGATCATTTCGCTCTCCGGCATCGTTTACAGCCGCAGCGTGCGCGTGGCCGGCGATGAACTCGACGAAGCGATCATCAATTACATGAAGCGTGCCTACAATCTCATGATTGGCGAGCGCACTGCGGAAGAAATCAAGCTGCGCATCGGCTCCGCCTTCCCGCTGGGCAAGGAGACGACCATGGAAGTCAAAGGACGCGACATGGTGGCCGGCCTGCCAAAGACCATCACCATCACGAGCCAGGAAGTCCGCGAAGCCATGCTGGAGCCGCTCAATGCGATCATCGACGCCGTGCGCACCACTTTGGAACGCTGCCCGCCGGAACTCTCCGCCGACTTGGTGGACCGCGGCATCATGCTTGCCGGTGGCGGCGCACTGCTGCGCGGCCTCGACAAATTGCTTCAGGAAGAAACAGCGCTCCCGGTGCATGTGGCGGAAGATCCGCTCAGCGCCGTCGGCGAAGGCACCGGACGGGTGCTCAGTGAGCTTGAGTTCCTGCGCAAAGTGAGCACGACCGAAGTCTGATGACCATTTCGCGCTGCCCTGTGTTCGCTTGAAAGCATCCGCCGAAAAGCACCGCACCCAGCCCGGAGGAAAGGCCAATCATGAAAAAGCTCAACATCCTCGCGCTTCTGATCTTCGTGGCAGGGCTGGTGGCCGTGTTCACCTTTGACACTGCGACCACCCGGCAGATCCAGTCTCGTGTCATGAGTCTGCTGTCTCCTTTCATCCACAGCAGTGCGGCGATGGAGCAGGCGGCGGAGTCTGCCGTGGCTCCGCAGATCAATCCGGTGGAAATGAAACGGGAAAACGATGAGCAGCGCGTCCAGCTGGAGCGGCTGCGCATCATTCAGCAGAAGTACAATCAGATCATCGAGGAGAACGCCAAGCTGCGTCAGCTCATTGAGTTCAAGCAGTCGGCCCCTTTTAAGATGACGGCTGCCAAGGTGATCCGCCGCAGCTCCAGCACCTGGTGGAACAGCCTGATCATCGACAAAGGTTCACTCGATGGCATCGGCACGGACAGTCCGGTGATCACATCCGTCGGACTTGTGGGGAAGACTTCCACGCTGGCCCCGCACATGGCCAAGGTGATTTTGCTCACAGATGAGATGTGCCGTGTATCGGCCAAAATCGAAGGAACGCTGGAGCAGGGCATCCTGGGTGGCGAACGTGCCGCGCTGGAAGTGCGCCCAGAGCTGCACCTGCGTTTCCTCCATCGCAACTCGAACATCAACGCCGGTGCAGGGGTTTACTCCTCCGGTGAGGGCGGCGTGTTTCCTGCGGATCTGTTGCTGGGCCGTGTGAAGCGTTTTGAAAACCGTGAAATTTCCGGAGAGGCCGTCATCGAACCCGCCGTTGATTTCTCCACCTTGGATTATGTCTTTGTGATTGAAATGCAGGTTGCCGAGCCAACGCCGGAACCTGCAGCGACACCGGCACGCGCCAAGCCCTGAGCCGCCATGTTGTTCCACCCGATCTCCATCATTCTGCTCCTGCTCACCTTCATGGTGCAGGAGTTCATTCCCGGGCTGGAGATCGCCCAGTTTGCCACGCTGTTTCTGCCGGCGGTATTCTTCTTCAGTGCTTCCGTGGCCGCACCGTTTTCGATGATGCTGCTGCTCGCGTTCATCACCGGGTTTGTCTGGGATGCCCGCCATCTGCCGGGAGTCTTGGAGAGCCTGTCAGGTGCGGAGGATGTGTTTGGCACCGGTGCAGACGTTGAACTGGGCGCTGGCAGTCATCCTCTGCCATTTGGCCTCTCCATCGTCCTGTTTGGGATGCTCGGCACCCTCCTGCAGGGCATCCGTCCGTTGTTCAAACGGGGCCGCCTTGAGCTCCCGGTGCTGATGGTCGGCCTGGCGGTCTTTGTGTGGCTGCTGGCGCAGTTTCTCATCATCACTTTCCTGCGGGGTTCCCTGCAGTTTCCGGCAGGCGTATGGACGAAGATGATCACCGATTCCCTGCTTGCCATGCTCGCGGCACCGCTCATCTTTTTGCTGCTTTATTCGCTCGCCCGCCTGTCGAGTTATGAAATCAAATACGAAGGCCTGAGGTACCGTTTCGATGGTCGTTAAATATCGCTTCCGCCTCTATCTGTTCTCGCTCGCCATGATGTGCGGGTTTGGACTGCTTGTGTTCAGGCTTTGGTCCCTGCAGATGGACCGCCGGGAGGAGTTTGCCAAGATGATTCCCGGGGCGAAAAAGGAACGTGCGCGCATTCCCGGTCCGCGTGGTGAGATCAAGGACCGCAACGGCGTCGTGCTTGCCACCAACAAGGCCAGCTTCGAGGTTCGCATCAATCTCGCGGAAGTCGTCACCGAGTACAAGCGCCTTGCCAAGATCAAGAAGACAGCCGTGCCGGAGATCACCTTTGAGATCTCTGAAAGGGGCATCAAGCGGATGAAGCCCGAACTCGATATTTACAAGATTTTCGAGGAGACAATCACCGCCCGCATGATCGAGATGGGGGTCCACAAGGACTACTCGGTGGAATCCCTGCGCGTGCACTACCGCAGCTTTGGCGGTGCGGTGCCGTGGGTGTATCGGGATGATCTGACCTTCGCTGAATTCAGCCGCATCGCCGAGCACAATCTGGGACTGCCGGGGGTCACCGTCGCCGAGCGTGCCTCGCGCGTGTATCCGCTGAAATCAGTCGCCTGCCACATCCTCGGCTACGTGCGTCTGCCGGATGACCAGCGCGCCTCGGCCGAAGACCGCAAGGGCTGGGACTATTACGTGCCGGATGACTTCGGCGGTGCTGGCGTGGAGAAAAGCTTCGACAACTACTTGCGTGGCAAGCCCGGTGTGCGCGTGATGCAGCGCGACCAGCGTGGCCGGCCCGTGGGTGAAGTGGATGAAGAATACGAAGAGCCTCGCAAGGGCAACGATGTTTATCTGACGCTTGATGCCCGCATGCAGATCATTGCCGACAAGGCTCTGCGCGACGCCAAGATCGGCCGTGGTGCCGTGGCCGTGATCGATCCAAACTCCGGCGAGGTGCTGGCGATGGTTTCCGTTCCCTCATTCGATCCCAATCAGTTCATCCCCAGCATCCAGCAGTCCGACTGGGATGCCCTGCTGGAAAACAAAACCGTGCCGCTGCTCAACCGCGCGGTGAAAGGCCATGTGCCGGGCTCGACCTTCAAAATTCCGATCTCGTTTGCCGGCTGTCTTGCAGGCATCAACCTGAACCACTTCAACTGCAGCGGCAGCGTCACCTATGGCACCAAGGCCATGCAGTGCTGGATTCAGCGCCAGAACGGCGGCTCACATGGCACGCTCGGCCTCAGTGATGCCATCAAATATTCCTGCAACTGCTTCTTCTACCGCTATGGCAATGCGGCGGGAATCGGCAACATCACCAAGGTGGGCAAAATTCTCGGCTTGGGAACCAAGACCGGCATTGAACTCGAAGACGAAAGCCCCGGCATTCTTCCCAACCCGGACTGGCTTCGCGCGAACCATCCTGCTGAGCGCTGGAGTGACGGCTTCACCGCCAACACCTCCATCGGGCAGGGCTTTGTGCTCGCCTCTCCTCTGCAAATGGCATCAGTCAGCGCCACGGTCGCCAATGGCGGCAAGGCCTGGAGTCCGCATCTGCTGAAGCGGGTGATGGATCATGACCAGGCAGTGCTGGAAAATCCACCCAGTCTCCGCGGCGATCTTTCGGCCAGCGTGAAACCCGAGGAGATCGAAGTCATTCGCAGAGGCATGTGGAAGGTCGTTAATGACCCCTCAGGCACGGGCAAAGGAGCCCGCATTACCGGAGTGGAGGTCGCTGGCAAGACTGGCACCGCCCAGAACTGGCGCCTCGACGAGAAGCGCGTGAAGCATGACGACAATCACACCTGGTTCATCTGTTTCGCTCCCTACAAGGACCCCAAATTCGCCGTGGCCGTGCTCGTGCAAAACGGCAAATCCGGCGGTGGCTGTGCAGCGCCTGTGGCTCGCCGTGTGCTTGAGCAATGTCTGGCTTTGGACAATCCGAAATACATCGTGGATGTCACCCCGATGGAGCCTGCGGAAGGTCATTTCAATCATATAGCATCCGTCCAATATGCTGACGCTGCGGTGCCAGAGGGCCTCGGCGCGGATGAGGATTTAGACGTGGGCACGGGTGTGTCCGCGCCAGAACCGGCTGATGCTGACGCGCCGCGTGGAAATGCGAGGCCCAACATCAAACCGAAGGCTGATTCAGCGGGATCAGCCGGAGCCAGCTCCGGACAGAATGTGCCAAAGGCCGTGCCAGTGCGCAGGGTCGGTATTTTCAACCGGGGAGGTTCCCAGGAAACCAAACCATCCGATTCCGCTCCCAGCGGCGGCGGATTTTTTCGCAAGCTCTTCCGCTGAAGAACTGCATCACATTTTCAGGGAGACTTTATATTATGGCATTGACCTTCGTTCAAAGAATCAAAGAACTGCTTACAGGCAAACGCGACATCAAAAGCGGTGTGCGCCTCGTCATCAACTGCGAGAAACTGGAGAACCGCGTGGCCTTGCTCGACAAAGGCGTCGTCGAAGAATACAACATCGAGCGTGTCGGCACCCAGAGCCTCATTGGCAGCGTCTTCAAAGGGCGCATCCGCAACATCGAGCAGGGCCTCAAGGCCATGTTCATTGACATCGGGTTCGACAAAAACGCCTTCCTGCATTTCTGGGACGCCATTCCTGCCGCGCTGGATGCCGGTCTGGAGGAGATCAATCGTGGCGGCAGCAAAAAGAAAAAGCGCATTGAGGCCAAGGACATCCCTACTTTGTACCCGATCGGTTCGGAGATCATGGTGCAGGTCACCAAAGGTCCCGTGGGCAACAAAGGCCCGCGCGTTACCACCAACATTTCCCTCGCTGGGCGTCTGCTTGTCCTGATGCCGCTGAACGACACCTGCGGTATCTCGCGCAAGATCGAAGACCCGAAGGAGCGCTCCCGTCTGCGCAAGATCATCGAGAAAATCAGCCTGCCTGAAGGCATGGGCATCATTCTGCGCACCGAAGCCTCGGGCAAACGTGCGCGTCATATCGTGCGCGATCTGAACATCCTCCTCGACGAGTGGGACCAGATCGTTGCCAAGCGCGACGGCCAAAACGCGCCCGTCTGCTGCTTTCAGGAGCCTGATCTCGTCGAGCGTACCGTGCGTGATTTTCTCACCGAGGACATCGATGAAGTCGCCTGCGATGACGCGGCCACCGTCGAGCGCATGCAGCGCATGGCGGCCCACATCTCCGGCCGGGCGAAGCGCCGTATCAATCACTACCAGGGCCAGAGCGCCATCTTTGAGCACTACGGCATTCAAAAGCAGATCGACAACGCCTTCTACCGCCAGGTTTGGATGCCCTGCGGTGGCTACATCGTGATCGATCAAACGGAAGCTCTCGTCTCCATTGACGTCAACACGGGCCGCAACAAAGGACACAAGGACGTCGACAAGCTCCTGCTTGAAACCAACCTCGAAGCCGCCGCCGAAGTCGCGCGCCAGCTCCGCCTGCGTAACATGGGCGGCCTCATCGTGGTGGACTTCATCGACATGAAACACCGCCGCGATCAGCAGGCTGTGTACAAGCTGATGCTGGACCATCTCAAGCGTGACAAGGCCAAGACCCAGGTCCTGCCCATCTCGCAGTTTGGCCTCATGGAGATGACCCGCCAGCGCCTCAATGAGAGCCTCGGCACCACGCTCTATGAACCCTGCCCGTATTGCAAAGGCCACGGCCAGGTCAAGACGCCGCTCACCATGAGCGTCGAACTGCAGCGCCGTCTTGTCTCGGTGCTGGGTCGTGCCAAGGAGGACCAAAAGAGCCTCATCGTCATCGTGCATCCCGAGGTGATGACCCGCCTTAAGACTGAAGATGGTGAACTGCTGGTCGATCTCGAACGCAAGTATCAGGCGCGTCTCACCTTCCGCAGCGATCCTGCACTCCACCGCGAGCAGATCACTCTGACGAATGCGACCACCGGCGAAGAAGTTCGCCCCTGATCTCAGCGGGCAGATCCGCTGACGCTCAACTCATCCAGGTCGAAACTCTCCTGCGCTCCAGCAGCGCCGGGGACGATCACGACCTTCCCGATGTGTTGAATCGTGTCCGTCCACGAGAAGCTGTTGGCCGCACGTTTCCAGCCTGCGGCCAGTGCTTCGGCATCGTCCCAGTCGTAGCGCAAGGCGGCTGACGCCTGGCTCCACTCAGGTGAAAACGTGGTCTGCGTCTCGAACTGCCACTGCGCGATATCAGTGGCAAACAGCTCGATCATCACATGCCCTCCCGCCTTTGCTGAACGCACCTGGCAGGTGATCTCGGCTCCTTTGCCGCCGATGATCTGAGTCCAGTCACCCGCCAGGGGTGATGCTTTGGCCGTCACCGGAGAAAGCGCAATGGGCAGCGCCCTGCCGCTGCGCGAAACATGAATGTAACCGCCTTTCACGCCTCCTGAGGCATGATGTTCGAGTTGATCGACGCCCTTCCAGCCCTGGGCACTGGCATCGAAGGAAATCGTCTGTGTCGCTGTAGGATGGATCACACGCGTGGCAGCCTTCAATGGGTTCTCCGATCGCGGCAGTTCCTCATTCAACAAATCGCCGACGCTGATGGCATAGAGGACTGCATGGTCGAGTTCGATCTTGAAGCGTGCAGTCGGGGCCTGCAATGCACCCTTGTTCCATTTCAGCGCCGCATCGGTCACGGCCATTGACACAGGTTCAGCCGTGTCCAAGACTTTACCCTGTTCATCCATGGCGACGACACGCAGGCTGCCCCCAGCGGCCACATCAGCTGTGATGCGTACCGGCTCCGAAGTCAGTCGCAGCGTGCGGGTCAGCACATGGGAGGGCTTGCTGTCTTCGGTGGGAGTGTAGCCTGCGAATCCATCCGGCCGCAGCGTCGCCAGACAAGGCAGGCAATGACGCTTCCAGCCGGTGTGGGGAAAGTCGTCTCCGCCGTAGAAGATCATGAGCTTGCCGTCTTTCAAAATGGGTGGTCCGGCCATCGCGTAGATGCATTCGCTGTCGTAGCTGCCCTTCGCTCCGCGTGGGATGAACGGCGTCCCCGGGGCCACGCGCTGCCATTGCTGGCCGTCGTGACTCCACGCCAGCTCGCAATCGACCGAGCGGCCGCTGCCGACGTGGTACATCATCAAAAAGCTCAGATAGATGCTGCCGTAACGGAACACTGGCATGCAGTAGGTCTGGCTGGCGCGGCCTTCTGCAAGGCTGGAGCGAAGGACGAGGCCGTTGTTTTTCCACGTGAGGAAGTCATCACTCTCGAAGCGCGAGACGAGTCTTTCTCCGAGATAGAGTTTGGTGAACCACAGGTATTTGCCGCTGCGGTCATCCCAGAACGCATTGTTGTGGGTGTCGCCGTTCTGTGCGCCGAAGCCGTGGGCGGCGAGGGTCTCGCCCCAATGAATGCCGTCGGCTGAGAAACGCACCTGCGGTTTGCCGAGTCCGACATCACTCACCATTTTGTAGCGTCGTGTGGGATCAGCATCGTGAAGGTCTTTGAAGACGCCGACATTGGGGCAGTCGCGGGCCACGATGTTGTTGGCGCTGCTGCCGGCGAACTTGTGCAGGCCCAGTTCAGGCTTGTCCCAGTGAGCGCCATCTTTGGAGGTGGCATAAAGCAGATACCAGCCGACATCGTGCACCGTGCTGGGCTGATCCATCTGCGCGATCACTTCCTTGTCGGCAAGGACGCACTTGTACCAGAGTTTGAAGATCTGCTCATCCTCGTCCCAGATCACGTTGGGATAGAGGTTGTTCATTGAATTCTCCCACGGTTTGTCCGCCTGAAACAGCGGATTGGCCGGATGCTTTTGTGGAGTGCCGAGGACAAGTCTGGCATTCACCGCCGCCTCAACCAGGCGTGAGTCCAGCAGCAGATGCTTCTGCGCTTGGGGCGCACTCATCGGAACGTCCAGCGCCTCATATCGTTCCCAGTCAGCGTCGTCAAAATGCCACCACTCGCTCTCGAACACCGTGAAGCCGTGCTTCGTCATCACTTGCTGCAGTTTTTCGCGGTTCTTGAAAATTTCGGGCGGCACCAGTTTGAAATGAGCTCCGGCTTTCTCGGAAAAGTCATCATGAGCTGTCGGCATCGGCAGTTCCACGCCATGGGCATCCACAAGCGTTGCATCCACGGCGGCGCCCCGGTTGTGACGACCGCCCTTGGCGGGATCGGCGACGAAGCGCGGATCGGGCAGCGTCTTCCACATCGCGCGTTGGACAGCGAGCGGACGGTAGGCATCCCAGATCTTCAGACTCAGACCCTGAGATTTTAATTCAGCCTGTACTTTGGCCAGCTTGGCTGCCGTGGCGGGGCGCAGCAAGGCGCGCGCATGCTTGGGATAGAACGCTGTTTTGAAATAATTGTCCGCCGTGGTGTAGCGCAGATCGATCATCAAGCCATCCGCCTTGATGCCAATGTCGACCAAGGTTTGCGCTGCAAGGCCGGAGGCCGCGAGTAAGAAAGCGAACAGGGTTTTCATGGCAGAAGAGCGACGGAAACCTTGCGTCCGTCGTCTTCTTAACGCTGCGACACCTTGCCGCCTTCGAGCAGTTTTTCGAGATTGGGGTCGGCGCGGACGCCCTTTTTGATCGCCTCGCCGTATTCAGCGCGTGCCTTGTCCCACTGCGGGGGATCCCAGGTGATGTAGAGCACGGCCAGATTGAAATGAGCCTCGCCGTAGGCAGGATCAATGGCCAGAGCCGTCTTGAATTCACGTTCCGCACGTTCGATCAGATTGAGCTTGGTGGCGATGATGCCGAGGTAATGCCGGCCGCTGGCGTTGTCGGGGCGTTTGGCGAGGCTCTTCTCGAAGTAGGTCATCGCGTCCTTCCAGCGCTCTTGTTTGAAATAGGTGACGCCGAGGGCGAATGAGGCGGGTTCGTTGGTCGGATCGTAGGCCAGTGCTTTCTGCAGGGACACTTCAGCATCGGCATGTTTGTTTTCACGCTGGCGCGTGATGCCCAGGCCGATGAGGGCGGTGACGTTTTTGGGTTCGGCCCGCAGCGCGTCTTGGTATTGCTTGGCAGCGCTTTCGAAATCCTTGTCCATGTAGCTTTCGTTGGCCTGGCTGATGAGCTTTTCGACGGAGGTCGGCGCCGGAGGAGTCACCTTTTTATCGCTGTCCGGCGATGCGTTGGCGATGAGGGTGGCCTGCACTCCCTTGGGCCCCAGCAGTTCCCGCACGACGGGATCGGAGAAAAGTTTTTCCTCCTCCGGGGTCAGAATCATGCGGGCGTTCTTCATTTCCTCGACCTGCTTGACGAGTTCGTTGGAGGCGCTCTCCATTTTCTGCAGTTCAGCGATCATGAGA
>NZ_JBAQCR010000393.1:0-2326 GCF_049294395.1 Prosthecobacter sp.
GAACACCACCGTGCCGATGTCACTCCGCCGCTTGAAAAAAAACGACTGCTGCAGCATGTGCCGCGTGGTCGCATCCACTTCTCCCTCCACGCGCTCCGGGCTCACGTCAAAAAAGGCGCGCCAGAAGTCCTCGCCTGAATCAATGACCTGCATGCGTGCCAGCAGGCCGCCCATGCTGTGCCCTACCAGCACCATGCGGCCAAACCCGGCATTCTCGTGCCGTGCATCAAACCGGCTGCGCGCCTGCGTCAGCAGCTCCCTGAGCCGTGCCGCCGAGGCAGGAATCGGCAGCTTGCTGGGATAGCTGAAACACACCGGCTGGTAACGACGGCGCAGGCCCTCATCCGCATACATCTCATTGACGCAGTTTTTCCAAACATCCGACCCCGCCAGCATGCCATGCACAAAGATCACCGGCACCTTGCCCTTGTCATAGCGGCTGAGGAAAAACAGCCGTGAAGCACGCTCACCCGAGGCGGAGGCGGCCTGCTGCCCCGCCCCTTTTTCTTCCACACGCGCATCCGTCAGCGTGCCCTGCAGGGCCGCCGTGAGGTTCTCTGCCAGCGGCTGGACTTGTCCGCCCACCGCGATCTCTGACACTGCCAGCGGATTGTAAAATCGCAGCCGTGCCTCCGCTGCATGCCCCGGCACATCAGCCGGAAATTCCAGCACCGCCGTGGCGGAAAGGCATTCGCCTTGCGGCGGCTGAAACCACCGCTGCGCACGCACCGCATCATCCTGCACCAGCACCACCGGCACGCCAATGCCGTCATGCGCCACCACACGGTCAAATCCATGCAGCCTCACCTCAGCCGCAGGCCGGCAGTGCGCGAATTCCGCCAGCGCCAGCGTGCGTGTTGAATCAGATGGCACAGGCGCATCAAACGTCAGACGCCATCCTCGCATACCCGCGATGTGCATCTCCTTCCCCCATGCCGCCGTCCCTTCCCGGGCGCGCAGGCACTGCACCACCTGCGCCACCGCGTGGTCATACTTCAGCAGCGCCGTTTGCGCCTTCACTGTGCCGGGCTTTTCATGCTGCATCACCAGCCACGCCTCGTGCGCCTCCTCCAGGCTCGCACTCTGCAGCCCCTGACAGGCCGCCAGATTGAATACAGATGCAATGACAATGGCGAAGGTGAGCATGCGCGTCATGTCTGTTGGGCATTCCCATGCCATTGCGCACCCACACGCGGATCACGCAGGCTGCGGAGCACATCCAGCATCGCATGCCGGTAGCTTGGAAAAGGCGCACGCTCATCAGGTGTCTTCGGCAGGATCTCATCCTTGCGGTGCGGCAGCTCAGCGTGCGGTATGCCCACATGCAGATGATGCACGCCATGATACGGCTCATGCAGCAGCGTGAAGGCCACGAGCCGCCCAGTCCAGCCCTCGGCCACAATGTGCCGCGTCGCGCTGTTCACCGTGCTGCCCGTCAGTCCCACATGCTCCACATACTTGCGCCAGCTTTGCAGATTCCCGGCGATGAATGCCGGAGCCAGATACATCCACACAAAGTAGCGCCACACTTCCCAATAAGACACCGCGGCAATGATCCCGATCCACACCACCACCATCAGCGCCAGCTCCGCCCAGATGCGCTTCCGCACCTTCGGGCTGCGTATAGGCGAGCCCTTTCGGAGAAAGGAACGCAGAAACAAAAACGGCGTGTATAAAATTCCGCAAGTCAGCTCCAGAATAGCCACCAGCACCCGGCTCCACCGCGGTGCCTTCGTGAAAACAAACGGCCACAGCTCCTCATCACGCTCCGTGGCAAAGTACGCATGGTGCGTCTGATGCGCCGCACGGTACAGGCTGAAGCTCATGAAGCTGAAGACCCCCAGCAGCACGCCATCAAATTCATTGAAGCGCCGGTTCTTCCGCAGCAGCCCATGCGTCGCCTCATGAAAGCCCACCGCCGCCCCGTGCATGAAATGGCTCGCCACCAGCACCAGCGGCAGCGCCCACCAAAGGGATGCCCCGCTGTGCAGCACCGCCCACAGCCCGATTTCGGCAAACAAAAACAAAAACACCACGATCTGAAATGCCGAGCGGCTAACCCAATGCGTTTTGACGGAAGGTTCAGTTTTCATCGCAGTGTCGTCATCAATGCAGCCGTTAAAATCTCAGGCGACTGGCACACTCCGGCGAGCACATCGAGATACATGCGCCCCACCTGCTCAATGTCGGCCAGTGAGAACTGGTTCGCGTGAAACAGCCACGCCACCTCCATCGCCTCCCCTTCCTCGTTGATCTCACACGCCAGATTGAACCGGGCCGTCCCGGTGCTGCGCATGCGCAGTTGCAGCGAAAGCCCCGGCACCGC
>NZ_JBAQCR010000394.1:0-10854 GCF_049294395.1 Prosthecobacter sp.
CCGTGAAGGTGGCCGCCGTGGTGGTGGAGGGCGTACCGCTCAGCACCCCTGCACTGCTCAGCGTGGCCCAGGTGGGCAGCGTGCCGCTGGCCAGCGTGTAGGTGTAGGAGGCTGCCCCCCCAGAAGCGGTGATGGTCTGCGAATACGCCGTGCCCACCGTCGGTGCGGTCAGCGTGGCAGGCGAAAGCGTGACGACGGGGCAGACCTGCAGCGTGAAGGTCTTGGTGCCGGCGCAGGTGTTGACACTGTCCGTGGCGGCGATGGTCACGCTGACTCCGCCCGCATTGCCCGTGGTCGGCGTGCCGCTGAGGACGCCCCCGCTGCTCAGTGTCAGGCCCGCTGGCAGTGTGCCGCTGGTGACTGACCAGGTGTAATTTCCTGAACCGCCGGTGGCCGCGAGCGTCTGCGAATACGCACTGCCGACGGTGCCCAGCGGCAGCATGGTTGTGGAAATGGTGATGGCCGGGCAGCCCATGGCAAAGGTCATCGCCTGCGTGCCCTGGCAGCCGTTCGCATCCGTGGCGCGGATGGTCACGTTGCCGCTGGTCTGCGAAGAAGGCGTACCGCTCACCACACCCGTGCTGGTATTGAGTGAGAGACCCGCCGGCAGCGTGCCGCTGACGACCGCATAGGTGTAGGCGGAAGAACCACCCGAAGCCGTGACCGTCTGCGAGTAAGAGACACCCACGGTGCCCGTGGCCGGTGTCGTCGGAGAGAGAGAAATGACCGGGCAGATTTGCAGCGTCACGGCCCGTGTGCCCTGGCAGCCATTGGCATCATTCACGCGGAAGGTGATCGTGGTCGCAGGACTGGCGGAAGCCGTCGGTGTGCCGCTGATGACACCCGTGCTGGCATTGAGCGTCAAGCCCGCTGGCAACGCACCGCCCGTGACCGTCCAGGTGCTGTAAGGAGCGATGCCACCGCTCGCGGCGAGCGTCTGTGAGTAAGCCGTGCCCACCGTGCCTGCGGGCAGTGCCGCGGGCGTGATCGAGATCGTCGGGCACACTGGCGTGAGCGTGTAAGCCAGCGTGGAGGTGCAAGAATTGGCATCCGTGACACGCAGCGTGAAAATGGCCGTGGTGGTGGAGTTCGGCGTGCCGCTGAGCACACCAGCGGAAGTCAGCGATGCCCAGGTGGGCAGCGTGCCGCTGGCCAGCGTGAAGGTGTAAGGGCCGGTGCCGCCGCTGGCCGTGATCGTTTGAGAATAAGACGTGCCCACCGTCGCCGTGGTCAGCGTCGTGGGCGAGAATGAGACGACGGGGCAGATTTGGAAGGTGATCGCGCGTGATCCCTGGCAGCCATTGGCATCATTCACCCGCACCGTGACGGAGGTCGACGGGCTGGCGGAAGCCGTCGGCGTGCCGCTGATGACACCCGTGCTGGCATTGAGCGTGAGTCCCGCTGGCAGCGTTCCTGCAGTAACGGTCCATGAGCTGTAAGGCGCGACACCGCCGGTGGCGGAAAGCGTCTGTGAGTAGGCGCTGCCGACCGTGCCGGTGGCGAGTGATGCAGGCGTGATGGTCACCGTCGGGCAGACCGGCGTGACGGTGAAGGAAAGCGTGGTGGAGCATCCATTGGCATCCGTGGCGCGCACAGTGAAAGTGGCAGCCGTGGTGCTGTTGGGCGTGCCACTAAGCACGCCTGAGGAACTCAGCGTCGCCCAGGTGGGAAGCGCACCGCTGGCCAGCGTGAAGGTGTAGGATGCAGTGCCCCCTGAAGCGGTGAGTGTCTGTGAGTAGGCCGTGCCCACGGTGGGCGTCGGCAGGATGGAGGGAGAGACGGAAATGACGGGGCAGATTTGCAGCGTCACCACCTGCGTCCCCTGGCAGCCATAGGCATCGTTCACCCGCACCGTCACGGAGGTCGAGGGACTGGCGGAAGCCGTCGGCGTACCGCTGATGACGCCGGTGCTGGCATTGAGCGTCAAACCCGCAGGCAGCGTGCCACTCGTCACCGTCCAGGTGTTGTAGGCTGCGGTGCCGCCGCTCGCGCTCAGGGTCTGCGAATACGCAGTACCCACCGTGCCCGCAGCGAGCGTGCTTGGCGAGATGCTGATCGTCGGGCAGGCAGGTGCGACGGTGTAAGCCTGGGTGTCAAGACAGCCCGCAGCGTCCGTGGCACGCACCGTGAAACTCGTCGAGGCAGCGCTGGTGGGGAGACCGCTGATCGTCCCATTGCTCGTGCTCAGAGACAGCCCCGAAGGCAGCGTGCCGCTGGTGAGCGCCCATGTATAAGGCGAGATGCCGCCCGTTGCACTGAGGGTTTGTGTGAAGCTGGTGCCCACCGTCGGTGTGTTGAGCGTGGGCGGAGTGACCGTCACCGCCGGGCAGGTCGGCGTGATGCTGCTGGTCAGCGTGCCGGTGCAGCCCTTCGCATCCGTGGCACGCAGCGTGAAGCTGGTGGCGCTGGAGCTGGTGACTGTGCCCGAAATCACACCCGTGCTGGAATTCAACGTAAGACCGGCGGGCAGCGCCCCGGTGGCCACCGCGTAGGTGTAGGGGCCGTTGCCGCCGCTGGCAGTCACCGTCTGCGAATACGCGGCACCCACCGTGGGAGTGGGCAGCGTGCCCGGAGTCAGCGTGATGGTGCTGCAGGTCACATTGAACAGATAGTCTTCCACTTCACCCGGACCGCTGGCTCCCGTGGGGCCGGGATTGGTCACGGCAGTAAGACGGAAACGTGCGCCGAGAGCACCCACCGCAGCAGTGGAAGGCACATTGAAGGTGTAGCTCTGGCTCACATTGCTGGTGCCAGAGGGGATGGTGACGTTGGTGATGATCTGGTCGCCGCTGTCCGTCAGAGATCCATTGTTGCCGAAGTCCACCCAGCCATTCAGGAAGGCAGGCGCACCGGAGGTGTTCGTCACCTTCACCGTCACACTCACGCCCGTGGCTCCCTGCACCGCGCTGGCTGGCAGCGTCACGCCGTCTTCATCATCCGTCCATGACTGGTCGTCCGCATTCGCCGCCGTATTGAAAGCCGCCGGAATGTCGTAATCAACCAGCGCCCCCATCAGCAGCGAGCTGAACACGGTGTCACGTGCCACCGCGAATCCAGAGTAGTCGCCGAAGTCATCCAGCACCTGCGTGAACTCATAGCGCATGGCGCCACCGGAGATGGCGCTTGCCGCGATGCTGGAGTTCACGGTGGTGGCCACGCCGGTGGTTTTGTCCAGCGTGTACAGCGCCCTGCCCGCCTGCGCATACAGCGTGCCGTAGCCATCCGTGGAAAGACCGAACACATCGTCAATGGCCGCGCCCCCCGTGGTTTTGATCTGCCCCACAAGCTGTGTGGCCGTGCCGCCTTCCGGCACTTTATAGAGATAGAAGGTGTTAAATCCGCTGCCGGCCACCGCGTAGTACAATTCATTGCCGATCCATGCAAGGTCACCTGCGCTGTTGAGGGCCTCTCCATTCGGAACGGTGGACGGTGAACTGTAGGCACGGGTCAGCGCCGTCGTGGAGCTGGTGCTCAGCGCGGACAGATTGAAGGTGTAGATGTCGCCGTCGTTGACGCTGCTGATGTATGGCTTCCCGGCCGAGTCAAACACCAGGCCGTTGAGGCTGTTGCCAAAACTTCCCAGCCGCGTCAGGGCTCCAGTCGTCGGATTGATCTGGTAGATGTTGTTGAAGTCGATCCCGTAGAGAATGCCCGAAGGTGACCACGCCAGGTCCGTGAGGTAGCGAACGCTCGAATCCTTCGTCTGACCGACGAGCACCTTGGCCCCAGTGGAGACATCATACGTCTCCAGATAGCCGGTGCTGCCACTGCCGGAGCTGACGTAGAGCAGACTGGAGTAGCTGGTGCCGGAGGCCACCGTCATGAAATAGGACTGCGAGGCGGTACACCCGTAGGAGTCGCTGACCTGGACCGTGAAACTGCTGGTGCCCTTCGCCGTGGTGGTGCCGCTCAGCACGCCCGCGCTGCTCAGGGAAAGCCCCGCTGGCAGCGTGCCCGACGCCAGCGACCAAGTGAGCGGTGTATTCACAGAGCCCGAGGTCGCCGTGGCCACCATTGTCACATTGACCGCCGTGGACAAATCCCACGACCCCATGGCAAACGGTGAGATCACATAGCCCGTGCATGCCGGAGTAAGCGTGTAGCTGCGGGTGCCGACACAGCCGCTTTGATCCACGGCTTTCACCGTGAAGGTCTGGGTGTCACCGGAGGTCGGAGTGCCGGTCAGTGCGCCGCCCGAGCTCAGGGTCAGCCCGTCTGGCAGCGTACCACTGCTCACACTGAAGCTGTAGGGTGACGTGCCGCCGCTGGCACTGATCGTCTGCGAGTAGGCGGTGCCGACCGTCGCTGTGCCCAGAGTGGTGGGACCCACCGTGATGGCCGGGCAGATCTGCACCAAATAATCTTCCACCTCACCATTGCCTTTCAGACCAAGGGGCGTTGGAGAGCTCGTGGAAGTCAGGCGCACGCGCACGCCCACATTCCCAAGGGTGGCGCCGGACGGCACTGTGAAATTGATGGTCCTGTTGGAATTCGAGCTGCCCGTGGCGATCATCGTGTTCGAGGCAATCTGTTCGCCAGAGTCCGTGAGCGAACCGTTCTTGTTGTAGTCGATCCACGCATTGAGGAAGACGGTGGCACCACTGGTGTTCGTCACATTCACAATGATGCTGCCTGACGTACCCGTGACCAGACTGCTCGGCAGGGTCACACCGTCTTCATCATCCGTTCCCGTGTTGTCATCTCCCGTTGCGAGGGAACTGGCCGTGACCGAAGGTTCACCGTCAGTGGTGGCACCTATCCTGATGGTGCTCACCATGGTGCTGCTGGCATTGCCGAAACTGCTAAAGTCCCCATAATCCGTCTCGGCAAGTGCCCCCACCGCCGAAACCACAAACAAGCTGATACCGGCTGTCAATGAGCGCAGGCCCCGGGCACAGCGCCTCCTCAGCCACGCAGCGGCGCGGAGAATCGAGGCAGTCGACCCGCCTGTTTCTTTAGAAACATTCGAAGAACTGCTGTATTCCAGAGGAAGACCCATGTAATTTTTGCGAATAAACTCAGCTTAGCAATACTCATTATAATTTCAATAGAAAGAACGCATTTATTTAAGTTTCCCTAAACAACCATGTTTCATCCCCTCAATTTTGTAAAA
The DNA here is from genome assembly GCF_049294395.1 of Prosthecobacter sp. Lineage (GTDB taxonomy): Bacteria > Verrucomicrobiota > Verrucomicrobiia > Verrucomicrobiales > Verrucomicrobiaceae > Prosthecobacter. Next base: position 5,114 of record NZ_JBAQCR010000394.1, read on the forward strand.
AGGCGCACTCCGGAGCTCGACACACCTTCGATTGCCCTTATTCTCCGCGCCCCCTCAAAAAAGTGGCAAATATGAGCAAAAAAATCGTTCTCGCATACTCCGGCGGCCTCGACACCTCCGTCCTTCTCTCCTGGATCAAGGAAACCTACAACGCCGAGGTCATCGCCTTCTGCGCCAACGTCGGCCAGGACGATGAACTGAAAGGCCTGAACGCCAAGGCCAAAAAGACCGGGGCTTCGAAGATCTACATCGACGACCTGCAAGAGGAGTTTGCCACCGATTTCATCTTCCCGATGATCCAGGCCGGAGCCATCTACGAAGGCGAGTACTTCCTCGGCACCAGCATCGCCCGCCCCCTCATCGCCAAGCGCATGGTGGAGATCGCCAAGGCTGAAAAGGCCGGCTTCATCGCCCACGGCGCCACCGGCAAAGGCAACGACCAGGTCCGCTTTGAGCTCACTGCCGCAGCCCTCGCCCCCGAGATCGAAATCATCGCCCCATGGCGCGATGAGCGCTTCCGCACCCAGTTCCCCGGCCGTGCCGAGATGATCGCCTACTGCGACGAGAAAAAAATCCCCGTCCAGGCCAGCGCCAAGAAGCCCTTCTCGATGGACCGCAACCTCCTGCACATCAGCTATGAGGCCGGCATCCTCGAAGACCCTTGGTTTGACGCCAGCGATCCGAAGAACAAAGGCTACTTCAACACCCTCTCCGTCTTCCCCGAAGACGCTCCGGACAAGGCTGAAACCGTCATCCTCGAATTCGAAAAGGGCAACTGCATCGCCGTCAACGGCAAGCTCCTCTCCCCTCTCGGCGTCATGAAGCTCCTCAACAAGCTCGGCGGCAAGCACGGCGTCGGCCGCGTGGACATGGTGGAAAACCGCTTCGTCGGCATGAAGAGCCGCGGCGTGTATGAAACCCCCGGCGGCAGCATCCTGCACTTCGCCCACCGCCAGATCGAAAGCCTCACCATGGACCGCGAAGTCATGCACCTGCGTGACAGCCTGATCCCGAAATACGCCACCCTGGTGTACAACGGCTTCTGGTACGCCCCGGAGCGCCTCGCCCTCCAGGCCCTCGTCACCGAGAGCCAGAAGAAAGTCAGCGGCACCGTCCGTGTGAAGCTCTACAAAGGCAACATCATCCCCGCCGGCCGCAAGAGCGTCTTCAGCCTCTACAATCCGCAGATCGCCACCATGGAAGCCGACCCCACGAAGGCCTACAACCAGGACGACGCCACCGGCTTCATCCGCCTCAACGGCCTCCGCCTCAAAACCGGCGCGATCCGCGACCGCAAGAAGTAAGAAAGCTTCAGGAGAAGATCATCTAAATCACACCAACACGCCGAAGAGCCATCTCTTCGGCGTTGTTGTTTTCCAAGGAAGAACTCACCGCACTCCCAAAAAGCTCGGTTTCTCCTGCTCTGCAGGTGACAATATCGTCAGCAATCAACACCGTTGCATACGGCATCCAGCCATGGTGCCGGCCGCGAATGACACCGCGCAGAGCAAAGCTCTTGCGCAAACTTTTCCCGAAGCTAAACCTCAGGCCGCCTGCCCTCGAAAGCACAACCGTCCGCTCCATGCGCTTCAGGCCTGCAAACGAGCTTCGCTTCCCTCTCCAACACACCGCATGAACGTTGATTCCACCGAGCTTCTCCTGGTCATGCCCGTGTACAATGAGTGCGCCTCCATCCGCAAGGTGGTGAACGAATGGTTCAGCGAGATTGAAAACTGGACGTCACATTTTGTCTTCCAGGTCATCAATGACGGCTCCACCGACGAAACCGGCGTCATTCTCACCCAGCTACAGTCCAGATACGGCGCCAGGCTCGAAGTCATTCAGCGCGAAAACCGCGGCCATGGCCAGAGCTGCCTCCAGGGCTACCGGATCGCCATCGAGCGCGGCATACCCTATGTTTTTCAGCTTGATTCAGACGGGCAGTGCGACCCGCAGTACTTTTTCCGCTTCTGGCGCAACCGCGAAAAATACGACGTGATCTACGGCGTGCGCAGGCGGCGCGACGACGGCATGCGCCGCGTCATCGCCAGCATGGTGCTGCGCCTCACGCTGCTGCTTTTTGCCCGCGCCAATTGCGCCGACGCCAATGTGCCCTACCGGCTGATGCGCACCAAGGCCTGTGCAGCCGCCGTCGGCCGCATTCACGAAAAGTTTTTCCTGGCCAATGTGGCCCTTGCCGTCCTGCTCAGGCATCAGCCTGGAGTGAGGCAGGGCACCGTGTCCATCCGCTTCCGTGAGCGGTACGGCGGCGAGCCCTCCGTGCCCCTGGGCAAATTTGCCTCGCGCGCCCTGGAAATGGTGCGCCAGCTGCGTGATCTCCTGCATTTGAAATGAAATTTTTTTCCTCCCTCCGCTGGTTCCAACTGCTGCTCCTCGCCGGGTTGGCGCTCCTTTGCTGGAACGCCGCCAGCACCACCGTCTGGGATGACGAAACCAACGGATTCTTTCTGGCAAGAGAGCCGCTGCCCAGCCTCCTCCAGCTCATGGCGTCCAACATTCACGAGGACCCGCCGCTCTATGACGTCGTCCTTCACTGCTGGCAGCACTGGGCAGGCTATGAGCCGTTCAGACTGCGCCTCCTCTCCATCCTTTGCTGGCTCCTCGCGCTCTGGGGCCTGTTCAGGTGCGCCATGCGCTGGGGCGGACGGCGGGAGGGATGGTGGGTGCTCGCGCTGGCGGCGTGGATGCCCTACCACTGGATGTTTCCATCCGCCATTCGCTGGTATTCCATGTTTGCCGCGCTCACGGCGTGGAACCTCCACGCCCTGCTTTCCGGGCTGGATCTGCCCGGCCGGCTGCCTGGCGCGGCCTTTCAGTTCAGGCCGTTGCGCTTCGCCGCCTACGTCGTTTCTGGCGCGGCCATGTGGTACTGCAATTACAGCGCTCCGGCGGTGTTTCTGGCCCAGGGCCTCGCCCTCCTGGCCGTCAGAGGCGTCAAAAAAGAGCCCTGGCTCTGGCTCATCGCCGCATGGGCTTTGATCGGCCTTTGCTATCTGCCATGGCTGACGGTGTTCATCCATCAACTCGGCATTTCGGCTTCGTCCTTTTATCTGCCTTACACAGTGGCGTCGCTGTATGCCATCTTTGCTGGCGAAGTCTCCACGCCGTTTGAGTGGTGGGTCTCGCTGCCCGTCGCTGTGGCCGCCCTGGCCGTCCTCCTGCTCGCCGTCTCCACCCGCCGCAAGACGCTGTTTCTCACGGTGCTCGTGGCGGCCATCCTCGGACTGATGGTGGCAAAAAACGTCATCTGGACCAAGCGTCTGCTCATCTTCACGCCATTCCTCGCGCTGCAGGCCGGCATCGCCCTGGCATCCATCACGCACAGCAGCCCTCTCTTCCAGCGGCGGGTGAAACAGGTCTTTCTCTCGGCGGCACTCCTTGCCCTGGCCGGCAGCCTGTTCAACCTTGTCCGCCGCGACGGCTGGCTCACCTACCGCTGGCTCGTTCCCACCGGAGATGTCGTCAGGGACATACGCACGCGGCAGCCAGGCGCACTGATCTTGTCCAACTCCAACGTCGTCGCCTTTTATTGCCATGATCCCGTGGGGCTCAATCTCATCAGCCTCTTCCCTGAACGCGTCACGAAAATGCACATGGCACCCTTCTATCCGGGCATCAATGCAGCCGTGCTCAGCGGTGTGCATTCCAGGCTTCAGGTTGCAACGGAAGCCGTGTACATCCATGACAGCTCCGGCTTCTCCTACTCAAAAGTCGCGCCATGGATACTGCAGGAGATGCAGGCGGCTGGATTTTCACAAGGTGAAGTGGTTCCCCTGGCCATGGCCTCGGCCGGCTATTTGAAGCATCACCCAGCGGCGACAGCGCAGCGCGGCCTGGATGCCGCACGGCTTGTCGTGGTGCGTTTTAGCAAAGTCCCGCACCCGTGATGCTCACATGGAAACGGACGTTCTCATCGTAGGCGCGGGCTTTTCAGGCCTGGTGATGGCGGAGCGGCTCTCCAACGCCCTCGGGCTGCGATGCCTTGTGGTGGACAAGCGCGCCCATGTGGGCGGAAACGCCCATGACGCCTACAATGACGCGGGCGTGCTCACCCATATTTACGGCCCGCACTACTTCCGCTCAAACAGCGCCAAGATAGTGGACTATCTCTCCCGGTTCACCAGCTGGCTGCCCACCAGTTACGAGATCCGCTCCTTTGCCGAAGGCCGCTACTGGCACTTCCCCATCAATCTCAACACTTTCGAGGAGCTCATCGGACGGCCTTCCTCGGAGGATGAGTTCAAGGCCTATCTGGATCAAAAGCGCGTCAACATCGCCTCGCCTGCAAATTCAGAAGAAGTCATCATCTCGCAGGTGGGGTGGGAGCTGTATGAAAAATTCTTCGAGGGCTACACGCTCAAGCAGTGGAAAAAACACCCCCGTGAACTCGACGCCAGCGTTTGTGGCCGCATCCCCGTCCGGACCAACCGGGATGACCGGTATCTTAGCGAATCATTCCAGGCGCTGCCCGCCGCGGGTTACCACCGGCTTTTTCAAAACATGATCGCAGCCAGCCCCGGAGTGCAGATCCTCCTCCGCACTGACTACCGCGAGCTCCTGCCAGAACTCAAGGCCCGGCACATTGTTTACACCGGTCCTATTGACGAATATTTTGACTTCCGCTTCGGTCCCCTCCCCTATCGCTCGCTCAGGTTTGAGACCCAGTCCTTTGACGCCGACGCACTCGCCACCAGACTCCCCATTTCTGGCAAAAAAGGCTTCTGGCAGCCAGCCATGCAGGTGAACTACCCCAACGACCACGCCTACACCCGCATTGTGGAGATCAAGCATGCCACCCGGCAAAGCTGCGACAATACTTCGATCGTTTACGAATATCCGGACGAATACGCCCCCGGAAAAGAACCTTACTATCCCGTGCCCACTGCGGAGAACAGCCGGCTCTATGCCCAGTACGCCGCACTCGCAGCCGCCACCCCCGGGGTGAGTTTCATCGGCCGCCTCGCCACCTACCGCTATTACAACATGGACCAGGTCGTGGGCATGGCTCTCCACGAATTTGACAAATTACAGCCAGTGCTCGCACGGGCCGCCTGAGACACCGAGGGGCGGCGGAGTAGCGCCCCCCCATCCTGAAAAAGTCAGGCTCACCACAGCACAAACCCCGTCTCCCCCGCGCGGCGGATGCGTGGGCTGAAGAGTACAAACATCGCTCCAAGGGAGTAGGTCACATTGGCCAGTCCCACCCACAGTGGGATCACCGCATGCGGCACCAAGGCTGCTCTTGGCTCCGTGGTGTCTGGCAGGACGCGGCTCAGGAAATACAGGCCCGCACCTGCCCCCGCGAGAAACACCAGCGCCAGCAGCCAGCGGCAGGACCGCTGCCCGTTCATGAAGCCATACATCACCACCAGACTCAGCCCATACCAGACCAGGGATCCGGCGAACCAGCGAAACACCTCGTGAAACAAAAACAACGTGATCACCACCGCTCCGAAAATCATGTGTGCCCACATGAGCTTGCGCGTGAAGTCGATCTCTTCACGATGCTTGGCGCCTCGATTGCGCTGCACATCAAGCATGGGGGTTCAGGGGGCGGAGGTTGTGTTTTCGTCAAGGTTGTCTTTGATCAAGACACCTGAGTTGGGCGTCAAGGCGAAGCTAGCACTCTTCTTAGCAAGTTTACGGCCAGTATCCATGCAAAGGTTGCATGTGATCATGACATTCTTCACCACTCCCCTACTCCATACCGCTGCAGTGGA
>NZ_JBAQCR010000395.1:0-60066 GCF_049294395.1 Prosthecobacter sp.
CAATACGCCCTGGAAAACACCCAGGTGCTCCATGAGCCGGACCGCCGCATCGACACCTTTGGCAGCACCCATTTCGAGTTTCAGATCGTCACCGAACTCATGGATACCGTCGGTGCCGTGCGCGTGCGTGAAGGCCGCATCGAGGCAGAGAAGCCTCTCATCCTGCGCCCGGAACTGCCCGGCCAGTTTGACTTTGAAGGCTTTGGCCCCGAAGTGGCCGGGTTTGGCGAATTCCTGCGGGACAACCTGCACAAGCTGGCGATCCTCAAATACGGCTTCAAATTTCGCAAAGGCGACATCAGCGAGCAGATCATCCATGAATCCATGGAAGAAGTCACGGGCAAGCTGCTCGCGAACATTCGCTCATCGGGCAATCCGATGCGTGCGGTCATTCAAGGCGTGGACGACACCTGGGAAATCTGCCTGCTGAAGTTCACTGTCGAGATGATCGAGAAGTCCCAGAACATCAACCTCTTCGATTTCAAACGCCGCGGCCTGCTGGGCTGAGTGGTAGTTTGCAGGTTCACGCAATGGCCAAGACCCAGATCAAACTGCTGATTTTCCTCATCACCGTGGGCTTGGTGGCAGGCACTCTGGCGATGGGGTACTGGGTTTACATGAACATCCTGCTCAAAGAGAGCCAGGTGGAGCATGACATCGCCTCCATGAAGGCGAAGGACCGCCCGCGTGTGGACCCCGGCATCCGCCGCTTCGAAGCCGCGGTGGAGCTCATTCACCAGGGCAAAATCGACGACGGCCGGGATGCGCTCTACAAGCTCTGCCAGCAGTTTCCCGATTCCAAGACCTGCGCCGAGGCCATGCGCATCATTGGTGAAATCAACATGGACCAGCTCTACTCGGCAAACTCCACCGCCGGGAAGAAAGACTACATCGTGCAGCCGGGCAATTCGCTGAACTCCATCGCCACCAAGTTCGACACCACCGTGGACTCCATCATCCGCTCCAGCGGTTTGATGAGCTTCAATCTGCACCCCGGCGACCACCTCACCATCATCCCGATGGACTTCCATCTCGGTGTCAGCATCTCCAAAAAGCAGGTCATGCTGCTGCGCAAAGTGGGTGAAAAAGAATACCTCTTTAAAGTTTACAATGCGAAAGACATCCGCCTGCCCCCCGGCATGCGCCTGCCGGTGGAAATGACGATCGCGGGAAAAAACTCCATCTTTGACGGCAAGCCCGTGGTCTCCACCGACCCCAACTACGTCGATGCAGAGAAATGGTTTGCCGGCACAAAATCCGGCATCAGCCTCCGCACTCCCCCGGTGGCCCGAGCCCTAACTGTTGAGGAACCGAAAGTTCCGGCACCTGCTCCAAAAAAATCTGGCGCTCCTGCCGCCATGCCCGCTCCAGCACCCGCCCCAACGGCGGAAACCGGCATCTTCCTCGCCCGTGAAGACATCGAAGAACTCTTTGCGCTCGTTCGCAAAGGGTCAAAGTTGAGCCTCGTGAGATAATCCCTCCCACCCCTTTCCCAACCAGACCGCCATGAAACAAGTTTTGGAATTCGAAAAGCCCATCGTCAAAATCCGCGAAGAAATCGAGGAGGCCAAAAAGAAGCTGGCCGCCAAGCCCAGCGACAAGCTGGCCCAGCAGATCGCCGATCTCGAAACGAAGGCCGAAAACTTGCAGCGTGACATTCACGCCAATCTCTCCCCCTGGCAGCGCGTGCAGATCTCCCGCCACATTGGCCGGCCCTTCATGCTCGACTATGTGAAGCACATCACGGATGAATTCGTGGAGCTGCATGGTGACCGCCACATCGGCGATGACAACGCGATGCCCGCCGGATTTGCCACCATCGGTGGTCAGCGTGTGGCGATCCTCGGCCACCAGAAAGGCCGCGACACCAAGGAAAACCTGCTGCGCAACTTCGGCAGCGCCCATCCCGAAGGCTACCGCAAAGCCCTCCGCCTCATGCGCATGGCTGAAAAATTCAGCCTGCCAATCATCACTCTCATCGACACCCCTGGAGCCTTCCCTGGCATCGGCGCGGAAGAGCGCAACATCGCCGAAGCCATCGCTTTCAACCTGCGTGAGATGATGACCCTGCGCACGCCGGTCATCGCCATCGTCATCGGTGAAGGTGGCAGCGGTGGTGCTCTCGGGATTGGCATCGCGGACCGCGTGCTCATGATGGAGAACGCTTATTACTCCGTCATCAGCCCTGAAGGCTGCGCCGCCATCCTGTGGAAACACCGCGAGCACGCCCCTGAGGCCGCCTCCGCGCTGAAACTCAGCGCCCAGGATCTCTCCAAGCTCGGCATCATCGACGGCATCATCCCCGAGCCTCTCGGTGGTGCGCACAACGACCACTTCGCTGCCGCGAACTCACTCAAAGACGCAGTGCTGGCCACACTCAAGGAGCTCAACACCCTTCCGACCGCCCAGTTGCTGGAGCAGCGCTATCAGAAATTCCGCGCCCTGGGTCAGTTCACGGAAGGCTGATCTCCGGCCGCACCCCGCCACTGCGGAAGAAGCCCGTTTTGATGCTTTACAGCGCCTGCTCCCCCGGGAAAGCTCGCGGCTTATGAAGTGGCTTATCCGCATTGTCGTTGTTCTCGTTTTAATCATTGGCGCCGGTCTTTGGTTTGGCTGGTCACAGCTTGGCAATCTGGTCAAGTTTGGCATTGAGCAGGGCACGCCGCCGGTGGTGCAGACCAGCGTGTCTGTGCGGCATGTGAATGTCTCTCCCTTCTCCGGCACCGGTCTTATCGAAGACTTCCAGATCGGCAATCCCAAGGGCTTCACGGGTCCTTATGCCGTGCGCATTGGCCGTGCGGAGGTGGGTTTGGACCTCAACAGCGTCAGCGCGGACAAGGTGGTCATTCAGCACATCCGCATCACGGATCCAGAGATCAATCTCGAAGCGGGTCTTGGTGGCACTAATCTCAAGCACATCGCCGACAACGCGATGAACTTTGTCTCCCAGCAAACCGCGCGTGCTGGCAGCGCCACCCCGAGTGCAGCCGCGCTTCCCGCTGACGGCAAGCCGAAGAAGTCCGTCAAACTTCAGGTGAATGAACTGCTCATCACTGGGGCCAAACTCAGCGCCAGCGCAGCGGGTGTTGTTCCAGGTGCAGACGCCCGAATGACACTGCCTGAGATCCGTCTCACCAATCTCGGCACTGGTGCCGCCGGCATCAGTCCTGCGGAGCTGACGGCACTGATTCTCCGCCAGCTCAATACCGAGGCCGTCAAAGCCAGCGCCAGTGGTGCTCTCAAAAACATGCTCCAAGGTGGCACCGACAAACTCAAGACCGATGGCATCAAGGGCCTGTTTGGGAAATAGGAGCCATTGAGTCATGGGCGGCGGGTGAAACTTGCTCAGCCTCCAGCGTGGACTTCCTTTCGGACGAGTGTGCACCTTCGTGCCTTCCGATTCCGGGCGCTTGGGCGCTTTTGCCAAGTGTTGCGATGTCGAATGGGACAATATTTGCCCATTCATCAAGCGTCCCGATGTCGAATGGAGCAACATTTGTTCATTCATCGATTCATCGGCAGCCAGTGAGTGACAAAGAATGAGCCGATGTTTGGTTGGTCTTCCGCCTATACCAACCTATGCGCCGATTCTCCCTCCCACTTCTGCTCGTCTTCTCCACTGCCAGCTTCGCCGCCGAGGTAGCGGAAGATAAAAAGAAAAAGCCCACCAAGACCGCTGACCTGCCCGAGGTGGTGATCACGGCCACGCGCAGCGCGACTCCGCTATCCCAGGTGCCTGCTGCTGTGAAGACACTGGATAAAAAGCAGATGGAGGAGCGCCTGACACGCACCTTCCCCGAGGCACTGCGGGAAACTCCCGGCGTTTCGATTCAGAAGACCTCCAACGGACAAGGTTCCCCTTTCATCCGCGGCTTCACCGGTTTCCGCAACCTGATGATGGTCGACGGCATTCGCTTCAACAACTCCACCTTCCGTGACGGACCGAACCAGTACTGGAACACGATTGATCAGTATGGCATTGACCGCGTGGAAGTGCTGCCTTCGCAAGGGTCTGTGCTGTATGGCAGCGATGCCATCGGCGGTACTGTGAACGCCTTCACCAAGGGATCGGGCTTTCTCAGCGAAGCCGAAGGCAGCTTCTTCTCCCACGGCCGGGCGGATTATCGTTACTCCACGGCGGAGCACAGCAATGTGGAGCACCTCGAAACCAGCATCGGTGAAGGGCAGAAGTGGGGGCTGCATGCCGGTGTCACTTTAAGCCAGTTTGGTGATGTCACCGACGGCAGCGGACGGCGGCAGCGGCACACCGGTTACGATCAGTGGGCCTTCGATGTGAGGCTGGACATAGCGCTGGACGATCAGTGGACCTTCACCGCCGCGCATCAGCAGGTGCGCCAGAACGATGTGTGGCGCACGCACTCCACCAACTCAGGCGTTTCCTTTGAAGGCACCGCCGTTGGCACAGACCGCGTGCGACTCTTCGATCAGGAGCGCAGCCTGACGTATGCCCGCCTCGCCGGGAAGGATCTGAACAGCTTCATCGACAACGCCAGCCTCACCGTCTCCGTGCAAACCGCAGGCGAAAACCAGTTCCGTGTCACCGGAGGCGGCACGAGATCCTATAACATTGTGGATGTGGACACCCTCGGCGCAGATCTCCAGTTCACCAGCGAGTCACCCATCGGCACCTTGGTCTATGGCGTCGATTTTTATGAGGACTTTGTGCAATCACACGCCTCGGACAATCCTTTTCAGGGAGCCGTCGCGGACAACTCGACCTACAGCCTGCTGGGGGTTCACATTCAGGACGCCATCGACTTCGGCGAACGCGTGCATCTCTTCCTCGGAGAGCGTTACACGCATGCCACGGCCAGGCTCGGCAGCTTCCAGAACCCCACCACCCTCGCTCAGCAGTCTTTTACCAACAGCTGGGACAACTTCTCCGGCAGCGTGCGCTTTGTGATCGATCTCGATGAGAGGGACCGCTATTCTCTGTATGGCGGCGTGTCGCAGGCCTTCCGTGCGCCCAACCTCTCCGACCTTTCCCGTTTTGATGTGGCTCTGTCCGGTCGCAAAGAAACACCGGCCACCGACCTGTCCCCGGAAAAATACCTGACCTATGAGATCGGTCTCAAAGCAAACACCGAAAGCCTCACCGCCAGCCTGGCCTACTTCTACACCAAGCTGGACAATCTGATCATCCGGCGCTCCACCTCCGTGCCACTGCAGGACACCAAGGCGAATGGCGGCGACGGTTACATGCAGGGCTTCGAGTTCGCCGCACGCTGGCGGATCGACAAGCACTGGAGCCTCTTCGGCCATCTGGCATGGGTGGAAGGTGAGGCGGATCAGTTCATCGGCACCACCACGCAGAAACGCCGCGAGCCGCTGGGCAAAATCTCCCCTCTCGTGGGCTACGGTGGCGTGCGCTGGCAGACCACGGATCAACGGTTTTGGACAGAGTTCGTCTGTCTCACCTATGGCGAGGCCGGGCGCTTGAACACCTCTGACCAACTCGACACCCAGCGAGTCCCGCCCAACGGCACGCCTTCTTTCTGGCTGCTCACGCTGCGCGGTGGCTACTCCGTCACCGAGAACCTCATCCTAACCGCCTCTCTCGACAATCTGCTGAACAAAACCTACCGCTACCACGGCTCCGGCTCCAACGAGCCCGGTTTCGGTGCGAACCTTGGTGTGACGGTGAAGTTTTAGCAGTGACGCGTTGATTTGCAAAGACGCCGGAATTCACGCATCCACCACCCGCAGCGCGGACTCGCTTGAGGCATCGCTCATGATGCGGCTCGTGATTCCGGCGATGCTGAACTTTCCGGCGTAGGGCACATGCAGATGCGAATCACGCGCCGCCATGTCCCATTCCAGCCGCAGGTATTCGGCGATGACATTGGTGAGGCTGAGCTGGAAAAAATGCCCGACCGCCGCCCACACGATGGCGATGTGGCTGTCGCATCTCCCCTGCTCCACCGCCTCACGCAGCCGACCCAGCACACCTTGATAACGCGCATGTTTCGTGGATTTGAGCAGCACCGCGCCCGCCTGAAGGCTGCGCTGGCAGGCAGCGGGTGAAAGCTGGGAAGAGAGTCTGGAAGAAGCCGCGATGAGACCAGCCAGATCATTCGCATGCGCGCTCTGCCATGCGGACTTGAGCGCCGGGCCAATGGCTTCACGCAGCACACTTTCAGCCGCGGCATTCCAGTCGCCCACATCTTCCACCAGCAGGACCTCCACGCGGGCGCGCACGCTGCCCAGCAGCCACTTCACCCAGTCCAGTCCACGGGACCAGTCCTCGATGACCCGCTGATCATCCGCCGTGTCTTGCGGCGCGGGCAGCAGAGTGATGGTGGGAAGCAGATGCAGTTTCATCGCGACAGCCACTGACGCCGCAGCCATGGGCGGCGATTTTCAAACCTTCGTTGCATAGACCCGTTCATCGCACGAACTATGCCTCCAGCGCAGCAATGCGCGAACAGAATACTTTTCATGAGCGAAGCCTCCCCACTTGACACCTCCACGCCGTGGTATGCCTGCCAGCGCTGCGGCAACTGCTGCCGCTGGCCCGGAGATGTGCGCGTCACGGACGATGAGATCACGCGCATCGCCGCGTATCTGGACATGCCGCGCATCGAGTTCGTGGAGCAATGCACGCGGCTGAATGCCAACCGCACCGGCCTGAGCATCATCGACAAGGCCAATGGCGAGTGCCTCTTCCTTGAAGGCGTGAATGTGTGCCGCATCCAGCCGGTGAAGCCGGTGCAGTGCGAAGGCTTTCCCAACACCTGGAATTTTCCCGGCTGGCGCGAGAAGTGCGAGGCGGTGGAGGCACCGCGCCCTGCATCCCACTAGGCTGCTTCCGGCACCGATTTGTCCCAAAGCACGGACTTCGTGTAGGCGTAGGGTTTGCACAGCACGACCTTGCTCACATCCGTGCGGATGACGGCAAATTTGTGATAGTCCTCCGTCTCGCAGTACTTGCGGTAGTAGGCCTTGGATTTGCCGGGCATCTGATCCCAGTAGCGCTTTGCTGCATCTCCCTCGATCAGCCGCGTGTGTCCGGAAAGATACACGATGGTCTCCATCGAGGGTGAGGCAAACATCCACTCCGCCTGCGGATTGGCACGTAGGATGTCGGCCTTCAGCGAGTTCGGCGCGGTGATGGAAATGATCTCCTCCATGTCCGTGGTGACCTGCGTGGTCATCCAGGCCGAATGCGGATGCCCCTCGGCGTCTGACGTGGCCAGTACGGCATTGCGGCAGTTCGTCACCAGCTGGGCGGCGTTTCGAGTGGCTTCGTTTTCGATTTTCATGTTCAAACAAACGCCAAATTTACCGCAGCGTCTCCGCGTGGCTTGCCCGCATGTGCGCCTTTTTTGAAGATCGCTGCTTTACTGGAGGAGCGGCCCGTGCATGACATCTCCCCACATGAAGCAGCAGACCATCGTCACCCTGGACCTCGAAGGCGTTCTCGTCCCCGAAATCTGGATCGCCTTTGCCGAGAAGACCGGCATCCCCGAACTGCGCCGCACCACGCGGGATGAACCTGACTACGATGTGCTCATGAAGGGCCGCCTCAAAATCCTCGATGAGCACGGCCTGAAGCTGCCGGACATCCAGCAGGTCATCGGCACGCTTTCCCCCATGGAAGGTGCCAAGGCTTTCCTCGATGAACTGCGCTCCATCACCCAGGTGATCATCCTGAGCGACACCTTCGCCGAATTTGCCCAGCCGCTGATGCGCCAGCTCGCATGGCCGACGATTTTCTGCCACCAGCTCGATGTCGCCCCAGACGGTCGCATCGTGGACTACAAGCTGCGCCAGCCGAACCAGAAGCAGAAGTCCGTGGCTGCGTTCAAGGCGCTGAACTACCGCGTCATCGCCGCAGGTGATTCGTTCAACGACACCACGATGCTCGGCGAGGCCGACGTCGGTTTCTTCTTCCACGCCCCGGCCAGCATTCAGGCGCAGTTTCCGCAGTTCAAGCCCTTCGACGACTACGGCGAGCTCCTGGCCGCCATGCGCGCGGTGCTTTGAAGCATCATTGCCACAACGCGATTCCGCGTCCAGAATGCGCGCTCGTTTCACGACCCGCATGCCACAGCTCCATCTTCAGCCCGACTTCGCCACCTTTCAGACGCTCGCGCAGCAGGGCAATCTCGTACCAGTGATGGCGGAACTCGCCGCCGACTACGAAACCCCGCTCTCTGCATTCCAAAAGATCCACGATGGCCGCTGCGCCTTCCTGCTGGAATCTGCAGAGCTCACCCAGCACTCCGGGCGCTATTCCCTGCTCGGCAGTTCACCGCGCATCATCTTCACCGCACGCGGTCGTGAGATCGAAATCGAGGAGCGAGGCAAAAAGCGCAGCTACACCACCACCGGCGATCCATTGACGGAGTTGCAGGAGCTGATGAAGCCCTTCACCCCACTTGAAACGCAGCCGCTGCCGGTTTTCCACGGCGGTGCGGTCGGTTACCTGGCCTATGACATGGTGCGCTTCTTTGAGCCGACACTCTCACCACCGCCGAAGGATGAACTGGGCCTGCCGGACATGGTGTTCATGGTCACCGACACCGTGCTGGTGTTTGATCACCGCACCCGCCGCCTGTCCATCGTGGCCAATGTGCACACTAATGAGCATGCCACGCTGGAGGCTGCCTACGACTGGGCGCGCGAGCAGATCGCGGATGTCATTGCCAAACTGGAGAAGCCGCTGGCTGCCAGACCGCTGCAAACCTTTGCCCCCGTGGGTCAGCTACCACCTCCGGTGAGCAACACCACGCAGGAAGAATACGAGGCGATGGTGCTCAAGATGAAGGAGTACATCGGCGCCGGTGACATCTTCCAGGGCGTGCCCTCCCAGCGTTTTGAAACGGACTACCAAGGCACCACGCTGGACCTCTTTCGTGCACTGCGGCACGTGAATCCGAGCCCGTATATGTTCTGCATCGACTTCCCGCAGGGCTTCGCACTGGTCGGCAGTTCGCCGGAGGTTCATGTGAAGTGCATGAACGGCCGCATCGACATCCGCCCCATTGCCGGCACACGTTGGAGGGGCAAGACCCCCGCTGAAGACGATGCCCTGGCTCAGGAACTGCTGGAGGATCCCAAGGAACGCGCCGAGCACATCATGCTCGTCGATCTCGCACGCAATGATGTCGGACGTGTGGCCGACTATGGTACCGTCCGCGTCAGTGATCTGATGATCATCGAGCGCTACTCGCACGTCATGCACATCGTTTCGAACGTGGACGGCCATCTGCGTGACGACAAGACCGCCTATGACGTCATGCGCGCCACCTTCCCTGCAGGCACCGTCAGCGGCTCGCCCAAGGTGCGCGCCATGGAGATCATCAACGAGTGCGAGAAGAGCAAGCGCTGCGCGTATGCCGGCGCCGTGGGTTACTTCGGCTTTGATGGCAACCTTGATTCATGCATCGCGCTGCGCACCTGCGTGGTGAAGGATGGCAAAGCCTATGTGCAGGCTGGCGCTGGTGTTGTGGCTGACTCTGTTCCTGCCGCCGAGTATCAAGAAACGATCAACAAGGCCACCGGCATGCTGCGTGCGATTCAATGGGCGCGTCAGTTGAGTGCACCGTGAGCTGATTGAGTTGCTCACACACTAATCACAGCGAGCTAACAAGCTAATCACACAGTTGCTCACAATGCGCGAATGCATCACCCAGAAACAGAGAACCCCCCGGCATGCGAAGCCGGGGGGTTCCATTGGCGATCCAGCAACCAACAACGATAGAGGACCGATTGGCACGAAATGCTTTAGCTGAGGAAGCTTGCAAACGTGGCCCGCGAGTTGCCCCACGGACGACGACATGTTAAAAAGTTTTGCCCCTCCCGTCAACCTGCCCACCCTTCTTTTGCAAAAAGAAACCGCTGAGTCGCAATCCTGAGAGCCTAAAACGCCCAATTGTTATCAAAATTTTAGCAAAACGAGTCTTGACACCTGATCTGTCACTTTCGACCAACCACTACTCAACCGAACACACGCCCTCATGCCCACCTCCCAAGACCTCGGCCAGCTCCTCCTCATGGGTGTCCCCGGTGCCGAACTCACTCCCGAAACGGCCGCACGACTCAAAAAACTTCAGCCAGGTGGCTTCATTTTATTCGGGCGCAACATTCAGACCCCGGAACAGGTCCGCAAACTCATCGATGACCTGCGCGATATTTCCAACATCGAGCCATTCATCACGATTGATCAGGAGGGCGGTCGCGTCTCGCGTCTCCGCCTGATTGGTGAAGAACCACCGAATGCCCAAGCGCTGCGTGACAAGGGTGATCCCGCGCTGATCAAACGTCATGGCAAGCTCACCGGGCAGATTTTGCGCCTCTTCGGTTTCAATCTCGATCTCTGCCCAGTGCTGGACATCTCGTATGATGATGCGGCGGACAATTCTCTCAAAGGCCGCACCTATGGCAAAGATCCACAGCAGGTGATCGACAACGCGGGTGTGTTCAATCGTGCCATGCGCGCCGAAGGCATCCTGAGCTGCGGCAAACACTTCCCTGGCTATGGGCCAGCGGAATGTGATCCGCATGAGTTCCTGCCTGTCATCACCAAAAGCCGTGAAGAAATGGAACGCAGCGAACTGCTGCCCTACTCTGCGCTGCTGCCGGAACTCGACAGCGTGATGACCTGCCACAGCAACTACACCGCTTACGATCCGGACCGTGGCCGCTGGCCTGCCAGCCTGAGCCATAACATCGTGACGAAGCTGCTGCGCCATCAATATGCCTTCGATGGCCTGGCCATGACCGATGACCTCGACATGGGAGCGATCCTGAATGAAGTCACCTTTGAGCAGGCCATTCAGGAAGCCGTGCGCGCCGGCAATGACCTTGTCATGATCTGCCACCGCGTGGAAATGGTGGAGCTGGCCCGTCAGCACCTTGAGGGTGTCGAAGCCCCGGCCCTGCATGATGCCTTGATGCGGATCGAGAAAACCAAGAAACGCCTGGTGAAGCCGGACTCGTTCAATCTCGACCGCTTCGCCGCCATCAATCGCGATATCTGGCAGCTCCGCGTCGATACGCTCGGCGAAGAGGCGGCCAAAAATCTCAGCGTCGAAGACGGCAAACGTTCCCCTGTGGAGCTGTACTGAAACCCAAACTTCGCATCAAGCCCAGGGTTCGCAGAACCCTGGGTGCTCAAAGGCGAACGAAATTATGGTTCCGTCCATCGCAGCCAACCCTGCCGGCCGCCATCTACAAGCTCTTGTCGATCAGCAGCGAGGCTGAGCGCCGGGGATTCGGGTGGTAGCCGTTCATGGCGGCGCGGATGCGCTTGGCGCGATCCACACAGGCCTCGGCCTTTTGGAAATCTCCTGACGCCTTGTACACCGCCCCCAGATTGATGAAAGTCTGGGAGAGGTCGGCAGGGTCCATCTGCCCTTCATTGAGATTCTGCCGGATGGCGAGCGCCCGTTCATGCATGGCCTGCGCACGATCCACATCCATGCTGCTGTAGTAGAGCACCCCGAGATTGTTGTACACGGAAGCCACGCGTGAGCTCTGCTCGCCATCGATGCGCTGAAAAGTTTCCAGCGCTTCGCAGTAATAGCCCTCGGCTTTTTCAAACTGCCGCAGCTGTTTGAAAATCATGGCCAGGTTGTTTTTGATCGTGGCCACCTTGTCGCTGTCCTCCAGCCCGTTGTTAGCGCTGATGGTCAACGCCTGCTCATAGAACTCAGCCGCCTTGTCCATGCGCCCCCAGCGATCATACAGATGTGCCAGGAGCGAGTAGATGCCAGTCAGCAGGTCTGGGTCCTGCTTGCGCAGCTCCTGGGCACGAAAGAGCGCCTCACGATAAAGCGACTCGGCCTTGCGGAAATCCCCCTCCTTCTGCCGCAGATCCGCAAGAACACTGATCTGCTCAACCAGCGCACCAACACGGACCGGATCATGGTACGCAAGCCTCCGCGCCTCCTCGACGCTGCGGGAGGCGGAGGCTATTTGGCGCTCCAATGCGGTATCCACGTTGGGTTGAAGAATGTTTCACGAAACCGGCTGAACTCCGGCTAGCTGGCGTCGCGATAGGACTGGGCGAGATTGACGATGGTGTTGCGTGCATGGGCCATCATTTCGCGGGAGACGCCGTTGTTCTCATACCAGTGCGTGTAGGCATGGTTGTCGAACATGATGTCAAAGTTGGTGATGAGGCGCTCAAACACGGCGGCGATGCCGGTGTGATTGACCAATGCGAGGCCGCTGGAGGCAAAGCCTTCGGGGGCGGTTTCAGCCACACCCATTTTGATGCCAGTCGGTACGTAGCTGGCGAAGTTCAGGCTCTTGCGGATGGCCGCCATGTTTTCCTCCACTTCCTTGGCTTTCACATCCCCACGGAACAGGGCGCAGGCGGAAAGGTACACGCCGTTGGTCCAGTCGATGGCCGCGGTGAAATTGTCCTGGGAGAACGTCTCACGTGCAACGTCGGGGAAGTTGATTCGGACCTGTCCTTCCTGACCGGGACCACGCATGGGAGCAAACGAGGCCGTGAGGAAATGATTGCCGGGGAACGGCACCAGATTGGTGACGTATTCGCTGAGATCGGTGTTGAGTTTTCCAGGAAAGCGCAGGGATGCGGTCACCGAACTCATGATGAGAGCGATGATGTGGTTGAGGTCCATGTAGTTCGGGCTGCGGTGCAGCTTCGATTTCGCAATGCGGAAGAGCGCCTCGTTGTCCAGCAGCACGGCGGCATCCGCGTTGTCGAGGATGCGCTGCAGCGTGAGGATGGCGTTGTAGGGCTCGACGGCAGAGTCGGAGATCAGCGGGGAAGGAACCACGGAGAACGTGAAGATGCGCTTCTTGGGATAGGCCTGGCGCAGACGCTCCAGAATGAGCGAACCCAAGCCCGAGCCGGAACCACCACCGATGGAGTGGGTCATCATGAAGCCCTGCAGAGACTTGGTCTTTTCGACGGCGGCGTCGATCACATTCATGATCTGGTCGATAATGCGCTCACCTTCGACGTTGTAACCACGCGCCCAGTTGTTGGCGGCACCGGGGATTTTTCGAATAATGCAGCTCTCGTCAAACAGCTGCGCCATGTCACCGCCTTCGATTCGGGCGATCACCCCGGGCTCAAGGTCCACCAGAATGGCGCGCGGGATGTATTTTCCGTCACGGACCTTGTGAAAGAACACCTCCATGTTCGTGTTGGCGGCGGCAGTCGTGTTGCCATCCTTCAACGTACCCGCCTCGGTCAGGCCATGTTCACGCAGCAGGAGCCGCCAGTAACGGTCGGCGATTTGATTGCCACATTGTCCGACATGAATGCTCAGAATCTCTCTCACGGTTATTCCTCCAAACGGTTGTTTTATCGATTGCCTGATTTGCTGTTCTTAACGACGACGGTCCACGAGGTCACGCAGACTCATGCCACCGCCGCGGCTGTCATCCACGCTGGCGCTGCTGCGCGGGAAGTCAGATGCGCTGTCCTGCACCTTGGCTTTAGCACCGCTTTCCTCGGCCACCTGATAGCTCTGAATGAGTTCCTGAGCGGAAGCACGGAGCGCATTGATCTGCTCTTCGGACATGCCTTCATTGAGGTACCAGTTGGCGAAGGCCTTGCGCTGCCAGAGCTTGTCAAAGTTGTGGCAGATCCGGTCCAGCACACGGGCGATTTCGGTGTTGTTGGCCAGCAGCACCATGCTCTTGCGATGGGAGATGCCGGGCTGCTCGACGTAGCCGATCTTGAACGCGGTGGGAATCCAGTAGGTCAGCGGCAGCTGCTCACGCATCGCGGCGAGGGCGGCGTCTGCCAGCGGCTTGTCGTCCATGATGCCACGGTAGAGCACCGCAGTGCTCAGGAAGCGGCCTTCCATGGGGGAGCAGGCGGCAAAAACGGAGGCGTTGTCAAACAGGCTGCGAATCATTTCCTCGACGCCCATTTCTTCAAACTTGCTGCGGTCAGGCGGTGTCAGCGGAGCAAAAGCGCACATGAGGAAGTGCAGCGAAGGCTGCGGCACCAGATTCGTGAGCAGCTCACGCAGGCTGATTTCCACGGTCAGGAAGCCGCTGAAACGCATGGAAGCAGTCAGACCGGCAAGCGCCTCGGTGATGAGCAGGTTGAGGTCATCCACCGTCGGGCTCTCGATGTTCCATTTGCGATGGGCGAGTTCGAACAGCGCTTCATTGTCGAAGATGAGGCAGGCGTCGGCAGAACGGCGCAGCGTGTTGAGCGTAAACACCGTGTTGTAGGGCTCGGTCACCACCGAGGAAACCTGCGGGGATGGCAGCACCGCGCAGCTCAGCACGGGGAATTCGGGATACTTTTCTTTGACGGATTCAATGAGCAGAGCACCAAAGCCGGAACCGGAACCACCGCCCGTGGCGTGCAGAACAAGAATGCCGCCGACGTTGTCGCACTTGTCGATTTCGGCATCGAGCCGACCCATGACTTCTGGCAGAACTTCACGCCCTGCACCGAGATAACCCACGGCAAAATTACCACCGGCACCTTCCGTGCGGCTGATGAGGTTGCCAGGGTTGAAGAGCGAACCGGAGGTGGCCTTGATGTTGTCGATCACGCTTGGCTCCAGATCGACCATCACCGCACGAGGCACATAGCTGCCGGAAGAGGATTCGCCGAGCTTGCTGAAAAACGCGCTCCAGTTTCCGCGAGGAGTCTGGCCCTGGGCGGTCTGACCTGTCATCGGATCAATGCCGTGCTCCTGACAGATGGTTTTCCAGAAAGACGCGGCAATCTGATTGCCTGCCTGACCGATTGAAATAACGATAGTGTTGTTGACCTTCATCAGTCTCTCCTAATTTTCGCGGTTTCTAATGTGATGTGTACTGCCTGCAATGGGGGGGAAAGGCCACCAGCCTCAGCGTGCCGGTGATTCTCATCCGGCGTGCTCCGGACTTCGCAATCAAAGCGGCATTGTTTGCGGCGCTCATCTCCACTAAGGATAGTTTTACCTGTGAGTGCGCCGTGAGTCCAAGCAAATTCGGTGCTTTCGTGAGGAATCCCACGCCAAAATGGCTGCAATATTGAAATGCGGGCAATGGCTGGGATCACGGTGTTTCTTTGCGTTTCAGCGGCAAAGGTGCGGCGGTGGATATGGCCGGCATCTGCCCTGTACTGCTTTCCACCTGTCCCTGTTTCATGCGATCGATCTCCTCTTTGGAAGGAAGGATGGCACGACGAATGGTGATGGGCGCTTTCTCTGGCTGCTTCGCAACAGCTGCAGAAGGGACAGCGGCATTTGCGGTTTGTGGCGGGTTGCTCGCAGCGGGCGTCACCACAGCGGGCGTCACTGCATCTGCCGTCATGGGCTTCACTTCATTCACCGGGGCCTGCACGATGGGCGACGGAGCGGGAACCTCTGTCACTGAGGCCACCACTGCCGGCACCGGTTTGACGGATGGATTCGGCACAGCCTCCTTCATCACCGCCACAGGCTTGACGGCGGCGGCGGCAACGACCGGAGTGACAACAACGGGAGCAGGTTGCGGTTTGACAGGTGCAGCTTGAGCCGGAACCGGCTTGCTCTGGACAGCCTTCACGACCAGAGGTGGCGCGTCCTTTTGACTGACCGCAGGTCCTTCAGCTTCCGCCGAGGAAACCACAGGCTGCGCTGCAGCATACGGTTCCTTTTTACCGCCCATGAAAATCCATGCGCCAATGCCCAGTATCACTGCAGCAGCAGCCGCGATGGCCCCCACTGGCAGGCTGCGCTTTGGCTGGACCAACGAATTGAAGTCATGCGTCTTGATCCCGCGCTTGATGGGGGAAATGGGCTCGTCCTCAAAACTTCCAGCGGATGCCTCATTCGCATTCCAGTCATCGTCAAAATCAGACACGGAACCGACGCTTTCCATCTCCTCCAGCGCCACTGTGCTGCTGCCACGCAGGCGTGTGGCGAGATCAACCGTTGGAGCTGTCAGGAGCGCCTCAAACTTGTCGATGAAATCACCCGGACTTGGGGTCTTGCCTGCACGGCGGATCAGTTCAAGACACTCACGCACATAAGCGGCGGCGGCCTCAGGGATGGATTCAGGAAACTGCGGCACGCCTCCGGTCTGGCGCTCACCCGTGAGCAAATAACCTGCAAGCGCCACAAAGGAGCGGTGCCGGAAATCACGATTCTGCAAATGCTCCTCCTGCTGCTGTCCTTCGGTGAGGTCCATGTCCACCAGCAGAGGCTCGTACAGGCTGCGCATGGTCATGTGCGGGCGCAGCTTCACGACAAACGAAGGCCAGGCATCCAGACGCTTCTGCATCAGCCGTTCCAGCTCACGTGAAAGCAGCGGACCATTTTTACCCACACGCAGCAGGATGTTGGAAGGGTGCAAATCCACGCGCTGCACGCCACACTCCACAGCCTGATCAAGCCCGGCCCGGATCTGGCGCATCAGAACGGTCACTTCAGCAGGATTCAGCGTGATGCGCTCCGCCATGAGACGGCTGAGCGCAAAGCCAGGCTCCCGCTCTTCCGTCAGGAAGGTCCAGTCAGGACTTTCCCAGAGACTCAAGGAGCGCAGGATGTTTGGGTGCCGCTCAGGATTGAAACGCCACATCTGCAGGGGCACCGCCTCGTAGCGGGATTTGTCCACGATACGCGAAGGCGGCAGCAGGTGCACCGTGACAGCCTGACTGAGCTTCGTGTTGATCGCCGGAATGGAGAAGGGATAGCGGCGTGCGTGATCCGCATCCTCCACACGAAACCGTGTTCCAAGAATGGTTTCGACCGGCACATCCTCCAGCAGGAGTTCCTGAAGCTGTGACTGTGGCAGCAGCGAAGAATTCACCACCAAGTGTTTGCGGAAATTGCGCGCTTTGATGTTGCTCGAAAGCGCGCTGAACGCCTCGCGCACATCGTCACGCAGTTTTTCGATCGATGCCGGAGCATTGTCGGGGTCGGTGAGCGCAGCTCTGACCGCTGTGCGCAATCCCATCGGCAGCTGTGTCAATGCAGGGAACCGGTCCGGATTTTCGCCAGCATAGGGCTGACCGGTCAGAAGAAGGAAAATAAGCCGGCAGGCCTCCACCACCAGCCGTGCACCGCTTTGCCCCTCGGTCCCTGCATCCAGCTGCGACAGACCGTAATCAAACACGCGGAGCTGCAGGAAGGTGTCTTCCAAGGTGGTGACCAGCACGCGGTCCAGATGCATGCGCGAGACAAGACGCTGAAATCCTTGCAACTGGAGCAGGTCATCCAGCAATTGATAAACGAGCGCCAGAGCCGTCGCGGGCGCCACTGCGCCGCGCCTTTGGGTGTAATGCTCGACAAACTCACCATCGTTGAGATTGCTGGTGTAATAGACCAGCCCCTGATCCTCACCCACTTCCAAAATGCGCATGAAGGCATGCCCGCGGATTTCTGAAGCCTGGCGGGCGCGATCAAACGCGGATCTCTTCATCGCCGCATCCAGGGTGCTGCCCCCGCGCAGCACATGCAGCTCCACCAGGCGGTGAATGCGGTTGTCGAAGGCTAGAAAAACCACCTCGTCTTTAGAACGCACCAGCTCGACCGGTGCACCACCGGTTCGATGAGCCACGGAAAGGCTGCCAAATTGCTGAAGCTCTTCAATCATAACAAGTTAATGACCATACAGTGAAACAATACCGACTTGAGAGTTTGGGGCAATGCTTCACCTATGCACTCTAATTTATAAGGGTTGTGGCTCAAAATTGCAAAGTTTATTCTAAAAAATCTGGTAATTTTACATTGTTAATAAACCACCCTTTAGAGCTTAAACCATAAAAGGCATAGTCCGTCGTGGCTATTCTAATAAAGCTCAAAGGATACCAACTGAGCTCACAAAAATGCAAGATTTGCATCCCTGAAACTCAGATTTGAGCCAGAGCACGTCCTTCGTTTTATTTCTTATCCCCACCTGCCGGCGTGGATCTGCTGGCAGGAACGCTGCCAGCAATAGCGCCTAGGCGCTGTTTCTCGGCATCGCTCCATTGATAGGCTGCGTCAGAGAGCACGTTGCGTGCCGCAGTTTTAATCTCTGCCGCATTCGGGGACCCCGGATAGTTCAACATCTCCCAAAGTGTGATGGCATTCCCCTTCACTCGATCCAGCAGCAGTTTGCACACACGCAGGCGGACGTCTTGATCTTTGGGCGGGTCTAGATGAAGCCAGACCAGCAGATTCAGGTACTGCGGACTCTCGAAGGGCAGTTCCTGGCTTTTTCCTGAGAGCACCTTTTCGTTCTCCTGCCAGCCGCCTGTTTTTGCCAAAGCATGCTGCGATTCAAAAGGCTTCATCTCAGCGGCCTTCTTTTGCAGTTCGTTTTTCCGCCATGCCTCCATCTCGGCAGGGGTCGAGATCGTCGCAGCGGGCTTTAAAGCATCCAAAATACCCAAGACAAATTCCCGTGGCAGCACCAGCACAGGCACCATCACGGTGAGCAGCATCGCCAGGCAACCGCAGAACCAGGGCAGAAAAAACCGCGCCAATGGCCCCGCCTGAGGATGCGGTGGAATTTCTCGGGTAACTCTCCCGGCTGCCGGAACCAAGTCAGGCATGGCCTTGGGTCCTCCCCCATTTTCTGTTTTCGCGGTCGCCAGCTTTTGGGTCACATCCACCAGCTTTTCCTGCTGCTGCGCAAATTTCACCGCCAACTCCCACCAGCATTCGGGCAGCACCGCCTTGAACAAGTCAGCGCCTTCCATGTCAGTCGTCAAACAATCCGACAAATGGTCCAGGGCATCGCGCTCCGCCTTGCTCTTCCATGTCCAGGCCGTCTTGGGTTTGCGCAGCCGCACGTCCCAGAAATCACGTTCGTCCTGCACTGCGCTGCACACGACGCGTCCGGCCGCCAGCCAGCGCTTGGCATCTGCCAGCGCCTCCTTGTGCTCCTCCCCTGCCAGTGGCAGAGCGGCATTGTACAACTGCTCTGCGCGTGAAAAGCGCGTCACCGCAAGTGTGGCGGCCAGCGCCAGCATCACATCAACGGCACAGGCGTTTCTGGAGGCATGGGACGCCACGATCGCATCGGCGAGTCTGGAAAGGCGGTGCGTCTCCCCGCGTGCAGCCCAGCGGGACGCGACCATGCACGTCACATTCACCTCTCCGCTGCCCATTTCGATGACAAGATCCGGGATGCGCGCGAGTTCTGCGAGCTGATCCTCGTCCTGCTCAAACATCTCGGCAATCAGCAGACTGCCCGCCGCCGCCCACTCCGGCTTTGAAAACGCCTGGCAGCAGAACGCATCAAAGTGCCCGGGAACGGCGACTTTGGCGGCCACCGCACGCAGCAGGCCTTTGGCACTGGCGCGCAGTTCCTCCGGCAGCCCATTGTCGATCATCACCTCGATGCGAAGCATCGTTTCGGGATCGATCGCACTGCTGGAAGAAGCATCCAGCACCTGGCTGGAGGACATCTTCAAGGCGGATGCTGAGGCGCTGTTTCCCATTTTCAGCGCCATTGATAAGGCGAATCACGCCAGATGCAACGCGTGCGTCACACAGGAGGCCAATTCGCTCAGGCGATGATCTCCTTCGCCACCGTACCGTAAACATCCGTAAGACGGAAATCACGGCCTGCATAGCGGAAGGTAAGCCGTTCGTGATCAAGGCCCAGCAGGGCCAGCACCGTGGCGTGCCAGTCATGGATGTGCATCTTGTTCAGTACGGCCTCGTAGCCGTAGTCGTCGGTCAGGCCATAATTCATGCCACCCTTCACCCCGCCACCGGCCATCCACATGGAGAAGCCTTTGTTGTTGTGATCACGCCCATCATCCCCCTGGCTGTGGGGTGTACGGCCAAATTCCCCGCCCCAGATGACCAGTGTGTCCTTGAGCAGTCCGCGCTGCTTCAGATCGGTGAGCAGACCGGCGATGGGCTTGTCGATCGCCCCGGTGTTGCGCTCTAGTGAGGCTTTCAGATTGAAGTGCTGATCCCAGTTGCCGTTGGTAAGTTCGATGAATCGGACGCCTGCTTCAATGAACTTGCGCGCCATCAGGCACTGCTTGCCAAAGGCATCTGTCTCCTGCTCATCAATGCCATACAGCGCCTTCGTGGCCGCTGTTTCCTTGCTCAGGTCCATCACCTTCGGCACCTCGGCCTGCATGCGAAACGCCAGTTCATACGATTCGATCACTCCTTCCACCTCGGCGCTGACACCGCCGTCCTGCTGCATGCGCGCTTTGTTGAGCGCCTGCACCAGATCCAGCTGCGTGCGCTGCTCCTCGGTGGTGTAGCGGTTGTTTTTGATGTTCGCCACCGTGGCCTGTTCTGTGCCGCCGAACCGCCGGCCTGCGGCACCACCGCCGGGAAGAGCGTTGCCGCCGATCTTGGTGCCCTGATAAATGGCAGGCAGGAATGCGCTGCCGTAGGTGCGTGTCGCATTGCCGGGCGGATTGACCGTGATGAAACCGGGCAGGTTTTCATTCATGGTGCCAAGACCATACAGAGCCCAGGATCCCAGCGACGGCCGCACAAACTGAGTCGTGCCGGTATGGAGCTGGGAAAACGCCTGCGGATGTGCCGGCAGATCCGTGGCCATCGAATTCAAGATGCACATCTCATCCGCATGCTTGCCCAGATTAGGAAACAGCTCTGAGATGTACAGGCCGCTCTTGCCCTGCCGGTTGAACTTCCAGGGCGAGGCCATGAGCTTCGCGGTGCCATAGCGTCCGGCGGCTGAGGGCGCGCCCTTCCCATTGTCGGCGATCAGTTTGGGCTTGTAGTCAAACGTGTCCACATGCGAGGGCGCGCCTTGCATGCAGAGAAAGATCACATGCTTTGCACGAGGCGCGAAATGCGGTGTTTTCGGTGCCAGCGGTCCCGTGGCGGCCTGCGGATTGGCGCGCAACGCCTGCTGCTGTGCCAGCGCGGCAAAGGCCAGGTAGCCGAAGCCGTTGGAACTGGTCTTCAAAAACCCGCGCCGGGAGAAGGGTGTCGTGTTCATGATGTGGGAGGTGCTTTAATTGAGGTAACGAAACTCGGCGCTCGCGATCAGGCTCTGGCAGAAGGCGGACAACGCGGCAAAATCCGCCTGTGCCTTCGCCTCTTTGCCGGTGCCTTTGTCCTTCGCGATCTGCTGGGGGAAGCGCATCCAGAAATTGCTTATCGCAGCTTTCTCCTGCGGGGTCGGTTCACGGCCAAACGCCAGTTCATAGGCGTAGCTCAGGCGTTCGGCGGAGCTTCCCGGGTATTTGGCAATTCGTACTGCAAACGCATCCGCCGCGCTCTGCGCCTGCGGATTGTTCATCAGGTACAAGCTCTGCGAAGGCACGTTCGTGGTATCGCGATCCCCATTCACCAGACTCGCATCCGGATAATCAAAGACCGAGAGCATTTCAGGAATCTGATCCCGAATGATCGGAATGTAGATCGAGCGATAGGTGTAGGCCTTGCCCGACAGCTCTCCACGAAAGATCGAGAGCAATCCCTGACGGCCTTCACCCGCACGAGCCACCGGAGAACCATCCACCGGGTACAAATTCAGCGATCCGCTCACCGCGAGCATCGCATCGCGGATCGCTTCCGCCTCCAGCCTGCGCTGGTTCATGCGCCAGTGCCACTTGTTGTCAGGATCGACGGCATAGTTGGCCACATCGTAGCCTGATCCCATCTGGTAGGCGCGGCTCATCATGATCTCCCGGATCAGCTTCTTCACCGACCAGCCGTTCTCCATGAACGACACCGCCAGATAGTCCAGCAATTCGGGGTGGGAAGGCTTCTGGCCCATCGTGCCAAAGTTGTCCGGCGTCGGCACGATGCCGCTGCCCATGAGCTTTAACCACACGCGGTTCGCCATCACACGTGCCGTGAGTGGGTTGTCCTTCGAGGCGATCCAGTAGGCCAGATCGAGCCTGCCGCTGCCGCTTTGCGGGCTGATGTTCAGCGGCTCACCTTTCGCGCACAGCACCTCCACGAGTCCACGTGGCACCACATCGCCGGGCTGCTTGATGTCGCCACGGATGAGGATCGGGCTGTTGAACGGCACCGAGCGATCCATCACCCCCATGGCCAGCGTGCGCGGCGTGCCATCCTCATAAAAGAGATCCACGTCCGCCTTCACCTCTTCCGCACGATCACGCGCACCACGGATGCGCAGGAAGCTAGCAGCACCCGCCTTCTCGCGATCCTGCTGACGCATGGCGAAAACCTCCTTTTGCACCTCGGCGGCGGCGGTTTTCGCCCGCTCATAGTTGGCTTTAAGCTCTGCCACTTCAGACGGTGAAATCTTCGCCAGGGAGGCCGTCTGCCCGGCGGTACGATCCAGTTCGATCAATCCTGCGGTGTTGTTGTTCTGCAGCTGCTCATACGTGCCAAACAGCGTCTCGCTGCTGAGGAAGATGCCCGCCAGCGCGTAGTAGTCACGCTGCGTCACCGGATCAAACTTGTGATCATGGCAGCGTGCGCAGGCCAGTGTCAGACCCAGCATCGACTGCGACACGGCATCGATCTGCTCATCGACCACATCCATCGCAAACTGGCGGCGGTCGCGGTTGTTGTGCCCCTTGGAACCGATCGCCAGAAAGCCCGTGGCCACGATCTTGTTCGCCTGATCGCGCTTGCTGTCAAATTTCAGCAAGTCGCCTGCGATCTGCTCCTTGAGGAACTGGTCATAGGGCTTGTCCTTCTTGAACGACTCAATGACGTAGTCGCGGTAGCGCCACGCATGCGGGTAGAGCACATTCACCTCCTTGCCGCTGCTTTCTGCATAGCGCGCCACGTCCAGCCAGTGCCGCGCCCAGCGTTCGCCATAGCGTTCGGAGTCGAGATACATGTCGATAACACGCTTCACGGCTTCCGGCGACTGATCAGCGACAAACGCCTTCACTTCATCCGGCGTCGGCGGCAGTCCTGTCAGATCAAACGCAATGCGGCGGATCAGGGTGGGCCGGTCCGCGTCTCGCATGGGGCGCAGCCCGTTGGCTTCGATGCCTGCCAGCACAAAGGAGTCGATCTCCGTCTTCGCCCAGCCTTCTGTTTTCACCGCAGGAGGCGCAGGCTTCACCGGCTTTTGAAAGGCCCAGTGCTTGCGCCCTTCATCCATGTCGATCACGCGCTTGCCACCGCCCGCATTCACCACCTTGTTTTCACGCGGGTCAGGCGCGCCCATCTCGATCCACTTCTTGAAGTTCGCGATCACATCGTCCGGCAGCTTCTGCTTCGGCGGCATCTGCATGTCCTCGTTCTTCCAAGTCATCGCCTCGTACACGCTGCTCTGCGCGATGTTACCCGGAGTCACCCCCGGGTGCCCCGACTCCCCGCCCAGCAGAGTCGCCTGCTTGGTGTCCAGCGTGAGTCCGCCTTTGACCTTGGAGGATTCGGCGGAGTGGCACTTGTAGCAGGACTGCACCAGCACCGGCCGGATGTTCTTCTCAAAGAACTGCAGCTGATCCGCTGGAATGCCAGCATGCGCCGCCTCGGTGGCGTCAGCGGCACGCAGAGCCAAGGGAGCAAGCAGAAGGATGGAGCAGGTCAGAGTCTTCATGGGAGGTTGAAGCGGAAGACAGCGTGTAACACCCTGGTACTAAAAAGGTTTCTCCAAAGCTGCACCTGCCTGCCATCAACGCTGAAACTCCCCGCCGACGGGAGCCGTTTGCTCCATCCCCCGTTTCTTCCCGCCCTTCACACCTCATGCGCCATCTCATCACCTCCCTGCTGCTTGCTTCCACCCTTCACGCTGCGGAACTCGTCGTTCCAGATAACGTCACATTCACCCGCGACATCGAATTCGCCAACCCCGACAACCAGCATCTGCAGGTGAATCTGGCGCAGCCGAAAGACGGCAAGGGTCCCTTCCCCGCCGTGGTCTGCATCCATGGTGGCGGCTTCCGCGCTGGCAAGCGGGAGGGGTATGACAAGCTGCTGCTCACACTCGCCCAGCATGGCTACGTGGCCATCACCGTCACCTACCGGCTGGCCCCGGCCTACAAGTTCCCCGCCGCCGTGCATGACTGCAAAGCCGCCGTGCGCTGGCTGCGGGCGAATGCTGCCAAGTATCACGTGGACCCCACACGCATCGGTGCCATGGGCGGCTCTGCGGGCGGTCATTTGGCGCAGTTCCTCGGCGTGACCGCAGGCATCCCTCAGTTTGAAGGCGAAGGCAATCCGGAACAAAGCAGCGCAGTGAACTGCGTGGTCAATTTTTATGGGCCCAGCGATTTCACCAAGAGCTACGACAAGAGCGTGGATGCCAAGGACGTGCTGCCGCTCTTTTTCGGCGGCGACCTCAGCACCAAGCGCAAGGAGCACATCATCGGCAGTCCTCTCTATTGGGTGACTCCCAATGCCGCTCCCACCCTCTGCCTGCATGGCACGGCGGATGAATACGTCGCCTATGAGCAGGCCACCTGGCTCGTGGACAAACTCAAGGCCGCCACGGTGGAAGCCGAGCTCGTTGGTTTTGAAGGCGCGGGCCACGGTCTGAAAGGTGTGCCTCCTGAAAAGACCGAGCAGCTCATGCTGGCCTTTTTTGACCGTCATCTCAAGACTGCCAAGGCCCCATAACTGCTTGTTGATTGAGTTTGCTATGATTTATCAACCATGAAAACTCGTGCTTTTCTAAGCAAAAAGCCAAGTTAAGATCGACCTTAACGGGTTTATTTTTTAATTATCCCCTACCCATGACGCAACAGGCAAGAATGAACGGCAACCACAACTCACTCTGCATTTTAAACTGCATCACTGGAGAACGCTCCCGATTTGACGGCGGAACCTTTGTGATTGGCGCCGGGCCGCATTCCGACCTGAAAATGAACTCGCCGCAGTGCCCCCAGATGCTTTGCAAGGTGACAAAAACCGGCGACGCCATGGAATTTCAGTTCAGCTGCCCGGTGCTGGTGAATGGCTCTGAAACAACTTTTTTCAGAGCCCTGCCCGGAGAGGAGCACACCATGACTGGCGCCGGGCAATTGCTGGCCTTCAAATACAGCCCCCAGCCGGGCAACTGGATGGCCCTTGGGAACGACAACTCATGGTTCGTTTACAACAGTGAACAGCATGACTGGAATGGCCCCTTTGGCCCGGAGTTTTTGAAAACCTGGCTGGGCCAGTTTTCAACCAACGCCCGCAAGCGGCTGGTGTTGATTCCCAACGGAATGGAGCAAATGGGGTTTCATGTTCACGACTCCGTGGAGATCCTCAAAATACCGCCGCCCATGACCCCGCCGGCCGAAAAAACCGCTTGGTATGACCGGTACAGCTCCATGTCGGATGAAACCGCCGAACCGGCTCCTACTCGCAATCGTTCCCATGAACCTGCGATGGAGGCCGCGGAGGTGAACAGCGAATACGGCGAATTCACCTGCCCGATCTGCTGGTTCAAATTCGACCGGGGCGATGCGATGAACATCGCCGTGCACAACAGCCTGCGGGGTGATCCCATGCTTGGCGATGAAGCCATGCAGCGCTTCCATGCCACGCGTTTCAATGATCGTGGCCAGGCGCTGGATGCCATGGGCCTGGCCACCTCCGACCTCGCCTGCCCGCACTGCCGCCGCAAGCTGCCGCCGGGATTTCTCGACCTGCCCCATCACATCTTCTCCATCGTCGGCGCGCCTTCTTCAGGCAAATCGTACTACCTCAGCGTGCTGGTCAAAATTCTGCAGAGCGCCCTGTTCCAAAACTTTGGCATCACCTTCCGAGATGCTGATCCCTCCGAGAACGTCATCCTCACGCAGATGAAGACGCAGTTGTTTTCCTCTTCGTCACCGGAGGATGCCTTCCTCGCCAAGACCGATCTGGAAGGAGCGCTATATGAGACCCTGCCCCGCCAGGGACGCAAGGTGCGCCTGCCCAAGCCTTTCATCTTCAAGCTGTCCCATCCCGACACCCCGGACAACGGCTTCTCCGTCGTCTTTTATGACAATGCGGGCGAGCATTTCGAGCCGACCCGCAACAGTGCGGACTCGCCCGGTGCCCAGCATATCGCGGTGGCCTCCGGCATTTTCTTTCTCTTCGATCCTCTGCACAACACCGAGTTCCGCGCCATGATGAAGGGCGTCACGGATCCGCAGATCAAGACCCACCGCATCGATCAGCAGGATGTCATCCTCGCTGAAACGGAAGTCCGCATCAAAAGCCTGCTCGGGCTGGACTCCCGCCAGCGCGTCTCCACACCGTTCGCGGTGATGGTGGGCAAGTATGACACGTGGGCCTCTCTGCTGGGGGATGAGCCCCTGCTGCCGGTCATTGAGGATGGCGTGGTCAGACTCGACCACATCAAGGCAAACTCCAAGCGGGTGCGCAATCTCATGGTGCGCATCTGCCCCTCCATCGTGGCCAATGCAGAGGCCATCTCCTCCAATGTGTGCTACTTCGCCGTCAGTCCGCTGGGCTCATCCCCGGTGGAGTTTCTCGACCGGGAAGGCACGCCTCGCATCGGCCCGGATCCGAAGCAGCTCAATCCCCGGCATGTGGAGGCGCCCACGCTCTGGGTGCTGTCACAGGCGACGCCTGAAATGATCCCCTCCACCTCCGCAAACTGACCTCATGGCCTGGCAGCTCATCTACACCAGCGCCCCACGCCTGATCGAAGCAGGCCGCACCGGATTCGGCACCGTGGCCAGACATCGTGCCGTCAGTGGCATGCTCGCGTCCGCTGTGGAACGCTTCAGCCAGTTTGCCCGTCTGCCGGGTCACGATCCCCGGCGCGTCGTACACGCCCACCGCATCCTGACCGTGGGTTCGGGCACCTATCATGTGCTGAGTTGTCTGCAGGACGCCGGTTCGGACTACACGGGCCGCACCAATCACATCGCCCATCACCTCATCGCCGAACCTCGGGAGATTCGCGCCCTCTCCGCCGCAGGGCTGACACCGGCGGATGTGCTGCTCTCCATGGCATGGCGCACGTCATGGAACGAAGGCCCGCGCTACCTGGATCCATCCGAGGAGGTGAACCTGTCGTCCTTCACCCCTGCGGCGTCCCACGCCTGGGCCTCCGTCACCGGCAATCCCGCCACCGCCGGCATCCTCTGGTCCCGTGAGGCACAGAGGGGATGCTATCTCATCACACCTTCTGGCATCAATGTGCTGGAGCTTTTCCGCGAGTCGCTGCAGGTGGAGTCCGCACATGCCTGGCAGACCCGCTTCACCACCTGCCTGGAGCCCAATGACGATGTGACGGACTTCCGCTGGATCGCGCTCTCATCTTCCTCCCCCATGCGCGGACAGGTGGAGACCACCAACCGCCTCGTTCTTGATCTCACCCGCCCTGACACCCTGCCGGCACCGCCGCCACCTGAGGTTGCCCAGCCTTCATCTGAACCCGCGATCACGGCAGCCCCTGAGCCTGCGCACTCCGCGCAGGCGCCGGTCCATGAGACCATGCGTTCGTCAGGTGCCGCGTCAGCCCCCGTCAGCCCCATGGGCGCCTGGTCGCCTGAGCCACGCCGCAAAGCTGCCAAATCAAACAGGAGCTTCATCGGCATCTCGCTCATCATTGCCGCCGTGATGACCGTTGTCGTGGTGGGGGCCTTGCTGCGGCAGAACAACCTGAAGGAGCAGGCCCGTGCGGACTATGAGCAAAAAATCGCCGCCACCTGGAAAAACCATCAGCTCGTCCTCAACGACACGCGCAAGCTGCTCGAAGAACAGCCCGACATTGAAGAAGGAACGGCTCTGCTGAAGTCACACGAAGACTTTTTCCGCAGCATGAAGCAGCTGCTGAAACAGCCGGGCACTTCCATCGAACTTCCCCTTCCCTCACATACTGCGGACGATCTCGAAGATCTCAAAAAGCTGCTGGAGGAATGGGCGGAACTGCATGTGAAACCCTGGGCGAAGCTGCAATCAGGCCAGACCACGGTGACGGCGTCGGACATTCTTGAGGCCTACCGCAAATGGCAGGACTCACGCAATGCCACGTGGAAACAGCTCTCCCATTCTCTCAGCCTGAAAGAGATTCCGCCACCCGGCGAAGAAGTGGTTCAATCACTGAAGGACGCAGCCAGGGAAGTACTGCGTCAATCGGAGCCTGCACGCGACAGCCGCGCTCAGTGGGAGGAAGTGTTTAAACTCCCCGGAGATCCGAAGAACAGCACCGTTCTCGAAGTGCAGCAATGGCTGAAGCTATGGTCGGCACTGAACGATGCAGGCCCCCAGTCCCACGCCACAGCGCAAACTGCCGCCTCCAACCATTCCCTGCCAGAATGGCTGCGTGAAAAGGCTGCAGGAATGAAGCAGCAGCCTGACAAGAAAAACGAACCCAAGATGGCGGTCAAGACTGACGAGCCACGCACTCAAGTGGCGCCACAACCGGTGGTCATCATCGATGATGCAGATGCGATCTCCGCCACCAATCCAATCTTTCTTTGCCTGCTTCAGCCCAACGAAGATCCGGCAGGCAAAATCGCCGGACTGAAGGTCTCTGACGACATGCAGTTGTTTGTCGGCAGCGCCTGGGCATCGCATTCGCCTCCTGATGGAAAAACCGAGCCCAAAGAGGGCGAATTGAAGAAGTGGTTGGGAGCCAGTTCAGATGGCAGAGAGAAGCTCAAGTTCGGTCCCTCAATCGTGCAAAAACTGACTGACCTGATCGTATTCTCCAAGGACGGTGTGCTGACCGCCATCCCTGAAGAACTTCGCAACTCACCCGACGGCATCAGGATCGTAGCACGCAGCGAGGACGGATTACAGGTGCTGTTTGATCTGCGACTGATCCCAATCAGCAGCGCCTCTTCCCGCCCGATGCTGACACAGGCTTTTGAAGCCACGGTGATCAATGCCGCCACCGTAACACTAACCCTGCCCGTAGGTTTCCTCAGCCGGTTGCACATCGTGGGGCAGCAGGAAGTGGGCTATGTCTTGAGGCATGACGGCCCCGCGAACCAGAAGAAGTTTTTCACACTGAAATCCATGGGAAATTCTGCATTCCAAGTCATCCCCCCCAACATTCAAACCGGCTCCATGCTGAATGTGAGAGAAATCGAGAAAGAGATCAAAGAACTCGAAGCTGGAATTGCAAAGGACGTTGCCGACCTGGCGGAGAATGAGAAGAGCACGGTGTCGCCTGCTCAAAAGGCAGAGAGGAAAGAGCGCTCTGAAAAGGGCAAAGCTGCCAAGGAACTCAAACTGCAAGAATTACAGACAAAGTTGCAAAACCTCAATGGGAATGCTCCCCCGCCTTTTGATCTCCTGCCGGGGAATTTCATCCTGGCGCTGGAACAGCCGAACAAGATCGAGCTTTGTAAACTAAAAGTGGTTCTGCCCTCTGGTCATTCCCAATCCAAGCCAATCAACCCGTGAAACCTCTCACTCAAGCCATCGAGGCCATCCGCGCCGCCCTCAAAGAGGAGGTGCCACCATCCGCCGTCGAAGATGCCGCCATCATCTACGCGCAGTTTTGCTCGGACGTGGAGCGGCGGCTGGACCTTGTGGCAGCCATGCTGCAAAAAGGCAGTGACTACCAGGCCCTGCAGGTGGCCGAGGAAGATCCTCCCCTGCTGGATCTCGCCGCAGCCGTGAGTTTCGGCGAAGAAAAGAACTGGCAGATCTATTGTGAAGCACGCGGGCTGAAGGTGGCCGCGCGCGTGGACCTCCGCATCATTCAGGATCTTGAGTCACTTTATTCCCGGGGCATCTCCGCCAATCATCCGCTTTACAAAGACTTTCGCGCGGCGGTGCTCTCACGCGATGACGCGAGGTCGCTGCGTATCGTCAAAACCATCCTCAAGCTCAACCCGCAGGACGACAACGCCCGCAAGGAACTCCAGCGGCTGGAGAACAAGGCCCTGCAGGAAAAAATCGATCTGCTGCGCGAGGCGCTGAAGACAGATGACGAAGAACACATCGCCACGCTCACGGAGGACATCAAGGCCGCCGCTCCACCATCCAAGCTGGAACGCCTGGATGTCTATGAGCAGGGGGAGAGCATCCGCCAGGCGCTCCGCCGCAGGCAGGCCGAGGCCCGCGTGCCCGACATGCTCAGCACCATGCAGCGGCTCAAGGCCGAAGGCAGATGGCAGCAGGTGGGGCAGATGCTGAGCGTCGTCAACGCCATGTTCAAGGAGCACGGCTTCACGCCCGCCGATGCGGTGCAAAAAGCCACCCTGGTGGACCTGACGCAATTCCATCAAAAGGAAAGGGCTGCCGATGAAAAGCAGCGCAACTTTGACCGCACTCTCAAAAGCTTTCTCTCCTTTGTGGAGGAGGTGGAAACCCGCCTGCTCACGGGGGCGGGCGTGACGTTTGAAGAGATTGCCGGCAAGGATGAAAGCTTCATCAAACGCTGGAAGGAGCTGGAAGGCTATCAGCTCCCGGTGGCCGCTGACTCGTTGCAGCGCCTGCGCACCGCAGGCCAGGAACTGCGGCACAAGCTGGAGCGCATGCAGCGCACCAAACGTGTGGGCAACATCGCGCTGGCCGCTGCTGCATTGGTGCTGCTCTGCGGCGTGTCCGCCATCAGCCTGCATGCCTGGAAGGCCTGGACGCTCACGCAGGAGCTCGCCTCGTATCAGGCCAAAGAAAACTACAGCGCCGCAGAAAATCTGATCAAGAAACTGCGCGGCGAAGAGGAGCTGCTGCTGCGCTGGCCCTACCTGCAGGCCCGGATTGAAGAAGTCAGTGCATGGGCCGCCAAATCCCGCGTCACCGGCAAGCAGGCCGCCGAAGCGCTGCTGGCACTGGAAAATTCATTCCAGGGTGAGCAGAGCAAACTGACCGCCACGCAACTCGTCAGGCAGCTCAGCGATGCCGAGGCCTTGGTGAAACAACTGGGGGGCGATGTGGCTGCCGAGCCGAAAAACCGCCTCGCAGTATTGAAGACCAAGGCGGATCTTCACCTCGCGACGGTCCTGAAAAAATTTGTCGCCAGCACCTCCACCACCCTGGCCAAGCTGGAAAAGCGCAGCACCGCCGAGCTTTCGCACGAGAAGCTCGCAGCCAATGTCAGCACCAGTTGCACGGCCATCGACAAGGAGCTGCTGCCCCTCGAAGCCCTCCTCAAGCCCGAGGTGCCGGCGCTGGCCTTCCCGGCGGATCTGGAGACGCGGATTCGCGCCCTGCGCCAGCGGCTGACCACCTACCAGGATGATCTGCGCACCTTCGCCGCCATCCGCAAAGAAACCGCCGGCGCGGCTTCACTGGACGACTACCGCAAGGCCATCACCAAGTGGCAGACCGTCAAGTTTGCCGAGGCTGCGCCCTCCCTCAAAATGCTGGACACCCTGCCGACCGAAAAAGCCTTTCAGGCCGCCCTCTTCACCGGTGGAGACAAGGACCTGCTCCAGGCTGTTCTCGATGACAAGTCCAGGTACTACATGGCGCCCGACACACTGCTCGAAGCGGAGCTGAAAATGATCCTCTCCCTTCTGCACAACGAATATTTAAACAACATTTTCGAGAGCAGCGTGATCCATTATTCCAGCAAAAAAAGCGGCGGCACCATCTGGTCCATGGGCAAACCTGAAGCGACGATCATTGGTGGCTCCAGCCGCTGGAGCGCCAAATTCTACGAGCCCGACCCGACACAAACGTCGGTGATGTTTATCCAGCACAGCTTCACCCGCGCAGGAGAGGTGGGTGAATACCAGGGGGATGCCATCGCCACCACCCGCCTGAGTCAGACCAGCGAGTTCATGAACTCCTTGGATATCGGACGCATCAGTGACGAAAAAGGAGAGCACGTGCTCAAGCCGCTGCTGGAAGTCTGTGACAAGCTGGTGCTGGACACCCGTGGCAGCCCCATCGCCAAAGCCTACGTCCTGCTCAAGCTTGAAGACATGATGCACCTGAGGCCGCGTGAATGGGGATTGGTGCACTGCCCGTCCTTGCAGCAGGATCTGCAGGTATTGCATCGAACGCTCGGCACCACGCCACTGCGCAGCGAAGACTGGCTCGTGCCGGAAATGCAGGAAAAATGGCTGGCCCCGCTCACCGCCTTTTTCAAACCTTTGAAATCTCGCGCCTATCTGCGGGAGGCGCTCGCCCACCGGAACTACCTGCGCGCAGCCACCAGCGCCGGATTGAAGTTTGCCGGTTATGTGGAGACCGACCTGTCACTTGTCCTCAACTCACAGGGACGCAGCGCAGGAGAGCTGTGGATGATCAGCAGGGAGAACGGCAAGCCGCTCCTCGTGCCCAATCCTGCTGCTGGAAAAGCCGCGTCAGATGCGCCCAAAGTGATCGTGGCCTCCGCCTCCGTTCCTCTCAGCCCCGTGTTCTTCGTGACCGCAGACCGGCGGGCTCTGCTGCAGCAGTATCAACAAGCTCTTTCCTCCACCGGAGTCGATCTCAAGCCGCTCCCTGCTGAATCCCTCTTCCTAACCAACCCCTGATATGAGCAACACAACCTATTCTCTGGAATGGCGCGGCACTGTGAAGTCCGGCCTCACCTATGAAGACATTGAGGCCGGACTCGTCTCGGGTGATTTGCACACCTTGTACAAGATCCAGGTGAACGGCAGACGGCTCGTGCTGCGGGACTTCGTGGAGCAGCGGCGCCCCCTGCTTGCTCCGCCCCCTGTGAGGAATCTCCCGCCGCCTCCAGTGCCGCAGCTCGCCGGCGATCCCCTGCCACGGCCGGATTTGCACTCAGCCGCACCTCCACCGCCGCCCATGGGCAAGGCCGTCCCTTCATCTCTGCCGCTGCCCGCAGGCCACAAGGCGGCAAAGCCCGTCTGGTTCTGGCCAGCCATCATCCTCTCTTCCACCACCTGCCTGCTGCTCGGCGTCGTGTTCGTGTATTTCATCGCCAGCAGTTTTTCCGGCAACCGCAGTTCCAAGACCACAACGAACACCTCCTCAACAAGCACCAGTGCTGGCAGCGAGGGCAAGGGAGAGGCCAAAGCGAGGGTCTTGAAAATCCTCCCCTACTCCCGCGCCGGGAAAGAGTTCTTCCCCAGTGCGCTCGTCTCCACCTATGACGTGCAATGGAACAACCAAGAGCTGAACAGTTTCGACCCGGCCATCTTCGGCAATGAGGGCAGCTGGCTGGGCCTGGTACTGGAAGGGGTGAAAAAGGACGCCCATGTCAGCGTGGCGATCACCGTGGACGGCTTCACAAAACCCTCCAAATGGGAGGGGGAGATCACATCGGTAAGCGAGGACGGCGCGGCCATGATCATGCCCAAGCTCATCTGGGATTACGCGGCACTGCAGAAGGTCCGCCAGCAGCGGCCCGTCAATGTCAGCTTCACCGCCTCAGTCGATGGCAAGCCGCTGCCGGAAGTGACAGAAACCTACACGATGAGATCTATCAACGACTGTCCCCTGGCGCTGCTGAATGCGGATGGCAAAGGAGAAACAAACCTCTCCATCCTCTTCGCCGCTTACGTCAATGAGGGCCACCCGCAGATTCAGAAAATCCTCAAAGAGGCGCAAGACACCGGCCTGGTGAAGAGTTTCAACGGTTATCAGGGCGATTCCGAGAAGCCAGAAGAGATCAGGATTCAGGTTAAGAGGCAAGTGTTTGCGATCTGGAACGCCCTCCAGCGCCGTGGGATCAAATACAGCAACGTTACCAACACGCCGCCCGGAGACCGCATGTTCTGCCAAAGCGTGCGTTTCTTGGATGAGTCCATTGATAACCGCTCGGCCAACTGTGTGGACGGCACGGTTCTCATGGCCTCTGTGCTGCAAAAGATCGGCATTCAGTCCTACCTCGTGCTAGTCCCCGGCCACTGCTTTCTCGCCTTCAATGAGATAGAGGACAGCGCGGCCCTTCCCACCGGCCTGGAGACCACGATGCTGGGCCGCGACAACATCACCAATGTAGAGAAGCTGGAGTTTCTCTCCGATGCGGAACAGTCCAAAGAAATCCAGGCCTCCGTCAGCACCTTCGTGGAGGCTATGAACGAGGGCAGTGGCAGGATTCAGGGCTGCGTCCTCAATTTGCAGGGGGGGGGCAGTTCAAAATACCGGCTCATCTCCATCAAAGAGGCCCGCAACCTCGGCATCAAACCGATCGCGTCGGAGCAATGAACTCTCCAGCCACGTCCTACCACAAATTCACAGATCCATGAGCCCCCCCCAGGTTCCGCCCTCCAGCCCGGCCCCCATCTCCGGCAATCCCTTCCAAGACCCGAAAAAAGTCCTCGACTGGTCGCGCTCAGACATTGAGCGCAGGCTCGGTTTTCGTGGCGGGCGCTTCACCAGTCCGGGCAATACCTTGTCTTTGATCATCGCCCTGCTGCTGACCGCCGCCTTCTACACCGCCATCATTCTGGTGCAGCAGAAGTGGCCGCAGACGCGGTGGTTCGCCGCCATGTTTCTGGAGCGCGGCCCCTGCCCCTACCCCACCATGCTGCTCTTCTTCTGGGCGCTGGCTTTGCTGCTGCTCAAATGGCGCAAGCTGGTCTTCCAGCGCAGGGTCTTCGGTCTACCCCTCATGCCGCAGGAGCCTGAATTTGTGCTGACCTCCGCCACCGCCCGCGATGTGCGCGAGCGCATGAGCACGCTGGTGGACAACCCGCACAACTTCGTCCTCTTCAACCGCATCGATCTCGCACTCGCCAATCTTCACAACATCGGCCACACCGCCGATGTGGCCGCCATCCTCAAGGTGCAGGCGGAAAACGACGAAGCCCAGATCGCCTCCAGCTATGGGATCATTCAGGGCTTCATGTGGGGCATTCCGGTCCTTGGTTTCATCGGCACCGTCCTCGGCCTGAGCCAGGCCATCGGTGCCTTCACGGACACCCTTCAGGCAGGCGGTGATCTCACGGCCATTCGCGCCTCTTTGAAGACGGTTACCGGCGGACTCGCCACCGCCTTTGAAACGACCCTCGTCGCGCTGGTCTGCGCATTCATCCTTCAGCTCATCGTCAGTTTCATGCAGTCCCTGGAATCTCAATTCTTGGACAACTGCAATGACGTCTGTAGCAGGCAGGTCGCTGGAAAACTCCGTCTGCAGGAAACCTGACCACCCTTGCGATGAGAGGCCGGTTCCAAAAATCCCATGGCAGCGCGGTGAGTTTCTTCGCGTTCCAGGACGTCATCACGGGCACCACCGGCTTTCTCGTCATCATCACCATTTTTCTCGCGCTCAATCTCGACGAGGTCATCAGTGTCAGCAGCGATGAAGATCCCCATGCGGCTCTGGCTGTCACCCTCAAAGACACGCTCGCTGAAATCATGAAGCTCAAGCAGAAGGGCGTCATGGCCGAACTGAGCCCGAACGAAACGGAGGAAACCATCAGACGCATGATCGAGGAATTGAAGCGCTCCATTGAGCGGCTCACTCCCTCTACGCAGACGGATGCCACCCAAAAGACCACCGAGGAGACTCCCCTTCAAAGGGAGGTGCGCATTGAAAAGCAGAAGCTGCTGACCCTCATCGAATCACTCAAAAAACTCCTTCCTGAAACCACCGAGAAGGCTGCGAAGGCGGAGTCTGAGCTGGCCGCGCTGGAGAGCGAGGTCAAAAGAATCCAGAGCCTTCTGCAGATGAGCTTTGATCAGCAGAACGTCCTGCGCCTGATTCCTGAAAAGAGCACCACCAACAAAGATCCCGTGCTCGTCGTGGTCGATAAGACCGGCTTTCGCATCCAGCTTTTTGACGGCTCAAAATCGAAGTCCGCCAATTCGCTCGAGGAGCTGATGCAGACTTTGACCGCCTTTCCATCAGCTCAGAACTACATCGTGCTTTACTTCAAACCTTCAGGTGCGCTGCAATTCGACGAAGTCACCCGGCGGACTCGGGGCGCAGGTTATGAAATCGGCTACGATCTCATCCCCGAACATATCCAGCTGGAGCCTGCTGGACCCACCAAGTAACCGGCCATGAGAAAACTGCGCCCCAACTCCGAAGAGAGCCTCGACCTGCTGCTCGACACCCTGTGCAATGTCTTTGGCGGCATCATCCTCATCTCCTGCCTGCTGGCGCTTCTGACCAACCAGAAGGCTCCCGTGCCGGGCGACCCCAGCGGCATCTCAGGCGCTCAAGGCCGGCTGCTGGCGGAGCGGATCGAAGCCGCCAAAAGCGAACTCGCTGGACTCCTAAAGATCAGCGAAAAAAAGAAGACCAAGGGGCAGGACGAACTGCAGACCCTGGTCAGCGAGCGCAACGAACTCCAGGCCACCCTGGACCGGCTGAGAAAACTGCAGCCCACGAACTCCGACACCCCTGTCTCCAAAGATCCGGTGGGAGACCTCACGGTACTCCGCTCCGAGGTCAAGGCCCTCGAACAGCGCCTCGCGGATGCCAAGGCCAGAAAGGATGCGGCGGACAAAAAGGCGCGCGACCTCGCCGCCCAAATCCAAAGCCTCCGCAGCAAGATCACCGCCGAGGATGAAAAACGCATCGAGCATGTGCGCTTCCCCAAAGAGCGGCAGATCACCAAATCGGCCACGAACATCATCTTGAAGTACGGTGCGGTGTATCCGCTGCAGGACTCCTCGGGCGCCAATTATTCCGGCATCACACGTGTCATGAAGGGCCCGGAAGACTACGAAGCCATCCCCAAGAAATCCGAAGGCATCCCCATGACGGACCTTGCAACGTTGCGCAGACTCCTGGCCAGCTACAAGCGCGGGGGTGTTTACGTCAGCCTGTGCGTCTATCCAGATTCATTTGAAACCTTCCGCGCCATCAAAGTGCTGGTCCTTGAGGCAGGCCTTGAATACGGCTTCGACGTGTATCCCGAGCACTACATCATCACCTTCAGTCCCAAAGGCACCTCCCCCGCTCCGCTTTGATGGAGGAGGTTCGGGCGGCGGAGAAGACATCCCGCGCCACCTCAGCCAGCAAGTCGTCTCACTTCACCGGCCGCAGGTCAAAGCACACCAGCTTGTCTTTCTGCCGCACGATCAGCCTGCCATTCGCAATGGCGGGTGAAGAGCAGCCCATGGCATCTGTTTTGGCACGGCCCAGTTGTTCGTAGGAGGCGTTGGTGGCCTTCACCATGCGCACATGTGTGCCGTTGTTTTCATAAACCAGCAGCTTGCCATCGGCGAGCAGCGGGGAGGTGATGGTGCTGTTGATCTCATTCACCACC
Source organism: Prosthecobacter sp. (assembly GCF_049294395.1). Taxonomy (GTDB): domain Bacteria; phylum Verrucomicrobiota; class Verrucomicrobiia; order Verrucomicrobiales; family Verrucomicrobiaceae; genus Prosthecobacter. Next base: position 36,851 of record NZ_JBAQCR010000395.1, read on the forward strand.
CACTTCTCCACACCTGTTTCAAGGTCGATGCACTGATGCTTCTCACCGCAGCAGAGATAGACGCTGCCTTCGTAAATGATCGGACTGCCCGCGTAGCGACGCGTCACCCAGAAATGAGACCACGCAGTCTTCGGCGTGCCATCCGCCTGCATTTTGTACGCTCGCAGGCCCACGCCTTCCGTGCCGCTGTAAAGCACCAGCCAGTCGCCGCTGCTCACCGGGGTGCTCTGGCTGCCGCCTTCGGCCTTCCATTTCACGCTTCCTGTTTCCGGATCGAGACCGTAGAGCGCATTGTTGCCATTGATGACGAGCACAGGCTTGCCGCTGCTCGGCGCCCACCACGTGGGGCTGGCGATCAATCCTTTCGCCTCCTTCTGCTCCCACAGCAGCTTTCCATCCGCTTTCGAAAAGGCGCAAGTCGCACCCGTGGCCATGTAAACGCGATCCCCCATCACGAGCGGTGATGCCGCCGGCCCTTTGACAGAAAGCGGCGCCGACCACACGAGTTTGCCATCGGCCTCGTTCACACAGAGCAATTCCGAACTGCACGCCGCATAGACCTTGCCATCCACCACCGCGCACGTGCTGGAGGACTGGCGGCCACTTGGCTTGCCGGGCTGCGCGTATTTCCAGATCTGCTTTCCGGTGGCCAGATCCAGGCAGAGGATCACATCCTGTGCGGTCTTCACCGTGTTGGGCACCAGTGCGATCATCTTCTCCTTCACCTCCGGAGGGAAGCCTTCATCATCCAGCCATTTGCTGAACGCTGCCGCATTGGCAAACGGCTTGCCCTGGCGGCTGTTCATCTTGTCCAGCCACTCCAGAGCGATTGCATTTTTACCCGCCTTGAACCGGCTGGCCACCCAGGTGCCGATGTTGATCTCCTCTTTCTCACTCAGGTTGTCCTTGCGCCACTGCATCACCCATTCATCAAACTTCGCGCCGCGCAGCGCAGGCAGGTTGAGGCGGGTTTCCTCCAGCTTCTTCGCGAGTTCCGGTGACGTGCCGCGATAGTTCAGCGACTGCATCACCTCTGTATCGATCTCACGCGTTTCAGAAGGCACGCGCTCATGCCACACCACGCTGAGAAACACCTTCTCCCCGCTGACCACCGGGCTGCCGTGGCCACCATACTCATTGCTGGGGATAAACTCGCTCTCCCAGACCTTTTTCAGCCCTTCCGTTGGAAAGGCATCCGCAATCGGGCTCGTGTCCTGTGAAACTCCGTTGCGATCCGGCCCGCGCCATTGATTCCAGTCACCCGCCCATGCAGTGGTGGCGAAGAGCAGGACGTGCGCAGCAGCAAAAGCGTTTTTCATGAGCAGCCGTAAACGGCTTCGCGACGCCTTAAGTTTCACCAGTCATCACAGCTTGATGCATTGTGATGAATGGTACGCAGGGAGGGGATCGAACCCTCGACCAATTGGTTAAAAGCCAACTGCTCTACCGCTGAGCTACCTGCGCATTCCCGAATCGGGGGCGGGTATGTATTCATAAGACAGCTCAGTGCAAGCCTGAATATGCCCCGGCGCGGACTTTCTTCACCAGCACGCCGAGTCCTCTTTCAGGTCGATTCACGTGAAAAGCATGAATTCCGCGGCTCTGCGCCCCGCCCAGATCACACTTTTTGTCATCGCCGATGTGCAACGCTTCCTGGGAATGGCAGCCTGCGGCGGCCAGCGCGGCCTCAAACATCCGCGCATGCGGCTTGGCGGCACCGACCTCGCTGGAGATGATGACCTGCTCAAAAAAGCGCAGCAGCTCATGCCCGGCCAGAATGCTGCGCAGCCGGCGGTCGAAATTCGACAGCACCAGCAGCCGGTGATCACGCGAGAGATCCTCCAGCGCCGGCACCACGTCCTCAAACACGCTCCAGGCCTGCGGCAGAGCGTAGTGCAGGTAAAGCTCATCAAACAGGCCATCCAGCACGTTTTCCGCCAGCGGTGCCCCCAGTACCCGGCCAAACACATTTTTCACCAAGGCATGCCACCAGCCACGGTCATCATCTGCGGGCGGCTGCCCCACTGCATGCAGCGGTGGTGCGGTATCCTTCCAGGCCAAGCGGAAGGCCTGCATGATGGCCTCCGGCTCCGCCACGATGCCATGCCGCAACGCATGCTGCGCATACGTCAGCCCTACCGGCTCGGCAGGCCGGATCAGCGTGCCTGCCGCATCAAAAAACAAGGTTTGCAGCGGCATGAGGCTGAAAAACAAAAACGGGAGCGACCTTGCAGTCGCTCCCGTGGAGAAATCAGATGAAATTACTTGGAAGCCGTGACCGGATTCTTCGGATTCTTGCCGTAGGTCTGCTCCTGCTCAGGCTCCATGGGGAGCTGCGGCAGGCGGCAATGGTGGCCAGAACCGGGGAGGAGGTAGCCACCGTTGAGATCGTTCAGGCTGCCCACCATGTAGGACTTGGGCTCAGGGGGAGTGATGACGTCCACAGCACCAAAGAGGCCACGGCTGACGGTTTCACCGTAGGTGTAGAGCGCGCTCTGGTACACTTTCTTGGTGGAAACAAAGCCACGTTGCATCACGCCGGTGACAACCCCGGGCCAGCGGCGGATCGCGCGGGCACCAAAGCTGGCTCCGTCATCGACGGTGTCCATGCCGTAGTCGGCGTAGCGGTTGGTTTCACGGAAAGCGATGTCGTCAGTGCGATACACGGCATCCACGCCGATGTTGGTATAGTCACGGGCCTGGCGATCGCTCACCTTGCCGACGAAATTGCTGCCGTCATCGACGATGTCCATCGTGCTGGTTTCAACCTGACCGACGCCCTGACTTGCATAGCCGAGGCCTCTGTTCACGATGCCTGCATCACGGCAAGGCAGCACTGAAGAAGGACGCGGGTTGTTCACGAGGTTCCGCGTAGCAGTGCAGGAAGCGAGTGTGGAGAGTAGAACAAGGGGCAGGAGCAATTTCATAGATTAATGCGTGATTCTGTCGGAAAGGACCATGGATTGTCAAAGCTAAAATCCGCCAATCTCCGACAAATGCACGCGGGAATGTCGCAGAATGTGAAAGACCCCTGCCAGCAGGGCGTTATCGCGCCATCCCCCCTCTGTATGTTCATGAAGCTGAATCCTCTCTGCGCCATTCTTGCATCGCTCGCCACGTCGGCCCTGGTGGCCCATGCCGCCCCCGATCTGAAGGCCACTGCCGCCAAAATTGACGAACTCGTCAACGCCAAGCTCGCGAAGGAGAAGATCCAGCCCAACAAACCCGCCAGCGATGAAATCTTCGTCCGCCGCGTCTATCTCGATGTCGCAGGCCGCATCCCCACCCTGCAGGAGACCAGTGAGTTCCTCAAAAACAGCGACGCAGACAAACGGGCGAAATTGATCGACAAGCTCCTCGCTGGCGACGGCTACGTGCAGAACTTCTACAACTACTGGGCCGACATCCTGCGCATGAAAAGCCAGATGGTCGGCGGCGGCCAGAGCCTGCCCGCCTTCTACGGCTACTCCAAGTGGCTCAAGGACAGCCTGCGCGACAACAAGCCCTACGATGAAATGGTGCGCGAAGTCGTCACCGCCGATGGCAAGAGCTACGAAAACGGTGCCATCGGTTTCTACATTCGCGACTTCAACATGCCGCTGGATAACATGGCCGTGACCACCCAGATCTTTCTGGGCACCAGCATGGTCTGCGCCCAGTGCCACAACCATCCGTTCGATAAGTGGACGCAGATGGACTACTACCAGATGGCGGCCCACACCTACGGCATGACCGGCAGCAATGGCCTCTCCAACCCGCTCCTCGCCCAGGCAATGTATGGCGGTGGCCCGGCCAAGAATAAGGCCAACCGTTACGGCGGCGCCGTTACTAAATTTAACCTTCCCCAAGGCATCGAGCGCAAGGACGTCGGCCGCGCCATGACCGAAATCCTCCGCCCGCTGCGCTACAACACCGTGCTGGATCAGACGGACAAAAAGCCCCTCCTGCTGCCGCACGACTACCAGTACCCCGACGCCAAGCCCAAGCAGAAGATCGAGCCCGTTATCCCCGCCGCCTTCAGCAAGGACGGCAAGATCGTGAAGGAAGGGGTGAAACCCGACGCCTCTTACGCCTCATGGATGACGAGCAAGGACAACCCGCGCTTCACCACCGTCATCGCCAACCGCCTGTGGAAAAAGCTCATGGGCCAGGGCATCATCGAACCCGTCGACGAGATCACCGACAGCACCGTTCCGAGCAATCCGCAGCTCATGACCTTCCTCGAAGAAACGATGAAGGCCGCCAATTACGACATGCAGGTCGTCCTGCGCGCCATCCTGAATTCGCAAGCCTACCAGCGTGAAGCCTACACCAAGGACGTCGAACTCGGTGAGGTGTACAACTTCCCCGGCCCCCTCCTCCGCCGTATGAGCGCCGAGCAGATCTGGGACAGCATGGTCGCCCTTTACAAGCCCTCTGCTGACAATCCCAGCATCGCCACCAAGGTGGATGCCGAGATCGCCCTGCGCCGCATCGAGTGGCTGGACCGTGCGCTGAACAGCCTCACTCCTCAGCAGCTCCAGGCCTGCACCATCGCAGTCGCTCAAAAGCAGAAGGAGCTGGCCGCCGAAGTGCGCGCCGCCCAGGAAACGATGGATGCCGCCGCCAAGGCCAAGGACGAAGCCGCCATCCGCGCCGCCCGCAAGGCCATCCAGAGCCAGCGCAAGCGCATCGACGAAGCCGTGGACGCCGTGGTCTATGACGTCGGGTTCAAGCGCTTTGCCGAACTCGCCCGCGAAGGCAAGCTGGATGAATTCTCCAAGGACGAAGATTTTGCCAAGGAAGTGGCCGCAGTCATCAAGCTCAAAAAAGACGGCGAAGACCTCAGCATGGATGAGGCCCTGGACATTCTGGCCAGGCAGCGCCGCGCCAAGCTGAACCAGCAGGCCAAAGCCCGCCTCGAGGCAGACGCCGGACGCTTTGCCGTAGACGAAAAAAATGAAAAGACCTCCCTCGTCGCTTGGGAAAACTTCCGCGACACCTACATGCTGCGCGCCGCCGATCTGCGCAGCCCTGCACCCAACGGCCACTTCCTGCGCGAGTTCGGCCAGAGCGACCGCGAACTCGTCGAAAACGCCAACGACGATGCCAGCGTGAGCCAGGCGCTCATGCTGCTGAACGGCAAGATCTTCAGCCAGCTCATGAACCGCTACACCGTCATCGCCCGTGCGATGGACAAGGCCAGAAAAGAAGGCTCCGAAGCCGTCATCGACACCGTCTATCTCAGCCTCCTCAGCCGCAAGGCCACCCCCGAGGAAAAGGAGCTGCTCAAGCCCATCGCCGACAACGTCGACACCACCGACCGCGGCGACGTCCTCTGGACCGTCCTGAACACCCGCCAGTTCTTCTTCATTCAGTAAAAAGTACGACAGACACTCCTGTCTGTCGATCAGCGCAACCGCCATCCCCTTGGCGTGCCCAAGTTCCAAACCGACCGAGGAAAGCGCCAGCCCGCTGGAGCGGCATGGAAGGTCGGCTTGCATGCGATTGGTCTTGGCAGAACGCTGGGCCGACAGACAAGAGAGCCGAGGCTTCGCGAACCGGAGCGAAGCGGAGATAGACGAAGTCAAACAGGCGAAGCCAATCTGTCGTACTTCCAGCAGCCCCCACCCTACGCCATCACGCCCTTCACCACCTCGCCCGCAATGTCCGTGAGCCGGAAATCACGTCCGGCGTAACGGTAGGTCAGTTTCAAATGATCCAGCCCCAGCAGATGCAGGATCGTGGCATGCAGGTCGTGAATGTGCACTTTATCCACAGCGGCGTAGTAGCCGTAGTCGTCCGTCGCGCCGTAGGCCGTGCCGGGTTTGCAGCCGCCACCAGCCAGCCACACGGTGAAGCCGTGCGGATTGTGGTCTCGGCCATCGCTGCCCTGCGCCACCGGGGTGCGGCCAAACTCGCCGCCCCAGACCACCAGCGTGTCGTCCAGCAGGCCGCGTGATTTGAGATCTGCCAGCAGTCCCGCGATGGGCTTGTCGACTTCGGCCGCGTTTTTCGTGTGGCCTTTAAGGAGATCGCTGTGCTGATCCCATTGCACAAAGCTGTCGCTGTGCGTCACCTGCACAAAACGCACGCCGCTTTCGGCAAAACGCCGCGCCATGAGGCACTGGCGGCCAAAGTTTGCCGTCACCGGATCGTCGAGGCCATACATCTTGCGCGTGGCCTCCGTCTCACCGGAGATGTCCTGCAGCTCCGGCAGCGTCGATTGCATGCGGTAGGCCAGCTCAAAGGAATTGATGCGCGCCTCCAGCGCCGCATTCGCCCCTGCCGTGGCCAGATGCGACTGATTCATCTGCGACACCAGATCCAGCTGCGCGCGCTGCATTTCGGGTGTGAGCATCTTGTTGTGGATGTGCTTCACCACCGCCTGCTCCGCCGGGATGCTGGCATTGCCCAGCGGCGTTCCCTGGCAGTAGGCCGGCAGGAAGGCGGAGCTCCAGTTGCTCACACCGCCATGCGCCAGCGTCGGGCAGATCGTCACAAAGGACGGCAGGTCCGAATTCTCCGTCCCCAGGCCGTAGCTGACCCATGAGCCAAGGCTCGGCCGCACAAAGGTGTCGCTGCCCGTGTGCAGCTTCAGCAAAGCCCCGCCGTGCGCCGGATTCGTGCCGTGCATGGAGCGGATGATGCACAGGTCATCCACATGCTTCGCCACATGCGGAAAGAGATCGCTCACCGGCAGGCCGCTCTGGCCATACTGGCGGAATTTCCAGGGAGACTTCAGAAGATTGCCCGTCTCAGCAAATTTCACGCGCGGCAGCGCAAAAGGCGGTGGCTTGCCGTGATCGCGGTCCAGCATCGGCTTCGGATCAAACGTGTCCACCTGCGAGGGACCGCCCTTCATCAGCAGGAAAATCACCCGCTTGGCCTTGGCCGGAAAATGCGGCTGCTTCGGCGCCAACGGATCAATCACCGCCGCCTTGGCAGATTCCAGCCCCAGCACGCCCTGCAGCGCCAGATAGCCAAATCCCGCGCAGGAATTGCGCAACATCTCGCGACGGCTGAAAGGCATCATGGGGGGCATGGTTTTCACATAGCAACATACGGGCCGAGTTGGCCGACTCTTGCTGCCCAAGTACGCTGGATCGGCTTCGCCCGTACCATTCCGGCTTCTACCGATCTGCCACCATCAATGACGAGCGGAAAGATTGGGCAGTGTCACCCCAAAGGATGCCCCCTTCCCCACCTCGGATTCAAACGTGATTTCGCCACCCAGAAGATGCGCCAGATGCCGTGTGGCGAGCAGCCCCAGCCTCAGCCCGGGAAAATGGGAAGCAGGAGCGTGATGCATCACACAAAACATCTGTCGTGCCTCCACCACGCTGATTCCATTCCCGTTGTCCGAGACCTTCAGCAGAACACCCTCCGCCCCATCTCCTGAAACTTCGACTTGGACTACTCCCGTCTGGGCAGCGCGAATGGCATTGGTCACTAAATTGTCGGCAATGGCATTGAGCTTCTTCAGATCGGTTGTGATCGTCGCCGGCCCGCTGGTCCTTTGGCACGTCAGCCGCGTTTGCGTGGTTCTTGCCAGAGCGCGATGCCTCTGTTCCAGCGCTTCCAAAAAAGCATCCAAATTCACGCGATCACTCTGGGCCGGAGATTCGCCCGCCAGCAGGGGTGCATAGCTTTGCAGCCGGTCGAGAAGCCTCTGCAAGTGAGTGCCGTTCATTGCCAGCCTGTCCATGACCTCATTCACTCCAGGGTCTCTGGGCCCCTCCACCAGAGATGTTGCATTGAGCAAGACGGACTGCAGGGAGTTGCGCAGTTCATGGGTCACCCCCTGCAAAAGCTGCACTCTGGAATGAGCGGCCGCCCTGGAGATTTCTGATGCCGCCATCAGTCTCTCGTTCGCGTCTTTGAGCTGGCTGGCGTGCAAGGCAATCTCCGCCTCTTGCGCCGCCACGAAGTGCAGGCAGTAGTTCGCGACCTTGACATCAAAAAAAAGCCGCGCCTCTCGACAGGCCTCGGCCAGAGACGCGTCTGCAACGCATCCCTTCAACCGTAAAATCTCCAGCACCACCACCTCTCTGATGCCTCCCAGCGCCTTGATGACCACATCAAGCCGATGCCCCGTGTGGCACTCCATTCCTGCCGCAGGGCTTGGCGGCATTGGTGCCTCCCCGGTCATCACGTGAGGAAGCACCAAAATCAATTCGTCCAGCAGCAGCGGCAGATTCGTTTGAATCGAATCCAAGATGGATTGATGCCCCTGCCCCCTTGCTTCAAAAGCCACGGCGCATTCGGCCATGATCCGGGCGCTGTTTTCTTTCAGGCACTGCCCCAACACTCCGACATCTGAAGGTTGGTTTGGGTGGGGCGTGATCATTTGGCATGACTCTTCGCATCTGCTGGCATCATCAGATGCGTCTAAATGCGCCCGTGATTAGCGGAGGCCTCCACGATCGCTCTGAAGTCGTCCCGGGAAGGCAGCAACCGGGTTTTTATGATCATTGAATGCATGGTCGAAATCTACGCTTCAAAGCACATCATTGCGCCAAAATTTCCCTCTGAAATATGCACGCGACTTTGGGGGTGCACGCGATTTCACGGGGAATCCACTTAAAAGCCATGTCATCTCACATCACCGTCGAACGCGTTGAGACAAAGCAGACCCTCATTGAAGTTGCCGCCAAGACTGCAGAAGAGGCCTTTAAAGAAGTAAAAGCCGGTCAAGGACACGAATTGGGGACAGTCAAAAACTCCGAGCTCCTGATCCGTGAGAAAGACCTGCCCAAGCGGTCGCGCAAATAAGCTGCCGAAGAAGCCAGGTGACAAAATAAAGACATCACCTCATCAAAGCAGGACGATTCTTTAGCTGAGCATCAGGCCAGTACGATGGACACTCCTGTCGGTCGACCAGCGCTCACGCAGCGCCGTATCATAACCGCGCCGGTGGAAGCCCTTCTGAGCCGGTTCCATCGCTGCGCAAAAGCACAAAGTTTGCAGCTGGCAAACCGGCGATCATGACTATTGAAGGCCGGTTTGGAGTGAAGCGTGAGCGAGACAGCCTGCACCGCCGCTGATCGACAGGCAGGAATGCCTGTCGTACTTTACGCCCGCCCAGTCGCCGGGGTCCCGCGCTTGGCATCATCGTGGAAGAACCTCTCCATGCGCTCGCGCAGGTCGGCGTAGAAATTACGCGACATCTCCTCGATCGCTTCGGCCGTGTGGCTGACACCGCTCTTGGCGGCCAGTTCGCGCGCAATGCGGCTCCGCTCTTCAAAGTCGCGCTCCAGGTCCATGAGGTACACCAGGAACTCCTTCGCGGAACGCGCACCATCCACGCTGGTGATCAAAGAACGCTCCAGCGTCTTGTTGCGCGTCAGATTCAGCATTTTGCTCCCCGCCAGCTCCTTCATCTGCAGACTGAAGCCTTCCATGAAGGCTTTGCGCTCGCCTTCAAAACCCATTTCCTCTCGGTCCAGCAGCGTGTCATACGGGCCGGGCTTGGAGAAGAATTTCATGATCAGCGGAATCGTGTCCACCAGCATGAAGAGCAGCGTCAGCACCAGGTAGGCGACGAGAGCAAACGTGCCGCCCTGAGCCCCCTGCTCAAACAGCTCATGCAGCGCCAGCGTCTGCGTGAGAATGTCACGGCGCGGCTCTGCGCGGATGCCGGAGATGCGTGTGTCCTCGTCCTTAATGAGCTGGGTGATCTCCGTGTGCAGATTCTTCTGCTGCAGCAGCAGCGCGTCGATCTGCGTTTTGAGCGTCTCGCGGATGGCGTTCTGCTGGCCCACAAACTGGTCCGCCTGCTCCGTCTGCACCTTCTGCTTCAGCATCGCGACGCGATCCCGCTCCGCCTTGTCGAGCGCTGCCTTCTCGGCCGCCTGGGCATCCAGCGCGGTGTTCACACCGTCTTCAGCCGCTTTGATCTCAGCCACCACCGCGACGCGGGTCTTCGTCATCGTGTCCAGCACGCCGCTCAGACGCGCGGACTCCGCACGCCGCCAGGTGAGCTGGTCTTCCTGAATGCTCTTGGCACGTGGCCCCAGGCCGATGATGCCGCTGCGCTGGCCATTGACCTCGCGCTCAAATTCCGTCTGCCAGTGGTTCAGCTCCTCGGCGATCTTTTGGTACTCCTTGCTCAGCGTGGCCATCTCCGTGTCCAGCTTCGTCAGGCGCTCTTTGCCCGGAGCCACCGCATCGGCGATCTTCGCCTCGCGCTCCGCCTTGGCCGCCTTCTCATCTTCCGTCAGCGGCTTCTCGATCGGCTTGCCGCTCTCATCCAGAAACTTCGCCTGAAAGGTCGCGTTCCAGTTCTCGCGCTGTTTGGCGATCTCTTCCTCCAGCGGCACCAGCCGCGCCTCCACGGCGACCTTCTGCTGCTTCGAAACTTCACGCGCCGCCTCGATCTCGCTCTGCCGGTGTTTCTCGATGACCGAGGAAATCGTGTCCTTGAACAGCAGCAGCGTCAGCGGATGCGAAATCGTCACCCCCATCAGCGCGGCCACCACCAGGCGCAGCGAGAACTGCGAGATCTTGCGGAAGAAGCCCTGGTAGGCGCGATACGTGGCCAGCAGCGCACGGTCCACCGTCAGGATGATGAACGACCACACCAGCGACACCGGCGCGATGATGTACCAGTTGTCCGTCAGCGTGCTCAGCGCATACGCGCAGGCGATGATGGCAAACGTGGAGGGCACCAGCACCGTGGCGCCAAAGGCCACGTACTTGCGCCGCTCCCACGCCGGACAGGCATCGAGGTTGTCGGAGGAGGCTGCGGAGAGCCAGAAAAAGACGCGTTCGATGCGTTGCAGGAGGTTCATGGGCGTGTGGGGCTGCCGGATTCGGAGTGTGCGGGCGGGCGCGGGATTGTCAATCTGCGGGACTGGATTAATAAGGCCCACCCTATGACGCCAGTGTTCGACGAAGCATTCATCTGTGATTCCGTGCCTGCGGAAATCATGGATCATGCCTGGGCGTTAGGCTGGCGGCATTTTGGCAGGCATTTCTTCCGCTACAGCACCCAGCGTGCCCAGGACGGCGGCCTGCAGACCATCACCCCGCTGCGCATTGATCTCGACTGCTGCACCTTCTCCAAAAGCCAGCGCCGCGTGCTGAACAAGAACGCCGACCTGCGCACCGAGATCGCCCCCGCCGCCATCGATGACGAACTGCGCGCCCTCTTCCAGCGCCACAAGCAGCGCTTCACCCACAACATCCCCGAAACCCTGGAAACCTTCCTCGGCCCCGATCCCACCCAGGGCCCCTGCGAATGCCGCATGATCCGCGTGTTTGACGGCCCCCGCCTCATCGCCGCCAGTTTCCTTGATGTCGGCCAGCACGCCGCCTCCAGCGTCTACGGCCTCTTTGAGCCGGAGCACTCCCGGCGCAGCCTCGGCATCCTCACCCTGCTGCTGGAGATCCAGCACTGCCGCACCGCCGGCCTCCGCCATCTCTACTCCGGCTACGCCACCCGCGAGCCCAGCGTCTACGACTACAAAAAGCAGTTCCGCAGCACCGAATACCTCGACTGGACCCAAGGTGAGTGGCGGCCATTGCTGCCTTGACGCCCCATGTCGGGTGGATGCCCACTACTGCCAAGATAGCAAATGATCTCTTGGCGGCGGAGAAGCAGCCTACTTGCCGTCCAAGAGCGGCTGCAAGACGGGACCATCCATGTTTTTCACCTTCAAGCCGAGCAAGGCGCCAATCGTCGGTGCCACGGAGGTGTTGCTGACCGTGCCGCACCGGGCACCCGCCTGGATGCCCGCGCCCCAGGCGACAAACGTCGCGTGCATGTCCGGCTCTGCGGCGTCAGATCCGTGTGAGCCCTTGGTCACCCCATCCGGAGGCGTCACCACCACGTCGCCGATCGGCGAGTCCACGAAATTGAAACCGCTCGCCGCCGACAGCACGAGGTCAGCCATCTGCGGATTCTTCGCTGGATCAGGCAGCCCGTGGGCGGCGAAGTCACCCTGAGAGATCACGGCTCCCACGCCTTCCAGCTGGCGGAACTGCTCGGCGAGCTTCGCCACCTGCGCCGCACGGTCTTCATCCCGCAGCACATAAACAAAACAGGCTCCGCCCTGCGCCACGGCGCGGACACTGCCGCCCGTGATGCGCGTCCCGAGCGCGGTGAGCAATCCCTCCTGCCGCAGCAGCACATTCGGCAGAACTCGCCGGCGGTAGGACACGAAACCATGATCAGACACCACCACCAGCGTCGCGCGCCCGCCATGAGTGCGCTGCAGCTCCTGCCAGAGCTCGGCCACGCACGCGTCCTGATTTTTCAATGCGGCATAGGCCTGCGGTGAGCGGGGACCAAACCGGTGCTGTGCGTGATCGAGCTCCACAAAATGCATGAGCAGCAGATGCGGGCGATGAAGGCCCAGCAGATGCTTCCCCATCTGCGCAAACATGCGGTCCCTCTCCGCGATGCGCCCGGTGTTCCACCACTCCTCCTGCATGCCCCAAGGGATGCCTTTCGCGGTGAACTCCTCCAGCAGCGAGGGTGTGGCGAACTGCTTCACCAACGCGATCGAGCCCACATCCGGGATGGTCCAGTCCAGCGTACGCGCACCTCGAGTCGCAGGCCAGATCAACGCTGCCGTCTTGAGTCCCGCCTGTTTCGCGAGGTCGTAGATCGTCGGCACCTTCACAAGCTCGTCCTTGTTGAAAATGGGATCGACCACCAGCGGCACGATCTCGTTCTTCACGCGATCAAGCACGCTGTTGCCAAGAACCCCATGTTTTCCGGGATGGACGCCCGTGACCAGCGTGGTGTGGTTGGGCCAGGTGACCGTGGGCATCGAGGCGATCATGCCCTGCGCACGCGCCCCCTCGGCGGCCAGCCGGCGCAGCGTCGGGATCTCCGCCACGGGATCGTCGAGGTAGAAGTTCGCCAGGCCATCCACGCTCACCATCAAGACCATGCGCTCGGGAGTTTCCGCATCCACGCGGGCGGCACCAAGCAGCATGAAGAGAGCAAGCGGGAGAATGGAAAGACGGAACATCCCTGCGATGTAGCCTGCCTGCTCCGCGTTTCAAGCGATGCTGCACAACGCTGAAACCTCCAGCCTGACGCCGTGCCGGTGCTGTCCTCCCGTCAAGGCCGCGCCACAAACGGCCAGAACAGCGGGATGAAATACACGGACAAGCCCCAGAAGAGCAGGTTCAAGGGCACCCCCACACGGACGAAGTCACTGAAGCGATAACCGCCCGCATTGTACACCATCGTATTGGTCTGGTAGCCCACGGGGGTGGCAAAGCTGGTGGAGGCGGCGAAGGTCACGGCCACAAGGAAGGGCTTGGGATCAAGGCCGATGCTATGCGCCGTGGCGATGGCAATGGGAGCGATCAGCACGGCAGCGCCGGTGTTGCTCATGAACTCCGTGAGGATGGCCGTGACGAGATAGATGGCGGCAAGCAGGGCCACGGGATCATCCCTCCCGGCAAGGCGGAGCACCACATCCGTGATGGTCTGCGCGGCGCCGGTCTTCTGCATGGCGATGCCCAGCGGCAGGATGCCCGCCAGCATCACGAGCACGCGCCAGTCCACCGCACCATAAGCCTGCTCCGGGCGCAGGCAGCGCAGAATGATGAGCACCAGCACTCCCGCGAGGGCACCGACGAGAATGGGTAAAATTTTCAGTGCGGCGAGCACGACGACAAGAACGAACACCCCCAATGCCAGCAATGTCTTGCCACGCTGGCGCACCGGTGCCTCCAGCTCATTGAGGACGAGCAGGCCGTCCTCCGCACGCACGCGGTCGATGCCCGCCTGCTCTCCCAGCAGCAGCAGGGCATCTCCAATGCGCAGCCTCACGCTGGAGAGCTTTTCACGCAGCACCTGGCCGGTGCGCTGCACGGCCAGGGCGATGACGCCGGTTTTCTGGCCAAAGCGGATTTCCGCCAGCGTGCGCCCGATGAAGGGCGAACCTGGAGGGACGATGGTTTCACAGAGCTTCACCTCCTTGGAGCGGATGGTTTCATCCCGCAGCTTGAACTCGGGCTCGATTTCAAGCTTCAGCTTGGTGGTGACTGCCAGCAGCTTGTCCGGCCTTGCGCGAACGAGCAGAAGATCCTGCTCCTGCACGCTCTCACCCACGGCGGCCATGATGGTGTGGGTGGCACGACGGATCTCCAGCACGGTGACGTCATGCTCACGTGACAGCGGAGTCTGGCCAATGCGCTGGCCGATGAGCGGCGAGCCCGCCATGACGCGCAGCTCCGTGACATACTCGCCAAGCTGATAAACATCCGTGAGCTGCTCCGCGCGGCGCGCCGGCAGCAGCCAGCCGCCGAAAAACACCAGGTAGGCGACCCCGGCCAGCGTCAGCAACAGGCCCAGCGGAGCAAATTCAAACAGGCTGAAGCTGCCGAGACCTGACTTCTCGTAGATGGAGTTCACGAGGAGACTGGTGGAGGTGCCGATGAGCGTGCACACGCCGCCGAACTGGGAGGCAAAGCTCAGCGGGATTAGCACGCGTGAGGCGGGGATCTTTCTAGCGGCGGCAGCGGCGATGACCAGCGGCAGAAAGACGGCAACGGCCGCCGTGTTGTTGACGAAGGCGGAGACGGGCACCACGCAGAGCATGACGAGCATGCAGAACATGCCCGGGCTGCTGCCGCCGCTTTTGGCAAGCAGCCTGCCCAGGGCATCCAGCGCACCCGTCTTCTGCAAGGCTGAACTGAGCACGAACATGCAGCCCACGATGATGACGGCGGGATTGGAAAAGCCCGCGATTCCCTCCTCCACCGTGACCACCCCTGTGATGAGCAGAACGGCCGCGGCCAGCAGCGCGACGATGTCCACCGGCAGCTTTTCCGTGGCAAAGAGCATGACGGCTCCCAGGAGCGTGATGAGGGTCACCCAGAGATCAAAACTCATGCGGGCAAATGATCATGGAAGGATGCGCCCGCGCGGCGGGACCTTCGGATGAGGTGAGGATGTTTCATAGGGGGGCGTAAAGAGAAACGCAGCAATGGAGCCAAGGCAAGATCAGGCTACGAGCGCCCCCCGGTTCATGAGAGAAATTTCGGATGATTTCTGCTCCAGTGTCCATGAATGCAGCCAGAGTCTCGACAACGACACGGCCGATGAATGCACTTCATGCGTTTGCCGGGGTAAATGGGCGGCTGATTCAAGCCGCAGAAGCGCACGACAAAGCCAGTTTCGCTGGTTAATTCACCCATCCTCCGCCAGGCTGCCAAACAAATATCTGCCATTGCCTGACACCTCCAAAGCATGACCGCCTCCCCCATCGAAATCCTCGCGACCACGCTCTTCGCACTCGCCGTGCTGCACACCTTTGCGGTCAAGCGCTTCGCCCACTGGGCCCATCGCTATCCCGAAGGCTCCATCATGGAGAACATCCTGCATTTCCTGGCCGAAACCGAAGTCGTCTTTGGCCTTTGGGGGGCGGCGCTGTTCGCGGGAATCGCCGCGCTGAAACACTCGCTCCATGACGCGGTGGTTTACATCGACGGGCTGAACTTCACCGAGCCCAAGTTTGTCTTCGTCGTCATGGTCGTGGCGGCGACCCGCCCCGTGGTGCAGCTCGCGGAGACCTGCATCTCAGGCCTCGCACGCGTGCTGCCGTTTCAGGCCAGCGTGGCCTACTACTTTGCCGCCCTGTCCTTCGGCACCCTGCTGGGCTCGCTCATCACCGAGCCAGCGGCGATGACCCTGATCGCAATCCTTCTCAAACGCCGTTACTTCGACTGCGGCATCGGCACAGGCCTCGCCTACGCCACGCTCGGGCTGCTGTTTGTGAACATCTCCATTGGCGGCACGCTCACGCATTTTGCCGCGCCGCCCGTGCTCATGGTCGCCTCCAAGTGGCAGTGGGACTCCTGGTTCATGCTCACCCACTTTGGCTGGCGTGCCGTCGCCAGTTGCATCGTCGCCACCGCTATTGTGACCTTTTTCTACCGGGCCGAGCTGAGCCGGGTGGAAGTGGTGGAGCAGCCCGCGCGGCCCCTGCCCGCATGGCTCACGCTGCTGCATGTTGTCTTCCTGGCGCTGGTCGTGTTGTTCGCGCATCACCCGGATGTCTTCTTCGGCGTTTTCATGCTCTTCCTCGGCATGGTCAGCGCCACGCAGGAATTCCAGGATGATCTGCGCCTGCGTGAAGGCCTGCTCGTCGGCTACTTCCTCGCCGGTCTCGTCACCCTCGGATCGCTGCAGTCCTGGTGGCTGCAGCCGCTCATCGCCGGGCTGGATGGTTCCAGCATGTTCTTCGGCGCCACCGGCCTCACCGCCCTCACCGACAATGCCGCCCTGACCTATCTCGGCTCCTTGGTCGAAGGCATCTCCCCCAAGCTCCAGTACGCCCTCGTCGCCGGTGCCGTCACCGGCGGCGGCCTCACCGTCATCGCCAATGCCCCTAATCCAGCCGGCATCGGCATCCTGCAAAGCTCCAAGGCCTTCTCCAACGAAGGCATCAGCCCCCTGCGCCTCTTCCTCGGAGCCCTGCTGCCGACCAGCATCGCCATCCTGTTCTTCTGGCTGGTCTGACGCCGGCAGATGGCTCCCAGCCGGATTTGATGCCAGATGCCACGCCTAAGCACGGCATCACGGCATCTTTTTCAGGCCACCACCGCAAATGTGTGCACGTCATGGCATGGAATGGCATTTGATGGCAACCGTTGGCATCCTGCGACCGCCAAAGAGCGCATCTGCGGCATCTTTTTTGCCCGCATTTGATGCAGTGGATGTCAAAGAGCTCGCTCACCACCACGGCGCCTGCCCGCCGCAGCAGAGCGGAAAGCCCTCCCCCCTCTTTCGGTTCTGCGTCGCACAGCACCAGCCAAGGATGCTCAGTCCTGCCTGATGCAATCCGGCCGGCGCATCCCCCTCGGTGGCCTTCAATTCCCACGCCCCAAAAAAGATGCCCAGATGCCGCACTTAGGCGTGGCATCTGGCATCTTTTGTTCAGAGCACCTGCCCAATCGTGGCAACCCATGGCAAAACACAGACACTTAAGCGCATCGAGGCGCGGCCTTTGGAAGTGGGCGCAGAAGATGGCGGCATCTTTTTCGCATGAATTTGATGCCGTGGTTTCCTGCTGCAGCCGCGTGGATCAGCCCCCGCTTCACTTCTCCCCTTGCCATCCGGCTGCCGCCGGGTATTCGCGCAATAGATGGCCTACCACCAAACCTCCGAGCATGATCACGATGACCATGTCGAGCACCATGGCTACATCGCCATCGGCGAAGCTCGGTCCGAGGAGGACGGGCAGCTCGCATGCCTGACCTTGTTTGAACTCGGCATCCCCTGCGAACTGGCCCACGGCGAATCGGAGGTGGACGAGTTGCGCCGCTTTCTCGAGGGCTGGTCCGCAGGTCAGCGGCTTTTCGTCAAACCGCAGGATGCCGCACGAGCTCTCGCTGCCGTTGGTCCCAGGCTCGCCCCCACGCAGATCTGGACGAATGAAACTCTGTATCTCGAGCAGTGCCCCACAGAGCATCTCTTCAAGATCTTGGACTTCCGCGAGATTTGGACAAAACCCTGGGAGGAAGCCGCCCTCGGCACCGCCACGCGGGTGCTGGCGGCTCGCGGCATTCAGTATCCGCCTGACGGCGTTTCTTCCTGGGTCCTCCCGGCCACTTGTTTGATCTTCGGAATCTGGGGCGGCCCCTTGGCTGGCCTCATGATGCGATGGCGCATCGACAAAATGAGGCCCACAAAAGAAGGAGGCCAGCGTCCCCACTATGATGACAAAACACGCCAAAGGTCAGACCGCTGTCTGCTTACAGTTTTCATCATTTGGTGTGCCGTCGTCTTTGCGGCCATGGTTTTCAGAGGGCTGCATCCCGACTAGCCTGGTCCGCCCCCCTACCGCCGGATGTGCAAAAACAGATTCACGCCCTCAGGCTCCCACATCACCTCGATCGAATCCGCCGGCGCTCCCGCCTCCAGCGCCAGGGCGCGCAGATGATCCCGCGTGCGGTGCTGCAGCACCCAGTCGCCCAGCAGCTCCATGTAGTCTCGGCTCGGATTGTGGTCGGAGAAATTTCCCACCACCACCTCTCCGCCCCGCTTCGTCACGGCCATCAGTGCCTTGAGCAGAAAGACAAACGTCCGGTCCGTGAGGTAGTCAAACAGCCCCGCCGACCACACCAGCTCGTAGCCCTTGGCCGGCAGAAAGCGCAGCACATTGCGGTGGTAAAACTCCACCCGCTTGGCAAACGGCACGCACAGCTTCTTCGCCCGCTCGATGGCGTGGATCTCGGCGTCCACGCAGTCAAAAAACACATCGCAGTCCGGGTTGTCCAGCACCCACTCACGCACGTCACGCGCCGGGCCGCTGGCCACGTTCAGCACGCTCAGCGGCGCCTTGGTGCGCCCGGCGGCGTGTGAATTCAGCAGCTGGTGAAAGTAGGCCTTCCGGTTTCGCACCGCATTCGGCGCCGCCTGGGAGTGAAAGTAGAGATCCCAGCGCCGCAGGTGCGGCTCTTGGGCGATCTGCATCGTGTAGATGGCCTCAATGATCTCAAAATCACCGCTGTAGCCGTATTTCTTCCCCAGCGCCCGCGCCTGCATCGTCCCTTCCAGATGCCTATTTGTAACGTCTTGAGCGTAAGCAAGCACATCATCCCGGGCGATCACCTTGGCGCGTACAGCATCTCCCAGCAGCCGCAGCGTACGGTTCATCTGCGCATAGTCATTCGGCATCGGACCGCCCTGCGCCATGAGTTCCCGCAGCAGCTCGTCACACTCAATCAAAGGCGCAAATTCGTTCTTACGAACTGAATGGCGTTCTTGGAGGACAGGGGGCGGCATGCGCAGGGGGTGGCAGATTGAAGCCTCGATAGGCGTAATGGGTTGATAATAAGCGTTTATTTACATTTCGGGAAGCAAAAAATAACAGATCCCGCCTGCAAACCTCTGTTTTGGGTCAATTCACATTCATCCGTAAAATCAGCACTTCTGGCGGAGATAAGAACATAAGCCCACTCATGTCTCCCTCCGAAAACGAACGCCACCACCGCTTCCTGCGCAGCTTCACCGCTCATGAGCCCGCCATCCGCGCCCATGTGCGGAGGCTGGTGCCCGCACGCGCAGACGCGGATGATGTGATGCAGGAGATCAGCGTCGTGCTCTGGGAAAAATTCGACACCCTGCGCGAGGGCGCAGACTTCAAAGCCTGGGCCTTCGGCGTGGCACGCTATGAGGTCCTCGCCTGGCTGCGGGATCGCGGTCGCGACCGCCTCGTGCTGGATGAAGAAGTCATCACCAAGATCGCCGAGGAGACCACCACCATGGAACCCCTGCTGGAGCGCCAGCGCGAGGCCCTGGAGCTCTGCATGCAAAAGGTGCCCGAAGAGCAGCGCGGCCTCCTCATGCAGGCCTATCAGCCCGACTCCAGCATCCAAACCGTCGCACAGGACAGCGGCCGCAGCGTCCCCGGCTTTTACCAGTGGCTGCACCGCATGCGCAAGCTCCTGCTCGACTGCATCCGCCGCGCCATGACTCAGGAGGTGGCCTCATGAAAGCCGAGCTGGAAGTCCTCACCACCGCCTATCTCGACGGCACCATCACGCCGCCGCAGCTGCAGCAGCTCAATGCCCTGCTGCTGGCCGATGCCGCAGCACGTCGTGAATTCGCCGAACTGCTCAATGTGGACTCCGCCCTCGCTGCTCTGGCCGCAGACTGGACACCACCTCAAGTCACCGCGAAGCCTGCGAAGCCCACCCGCTGGCTCACCGCTTCGCCACGCTGGCTCGCCGCCGCCGCCTGCCTCTCCCTGTTCCTCGGTGCCTGGTTTTGGCAGGACACCCATCGCGCCTTTGCCACCGTGGGCAAAGCCGCCGGTGTGGTGGAGCTTGCCGATGGCACAAAACTGCGTGGCGAAACCTACCACATCGATGCGGGCAGCATCTCCCTCACCACCGCACGCGGCGCACGCATCGTCATCGAGGCACCCGCAGAGTTTCGCTTTGAGTCCGCGCAGCGTCTGCACATGAAGCGCGGCCGCCTTGCTGCCGATGTACCACCTTCAGCCAAGGGCTTCACCGTCATCACTCCCACCGGAGACGCCGTGGATCTCGGCACACGCTTTGGAGTGGATGTGCCCTCCAGCGGCTCCGCGGAGGTCCACGTGTTTCAGGGCGAAGTCATCACCAAGGCCTCCGGCGCTCAGGCCAATCAAAGCCTGCGTGGTGGCGACGCCGTGTCGTTTGCTCAAGGCGCCAGCACCTCCCGCGAACTGCGCTCCTCCGCCTTCATCCAGCCGGATGAACTCCCCGGCCTCACCGCCGGACTCGCCGCTGGTCAGCGCGCGCTCTCCGCCACAGCCGTCGCCGCATTGAAGCAGGACCCCGCGCTCATTGCCTTGCTCGACTTTGAATCCGCCGAGGAACTCCCCGGCGTGTACCGCCGCGTGCAGGGCCGCTGGCCGGGCTCGCACGCGCCGGAGGTTGTGAATGTGGGCGATCACTTGAAGCTTGATGTCGGCGGTGGCCGCGACTGGCCGCAGCTCACACTCGCCGCCTGGGTGCGCATTGACCGCCTCGGCGCGCCCTACCAGTCCCTGCTACATACGGATGGCTGGAGCGGCAACAATCCCGGCCAGGTGCACTGGATCGTCAACCGCGACACCACCATGCGCCTCGCCCTCATCGGCAACACCCTTGCCCCCGGGTCGACCGAGCGCCAGGGCCACCCCGATTCCCGCACCCCCGTGCTGCCAGAGCAAGGCCGCTGGGTTCACCTCGCCACCGTCTATGATTCCACACGCGGCACCGTGCGCTTTTATCTCAATGGTCAGCTAGACAGTGAAACTCACCTGCAGACCGCACATCCCGCACGCCTCGGTCCCGCGCAGATCGGCAACTGGAACCAGCAGGACCGCAAGCTCAGCGGTCGTGTCGATGAACTCCTCCTGCTCGGCCGCGCCATGTCTGACGATGAACTCCGCGCCCTGCACGCCGCAGGCAATCCTTACCGCTGATCCCACTTCATGAAGCTGGCCGCTCTCCTTCTCCTCACCTCTTCCAGCCTTGCCGCTGCCGTTGATTTCGTCCGCGAGGTCCGCCCCATCTTGCAGAAGCACTGCTACATCTGCCATGGCGAGAAAAAACAAAAGTCCGGCCTCCGCCTCGACATCAAAGCCGCTGCCTTCAAAGGCGGAGACAAACACTCGCCCGACATCATCTCCGGCAAAGCCAGCGACAGCCCGCTCATCCACTTCATCACCACCGATGACGACGATGAACTCATGCCCCCCAAAGGCAAGCTCCCCGCCAGCGACATCGCCACCCTCACCACTTGGATCAACGAAGGCGCCCCATGGCCCGACGGCGTCGACCTCGCCAAACTCGAAGACCGCCGCGATCACTGGTCCTTCAAGCCGCTTCAAGTTCCAAGTTCTCCTCAAAGGATCGACACATTCATCGACGCCAAGCTCGCCGAAAAAAACCTCCATCGCTCTCCTCCCGCAGATCCTGTCTCGCTCATCCGCCGCATCACCTTCGACCTCATCGGCCTGCCACCCACACCCGAAGAAACCACCGCCTTCGAAAAAGAGTTCATCCAGGATCGAGCCTCCAGCATCCAGCATCTAGTGGACCGTCTGCTCAAGAGCGAACGCTACGGCGAACGCTGGGCCCAGCACTGGCTCGATGTCGTGCGCTACGCCGACACGCACGGCTTTGAGGTCAACACCGAGCGCCCCAATTCCTGGCCCTACCGCGACTACGTCATCCGCTCCTTCAACAACGACACGCCTTACGATCGCTTCATCAAAGAGCAGATCGTGGGAGATGCCATGGGCCAGGACGCAGCCACGGGATTCCTCGTCACCGCCTCCGTGCTGCTCCCCGGCCAGATCGGCAAGGACGATGCCTCCAAGCGCCTCGCACGGCAGGACTCCATCGATGAGATGGTCATGAACATCGGCCAGACCTTCCTCGGCCTCAGCGTCGGCTGCGCACGCTGCCACGATCACAAGTTCGACCCCATCACCGCCAAGGATTACTACGCCATGCAGGCCTTCGTCGCCGGTGTCGAATACGCCGACCGCGATCTTCACACGCCCGCAGCCGAAGCCGCACGCGCGGAGGAGAAAAAGCTCAAAGCACGCCTCGCAGAGATCGACAAAGAACTCGCCCACTTCGTGCCCATGGCGAAATCCGGTGCCGAGCGCCCCATGATCAACGCCCGCGAAAACTCGGACCGCTTTCCCCCCGTGAAGACGCAGCGCCTGCGCTTCACCATCAAGGCCACCACCAACCTGGAGCCCTGCATCGATGAACTCGAAGTCTTCAACACCCGCGGAGAAAACGTCGCCCTCGCCACCACCGGCACCAAGCGCAAATCCTCCGGCGACATCGGCGTGGCCGAGCGCCACGAACTCCGCTTCCTCAATGACGGCCGCTACGGCAACTCACGCAGCTGGCTTTCCAACGCACTCGGCAAAGGCTGGGTGGAACTCGAGTTCCCGCAGGAGCAAACCGTCGAGCGCGTCGTCTGGAGCCGCGACCGCGATGGCAAATTCACCGACCGTCTCGCCACCGATTACCAAATCGAAATCAGCGATGCCGCAGGCCACTGGCACACCGTGGCCGATGCCAGCGACCGCCAGAAGTTTGACCCCACGAACAAGAAGCTCGCCAAGCCCACACTCAAGGGCCTCACCCCCGCCGAAAACAAACGCGCCCGCCCGCTCTTCGAGGAGAAGTCACGCACCGAGAAACAAATCGCCCAGGCCGTCAACCAGCAGAAAGTCTTCGCCGGCACCTTCCGCACCCCGGACGATATTCACCTCCTCAATCGCGGCGATCCCGAGCAGCCCAAGGAAGCCGTCACCCCCGCCGTGCTCAGTGCCCTCGGCAACGTGACACTCCCCAAAGAATCCGCCGAACAGGACCGCCGCCGCGCCCTCGCCGACTGGATCGCCAGCGCACAGAATCCCCTCACCGCCCGCGTCATGGTGAACCGCATCTGGCAGGGCCACTTCGGCACCGGCTTCGTGCAAACCCCCAGCGACTTCGGCCGCATGGGCATGAAGCCCACCCACCCCGAACTCCTCGACTATCTCGCCGCGGAATTCATCCGCAGCGGCTGGAGCGTGAAGCACATGCACCGCCTCATCCTGTTGTCAGAGACTTATGGGCAGTCGTCGCAGAGCATCAAAGAGAATGAGACCATCGACTCCGATGTCCGCTACCTCTGGCGCTACCCATCACGCCGCCTCGAAGCCGAATCCATCCGCGACTCCATGCTCACCGTCAGCGGTCGTTTGAATCTGCAGATGTATGGC
>NZ_JBAQCR010000396.1:0-18791 GCF_049294395.1 Prosthecobacter sp.
GCCTGCTGGGCCTGGAAAACAAAGTCGTAAAGTTAAGGGGACATCTTTCCAGTTTCCGGTCTGGAGTTGCTGGAGAAGGGGGTGGAATTTAGGATCTTTACGATCAAAGTAGGCATAAACGACGTCATTATCGTCAGGATGCTTGATTTCGAGCAGTTCGCTGCCCATCGGAGCGGCCTCAGGCGGAATATTCTGAGGTTTGGAGGCGATCACGCGGAGGAGTGTGGGCGCGGACGGCTGGGTTTTGATGAACTCCTCCCAATCGATTTCGCCATAACGAACCGAGCTTTCCCAATCCACCCGGAAGGTGCCGTCCACCATTTCTTCAATGATGAGGCTGACAGGCTCGGCATTGGCAAAAACGGCCTGAGCATACCCGAGACGGTAGCCTTCCTCCTCCACCGGCAGCGCCCAGCCAAGAGTTTTCCACTCGAGCGGAGCGTGAGGATGGCTGCTGTAGTAATGCTCCATCAATGGACGCACACGCTGGGGATCACGGACAAAAGCGAGCTGCTGGTCCGTGGTGGAGGCTTCAAAAAAACCACGAAGTGTGCGTTCAATTTGGGATCTTTTGCTCTCGATGTCCACAATGGCGGAGGGACTTGGGGAGCCTGAAGCCATGAGTTTCAATGAACTGGACTGGGAGCTGACAGGAGTGTTGGGGCTGACTCCACGGGGGGCGGCGCCTATGGACGGACGGATTTCGGAGGGATCGCCTAGGAGGGAAGGCTGCTCTTTGATATTGCCTGACCAGTGATGATCCTTATCATTGTCGTACATCGACTGAACGTACTCAGGATTGACCCGGGCGGACTCCCAGAGCTTGATCATGACGACCCGTACGACCGTGGCGATCATGATCACGAGGGCCATGCAGCCGAGAATGGTGGCAACGGCGTTGATCATGGCCTCGCGCCGCCGGGCTCGGCTGCGGCGTGGCGGATCATTGTCAGCGATGCTCGGATGGGTCATGGCAAACACGCGTTGGTGGAGCCGAAGGCGGGATTTGAACCCGCGACCCTCGCATTACGAATGCGATGCTCTACCACTGAGCTACTCCGGCATGAACGTGTGACTTTAAGTCTTTAATTATATAAGGGGTGCTCAGATCTTGTCATTTGCTTTCTTTGACAGGTGGAAAAATTCTTAGCTCAAGGGCGGGTGGGGAAAGCCTGAGGCGGTGCAAATGGCAGCCACCCGGCTCCCAACAGCTCGTGCTTGAATCTTGGGTGAACTCACTGAGAGTGGCCTATGCCCAGTCCAACCATAGCTGCCCAAGCTGGAACTCCCTATGGTGAATTCCTTGCCGAGCAGGAAGAAATTCAACGCCTGAAGTGGCTTGCCAGTGAGAGCGAAGGCCATGACATCGGGTTTGAGTTTGCGCTCAATGACTGGGCGCAGAACCACCGCGCGGAGTGGCGAAGCATGCGAAACCAGCTGAAGGGGCAGCAGGACTGAGTCTTTTTTTGCCTGCCAGCCGGGCAATATTGCTGAGGATGGCGCGTTATGGCCCGATGATGATTTGTCGCGCTGCCGCCCTGAAGGCTATTTTTCTGCTGTCCGTCCCGCTGCTGCACGCAGCACCCCGCACGAATGTTTTGTTCATCATGGCTGATGACCTGCGTCCGGAGCTGGGCTGCTACGGCTCTGTGGCGGTAACGCCTAATCTCGATGCGCTGGCGAAGCGCGGCATGATTTTCCGGAAGGCCTACTGCCAGCAGGCGGTCTGCAATCCCTCCCGCTCCTCCATGCTGACCGGGCTGCGTCCGGACACCCTGGGGTTGTATGTGAATGGCACGCATTTTCGTGAGCTGAAGCCGGCGGTGAACACGCTGCCCGGATGGATGAAGGACCACGGCTACACCACCCGCTGTGTGGGCAAAATTTTCCACAACTGGCATACGAAGGAGCATGGCGACCCGCGCTCATGGAGCGCTCCGGAATTCCTGCACTACGCAAATCACGGCGATGACGTGCCGCAGGTCGGTGGACCGCTGCCGCCGAATCTGACCACGCTCTCCAGCACCCTGCGCCAGTACGGCAAGGTGCCGCTGTGTGAGTGCCGCGATGTGCCGGACGAAGCCTATTTTGATGGGCGGGTGGCCGCCGAGGCCGTGCGTGTGCTGGGGGAGATCAAAGACGAGCTGTTTTTTCTTGCCGTCGGCTTTTGGAAACCGCACGCCCCATTCAACGCTCCCAAAAAATACTGGGACATGTATCAGCGGGACCGGCTGCCGGTGCTCGATCCCGCACGGCCTGTTGCCGCCCCCGAGATCGCCTTTCACCAGAGCACCGAGATTCTGGGGCCGGTGAAAGATCAAAAGCAGCCCACAGCGGAGCAGGCGGCGGAGATGAGGCATGGCTATTTCGCCGCCATCAGCTACATGGACGCCCAGCTTGGGAAGGTGACCGCCGCGCTGGAAAAGCAGGGCCTGCTGGACTCCACTCTCATCGTGTTCTGGGGGGATCACGGCTACCACATCGGAGAACACAGTCTGTGGGCCAAGACCTCAAACTTCGAGCTGGATGCGCGCGTGCCGCTCATCGTGGTGCCACCGCAGGCAAATCATGCCGGGGCCAGCACGGATGCGCTGGTGGAAATGGTGGATCTTTTTCCCACCATCACCGCCCTGTGCGCTGTCCCGGAGGCGCCGGGCCTGGACGGGGTCAGCCTTGTGCCGCTGCTGAACGATCCCAAGGCTAAAATCAAAGTTGCCGCCTACACGCAGTTTCCCCGCCCTGCCTATCCGGACCGTACCCCGCGTGGCAGGCCGGAGGTGATGGGGGTGAGCGTCCGCACCCCGACGCTGCGTTATACCGAATGGCGGGATTTTGACACTGGCAGCGTGGTGGCGAGCGAGCTGTATGACCACGCCCGTGATGAGGCGGAAATGAACAATGTGATGGCCAGTCCGGCTGATCGTGCGGCCCTCGAACAGGCGCAGCAGCTTTTGGTACGCCAATTTCCGCGTGGAAAGCGATAAAACAGGCAAAAGGACTGTAAAAAAGCGCAACTTAATGGTTGCCAATGACGCCCAAATTTTGTTAATTATCATTAAGCCACATGAAAAATCGTTTTCTACTCCTTGCCTTCACCGTCTGCGCTCTTTCCAGCATCGCTTACGGTGACATCCAGTCTCCTCCCGGACATCACTTTACGTGGAGCCGGAAACTCAGCCGCGGTATCGGCAATGTTCTGTTTGGCTGGTTCGAATACCCGGCCACCTGGCGCAAGACCAACGAGTCTGATGGCTCCATCGCCGCTGCTTCCGACATGCTTGTTGAAGGAACCAAACGCACCTTGGTGAGAGCTGGCTACGGTCTCTATGAGATTGCCACCTTCCCAATTCCTAGCTGGAAGCGCACCTACCGCCCGCCTTATCATCACAAGGAAAACGTGGACACCTGGTGGGGCTACACGGAGTTCGCTCCAGAAGTGGGCTTCCGCTCGGAGATTCCATATTCCTCCTCCCAGCACTGGTAACAGCCAGCAAGGCAAGTTTCTCAAGGCACAGACTGCAAACAGTCTGTGCCTTTTGTTTGCAAAGCAGGGTTCCTGCTGGCAAGAAAGAACCGTTTCCTCATGCCTGAAGCTCATAAGATCGACATCCGCCATGTGGCCAAGCTGGCCCGGCTTACGCTCACCGACGAAGAAGCCAAGCGCTACGAGTCCCAGTTGGACGGCATTCTGACTTACATCGACACGCTGACACGCTACAATCTGGACGGAGTGGAGCCGACGGCGCACGCCATGCCCGTTTATGATGTGCTGCGGGCGGATGAACCCCGTCCTGGCTTTACCCAGGAGCAGGCGCTGTGCAACGCGCCGAAACGTATCGCCGATCAGATTCAAATCCCCAAGGTGATCGAGTAACCGTCCAACCTCCGCCGCTGCTTCACGCTCTCTTTTTCTTATGCTCGCCTCCTCCACCATCGCAGCCTTGCGCAAAGGCATCACTGCGGGTGAAATCACGCCACGAGACATCGTTTTGGATGTCGCGAAATCCATCGAAGCAGGCAATGCGGAGATCGGTGCCTATTTGTCCTGGGACGTTGAAGCCGCTCTCGCCGAAGCCGACCGCGCCGATATCACGAAGCCGCTGGGTGGCATCCCCATCGCGGTGAAGGACAACATGAACGTGACCGGCCAGCCCTGCACCTGCGGCTCGCGCATCCTGGCTGAAAACTACACGGCCCCCTACGATGCGGGCGCGATCCAAAAGCTGCGTGCGGGTGGTGCCATTCCATTTGGCCGGCTGAACATGGATGAATTTGCCATGGGCTCCAGCACGGAGAACTCCGCCCTCGGCGTCACTCGCAATCCGCGCGATCTTTCCCGCGTCCCCGGTGGCTCCAGCGGTGGCAGTGCTGCGGCGGTGGCGGGAGATCTTGCCATTGCGGCCTTGGGTTCAGACACGGGCGGCTCCATCCGCCAGCCAGCGGCGCTGTGCGGCTGCGTGGGCATCAAGCCCACCTATGGCCGTGTGTCCCGCTATGGCCTCGTGGCGTTTGCTTCTTCGCTGGACCAGATCGGCCCGGTCACCAAGACGGTGGAAGATTCCGCGCTTTTGCTGAATCACCTTTGTGGTTACGACGCCCATGACTCGACTTCGCTGAATATCGAGGTTCCGGATTTCACCGCAACCCTTGGCCAGGACATCAAGGGCCTGCGCATCGGCCTTCCCAAAGAGTATTACATCGACGGCATCCACGCCGGAGTGTCTGCCAGCGTGCAGGCGGCCATTCGCCAGCTGGAATCTCTCGGGGCCATCATCGAAGAAATCAGCCTGCCGCATACGGAACTCGGTGTGGCGACTTACTATGTGCTCGCACCTGCGGAGGCCTCGGCCAACCTCGCCCGGTTTGACGGTGTGCGTTACGGCCACCGCAGCAGCAGTGCAGGGGATTTGATGGAGCAGTACACGAAGTCCCGCTCGGAGGGTTTCGGCCCCGAGGTGAAGCGGCGCATCCTGCTGGGCACCTACATGCTCAGCTCCGGCTACTATGACGCGTATTACATCCGTGCGCAGAAGGCTCGCACGCTGATCCGCAATGACTTCACGGAAGCATTCAAAAAAGTGGACGTGATCCTTTCCCCGACGAGCCCCACGCCAGCGCACAAGCTGGGTGAACTCAAAGACAACCCGCTGGCGGCCTATCTTGAAGACGTGTTCACCATTCCCGTGAATCTGGCCGGACTTCCTGGAATCAGTCTGCCATGCGGCACGGTGGATGTGGAAGGTAGAGCGCTTCCTGTGGGACTGCAGATCGTGGGCAAAGCGCTGGACGAAGCCACCGTGCTGCGTGTGGCGCATGCGTATGAGCAATCGCGCTGAGGAACGTGAATAAAGTGAAGAAAATCTCTCCACAGAGTTTGACAAAAGAACGCACTGGTCTATTCTCGTTGCCCGCTGTTTCAAACACGGCGGCAAGGTAAGTTTCAACGCACCCGTAGCTCAACGGATTAGAGCATCTGACTACGGATCAGAAGGTTTCAGGTTCGAATCCTGACGGGTGCGCCACTCATTACTGAATGAGTTAACAAGGCGCTTTGTTCCGCCAAACTGACTGACCGCTTAAATGTGCCAACTGTGCGCGCGGATGAAAGCAAAGCGGGTGTCTCACAAGGTGGAACTACACAAGAGCTACATAGACCCGCTCAATGATGCATTTCAGTCAGACATCAAGTGAGGATGGATGCATGAGCATTGTCGAATGGAATGCGAGTGGTGGCTTGGGCTGTCGCGGTTTCTGCCACAGAAGAGACTGGGCTATGGCGAATTGCGAGAGCCTGCAACTGGCGGCAAGGGTTGCTTCACCAAGAAGATGTCAACGACAGTAAAAAAACGCAGCAGGTTTCATCGCCTGATTCAAACTGGGCTGGGTGGAGGGAGGTTCCTTGAATGGCTCTCACCGACAGCGGTGGAGCAGCGGTGGAGCCGGGAACGATTGCACCGGCTGATTGAAAGCCGTCTTGAGGGGCGCAAATTCATTGTGGTCTCAAACCGCGAACCTTTCATCCACCGCAAGCGCCCGGATGGCACGGTGGAGTGCATCCGGCCAGCCAGTGGCATGGCCACGGCGCTGCACCCTATCATGATGGCTTCCGGCGGCACCTGGGTGGCCCAGGGGGCAGGGGATGCGGACCGGGACACAGTGGATGCAAACGACTGCGTGATGGTGCCGCCTGAGGCGCCGGGCTACAGACTGCGGCGCGTATGGCTTGATCCCGAAGTGGAACGCGGATTTTACTACGGGCTGTCGAACGAAGGACTGTGGCCGCTGTGTCACATCACCTTCACCCGCCCAGAGTTTCGCCCCCAGGACTGGCTGGCTTATAAAGAGGCGAACCGCATCTTTGCCGAAGCGGTGCTCAAGGAGGCGGATGGCGGCAAGGCGCTGGTCTTCATCCAAGACTACCACTTCTGCCTGCTGCCGCGCATGCTGCGGGAGATGAGTGGCGGACGTATCGTGAGTGCACACTTTTGGCATATCCCATGGCCGAACCGTGAAGTCTTTCGCGCCTTTCCATGGGGGGAGGAACTGCTGGACGGTCTGCTGGGCAATGACCTCCTCGGCTTTCACATTCATTACCATTGTCAGAATTTTTTGGGCACCGTGGACCGCGCTCTGGAAGCACGGGTGGACACGGACCGCAGTGAAATCACCCGTGGCGGGCATCTCACCCGCGTGCGCCCCTTTCCCATCAGCATCGATTTCGAAGCTGACAACAAACTCGCCACTTCGCCAGAAGTGGCTGCCGCCATGCAGCGCTGGCTGCAGCGACTGCCCGGCCTGAAGGGGCGGAAGATCGGGGCCAGCATCGAGCGTCTGGACTACTCCAAAGGCATCCCACAGCGCATCCATGGGCTCGAACATTTTTTTGAACAGCACCCGGAGAGTCTGGGCAAGCTCTGTTTTGTGCAGATTGCCGTGCCAAGTCGTGATCACCTGGCAAGTTATCAGGCGGAACAGGCGGCAGTGGACTTCGCGGTGGCGCGCATCAATGAACGCTTTGGCACCTCGGACTGGCAGCCTGTTTATCTCCTCAAGGAACACCACGGGCCGCTGGACATGATGGCCCTGCACCGGCTGGCAGATTTTTTCATGGTGAACTCCCTGCATGACGGCATGAACCTGGTGGCCAAGGAATTTGTGGCCAGCCGAAGTGACGAGCGTGGCGTGCTGATCCTGAGCCTTTTCACCGGAGCCTCGCGGGAACTGACGCAGGCCATTAGCATCAACCCCTACGCTATTGAGGAAATTTCCGTTGCTGTACATAACGCGCTGACAATGAGCGCCGGGCGTCAGCAGCGGCGCATGCGGCTCATGCGCGAGCAGGTGGCACATCAGAACGTCTATCGCTGGGCCAGCCGTCTGCTCATGGCCATGCTGCGCATTGAGCACCCGGACGACGAAGATGACGATGAACTGCTTGAGCAGCAGCCTTTTGAGGATGCATGAAATGAGCCTGCGACCTCACTGGACCCGGCATCTCGAAAAAATTTGTTCCTGTCTGGTTCAGGCGCCGAGTGTGCTCATCGCCTCAGACTTTGACGGCACGCTTGCTCAGATCATGGATTGCCCATCCCGGGCGGTGTTGTCGTCGGAGGCTCAGATGGTGATCAAAAGTCTCGCGACGCTGCATCCGCGTGTGAGGCTGGCATTTCTTTCCGGGCGGTCGCTGGCTGATCTCGCCTCGCGTTTGCCGATTGCCCAGGAAAACATTGTTCTGGCAGGCAATCATGGTTTGGAAATGAGCGGTGCCGGACTTGACTGGATGCATCCCTCCTCAGCTCAAAACCGGCCGCAGATAGAGGCGCTTGTCACGCAGCTTCAATCCCTTGCAGGTGGCATTGAAGGAGCTATGATCGAAGACAAGGGGCTTGGCCTGACCCTGCACTACCGAGGCGTCGCCAGCGCTGATCTTCCGCGTCTTCATGCAGCCGTGCTGCAGATGGTGCTCCCCGCAGGCATCCGCCGCGCAGATGGAAAAAAAGTTGTCGAGTTTCGTCCGCAAGTGGACTGGCACAAAGGCCATGCCCTGCGCCGTATCCAGCAGCATTTCGACATTGCTTCTGAATCCACCGTGTTCCTGGGAGACGACGTCACCGATGAGGACGCCTTCCGTGAGCTGAACAGCCGAGGCATCACACTCCACGTCGGCCTGGAATCCGCCGCAAGCTTCGCCGGTTTGCATGCCCGGCATCCGGAGGATGCAGTACAGTTTCTCCGCGCTGTTAGTTTGATGCTTGGCGCATCATAACCAAAGGTTGAAGGACGGGCGGCTATACCAGGCTCATTCTTTGGCAGAGGCGCTTGATGTCATCTGCTCCGGAGCATGAGAAATCAGCCGAACACTCAAATCATCACGCAATCGAGGAAGTCGGCGACGAACTCATTCTTTGGATGCTCGCGAAGCTGCTGGGGGGAGCCGATTTGCTGGATGTCCCCTTCGTGCAAAACGACGACGCGGTCGGCAAGTTCGAAGGCTTCATCCTGATCGTGCGTGACAAACAAGGTGGTGACTTTGGTTTCGTCGTGAAACTGGCGTAGCCATTTGCGCAGGGTCTTGCGCACCTTGGCATCGAGCGCGCCGAAGGGTTCATCCAGCAGGAGGACCTGCGGGCCGACAGCAAGGGCGCGGGCGAGTGCGACGCGCTGCTTCTGGCCACCGCTGAGCTGCGAGGGGTAGCGATCTCCGTAGCCTTCCAATACGATGCGGCGCAGGAGCTCCGTGACAGCTTTGTCGATTTCTTCGCGGTCGGGCCGTGTGGCACGGGGCATGACGCGCAGGCCGAAGGCGATGTTTTCCGCAACGGTCATGTGATTGAAGAGGGCGTAGTTCTGGAAGACGAAGCCGGCCTTGCGCTCATAGGCGCTGCGGTTCGTGACATCGGTGCCATGGAACTGGATGCTGCCTGCGCCGGCGTCGGCGAATTCGAGTCCGGCGATGATGCGCAGCAGCGTGGTCTTGCCGCTGCCGCTGGGGCCGAGCAGGGCGACGAGTTCGCCGGTTTTGACTTCGAGGTCGACGTTTTTCAGCGCCTGGAAGCTGCCGAAAGATTTGGAGATGTGGTTTATGTGGATGCTCATGCTGCTCCTCGGCGGGTGGTCGTCAGAGTTTTCAAAATCAGGGTCACCAGCGCCAGCAAGGCCAGCATGGAGGCGACGGCAAAGGCGGGAACGAACTGGTATTCGTTGTACAAAACTTCGATGTGCAGCGGCACGGTGTTGGTCTTGTTGCGGATGTGGCCGCTGACCACGGACACGGCGCCGAACTCGCCCATGCTGCGTGCGTTGCAGAGAATGATGCCGTAGAGCAGGCCCCATTTGATCTTGGGCAGGGTGACGCGCCAGAACATCTGGAAGCCGTTGGCACCGAGGGTCATGGCGGCCTCTTCTTCAGCCTGGCCCTGCGCCTCCATCTGCGGGGCCAGGATGCGGGCGACGAAGGTGAAGGTGACAAAGATGGTGCTGAGCACGATGCCGGGCAGAGCGAAGATGATCTTGAAGCCGTGCTCTTTGAGCGCCGGGCCAAACAAACCCTGCGCGCCGAAGAGCAGCACATACCCCATGCCGGCGATGACCGGGGAGACCCACAGCGGCAGCTCGATGAGGGAGGTGAGAAAGCGCTTGCCGCGAAACTGGAAGCGCGAGACGCACCAGGCTGCGGCGAGGCCAAAGAGCGTGTTCAGCGGCACGGTGATGGCGGCGACTTTCAGCGTGAGCCAGATGGCGTGCATGGTGGCGCGGTCATCGAAGGCTTCCACGAAACCTTCCCAGCCTTTGCGGAAGGCTTCCTGAAAGATGACGACGAGCGGAAGAACAAACATGAGCCCCATGAAGGCCACGGCGGTGCCGATGATGAGGCAGCGCGAGAAGAGGGAGTCGGAGGTAGCTTTGCGAGGCCGGACGGTGCGCGGGGGATGGATGTCGATGATGGCGGCCATGCTTTAAAAATGCGAAAGGGGAGGCGGTAAGTGGAAAAAAAGGAAGGGTGATTCGTCATCTCATTCCCGTGCGTTTGCGGCTCCACTGAGCGAGCAAGTTGGAGAGAACGAGGATGGTGAAGGAAGCGGCGAGCATGACGACGCCGATGGTGGCTGCGCCAGAGTAGTCGTATTCCTCCAGACGCATGGTGATGAGCAGGGGGGCGATCTCGGTCTTGAAAGGAAGATTGCCGGAGATGAAGACGACGCTGCCGTATTCACCGACGGCGCGGCCAAAGGCGAGCGTCATGCCGGCGAGGGTGGAAGGCAGCAGTGCGGGAAACACGATGCGTGTGAGCGTCTGCCAGCGGTTCGCGCCGAGGCAGGCGGCGGCTTCCTCGACATCCATGGAGAGATCGGCGATGACGGGCTGCAAGGTGCGCACGACGAAGGGAAAGCCGACGAAGGTGAGCGCGATGGTGATGCCGAGCGGTGCGTAGGCGGCCTTGATGTCATGCTGCGCGAGCCAGGCGCCGATCCAGCCATTGGGCGCATAGAGGGTGACTAGGGCGATGCCTGCGACGGCGGTGGGCAGCGCGAAGGGGAGATCCACCATGGCATCCAGCAGGCGGCGGCCGGGGAAGGCGTAGCGCTCCAGCGCCCACGCGGTGATCAGGCCGAAGAGGCCATTTACCAGCGCGGCGGCGAAGGCCGTGCCGAAGCTGAGCTTCAGCGATGAAATCACGCGTGCCTGCGTCAGTGTGGCAAGCATGTGCTCCCAGCCGCCGCTGGTGGCCTTCCACACGAGCATGGAGAGCGGGAAGAGCACGATGAGGCTCAGGTAGGTGATGGTGAAGCCAAGCGAGAGCCTGAAGCCGGGAAGGATATGGCGTGGGCGTGACAAGGGATGAAGCAGGCTGGTTATCAATGAGCTCGTGGTGCAAAGTGAATGCGCTCCACTCGTGAGAAGCGCATTCACAGGGGGGGCGGTGGGCTTACTTCCCTTGATAAATCTGGTCAAAAATGCCGCCTTCGTCGAAGTGCTTCTTCTGTGCCTTGCCCCAGCCGCCGAAGTCGCCGTCGATGGTGACGAGGTTCAGCTTGGGAAAGCGGGCGCTGTATTTGGCAGCGGCTGCGGCGTCACGCGGGCGGTAGTAGTTTTTGCCGATGATGTCCTGCGCCTCAGGGGAGTAGAGGTATTCGAGGTAGGCTTTGGCGACTTCGGCGGTGCCTTTTTTCTCGGCGTTTTTGTCCACGACGGTCACGGTCGGCTCGGCGAGGATGCTGATGGAGGGCACGATGATCTTGGTCTGGCCGGGGAACTCACGCTGGATGAGCCAGGCTTCGTTTTCCCAGGAGAGGAAGACATCGCCGATGCCGCGCTGTGCGAAGGTGGTGGTGGCGGCACGTGCGCCGGTGTCCAGCACGGGTACGTTTTTGAAGAGCGCGGCGATGAACTCCTTCGCCTTGGCTTCGCTGCCGGTTTTCTTCAGCGCATAGGCCCAGGCGGCGAGGTAGTTCCAGCGGGCGCCGCCGGAGGTTTTCGGATTCGGAGTGATGACGTTCACGCCTTCCTTCACGAGGTCGTCCCAGTCCTGGATGTTCTTCGGGTTATCCTTGCGCACGACAAACACGATGGTGCTGGTGTAAGGGGCACTGCTGTGGGGAAGGCGCTTCTGCCAGTCTTTCGAGATCAAGCCAGCCTGCTGGCCGATCACGTCAATGTCTCCGGCGAGAGCGAGCGTCACCACATCGGCTTCCAGACCATCAATGACGGCGCGAGCCTGCTTGCCGGAGCCGCCGTGCGACTGGCCGACGCTGACTTTTTTGCCGGTGGTTTCTTTGTAGTGCTTGGCGAAGGCTTTGTTGTACTCCGAGTAGAGTTCGCGGGTGGGATCGTAGGAGACGTTGAGCAGCTCAAAGTCGGCTGCGTGGGCGGTGAGGCCGAAGAGGACGGTGGAGAGGAGGCTGAGGCGTGTTTTCATGATGTTTGAGAATAGGATTGGAAATGACGAGGTTTGATGGCGGTTCGGGGTTTGCCCTTTCACTTTTCAAAAGAAGCGGTGACTGAATTCGAAGTAAGCGAAGTTGGTGCTGGGGCGCTGCAACTGGCGCTCCACGAAGCCGCCTGCGGCAAAGTAGGAGTAGCCAATGGTGAACTCTGTTTTCGCGTCCCAGGTGTAGCGGGCGCGGATGTCGAACTCCTGGCCCAGAAAGTTCCCGCTGGCCCCCGTGCGATCCCGGGCATTGTTGGCCGCGTTGAAGCGGTCCGTGCCGCTGGCGAGCCAGTAGTAGCTGTAGCCGAAGTCCACGCGCAGATTGTGGCGCGGCTTGAGTTCCACCCGAACTTTCGGTGTGCTGATGTTTTCAAAGACGATGTAGTCGTTCGCCGACCACGGACGGCCGAAGCCAAAGAAGCGCTCGAAGCGGTTGTCGGTGCTGTCGTTCGGATTGCGGTCGCCGCCGGCGTAGCCGTAAAACAGGCTGACGCGCGGTTTCCACGGATTGGAGCTGAGAGTGTACCCCACCTCCACCGTGCCGGCGTAGGCACGCACCTTGCTGGTGCCGTTCTGACCAAACTGGTAGTTCATGCTGGCGTCGTAGTCGAAGCCCGTGGCACCGATGATGCCGTAGCCACGCAGGCCGGGGTTGTGCACCATGCGCTCCGCCACGCCGCGATAGGCGGACTGATGCAGCGCGAGGTAATACGGCTCCAAAGTGATGATGTCCGACCACTGGCGCAGATGGCCGATGGCGGCATACATCCACTGCTGCTCCACCGGCCTGTCCATCTGATACAGCAGACGGTTCAGCGGCTGCACGGCGAGGAGGTCGAGCTGCCAGTCGCTGCTTTCCTGGCCAAGGCTGGCGTGGAAGCCCTGAAAGGCGTTTGCGGTGTTGCGCCACTGGTTGTTGCCGATGAGGCGGCGGTCGAGGAATTCGAAGTTGTGAATCCCGTAGCGGATGCTCAAGGGCCGTGCGTTGCCGATGGCGTCATGTCCGAAGAGGTCTTTGAAATAGAGCTCCACGTAGGCGCGGATGATCTCAAACTCATTCACGTCGCGGTTGTCACGCGCATAATGGCTGTTTTCGCGGCGTGAGTCCTGCATCTCAAACGCAAAGCGAAAGGGGTCGAGGATGTCCTTGATGCCGATGTAGGCACGGGTGCGGTGCAGCAGGGGCTGGTCCACTCCCTTCTGTGCCCGGCGCAGGTCGTTGTCGCGGTACTCATAGCGGAAGCGGTAGTCCAGGCCCACATCGAGCCATTTGACGTTCAGCAGCGAATCGACGCCCAGCTCGCTCACGTTGCGCACATACTTCGGCGGATCTGGATCACGCGTCGTGCTGTAGCTGAGCGGGTTTTGGTAATAGGTGCCGCGAGTGAGCTTCTTGGACTCCACTTCAGCAGCAAAGGCAGCGGTCGCGGTGAGGAGCAGGAGACCAAGCGCCTGTGTCAGGAAGCGCTGATCCAGTGTTCTTGTCGAAAGGGTCTTTTTCATGTTTGAGCGGCTGCGGAACGGTGGCCTGTGTTTCGGTTTGGGACCGACCTGATCCTTTCGGATCACGCGTTGGGACAGCGCCTGAGATGCTTCAAACAGATGCTTATGCATGCTTCGAACACCTCCGGTGGTCCGGTCAGTCTCTTGAGGGTGGCGGGGAATCGGGCGGATTGATTTGGCCTGTGTTGAGTAATATGTTATTAAATACATACGGCAAGTAGGAATTAAAAAAATAAGTCATGCGCTGGTGCGGCGGTGAAAAACCCCGGCTTCTCAAAGGCCGGATGTGTTTCATCGTTTCTGCCGGATGGCGGGTTGTATCTTTTTGAATGAGCCGCGTTTTTCCGGTTGAAGGTTTTTTAAATCATATATAATTAATAGGAGTATGGCGCACCTGACCGCAGACCGCCGGGAGGCATTGAGATTTGACCGCCTCCATCCGGTGTGCCGCATCACGCGATGTGAAGAGCGGCGGTAAAACAACCGGCACAGAAAAATAACAGCCGCATTCCATCATGGACAACGATCAAAAATTCACGCTGCGCGAATGGCTTCTTGAGCAGCTGCTTCAGGAACAGCAGGTCATTCAGCCTCCCAATGCCAGTCTTCTCGCCACCTTCAAAAGCAGCCTGCGGCTGCTGTCGCATGATTATGCCGTGGTGGTGGTGGTCTCAAAACTCCCTGCACAGCAGCTCGTGGGAAGACCTTTGCAGCTGCTGATCACGCCGCGTCAGCCCGCTGCGGCCGCCATCCTGATTCGTGTTTCCGGTGTGCTGACATTCACGGATGAAAGCAGCGCCAGCCTGGACTTCAAACCGTCTGCGGTGGATGTTTCGAACACCCAGGCGGGCATCCTTCGAGGAGAGTTCCTGCATGAGGATGCGAGCCCGCAGGACATCATCGGTCATCTGCATCATGTCCTGGATGTTTTGCGCCACACCTCCCAGCCTGGCGTGGCATTGAGCGCGTGAACCATTCGGAACTGCCTCCTATGTCAGCACTTCGCATTTCCTGCTTTGGCATTCTGCTCAAGCATTACCTGCTCCGTCACCACGCCGATGCAGTCGCTCCGAAAGGGAGGTTCAGTACTGCCATCGAGCACGCCATGTCTGCTGTCCCAATTGATTTCCAGATTCATGCCGATGTTCCCGAACGAACCTGGGATGCCACCATGACCGAGGAATATCTTCAGGTTCATATCAGCCTGCGACTTCCTGATGAACCCTTGGGAGGCGTGATCCTGCTGTCTGTGCAGGGCATTTTATCCCGTGGTCGTCAGGAGCAGGCAGTGAATACTCTCATGCCGGGCCGTCTCAATCTGGCTGACTCCACAGGTCTGCATCTGGGTGCTCTTCAGATACAGACAGCGCTGGCTCTGCTGGCGCAGCCGGTGATCACCGCCGTGGTGGTGAGCGAATCCCGCATTGGAATTTTCCAAGCCATTCATCAGCCCCCGCGGTTTAAAACAGCACGGCAGCCGCATGCAGAAATCAAGCTGGCCCGCGTGGCGTGATCTCACACTGCGCGCCGCCGGCGCAGCAGCAGCAGGGACAGCCCGACCATCGCCAGAAGCGCGCGGGAGGGCTCCGGCGCTGCGGCTACGACGCTGAGCGTGCCGCTGGAGTAAAGCTGGCTCCAGTCCCAGGCAAGACCAAGTGAGCTGAGATCGGGAAGGCCGGTGATAGTGTCAAAAGTGCCGGAGACGGAGGACCAGTCGATGAGATTCCATGTCGATCCCGCCACCCATGTGCCGCTGGTGACCGGCAGTGCTGAGTGGATGTTGAGCGTGGCTCCGTTCAGTGTCACCTCGCCGCCGCTGAAGACGAGGAGATCATTGCTGCCGCCCGGAGTATTGAGCGTACCGCTCGCAGCGCCGCCGATGATGTCGAGCTCGATGCTGCCGCTGAGCGTGAAGCCTGCGCCGGCCTGCAGCGTGAGAGTTTGCGCATCCTGAACTCCGTTCTGACCCGCGAAGATCACTCCGCCAGTCTGCTGGGTCAGGGCCGCGCCCGCAGCAAGCGATCCCGCAGTGCCACTGCCGCCGAGGCGTCCGCCATTGGCGATGGAGAGCGAGCCCGTTCCCGTGGCTGATCCCGTCGCGTTGTTCACCACCAGCGTACCGTCACTCACCGTGGTGCCGCCGCTGTAGGTGCTGGCTCCGGCGAGAATCCACACGCCTGCGTCCCGCTTCATCAGTGCCACGGCATTGGTGCCGCTGGTCCCCGCGCCCGTGTTGTTGATGATGGCGCCCTGAATCGTGTTTGCGTCGGAGTTGCTGCCCTACCTTTATGGTAGGAATTTAATGGCCTATAACTCCTATTCGACAAATAGACTATAAAATTGTTCTGTCATTGTTTTGTCACAGTTCGCCTGTCACGTCCTGAACAAGGTGAGCAACGCGCAGGCGGTGGCATGGCGTGATGTCTGAAATGCTCAGGGCTGAAAGGTGCGGAGGCGGCCGGTGGCAGCATCAATCTGGACGGTGACGAAGTTCTTGAGCTTCGAGTCACGCAGCTGTGCATCCTTTTCATGCAGGGTGAGAAACCATGGCCTGGCAGGCTGGAGTGCGGGGCTGCCGTCTGAGTGGAAGCGCAGGGCGATGTAGCGGCCGTAGATGTCCGATGCGCTCTCCTGGAAACCGAGGTCGATGATGGAGGAGCGGGTGGCGTCTGCGCTGATTTCGATTTCCTGATCGAGGCTGGTAACTGCACCGATGGGTTCAAAGACGTCGGTGGCAGGCGTGTTGGTGACATCCTCCGGCGGGCGGAGGGTGTGGATGCGCAGCTTCCGCAGCGTGGGCCGGCCGTCGATAAGATCGGCAGCTTCGTAAACACGGAGTTCGGCGTCGGTGTTGAAGAGGATGGCGAGGGACTGGGCCTCCATGAGGCGGTTTTGCACAGCCTCCGAGGCCGTGCGCAAACGCGCCGAGGCGGCCATGCCGGCGATGTAGGGCGCGCTGAGCACGGCGATGACGGTGATGATGCTGACGACGACGATTAGCTCGATCAAGGTGAAGCCCGGGCGGCTGTGATGGGTGCGGAGAGTCATGTGAGGTGCTGGTATTCAGTAAGTGCGTGAGTCCCAGCGGGCATTGCGCAGGGGGACGGTGCTGGAGAAGACCGTGTAATTGAGGCGCTTTTGATTGAGCCATGCTTCCAGACTTGCGAGGTCCGTGTCGTAGGCGGAGGCATCGGTGAAGGAAGCGCGGGCCTGCGCCAGATAATCCACGGGCGTTTGATTGTACTCCTGCGCCCATTTGGCGGCGGAGGTTTCATCCAGTGCGACCATGGTGACGACCACGAGCGGAGGCAGGAGGTGCTGTGTGCCTTGCGTGGCATTGCCCGCAGCATCGACGGTGACTTTATCCACGGCGGGGGTGGCGTTGTTCACGTCGAGAGAGTTGTAGGTGTAGCTGGGTGCGATCCAATACGGAGCCTTTTTGGTGGCGAGGGCGGTCTCTGCAGAGACGCGAGGAGAAAGGACAAGCAGGATGATGTTTTCCGCCACGATGCGCGTGGATGGTTCGAGGTCCTGGCGGAACCAGTCGGTGGGATGAGTGTAGATGGTGTTGCCTTGAAAGGGCGCGGCCTGCTCAGACGGCGGGCGGAATTCCACGAGGCGGTAGCGGTAGCGCACGGGAATGGTGTAGTCGGAGAGGAAGGGGGGGCGGTTGGTGTTGTCATCGCCAAATTGGATGGCGTAGCCGCGTGCGTTGAGCAGGCTGCCGAGACCGTTTTGGTCATTCATCAGCCCCAGAGGAGCCTGAAAAAAAGTGGCATGGCCCGGGGTGCTGGCCGGAGTGGCTTTCCCACCGAGCAGCGTGGTGGCCGGGCCGATCTGAAACTGCAGCTCCGAGAAGCGGATGTAGGCGGTGGGTGGAGTGACGGCACCGGTGGCAGGTGCGGTATTGGAGCCGGTGGCCTTGTAATAGTAGTCCCAGTAGGGATTCAGCGTGGCCTGGGAAAGTGTCTTGGTGATGAGTTCAAACGC
This sequence comes from Prosthecobacter sp., assembly GCF_049294395.1. GTDB lineage: Bacteria > Verrucomicrobiota > Verrucomicrobiia > Verrucomicrobiales > Verrucomicrobiaceae > Prosthecobacter. The sequence goes on from NZ_JBAQCR010000396.1 coordinate 17,423, forward strand.
CTGGCGTGCCTCACGAAACTGCTGGGTCTTGTTGTGCACCCCGGTGACGGAACGCCGCACGGAGTCCAGCGCCGTGACGCAGGCAAGCATGAGCAGTGAAAGCAAGACCATGGAGGCCATGAGCTCCACGAGAGTGAATGCCTGCCTGCGGCGTGAATGGAAGGAGGTGGGTTTCATTTGCCAGTCCTCGCAACGACGTAGGAGTAGAGCTTGTAGGTGGCAGGCTGTGCTTCAGTGAAATTGAAATCAGCGGCGGGTGTCTGCTTCAGCTTCACGGTGACACGGCGCAGAAAGGCATCGTTGGTGCCGGTATTGCCGGGCAGGAGCACATCCGTGGCAGGAACGCCGACTTCGGCGACGAAGGCGATGTCGTCCTTGTTCCGGCCTGCGGGATCGACAGGGACGGCGTAGGCGTCAAAGTAGTAGCGCTGCTTTTGCTGCGCACCGGTGGCTTGCGATTGATCGAGCGTGCCGAGGATGTGCTGGGAGATGCGCGAGGCGGCGGTGATCTCGCCTGCGGTGCGGACGTTGGTCACGCCGTGCGGTATCAGGCCCATGATGGTGGTGATGCCAAAAGCGGCGATGGCGAGAGCGAGGGTGACTTCCACCAGGGAGAAACCCTGCGAATGCGTGCGGAGGCTGGAGGTGCGGATGTTCATGGTTTTTGTTTTGGTTTGTGAGGAGGGTCAGTTGCCGAACTTGCGCTTTTCGAGGACGCGGAACTGGTAGTGGTTGTCGAGGCTCTCGGGAGAGGCGGTGGTGCTGGTGGTGAAGTCCGGGAGATCCGCCTGAGCGGGATCAAGGAAGCGGTCCACCACGGCGGAGCCGCGGTACTCGCTCTCAAAGGTGTCACCATCGGTGATGGTGTTGACCGGTGTGGAGCGTGCCTTGCGGATGATCTGTGCGATGTAGTGGACGCGGTAGGTGTTTGAACGCGTGGTGATGCGCGGGTAGAGATTGGTGTAGGGGCGCTCGCGGGTGTTGTCTCCGGTGAGCCGGCGGGTGGCCCAGAAGCTTTCCATCTGAGTGTAGTCCGCGACGTCACGATCCGGGACGAGATGGACGTCGCAGATCTCGCTGGCGCTGAGGAAGATCTTGCCGGCTTTGAAACGCTGCTCGAACTGGGCGAGGGTTTTTTCCGCGTCGATGTTGTAGTGCCAGCGCTGGCCGCCGGACGTGGTCCAGAAGGTGTTTTGATCCGAGGACTTTGGGAAGACTTTGTAGTTCGGCGCGTCGCTGGTGGGTACGGCGGTGATGCGCTCGCTGGCAAGGAGGGCGTGCAGGCCGCTGGCCCGCCGGATGTTGGTGAATGGGAGGATCTGGTAGTTCAGATTGATCTTGCCGGCAGTGGAGAAGGGCTCGCTGATGG
>NZ_JBAQCR010000397.1:0-1649 GCF_049294395.1 Prosthecobacter sp.
GTATCAATAGGTGCTGGTCCGTCTTGTCTTTCAGTAATAACAGTCCAGCTAGAATCTGGGATAACCACATTTCGATCTGCTGAAATGTGACGATAATTTTGCCAATGCCGCGGTATATTGCCTCAGACGTATCGAGGATGTTTCGGTGTTGATCCATATTTTCTGCCTAACTACTTGATGAGAAACAATTCTGTCGAGTACGTCAACAACGTTATGGGACACAGATTTGTCGAGTACCAACGGGGTGGCGAGTTCATGGGAGTCGCTTTTGACGCGAAAGCGCGTCATAAGCAACAAAATTGTTAAGTATGACGCGTATGCGCGTCATATTCTAGGTGAAAGCACGGACGAAAAAGGGGTTCAGCGTTCAAATACTTAACAAAATATCCAGTGGCCTAAAAACCTCCGCCCCCATCCTGCACGTTGCTGTGCAAATCGCCCCCCTCCCTTCGCCTACGTCTGATTCCAGCGTGAAATACCGAAGTACAATTTGTCAAGAAATTGCACACTGACCCCATCTAGCAAGGCGACACCGAAACCCAAATGGGGTCAGTGTGCAAATACTTGACAAAATGGCGCATTGCCAAATCACCGCCCGCTCACTCCTTCACCACCGCCACGCGTGTATCCGCCCCCTCGGCGCACTCCTCATGGAAGCGCTGCGCCAGCGCCTCGCAGGCCGTGTTGAATTCAGCGGCGCTGTGCGCCTCAGTGGCGGAGACAAAGATCAGGTGCACCCCGGGTTCTTTCCAGGGGCAGAAGGTGCTGCGCACGTAGGATGGGTAGTCCGCCAGCATGTGGCCGTCCTGCATGAAGAATTCGCGAAACCAGTGTTTGCCGTCCGTCATCACCTGCGGGCAGCCTTCCACCGCGCTGAGCTCGATGCCCCGGTACTTCAGGCACACCTCCAGCGTGTGGTGCCGGTCGCGGCTCGCGGAGCTGTAGCACGCCAGCCCGATCTCCTGCGGCTGGCCGTGCAGACGCACCTCAAAGCAGTTCGGCGAGATGCACCGCGACATCACGCCCGCCGGCGGCTCCCAGCTTTTCTGACCGATCGCCAGCACGGTGGAGGCCAGGAAAGGGAAGGTGAGGCAGGCATAAAAAGCCATCTGCACCGCCCAGCCCAGCCGCCGTGGCCTCATCACGCCCGCAGGTGTCCGTGGCGCAGCAGCGTTGGCATCCGCCGTCAAAACAGCGGCGTCATGCCCACTTGCGGCGGCGGCTTCATCAGCAGCGCACGCATCCGCCTTTTGAATGGCAGCAACCTCAGCCGCACTGCGCGCAGCGGCATCATGTCTGCTTGCGGCAGCAGATTCACTGCGCAGAGCGGCATCTGCATTCGCAGCGGCACGCTCAAAAGTCGTATGAGGCACAGCGGACTTATCCTTCAGGTCACTCGCCGCCGCCTTGTCATCCGCAGTCTCCATTTCGGTCGCAGCCACCCTGTCATCGGCAGCCTGTAGGTCACCCGCAGCAGCTTTGGCACTCGCCTTCGCAGTCTCCTCCGCACCCTCGCCGTAAAACATCACCCAGGCCAAGCCAGCGGCCGCCACGGCCCAGGACCACGGCTGCATCACCACCAGCGAATTCGTGCACGCCACGCAGGCCAGGCCCGGCACGCTGAAAATCCAGCGCGGCTGCACCAGCAG
>NZ_JBAQCR010000398.1:0-4327 GCF_049294395.1 Prosthecobacter sp.
TGATGGTTTTGTGGGCGCGCTTGAGGGCTTTGTTGACGGCGTCTTCAATGGTGGTGGAGGAGGTGCCGGTGAGTTCGATGGTTTTGTAGACGGGGTCTTTCATGGTCACAAAACTAGGCACTGGAGAGCGGGGGCGCGATGGGGTGTACACCTACTCCAGTCCTAGTCGATTGCGGCTGCACTACGGCAGAGGCCGAGTCTGGAGAAGATGCCGAGGACGGGCTGGGCTTGGTTGAGTGTGTAGAGGTGGATGCCGTCGGCGTGGTGATCGAGGAGGTCGGCGCATTGTTCGGTGGCGTGGTGGAGTGCGATGCGGCGGAAGGCTTCGGGATCATCGCCAGCGCGGTTGAGGGCGCGGATGAGGCGGGCGGGGTAGTGCATGCCGCCGGCGAGTGCGGCCATGCGCTGCATGCCGGTGGCGGTGGTGAGAGGGAGGATGCCGGCGAGGATGGGCGCGGTGATGCCTGCGAGTGTGCAGCGGTCGCGGAAGTCGTGGAAAGTGGCGTTGTCGAAGAAGGCCTGGGTGCAGAGCCAGTCGGCTCCGGCATCGACCTTGGCTTTGAGGTGATCCATCTCGGTCATGCGATTGGGCGTGGCGGGATGGCCTTCGGGAAAACAGGCGACGCCGATGCCGAAGCCGCGTGGGTGCGGGTGCAGGCCGCGCTCGTTGAACTGCTTGATGAAGCGCACGAGCTCGGCGGCGTGGGTGAAGACGCCGCTGTCTGATTTGCCCGCAGGGAGATCGCCGCGCAGAGCCAGGATGTTGCTGACTCCGGCGGCGGCGTAGCGTGTGAGCAGAGCCATGATTTCAGACTCGCTGTGACCCACGCAGGTGAGGTGCGGGATGGGATCAAAGACATCGCTCTGCGTCAGCTCTGACACGAGGCTCTGAGTGAGCTCGCGGGTGCCGCCGCCTGCGCCGTACGTCACGCTGGCAAAGGCGGGGCGCAGCGGCGCGAGGAGATCGAGCGTGCTTTGCAGCGTGTGCACCGCCACGGGGGTGCGTGGCGGGAAGAACTCGAAGGAGAACGCGGTGGTGCCACGAGTGGCGGAGAGGATGTCTTGGATGTGCATGGCGGATTAGATTCAGAGTCGTTGAAGACAGGCCTGAAATGAATGGCCGTTTGTTGAGGGCGGTTGCCGTGGGTTTTCAGAGGCGGCTAATCGAACGATGGTGTGAATGGTTGCCCGCGTGAGAGACGTGCGGCGGGGTGCGTTGCAGACGCTGCTGGAACCTGGCGTGGTGGTGAGGAGCGTTGGGTTTGCTGACCGGATTGTCTGACATACCCAGGGTCGCCTCGCTGAGGCTCGGCTGACCCTGGGTTCAACTACGCAACCCCTTTGGGGTTGCTGCGAAGAAGGGCGATCACGGCAGAGAAAAACAGACCTGTTTACAATAGATCGTGGTACTACACGGCATGTTGCGGCTGTGTGGCTCGCAGATTTTTGGCGGTCTGCACCATGTGGATGAGGGAGGTTTTCACCTCGGCCCAGCCGCGTGTTTTGAGGCCGCAGTCTGGATTCACCCAGAGATTGCGCCGGGGGATGACGGCCTCGGCTTTGCGCATGAGGTTTTCCATTTCGCTGACGGAGGGGACGCGCGGGGAGTGGATGTCGTACACGCCGGGGCCGATTTCGTTGGGATACTTGAAGTCCACGAAAGCACCGAGGAGTTCCATGTTGGAGCGGGAGGTCTCGATGGTGATGACATCCGCATCCATATCTGCGATGGCGGAGGTGATGTCGTTGAACTCGGAGTAGCACATGTGGGTGTGGATCTGGGTGTCATCGCGCACGCCGCTGGCGCTGAGGCGGAAGGCGGTGACGGCCCAGTCGAGATACCATGCCCAGTCGATGCGGCGCAGGGGCAGGCCTTCGCGGATGGCGGGCTCGTCGATCTGGATGGCGGCGATGCCGGCGGACTCGAGGTCCACGACTTCATCGCGAATGGCGAGTGCTATTTGGCGCGTGGTGTCGGAGCGCGGCTGGTCATCGCGCACGAAGCTCCACTGCAAGATGGTGACGGGGCCGGTGAGCATGCCTTTCATGGGGCGTGGTGTGAGGGATTGCGCGAACTTGGCCCAGCGCACGGTCATGGGGGCGGGGCGGCTGACATCGCCGTAGATGATGGGGGGCTTCACGCAGCGGGTGCCGTAGCTCTGCACCCAGCCATTGGCGGTGAAAAGGAAGCCATCGAGCTGCTCGCCGAAGTACTCGACCATGTCATTGCGCTCGAACTCGCCGTGCACGGGCATGTCGAGGCCGATCTCATCCTGAAAGGCGACGCAGGCGCGGGTTTCATTTTCCAGATAGACTTCATACTCGGCGGTGGTGAGCTCTCCTTTCTTCCAGCGGGCGCGTATGGAGCGGACTTCGGCGGTTTGGGGGAAGGAGCCGATGGTGGTGGTGGGGAACTCGGGCAGGGCAAGACGGGCGTGCTGCAAGGGCTGGCGCTGAGAGAAGGGCGAGTGGCGGCGGGCATCTTGATCAGTGATGAGCGCGAGGCGTGCCCGGACTTCGGGATTGTGCGTGCGGCGGCTGGTGGCGCGGCTGTGGATGGCGTCTTGATTGGCCTCCAGCACTCCGCTGCGGGAGGTGCCGCGCAGCAGGGCGCTGAGGGTGACGACTTCGGTGAGTTTTTCATCGGCAAAGGCCAGCCAGTTTTCGATCTGCGCATCGAGCGCGGGCTCGGAGGCGAGTGTGACGGGTGAATGCAGCAGCGAGCATGAAGGGGCGACCCAGAGGCGCTGCGTGCCGAGCGTGGCCTTTGCGGCAGTGAGCAGCTTGAGGGATTTGGTGAAGTCGTTCTTCCAGATGTTGCGGCCATCGACGACGCCGAGGGAGAGGATTTTATCCTGCGGCAGATGTTCGAGCACTTCATCCAGCTCTGCGGGAGCACGGACGCAATCCACGTGGAAGGCGTGCGCAGGGAGCGAGAGGAAGAGAGGGAGATTTTCGCGCAGGGCGCCGAAGTAGGTGGCGACGATGATCTTCAAGCCGGGGGCGGCAGCGGCGAGGCGACGCCAGGCGTCCACGACGGCATCGCGCTGCTGTGGGGAGAGATCGAGCGCGAAGACGGGTTCGTCGATTTGCACCCACTCGGCGCCCTGCTCGGCGAGGCGTTGCAGGATTTTTTCATAGACTGACACCAGTCCGTCGAGCAGTGACCAGCGGTCGAAGTCGGGGTTTTGGGAGTCTTGTACTTTGCCGAGTGAGAGATAGGTCACTGGGCCGGGCAGCACGGGTTTGGCACGGAGGCCGAGGGCTTTGAGTTCGGCGAACTCGCGGAAGACTTTGCTGCCTACGAGCCGGAACTGGGTGTCGGCGCGGAACTCGGGGACGATGTAGTGGTAGTTGGTGTCGAACCACTTGGTCATCTCGCAGGCAAAGGCCGCCTTATGCGTGCTGCAGCCATGGGTGCAGCCTTCGTGGCCTTCGCCGCGTGAGCCGCGGGCCATGAGGAAGAGGGTGTCGAGGTCCACGTCTTCGCCTTTCCAGCCAAAGCGTGGCGGCACGTTGCCGATGAGGCAGGAGAAATCGAGCATCTGATCGTAGAAGGAGAAGTCGTTGCAGGGGATGAGGTCGATGCCTGCGGCGCTCTGTTTGGCCCAGTTGTCACGGCGCAGACGGCGGCCGGTGGCTTCCAGCTCCTCGCGTGAGAGTTTGCCGTGCCAGAAGGCTTCGGTGGCTTTTTTGAGTTCGCGCTGCTCGCCGATGCGCGGGTAGCCCAGATTGTGTGTGTGAATGATGTTGTCGCTCATAGCGACGCAATAACTATCGCTGGATGGAGCATTAACAATCCAGAGAGTTTTGTGGATCATCATCGAAAATGGTTATGATGGTGGCATGATTGAAATCCGCCATCTGCATGCCCTCATCGCCCTCGCTGAGACGGGGAACCTTTCCAAAGCGGGGCGGCGCCTACACCTGTCGCAGCCTGCGCTGTCGCATCAGGTGAAGAGCATTGAGACGCATCTGGGGGTGCCGTTGTTTGAGCGGAAGAGCAGCCCGCTGCGGCTGAGCCCGGCGGGTGAGCGGCTGCTGGGGACGGCGCATGAGATCGTGAAGCAGATGCGGCAGTGTGAGCGGGATGTGGCGCGCATTGCGGAAGGGAAGGCGGGGCAGCTGCGCATCGCGGTGGAGTGCCATTCGTGCTTTGACTGGCTGATGCCGGCGATGGATGAATTTCGCATCGCGTGGCCGGAGGTGGAGATGGATCTTGTGTCCGGCTTTCAGCCTGATCCCACGGGACTGCTGATTGAAGATCAGGCGGATCTGGTGATTGTTTCCAAAGCGCCGCCGCGCAAGGACGTGGTGTATCATCCGC
>NZ_JBAQCR010000399.1:0-3189 GCF_049294395.1 Prosthecobacter sp.
ACCGCAGACAGCGGCGGCCGCCGCACGCCCCTCACCATCGCCGTCAGCAGGCCCGGCTCATCCGTGCTCAGCCAAGTCTTCATCATCCGCCCCTCCGTCTTCCCCCACGGCCCCGGAGACGTCGCAGACAATGCCTCCCTCTCCTACCCCTGCGCCATCGAGCACGAAGGCAAACTCTACATCGGCTACTCCAACAGCGGCGGCCGCCGCGGCAACCACAACAGCGCCGAACTCGCCATCATCCCCATCTCAAAACTCAGCGCCTTTTGAAACAGCCAGGGCTGGGGACATCCCGCAGTTCCGCCCCTCGCCCCGCTCAGGAAGTGCAGTCGCACCGCAAAAAAAAACGCCCGGCAGGAGATCCCGCCGGGCGTTTTTTCCACACATCAAACATCACACCTCAGCAGCACTCGCAGCTGCACCCACTTTGGCAGTCTTGCGGCGGCGGCGCTTCCTGCGCAGGCGCCGTGTTCGTGGAGCCCGCGCTGTTCGTGCCGATGAAAGTCGAGTTCACATTGTCCGGGTCATCCTGGCGGTGGCGGTCCTTCAGCGACTTGTCCCCGCCGAAGTAGATGCGCAGCCCGCCCAGCAGATGCGCGTAGCCGTTCTCACCCACGCCTCCGTCCGCGTAGATCGCCACGCCCTTCATCGGTGTCTGCCACTCCACATGCGCCATGTAGAAGTTGTGGTTAAAGCGGCTCTGGTACTCCAGCCGCACCATCAGATCCTCCACCGGATACACCGCCGCGTAGAGGCGCGCCGCCACAAAGCTCTGGTGCGTCGCCAGCCCCGGAAACGTCGTCGGCACATGCGAGTCATAGTTGTCATACCCCGCCACCGCACCCAGCGTCACCCGCTTGAAATAGTACTCGCCCTCCGCGCCCACGATCACATCCGTGAATTTCTGGCTCGTCGTCCAGCTTGAGACCAGGCCGATCAGCCCCTTGCCCGGATCACGCGCAAAGAAGTGCGTGCCCACGCCAAAGATGTTCGTCGCGAACCCATGCTGATACAGCCCGTCAAACTGCGCCCCAAAGCGCTGCCCCAGCGGCACGGAGAGCGTCCCCGCCACACCCCGCGTGGAGCTGCGGTTGATCGCCCCGTAGTTCGCATCCAGCTTGCCATTGAGGCCCGAGACCGCAGGCTCCGTGGCCGCCGCCGCGATCCCTTTCACAGGTTCGCCAGCACAGAGTTGAGTCACAGATGCCGCAGCCAGGGCCGCGAAAAGAGGGAGGGTAGGGAAGAGTTTCATCGGAGTGAGAGCCTCGTACCATCTCTTTCAGTCCATCAGGATTCAATAAGACTCTGATTTAAACGCCCTAAAACTAGCCTTATGCCACGATCCACTGAAAACAGGTCTGTATCTGAGCCTGTGAAGCCTCTGCGATCATCACTGCACCATGGCCCCTCTTCAGACCCAGATGGAAGGTCAACCCTCCAGAGCAGCGCGCGCCGCAGGGCGGGTAGGGAACCGCTGTGCGGGTCCGAAGCTTCGGGTCTGTGGCGTCGCGGGCGCTGAAAAAGGTGCGCCGTCCTTGGAACGTGGAAAGGCAGGAGCGATGGGCCGTTGCTGCGAGGGGTTGCGGATGGGGTGAAATGCCACAGCCGAGGGAAAACAGCTCGGCTTCTCAGGCTCTCCACTTGAGGCTGCATCAAGACTCCTTTTCAACTGCTGATGATATAGCGGTTCGCAAAACTCCTTTCCGTTTAGCAGGCTGCTTCTTGCTCGAAAATCTGGGGCTTCCTTCTTCGCTAAAGCTGCGCAGGACAAGTCGACGGCGGCTGGTTGAGGACAACCAGCCCTGCCCGCGAGGGGCATTCGAATGTCCGGCGCGAGGTAGGGCGGCTTGTCCTCAAGCCGCAGAGCGTCTCCACGCTCACTTTCCGGAAATCAGTTTCGCAAAACGCTATATCAGCTCCATGCGCCCCCGTCCATTCGCACAAAAAAAACGCCCGGCAGGGGTTCCCGCCGGGCGCTCTTCAAAATCTTAACCGAGGTCCAGATCAGCAGACCCGGCCCCACACCTCATCAGGGTGGGGGTGGTGGCGGCGGTGGTGGTGGGCCGCCCGCAGGCGCTTCGCCCACATCCGTCGAGCCCGCGCTGTTCGTGCTCAGGAAGGTCGAGCCCATGTTGGACGGGTCATCCTTGCGGTGGCGGTCCTTCAGCGGCTTGCTGCCACCGAAGTACACGCGCACACCGCCCATCACGTGGGCGTAGTTGTTGTCACCCACGCCAGCATCCGCAAACACCGCCACACCGCTCACCGGCGTCTGCCATTCCACATGCGCCACGTAGAAGTTGTGGTTGAAGCGGCTCTGGTACTCCAGGCGCACCATCAGGTCATCCATCGGGTAGATCGCCGCATACACGCGCGCCGCCACAAAGTTCTGGTGATCCACCAGCCCTGGGAAGGTCGTGTTCACATGCGAGTCATAGTTGTTCCACCCGACCACCGTGCCCAGCGTCACCTTGTCGAAGTAATACTCACCTTCCATCCCCACGATCACGTCTGTGAATTTCTGGCTCGTCGTCCAGCTCGATGCCAGGCCGATCAGCCCCTTGCCCGGATCACGCGCAAAGAAGTGCGTGCCCACGCCATAGATGTTGGTCGAAAAACCATGCTGATACAGCCCGTCAAACTGCGCCCCAAAGCGGTGGCCCAGCGGCACCGAGAGAGATCCCGCCACACCTCGTGTGGAAGCACGATTGATCGCGCCGTAGTTGGCATCCAGTTTGCCATTGATGGCAGACACAGCGGGTTCGGAAGCAGCCGCCGCGATGCCCTGTGGGGGCGGCGAGCCAGCGTGGATCTGCGTCACCGAAGTGACCGCCAGAGCGGCGAGGAGTGTATTAAGGATCTTCATACTCAGTGTTGGTTGATCCGCGCTGCACCTACAGCGCGGGCGGCCAGACTGGCAGAGTACCGCCTTATGGCAATCAAGATCGGTTTAATAATCCTTTAGTCACGCGCCCTGCCCACCGCTACTCCTCACCACCTGCGCACCCGCCGTCAGGGCAGGGGGAGACCCTCCGCAACCTCCCGACCCGCAATTTCACAACACACACCCGCCTCTGCAAACGGCCCCGAGTTCACTCCGCCAGGATCATCCCCACCGCCCCCATCAGCAGCAGCGCCCCCGCCGCATGGCACCAGCCAGCCAGCCGCCGGTACCGCCGCAGCCTGCCC
>NZ_JBAQCR010000400.1:0-30454 GCF_049294395.1 Prosthecobacter sp.
ATCCGTGGCTGCAAATGATGATGACTTGACTTGGAAGATCTGGCATTCGCCTGCGTCATGATGCAGGACCTCAGCGGCCTCAAACTCAGCGGAGGCGGTCTTTGACAGCCAGATGAGCGTCTCATGATAGCCGCCGTCCATGGACATTGAGACGCCATCAATGGTGAGCACCTCCATCATTCCGCCGCCGGTTGAGATGGCGATGAGTGTGTGCTGCTCATGGGCATTGCGGAGCGTTAGCCGATAGGTGTTTGGGTGCGGATCTCCTACGTCCACGGTTTCGATGCGCAGTTTGATTCCGGCATCTGCAAGCGCCTGTGCGGAGTCGGGCAGGCGTTCATCATCGGCGTCCCAGCCGAGCAAGCCGCCGAAGAGGCCCATGTCACTGCCCTGGCTTTCGTGCGTTGTGGGCAGCGAGCCGGCTCGGTCAAACTCCACCAGCACGTCCGTGATGTTTTCCTCCATCAAATCACGCGCCAGACGCCCGATGCGCAGTGCCGCCGCGCAGTGAGAGCTTGAGGGGCCGCGCATCACGGGGCCGATGACGTCATTGAAGATGGAGACGGCTCTCATGGTTGTTTGGGGACGGTGCTGCGGCCTGCGGCTTTGGATTTGTCGAGCAGGGCTTTCAACTCGGCGGCGATTTCGGGGCGTTTGAAATAGAGATTGGTGGTTTCACCGGGATCGCTGGCGAGATCGTAGAGCTGGCCCGGTGCTTCAGGCGCGACTTCGGGTAGCGCGAATTGTTTCAGCTCGGGATTAGCATAGTTGTTTCCGCCGGAGCCACGGTGGTCGATGTACTTCCACGAGCCTCGGCGGATGGAAAGAGTGCGCTGTCCGCCGAAGGCCTGCGTGAGCAGATACCGGCGGACCGGTGCCGTTGCTTTGCCTTCGAGCACTGGCTGCAGGTTGAAGCTGTCTTCTGCGGAATTGTGCGGAAGCTCCGAGCCGGTGATAGCGGCGAGCGTGGCCATCATATCAGTGAGGCTGGCGAGCTGATCGCTGGTGCTGCCGCCTTTGACATGACCCGGCCAGCGGACGATGAGCGGCACGCGGTGGCCGCCCTCCCATGCATCACGCTTCATGCCGCGCCAGGGCTTGGCACCATCGTGATCATGATCGGCGCGCATGTGGATGATGCTGGTGGTTTCGGGGCCGTTGTCGCTGGATAATAGGACGATGGTCTGGTCTGCGATGCCGAGCTTGTCGAGCTCCTTCATCAACTCACCAATGATGTGATCCAGTTCGCCGATGAAATCGCCATGCGGGCCGGCCTGGGTTTTGTGCTGGAACTCAGGCGCGGCAAAGGACGGCAGATGCACGGCCTGGGTGGCGTGGTAGAGGAAGAAGGGCTTGTCCGGCGTGGTGCGCATGTGCTCTTCCATGAACTCGCGGCTTTTCTTGAGGAAGAGCAGATCCACTTCCTCCATCGGGAAATCTGGTGCGATGAGGCCTGCGCGGCAGTCGTTCGCGTACGGGTGCTTGGGCAGCTTCGATTTGTCGATGGGGGCTTTAGGTGGCACGGGTATGTGGTCGCCATCAATGAAGGCATAGAGCCAGTCGGTCGTGGGGCAGCAGGCTGTGCCGAAGAAGTGCTCAAAGCCGTGATCCAGCGGCCCGCCTTCGATGCGACGTGTGAAATCAATGCGCCGCACGTCTTCCAATCGACCTTGGTGAATCGCTTCGCCGAGGCTGTCGGGAAAGGTGAGGCCTACATGCCATTTGCCGATGGCTGCGGTGGCGTAGCCCTGGCTTTTTAGCAAGGCGGGAAGTGTGAGCCGGCCCGGCGCAATCAAAGAAGGACCGCCAGCCCCCTGAAACACCGTGCCGCCATTCGGCACCCGAAATGCCATCTGGCCCGTCATGAGGCTGTAGCGTGATGGCGTGCAAACGGTGGCCGGGCTGTGTGCATCGGTGAACCGCATGCCCTCACGCGCGAGGCGGTCGATGTTTGGTGTGGGGACCTTTGACTGGTCATTGTAGCAGCGCACATCGCCGTAGCCGAGATCGTCCGCGAGGATGAGCAGCACATGGGGCTTTGTGACCGCGAGCGCGTGGCCGCAAACCAAGGTGATCTGCAGCAGGAGCAAGCCCAGTGATCTCATGAGGTGCATCGATGGCTATTTTTCCAATTCCTGCCGAGTGGCGATGGGCACGTAGCCAACCTCAAGGCCCTTGGGCGGTGTGAGGATCAAGGCGGGATCAATGTGTGCTAATGTGCCGACATCGGGTGGAACGAGGTAGTCGCGGTCTTTGGTCCAGGCACGGTGAAGTTTCTCCACTCGGGCCTGCACTTGCTCACGCTCTTCGTCGGTGAGGTCGGCATTGAGCATCGCGGGCTGGTCGGCGAAGCGATACCAATAATAGGTCACTACACTGCCATCGCCGAGCCGGGCTTTGAAGGGGCCAGCGGCGGGGCCGGGTTTCTTCCAGCAACTGGCTGCATCATCAGGTGTGGTACGTGGCTCCTGCGACTTTTCGGCGGGTGGCTCAAAGCAATGCTGCGTGAGGCCCAGTTCCGCAGGCACTGCCTGAGGCGGCAGTACATTCCACTGCGGCTTTTTGCCATTGGTTCCCAGAGCGTAGTATTCCGGCAGAGTGACGAGCGAGCCACTGCTGCGTGTGAGTTGTTTGCTCCACTGATAGCCAAAGGTGATTGGATCTGGTGTGAAGGAGGTGGCAAAGTCCCTCCATGCCAGCGGCACTTTCTCCTCCCGTTTTGTTCCTGGTGGATAGATGCTCCAGTTTGAGCCGCCGCCTGTGCGGAAGGTATGAACAACGGATGCGTCTGCTTTGATCGCGCCATCGGCAGGTGGGCCGCCATTGAACCATTTCTGCACATCATCCCACAGGGCTGCTTTTTTATATGCGGTAAGCCGGTGCAGAACGGTGGAGGTGCCATCGGGGCCGATGGGGAATGCCGTCGGCGCCACGCGTGCATACTCCTTGCCGCTGGCGTCTTTTGTGAGAACGGCAGGCACGTGCTGCGTCTCCATTTGGATGGCTTTGTTGGGGCCGGCAGGGCGTGAGTCGAGCAGCATGTCTGCCCACTCCGGGTGGTCGACTGTGGCCTGAGTCCAGAAGAAGGGTGTGAAGAAAGCGGCAGGCCCCTTGAAGTTTGCGGTGTTGAGAAAGAGCGTCCAGCATTGATTTCCGGTGGGCGTGTTCCTGCCTGCCGTGGTGGTCTTCGGATTGGTCAGCGGCAGAGGCAGATAGCCATAACCAAAGAGTTCACCACTGGTGCCTTGCTTGAGGTTCAGGCCATCCAGTGGAAACAGCAGCCAGGGGCTGAGCTGGGCCACTCCATACTGGCCGCGCGGCTTTTCCCAGGTGCCTGCGCCGTAGCCGGGGCCGTTGGCAATGAAGGAAAAATTCGGCCCCACGCCGCCCATGATGAACTTGGGCGTGGTGGTGGGGAAGTGTGTGTCGCGCCACCAGCCGAGCCCTCCTTCGATGTCGGTGTAGCATTTGCCTTCCGGTTTTTTCCCCTCCTCGTACTGCGGATGCATCCAGGTGCCGCAGAGTCCGGTTTGGAACTTATGTCCCGGATAAGTCGCTACCAGCGGCCACGCAGCCGCGTAGAATGAAAAGCCGCCGTTGAACTCCTCCGGCACTTTTTCCGCCGGACCAAACAGATAACCAGCCATCTCGCCCTCCTGGGGTTTCGCCGCAGGCGATTGCTGCGTAGGATGAACAATGGCTTCAGCGAAGGCGCGGCCCATGAGTGCAAAGGTCTTGGCGCAGCCGAGATAATGGTAGCCGGCATTGGATGCGCCGCGTTGCCAGAGAGCCACTTCAGCAGGGGAGATGAGCTTCGCTTCGAGCTGTTTCAAATACTCGCGCTTCTGCTCTTCGGTCATGTGGCCGTTGGCGTTGGCGTGGTCTTTGTGCTTTGAGTTTAGGTGGAAGCCCATCTGGCGGACCTGGGCTCTCTTGTCGTCGATGACTCCGAGTTCCTCTGACCAAAACGGCGCGGTCTGCACGGCGACGACGTTGCCTTTGAACTCGGGGAGCAGTGATGGCGCGGTCATTGCCTCACGGAAGGAAAGAATGTCAGGGCTGGCTTTCGCGCCGCCGATGCCCATCACGCCGATGACAAACGGCATCTGGGGGGCGTTCAGATCTTTTCGCACGTCGCGGATGAACTTGGCCAGCAGGTCGCTGTAAACCGAAAACCGCCCGGGCTTGCCGCGCTCAGGATACGTGTGGCTGTCCACCATGTCGTTGAATCCCTGCAGCCAGACGAAGCCCGCGATTTCGTAGCCCTGTGTGGCGTCGTAGGCCGGGCACACGCGCTTTGGATCAGCGAGAACACGCTTCACATGCTCGACCATGTAGCGATAGAAGCGCCCTGTTTCCTGTTTCTTCTCCGCAAGCCACTGGGTCATGTCCTTCGGGACACCGTGACCCGGCGGGCCGTAGTAGAGCTTCTTCTGGTAGTCGTTGAGTTCATACGGCCCCGCGCTCGGCGGGCGGAACTCGGTGTTCAGGCTTCTGCCGCCCCACGCGGTCTTGATGATAAGCACCGGTTCCTTCAGTGCGGCATCCATCGTGAGGCCGAAGGTGAATTCCGGCCCGATCTTGCCGTTCGGCTTTGTCGCATCGTCTCGCGCACCAAAGCCAGCCGTGAGCTTGCCGGTGCCCTCTCCATTCGCGCTGCCGTCGTATTTGCCGGTGTAATACGAAATCCAAGTGTGATCGCACACTGTCGGCGTGCCATCCGCCCCGCGCATCTGTTTCAGCAGCGGCGCGGTGGCCGGATCATCGCCGATATAGTCAAAGGTCTCGATCTTTGCATGCCCCTCCATGTTCGACTGCCCGGCGAGGATGAAGACCTTCAGGGGTTTTGCTGCAGCGGGCAGCGACATGACAAGGAACGAGGCTAACAGGAGTATATGTCTCATGGTCAAATTGGTTGAATACCCCAGAGTTTCTCAAGCTGGGCAAACATCGCGGGATCATGCTGCTTGAGCTCCGCGCGCGTGAAGGGAAAGAAATCATTGCGGGTGAAATAGGCCTCCGAGCATTCGGCAAAGTATTCCTTCGCGTTGGTCATGGCGTAGGCTTTGTCCAGCCGCTTGCGCCCTTCGGAGTCCTGCCTCTGCACGCTGTCATACTTTCCGGCAGCTTTTGCATGCTGAAAGGCGGCCTCGATCTCCGCATTTTCATAGCCAAGCACGCGGTCATGATAGGCGTGAGCCAGCTCATGCAGAGCAAAATTGGGCATGCGCCGCATTTCAGCCTCAAAGATGCGCACGTTGGAAAACTCCACGCCTTTTTCCATCACGGGGTCGCGGCCGTTCTCCTTGAGCCAGCCTGCACCTGGGTGATACTCAGCGCGTGGTCGTGACTTGGGGTATTGCGGATTGAAATACAGCGGCACCTTGCGCAGCTCCACCACTGCCTTGGCCGGAACGACCCGCACGATTTCCTGCAGCTGCAGCGTCAGCAGCTTCAGCGCATTCGCTGTGGCCTCTGCTTCATGGTCCAGCAGTTCAGGGCTGATGTGGACAGTCCAGCCTTCGATGTCGCGGGTCTCGCGCCCACCATTGGCCTCCGCATCACGCTTCCGTGCCTTGGCCTGGATCAGCTGGCGCGCTGCCTGCATCGGCTCCGGCCACGAGAAGGCCGGGGCTTTGGTGGGATCATATCCCGCCATGTGGCCGGTGAGCCGTTTTGTCGGCTTGGTGTAGTGCAGCTCCGTTCCTCCAAAGACCTCGCGGCACAGCGCAGCGAGACCTGGATCATACTCGATGAGCTGCGTGCGCAGATGTACATGATTGTGGTCATGGTCGTTCACGCGATTGTCGTCAAACCAGCTTTGCACACCTTCCGCCCAGTATTCGTGATGATTTACGCTGGCATACTTGCCGCGCCATAGTCCGGCCTTCATCGCTGCATCATAGGCCGCCTTCAGACGTGTGTCGAAAGTCGGGTCCACATTCACCATGCCGCGCAGATGAATGCTATGGGCAAACTCATGGATGACGATGCACTCCTTTTCATAAGGATCGCCGGGAAAGGCCAGCACGTTTTCTTCGGCGCAGGAGCAGAAAGGATCGGTCCTGCTGCCGCCCAGGCCGCGTGCGCGAACGTCCCAGTAAGTTTTGGCCGTTAGATTTTCATAGCCCTCAACCGGCTTGTCTGCGAGACGGGCAAATTCCGGCAGATCGGTGGTGTATTCATCATGCGCCAGGATGATCATGCGTGCGCCGCTGTCGGTCATTGCCTGGCGGACGTCTGGCCGATGCGCAAGCATGAGACCGAGAAGGTGGGCCACCTCCTTGAGTGCATAGGGATTGACCTTGGCCGTAGCCACGATGGGGAAGCCTCTTGCGCTGGTGCGCTGGGTGTAGCATGCCGGCACGCCATCCTTCGCTGCGGGGTCGTAGCGGAAGCCCTGCACCGGCACTTTGCTCACCACCTCTGTTTCCTTGTCGCCGTCCACAATGACGAAGCGATGTCCGATAGATGTGCCTATGATGTTGTCTGCGCCGGGTTCGATTTTGCCATTGGCAACGCGCACTCCCTCCGGATTCAGCCAAAACACCTCCACTGCATTCGGCGCTGCATTGATGATTTGGAGCTTGGGGCGGTCCAGCGCCAGCGCAGCCGTCGATACGAAGAAAAGGGTGGCAAGTGCGGTTTTCATGCAAAGCGGTCGGGTGACATCAAATCGAGTGCCAAGGGTTGATTCTCTCCGGCAAGCAGATCACTGACGATCTTTCCTGTCGCGGGGGCGAGGCTGAGGCCCATCATGGCATGGCCAGTGGCGAGGGTGAGATTTTTCCAGCGCCGGGTGCGGCCGATGTAAGGCATGCCATCCGGTGATACGGGGCGCAGGCCGCTCCAGGGTTTTACTTCGGCGAAATCGCTTTCCTTAAACGCAGGAAAGTACTGCGGAAACGCCCGCGTGATGCCTCGCACGCGGCGCTGGGTGATGGATTCATTGATGCCGGCCATTTCCATTGTGCCACCGACACGCAACGCACCATCCATGGGGGTGACGGCGAGACGGGCCTCCGTGCAGATGCTGCACAGATTTGGAAGTTGGGCGGGCTGCGTCAAGGTGAGGCTGTAACCTTTGCCTGCCTGCATCGGCAGTTTGAGATTCAGCGACTTCGCCAGATCTGCTGACCAGACGCCGCTGCAAAGCACCACTTCCTGACATTCGACTTCACCTCTTGTGGTATTGATCGCGCGCAGCGTGCTGTCTTCGACCTTGAAACCTTTCACTTCTGTTTCCCATAGAAACTGAACGCCGAGGCGTGTGAGTTCGGTTTCGAGGACGGAGATGAAGCGGGTGGGGGGTAGATGGCAGTCTTTGGGGAAGAAGACGCTGCCGCAGACATCCATGGTGATGTTGGGATCGAGTGCGGCGGTGGCTTTGGCATCGAGCACCTGGGCGGGGATGCCGAGGGTGTTGGCTTGAGATGCCATGTGGGCTTCTTCATCGAGGGTCTGCTGCTGTTTGCAGAGCATGAGGAGGCCGTTTTTGACGAGGCCAAAATCGAGGCCGATGTCTTCGAAGCACTGGCGACTTAGCAGGCTGAGATCTCGCAGCACAGGAGCAGCGGCGGCGACGCGCTGTGCCGTGGCGGCTTTCCAGAAGTGCAGGCCCCAGGAGAGGAGATCGAGATCGAGGCGGGGTTTGATGTAGAAGGGGGACTCGGGATTCCACATCCACTTGAGGCCTAGTTTGACCATGCCGGGGGCTGCGAGTGGAATGAAGTGGCTGGGGACGATCATGCCGGCATTGCCAAAGGAGCAGCCATCGCGTTGCGCGGGCTTTTGATCGATGATGGTGACCTGCATGCCGCGACGGGCGCAGTAGAGCGCCGTGCTGAGGCCGATGACGCCTGCGCCGAGGATAGTGACGTGGGAGGGCATGACGTCATATAGACGTTGTGGGGCGGTGCCTCTTGAACGAATCTGGCAATGCCAGCGGGATTATCGACAAATGAGCACAGTGCTTTTATTCTCTTCAGAACGTGAATAGACTCCTCAGGACGAGCTGAAGCTCGCAACTAGTCTGGCGCAGCGTTTGGGACGTTCGGCGTCGCCGAAACTCTTGCCTCAATGAGCATTCCATGATGATTTTCGCAGAGAATCCAGGACATCTGTTTATCGAGAATATAATACTCAAAGGCATACATCTCTCTCAGCACGGTTATGATGCTGCTTCCGCTGGATTCAGCTACCCAATATTTGCCGTTTTCATCACTCGCGATGAACCAATAGGAGGTTTGCGCTTCCATCATTTCAGTCAGTGCTGAAAGGACATCTTCGGGCTGACTGCTTCCTGTTTCATTTCGGAACTCGTTCCACAGCCAGATTTTGTTTAGATCTCTTTTCCCTCGTTTGAGAAAACGTTCAGCCACTTGATCGAGAATGTCCTGAAAACGATGAAGACTGACAAATTCAAAGGCGATGTTTGCCTGTCCTTTGATGGCTTGGTTGATGTCGTCTCGTAATGACACTCTGATGGGGAAGTGATGTATTTAAGGAGAGTCCGTCAGGGAATACAATCATGGCTTTAAATGGCGGACGAGAAACTCCATGCGGAGGCGGGAGCCGTAGGGTGTTTCGGCCGCGCCGTGGCCGGTGCCGATGATGGGCATGAAGTCGAAGGTCTTGCCTGCTTTTTGCAGAGCTCCAACGACTTGCGTGGTGGTGGCGGGATCGACATTGGTGTCGAGTTCGCCGACGATGAGCAGGAGGTGACCTTTCAATTTGTGGGCGTCGTCCTTGTTGGAACTGCGGGCGTAGCTTTCATCCACGGGCCAGCCCATCCATTGCTCATTCCACCAGATTTTGTCCATGCGGTTGTCATGGCAGCCGCAGTCGGCAACGGCGACGTGGTAGAAGTCGTGATGATTGAGGAGGGCGCGCATGGCGTTCTGGCCGCCGGCGCTGCCGCCGTAGATGCCGACGCGGGTGAGGTCCATCCAGGGGCGGGTTTGGGCGGCGGCTTTGATCCAAGCAATGCGGTCGGGGAATCCGGCGTCTTTGATGTTTTTCCAGCAAACGTCGTGGAAGGCTTTGCCGCGATGGTTGGTGCCCATGCCGTCGAGTTTGACGATGATGAAACCGAGCTCGGCGAGGATGTGCTGATTGAGCAGGCGACCGAAGTCCTTGGGGGCGAAGGCGCTATGCGGGCCGGCGTAGATGTCTTCTATGACGGGGTATTTCTTTGCGGGATCAAAGTGCGAGGGCTTGATGAGGATGCCGTGGATGTCGGCGGTGCCATCGCGGCCTTTGGCGACGAAGCGCTCGGGCAGGGTCCAGCCTGCGGCGAGGAGTTTTGTGGCATCGGCTTTCTCGAGTTCGCAGACGAGGCTGCCATCGCGGCTGCGGCGGAGTTCATGGACGGGCGGGAGGTCGGCGCGGGAATAGGTGTCGGTGAAGAAGTCGCGGTTTGGGGAGAACTCGACGTGGTGATTGCCATCGCCTTGGGTGAGCTGCTGGAAGCCGGTGCCGTCGAAGTTGATGCGGCAGAGGTGGAGGTGGTAGGGGTCTTCTTCTTTGCGCAAGCCGCTGGCGAGAAACCAGAGCTGGCGCTTTGAGTCATCGACGTGAAGGACTTCGCGTACTGGCCATGCGCCATGGGTGATCTGGTTTTTAACGTGGCCGGTTTTGGTGTCGTAGAGGTAGAGGTGGCACCAGCCGTCGCGCTCGCTCATCCAGAGGAGTTCGCTGGTGGTGTGCAGCCAATGGCGCCAGGTTTTGTGGGTGTAGTCGATGAAGGTTTTGGAGGTTTCCTCGACGACGGTGCGCACGGTGCCGGTTTTAGGATCGGCGGCGAGGATGCGGTAGAGCTGGTGGCCGCGCTGGTTGTAGTCGAAGTAGAACTCGTGGCTGTCGGGGGCCCAGGTGACATTGAGCTTGCCGGATTCGGTGAAGGGGTTTGGATAGAGGTCCGTGGGCACACGAATCTTCTGGCCGTCTTTGCGGGTGATGATCATCTGCGGCTTGGGCAGGGGATCTCCGGGCTTGAGGTAGTCGAGGACTTTGAGTTTGGGTTGAACGCCTTCTTTGGGCGAGGAATCCACGAGGGTGATCTGGCGGCGTGTGACGGGATCGGCTTCGCTCGTGACAAGGAATGCTCCGTCGGGTGATCTGAAGCCGGGCTCCCTGGGCTTCTTGTCTTCCTCTTTGGCTTTAGAGATGCCTTTGCCGTCGATGATGAGTGTCTGGACGAGAGGGCCGGCTTCGATGATGGCGAGGTGCTTGCCGGTGCGGCTGGTGATGAGCCAGACATGTCCGTCGAAGGTGTGCTGCTCGCGTTCGGTTCCCGCACGGATGCCACCATAGCGGATGTGCTCGCCCTGCTGATTGATCCAGAAGATGTCGACGTCGGCATCGAGCTGATTGATGAACTTGAGGCCGGACTCCTCGCCGGTGCGGGTTGTTTTGCGCAGCTCGATCTTGGCGGTGGAGGACTTGAGGGCTTCCTGTTCGGGGAGGCCGAGATCTTTGAGTGATGCGGTCGTTTTGCGTTCGCCGGTGGCGGCCTGGATGAGGACGAATTCGTGGGTCTTGGGTCCGGTTTGGGTGCGGTACCAGAATGATTTGACATCCGGCAGCCAGTTTGCTTTGACGCGATCACGGAAGACGAGGTTTTCGGTGCGTTTGGGCAGGCTGAGTGCTTGCTCGAAGTCAGCGGCCATGGCGCTCGTTGAAAGCAGAAGGAGCAGGATTGTTTTC
Organism: Prosthecobacter sp.; assembly: GCF_049294395.1. Classification (GTDB taxonomy): domain Bacteria; phylum Verrucomicrobiota; class Verrucomicrobiia; order Verrucomicrobiales; family Verrucomicrobiaceae; genus Prosthecobacter. The sequence goes on from NZ_JBAQCR010000400.1 coordinate 10,708, forward strand.
ATGGAATGCCAAGTTGAAAAGGGTCGCCGGGATCGAGAACGAGCGTGGCCTCGGAAGTGATGAAGGCGGTACCGGTGATGGTGGGGATGATGGCGTTTTCCGTGGGAGTGTAGCTGCCTTCGAAGACGCTGCCGATGATGCTTTCCTGCCGCCAGATTTCATTTGGGGCGAGTTTTCCATCTGCGGCGAGGCAGGCGAGCTTGGCGCTGGTGCCGGTGCCGCAGGGTGAGCGGTCGTATTCGCCGCCGGGACAGAGGACAAAGTTCCGGCTGTGATTCGCGGGATCGTGCGCAGGGGCGAAGAGTTCGATGTGGTCGACTTCGGGGAAGCCGGCGGCGTGAACGGCGGCACGCATGGCGAGACTGGCCTGGGTAAGCCGGGGAATGTTTTCGCGCGTGAGGGCAAGGCCGTGATCGGACACCAGAAAAAACCAGTTTCCACCATAAGCGACATCTCCGATGACGCCGCCTGCCTGAACGGCTTTGGCTTTGCGGTAAGAGGGCACGTTGCGGATGCTTACGTGGCCATCCTCATGCAAGGTGGCTGTGACGATGCCGACGGGTGTTTCGATGCGGTGCTCGCCTGACGAGATGCTACCTAGATGCTTCAGGGTGGTGATGAGGCCGATCAGGCCATGGCCGCACATGCCGAGGCGGCCGACGTTGTTGAAGAAGATGACGCCTGCGGTGCATGACGTATCCTTGGGCACCGTGAGAAGTGCACCCACGATGACTTCATGCCCCCGTGGCTCGCAGAGGATGGCACGGCGGTAGGTTTCGAGATCCTCGGGACTCATGCCGCCAAGCACGACACGCGTGGGTTCGCCGCCGGTGTGGGAGTCGATGATGGGGATGCGGAGCACGTTCAAGCGGATTGGCGTGGGATTCGGAGAGAATGCCATCTATTCAGCACTTTGCAGGGGTGGACCGGGTGGGGTTCGAACATGCGATGAGTGGGTGAGCACGTTGTGGCGCAAGCGCGTGGTGTAGATGATGGCAGACGCTGCTGGTTGACGTGGGGTGTGGCGATGAGATGGGTTTGCTTCCCAGCTTCGATGGCTGAACCCAGGGTAGCCTCGCCAAGGCTCGGCAACCCTGGGCTATATTACGCAGCCCCGTTGGGGCTGGTGTGGAGCGGAACGGAGTGGGGAAAGATAGCGTCATGGTAGCTAGGTTCAGAGCACTGGGGGATGAATCGAGAGGGGCTTGAGCCAGCGATGCCTTCACCTATTTGAGTGCTATGCCTGACACAAGGGGCCCCTCATAGCGGGCGCCTGGCCAGTGCATCGCGGATGATTTTGAGGACTTGATCGCGTTCGGTTCCAGCGAGTGGGAGGCGTGGCTCGCGGCACCACTCTGTACCGAGGCCGGTTTCCTGGCAGAGGAGTTTGATGTATTGCACGAAGTGGATGTGGGTATCCAGCTTCATGAGGGGCTGCATCCAGCGGTAGAGGGTGCGGGCTTCGTCCCAGCGGCCGGCGCGGGTGAGTTCCCAGAGCTGCTGGTTTTCTTGGGGGAAGGCGATGCCGCTGCCCGCGACCCAGCCATCGATGCCGAGGATGCTGCACTCAAGGATGAGGTCGTCGACACCGGTGAAGAGCTGGTAGCGATCTCCGACGAGATTGCGCAGCTCGGTGATGCGGCGGGGGTTGGCGCTGCTTTCCTTGATGGAGGTGAGGTTTTCGATGTCGGCGATCTGGGCGAACATCTCGGGAGTGACATCGGTGTGATAGCCGATGGGATTGTTGTAGAGCATCCAGGGGAGGGGCGTGGCCTTGGCGAGGGTGCGGAACCAGTGCTCGGTCTCGCGGGGATCGCTTTTGTAAACCATGGGGGGCATGACCATGAAGCCGGCGGCACCGAGTTGCTCGCCATCCTGCATGTATTGAATGGCGGCACGCGTGCTCGTCTCTGCCACGCCGCTGACCACGGGGATGCGCCCTTTGGCGGTTTCGATGGCGCACTTGAGCACGGCGCGTTTTTCATCGGGCTGCAGACATTGGTTCTCTCCGAGGGAGCCGCAGACGATGAGGCCGGAGATGCCGGAATCAATGAGGGCTTCGAAGTGGCGGGCTGAGGCGGGGAGATCGAGGGACTGATCTTCGTGGAGTTGAGTGACGACTGCCGGGAAGACGCCGGACCATTTGGGTAGAGACATGGCTGAGGATGATTCGGGATGGCTGAAGGGTCTTGATTGCTTTTTGACCGATGGGCTGCCAATTCAGTCAAAACCATGGAATCTCCCGGCCCATTCTCCGAGCACGCGACGACGGAGGCGCTGTTTGATGCGCTGCCGGATGTGGTGTTTTTCATCAAGGATGCTGCGGGCCGGTATGCGCGGGTGAATCAGACGCTGGCGGACCGCTGTGCGGGAGGCGACAAGACGAAGCTCATTGGCAAACGGCCTGCGGAGGTGTTTCCGGCGGCGCTGGCCTCCAGCTATGCGAGGCAGGATGAGGCGGTGCTGAAAACGGGAAAGCCGGTGGAGCATCAGCTGGAGCTGCACATTTATCCCGGACACAAGGCGGGCTGGTGCCTGACCACGAAGCATGCGCTACGGGCTGTGAATGGGCGCATCATCGGAGTGGCTGGCATCTCGCGGGATTTGAATGCACCGAGTGACAAGGCGAGTGGCTTCGCGGAACTGGCGGCGGCGCTGAAGCACATGCAGCAGCACTTTGCGGAGAGCCTGCGCATCGAGGACATCGCGAAAAAGGCGGGATTGAGCGTGTATCAGTTCGAGCAGCGGGTGCAGCGGCTGTTTCAAATGAGTCCGCTGCAACTGCTGCACAAGCTGAGGCTGGATGAGGCGACGTGCCTGCTGCGTGAGACGGATCACTCGCTGGCGGACATTGCCATCGAAACGGGGTGGTGTGACCAGAGCGCGTTTACGCGGCATTTCTCGCGGTATGCGGGGATGGCACCGGGGAAGTACAGGGGATTGAATCGGGATATATAATTTCCATAGAACGACGCTTGCCAATTTCATCAGGTGTTTGTAGCCTGCTTGGATGTCGCGTTCCTTGATCGCCCCTACGGGCCATTCCATGCCTTTGTCAGGCGGGGAGACCTGTGTGGGGAGCGATCCGTCGGTGCAGATTCCGGTGCGGGCGGAGATGGGACTGATGCCGAGGCATTTTGTGATTGCTGAGCTCGATGGCGGCTGGCATCTGGGGGCCTATGACGGGGCTGCGGTGTGGGTCAATGGACAGCCTGTGCGCGTGACTGCGTTGCACGATGGAGACCGCATTGTAGCCGGACAGCTGGAACTGATTTACCGGGATGTACCCGAGGCGACGAGGGGGCCAGTGATGCAGGCGCAGCCAATCCTGATGCCGAATTCCTTTCAGCCGCTGCAAATCGATCCTCCCCCCATGATGGAGGAGCATGAACAGCCATCTGTCGTCCGAACTCCGATGCCCGAACGTGTACCTTCACCGCGCGTCATTTACCGTACCGAGCTGGGTGATGTGACCAGTCTGGCGGGGGGCAAGCGGGATCACCTGCTGATGATTTTGATAGGCTTGGTGCTGATAGGTATCGGCGGATTGATCACCAAGCTGGCCTTTTTCGATGTGTCCGGGCCGCTTAAACCGGCTGACCTCGTTATCAAAGAAGGGCGGATCACGGGAGTCTCGGTTCGTGGCCGGAAGGCGAACCGGACCACGGAACTGCACACCGATCTGGGGCTGCCGCGTACCATCGAACTACCGGACGATCTGCGCTACAATCCCATGTGGAGCCGACCGGGCAGTGTGGCGAAAATTGGGTTTGTGAAAGAGCATTTCGACAACAAGAAATTGAACATGCTGGGCACTCAAGGAACGCTGAGGGTGGCCACGCTGGAGGTGGATGGCGCGTCATTCCGATCGCTGGCCAAGCACAATGCGGCGGAGGAAAGTCAGAACCAGCTCTTTGCGCTGGCAGGCCCGGGCATGGTGCTGGGCGGGCTGTTTGTGATGATGCTGGGCTGGGAGAAGTGGAAAAGCAGGCGTGCGGCGCGGCGGTGACGATGAGTCACCGCGCAGCCTGGCGATTGTCCTTGTTTTCCTCAATCAGGCCATCAGCGCTTTCACCGGCTTCGCGGGATTGACGCCGATGAGCTTGGCGTCGAGGCCCTGGAACTTGAAGCTGAAGCGGTCGGCGTGGAAGCCGAGGAGCTGGAGGACGGTGGCGTGGAAGTCGCTGATGTGGAGCGGGTCTTTGACGATGTTGTAGCTGAAATCGTCGGTCTCGCCGTAGATGGCGCCGCCTTTGGAGCCGCCGCCGGCCATCCACATGGTGAAGCAGCGGGGGTGGTGGTCGCGTCCGTAGTTTTCCTTGGTGAGGCCGCCCTGGCTGTAGATGGTGCGGCCAAATTCGCCGCCCCAGATGATGAGGGTGTCGTCAAACATGCCGCGCTGCTTGAGGTCTTCGATGAGGGCATGGCAGGGCTGATCGACGTCTTTGCACTGGCTGGGCATGCGGCCGCCGACGTTGCTGTGGTGGTCCCAGTTGTTGAGGTAGATCTGGGTGAAGCGCACGCCGCGCTCGGCGAGGCGGCGGGCCATGAGGACGCTGTTGGCAAAGGTGCCGGGCTTCCGGGCTTCTTCGCCGTAGAGCTTGAAGATGTGCTCGGGTTCGCTGTTGATGTCGGTGAGTTCGGGCACGCTGGCCTGCATGCGGAAGGCCATTTCGTACTGCTGGATGCGAGTGTGCGTTTCGGGATCGCCGACCTGCTTGTAGTTGATCTCGTTGAGGGCGTTGAGGCCTTCGATGGTGCGCTTGCGCACGCTGTCAGGGACGCCGGGCGGGTTGTTGATGAAGAGGATGGGATCGCCCTTGCTGCGGAAGGAAACGCCTGCGTGCTCGCCGGGGAGGTAACCGTTTGACCAAAGGCGCGAGGAGATGGCCTGCTCCTGCTCGCGGTTGGTCGGCGTGGCGATGAGGACGACGAAGGTGGGCAGGTTCTCATTCATGGAGCCCAGGCCATAGGAGGCCCAGGAGCCGAGGCAGGGGCGGCCGGTGATCTGATTGCCGGTCTGCATGGCGCAGATGGCGGGCTCGTGATTGATGGCCTCGGTGTGCAGTGAGCGCATCCAGCAGATGTCGTCGGCGTTGCGTGCGAGGAAGGGCAGGAGATCGGAGTTCATCCACATGCCGCATTTGCCGCGTTGGGCGAAGTTGAACTTCGACGGTGCGATGGGGAAGCGCGCCTGACCGCTGGTCATGGTGGTGAGGCGCTGGCCATTGCGGATGCTCGGGGGCAGGTCTTTGTCATACCACTTCTGCATCTCGGGCTTATAGTCGAACAAGTCCATCTGCGCAGGGCCGCCGACCATGTGCAGGTAGATCACGCGCTTCGCTTTTGGCGCAAACTGCGGCCCCATTGCGGCGTCGTTTGAGGCATTGGCAAATCTCTCACCGAGCAGCGATGCCAACGCAGCGCCGCCTAGCACATTTTTGCCGCGCGCAAACATTTGTCGGCGCGTCTGATAGGTGTTCCATTCTTCGAGAATATTCATGGCGGTGTGATTACTTGTTGAGGACTTCGTCCAGATTCATGAGCTCGTTGCAAAGCATGGTCCAGGCGGCGAGTTCGGGTTTGGGGAGGTTGGCGTCGGGTTTGGATTCGCCGACTTTGAGGAGGGCCTCGGCGTCGGCTGACTGGGTGGTGTAGAATTTGCGGAGGTCGGCGAGGCTGGCGGTGAGGATGGGTGTCTCCTGGGCTTTGAGCGGACGGCAGAGGACGCGCTCGGCGATGTCGGTGAGCCTGGCGGTGTCGTCGCTTTTGACGTTGTTGAGCGTGTGCTGGGCGAGGTTGCGGGCGGCTTCGATGAACTGGGGATCGTTCATGGTGACGAGGGCCTGCAGCGGGGTGTTGGTGCGGTCGCGGCGGACGCAGCTGACTTCGCGGGTGGGGGCGTTGAAGACCTCCATGTTGGGTGAGGGGGCGGTGCGCTTCCAGAAGTTGTAAAGGGTGCGGCGGTAGAGGTTTTCGCCGTTGTCCTGCTTGTACTTTTCGGTGCCCATGCCGACGACTTCCCAGACGTTTTCGGGCTGGTAGGGCATGGTGCCAGGGCCGCCCATGCGAGGGGAGAGCGTGCCGCTGACGGCGAGGGCGTAGTCGCGGATCATCTCGGCATCCATGCGGAAGCGCGGGCCGCGGGAGAGCAGGGCGTTGTCGCGGTCTTTTTCGATTTTCTCCGGTGTGAGGATGGCGGCCTGACGATAGGCCGAGGAGGTGACGAAGAGCTTGAAGAGGCGCTTCACATCCCAGCCGCTTTCGCGGAATTCCACGGCGAGCCAGTCGAGCAGTTCGGGATGCGTGGGAGGATTGCCCATGATGCCGAAGTCTTCGGTGGTCTTGACCAGACCGGTGCCGAAGAGCTCCTGCCAGAAGCGATTCACCGTCACACGTGCGGTGAGGGAGTTCTCCGGACTGACGAGCCACTTGGCGAGGCCGAGGCGGTTCTTGGGGGCATCGGCGGAAAGTTTGCCGAGGGCTGCGGGCACGGCGGCATCGACGGCCTCGCCGACTTTGTCATACTGGCCGCGCATGAGGATGTTGGCCATGGGCTTGGTGTCCATGCGTTCTTCCTGGATGTGGGTGAGTGGGCTGCGGGCTTTGATGGCATCCTGCTCGGCGGTGAGCTTGGTACTGGTGGCGAGGGCTGCCTGATAGGTGGCGTCACGGGTGACGAGGAAATGCTCAAAGAGTGCCTCCTGCTGCTTGGGGCCGCGCTTTTTCGCAGCGAGCATGGTGCGAAGAGGGCCCACTTTGGAAAGCGTCTGCACTTCGGTGGCGGAGAGCTGGCGGTCGTAGATGCGCACGTCCTGCACGCCGCCATCGCTGAAGTAGGCGCCATTGCTGCGCTGGCCGATGCGGGTGGGTGTGGTGGTTTTGATGCTGCCTTTGAGGGCATTGGTGTCGGGCTTGATGGGAGCTTCGACTCCATCGACATAGATGCGCACGCTGCCAGCTTTGCCTTTGCCATCGTAAGTCACGAACACATGCTGCCACACGCCGGGACGCAGGGCGGGTTTGGCGGTGGAGACCTTGATGGCATCGTCAGGCCATTTGCTGACGATGTGAACGGAGAGGCGGGTGTCGCTCTGGAAGAGGTCCCAGCCGCGATAGCCGTTCTTTTCATCCATGCGGGCGAGGATGCTGCCGGAGACTCCGGCGCGATCTGCACGCACCCAGGCGCCGTAGCTGAAGGCGTGATCTTTTTCGAAGTCTCCCACGTCACCGATCTCAAAGGTGCCGTTGGGTTTCATCACGGGGGCGGGGCCGAGTTTGCCATCGGGCTTCCAGGTGACTTCACCGACGGCCTTGAAGGTCTTGGCGGTGCCGCAGGTGCCGGTGACTTCGCTGCCGGTGCCTTCATTGAGGGGCACATGGGCGGTGACGCCCTTGGTGGGCACGTCTTTGTCCAAGTCTTCGGGCTTGGCGCTGGTGAGCCAGAGATCGAAGAGCGGCTTTGCGGCTTTGCGTGAACTGTCCTGCTTCGTTTTCGCGGCGGCGATTTCCGTGGGCAGGGCGGTCCAGCGCGGACGGTCTTTGTCGGTGGGCAGTACGAGGATGGGGCCGAGGCCGTCCTTCACGTTTCCGTCCTTGGGCTTCTGCGTGGTGTTGCGGAAGAAGGCGGCGAGGGAGTAGTAGTCTTTCTGCGTGATGGGATCAAACTTGTGATCGTGACACTGGGCGCAGTTGGTGGTGAGGCCCATGTAGACCCAGCCAAGGGTCTGCACGCGATCGCTGGCGTAGTTGGCCAGGTTTTCTTCATCGATGGTGCCGCCTTCGTTGGTGGTGATGTTGCAGCGCTGCAGGCCGGTGGCGATGAGCTGGTCTTCGGTGGGCTTGGGCAGGAGGTCCCCGGCGATCTGTTCGACGGTGAACTGATCGAAGGGTTCGTTGCGATTGAAGGCTTTGACGACCCAGTCGCGGTAGGGCCAGATCTCGCGCTCTTTGTCAAAATGCAGGCCGTGGGTGTCGGCATAGCGTGCGGCATCCAGCCAGTAGCGTGCGCGGTGCTCGCCATAGGCGGGCGATTTGAGGAGTTCATCCATCAGTGCCGAATAGGAGGCGTCGGAGATAGGAGCTCCATCCTTCGGTGCATAGCGGGCCACGAGTTCCGGTGAAGGCGGCAGGCCGGTGATGTCGAGCGAAACGCGGCGGATGAGCGCATGGGCATCGGCCTGAGCGGCGGGCTTGAGGCCGGCGGCTTCGAGCTTGGAGAGGATGAAGCGATCCACGGGGTTTTTGATCCAGGCGCTGTCTTTGACCTGCGGCTCTGCGGAACGCTGCGGGGGGATGAGCGACCAATGCGGCTGCCATGAGGCACCTTGGGCGATCCACTCCTTCACCAGCGCGATCTGCTCCGGCTTGAGCGTCTTGTGCGATTCAGGCGGCGGCATGAGCTCGTCTTCATCCTTGGTGATGAGACGCTGGAAGAGGTTGCTGATCTCGGGCTGGTTTTTGATGACGGTGGGTTTCTCACCTTCCTTGGCGGTGAAGAAACCGGCCTCGGTATCGAGGCGCAGTCCGGCTTTGCGCGTTCCTGGATCGGGGCCGTGGCAGTGGAAGCAGGCGTCTGCAAGGATGGGGCGGATGTCCTTGTTGAAGCCAATCGGCTGCGCCGCAACTGCTGACGAGGCGAGGAGCGTGAAGAGCAAGGTGGTGTTGATGCGCATGCAGGTTTTGCGGTTTGGTATGAAAATGTTGCTGACTGGTATGATTATGCTTACGAAGCTTTGGCGCGGAATTTTGCGCCGATCTGGCTGATTTGTAGCCGACATTTGGCGTCAGACCATGGCGCTGCGCAGCGCGAGGCGCTCGGATTCTGGAAGGCTGCTGGCGGTGATGGCGTGCCAGGCGGCGTTGATGTCGATGCGGCTCCAAATGGCGGCGAGGCAATTTCCCAGACTCAGACGCTCCTTGGGGGTTCTTACATGGGTGAGCAGCATGAGCGCCAGATCCGGCCGGTGATGTTTGATGACGAGAAAGAGGTCTTTCAACTCCGCGTCATTGAATGAGCGGATGACTTCCTGATCGCCGAGCAAGGCATCGAGCTGAGGCAGATCGCGGGTGTGACCGCGGTGCAAGCTTGCGGCGATGCGCCGTAGCTGCTCACGGCGCTGGAGCAGGGAATGCTGGGGGTGCTTCATGCCCTAGAATACGCTGAGAGCTGCAATGCCGTCTTGCATGGGCATGGCATGCTTGTGTAAAATACGCGCATTATGGCTGCGATTTCACCACAGGCATTTCTACGACGGGTACGCGGAGCGGAGTTGATGAAGCTCTTTGACTTGCTGCCGGATTTGTCATTTTTCATCAAGGACCGCGAGGGGCGCTTCATGGCTATCAACCGCCGAGGGTGCGACTACTGCGGGGTGAAGCATGAGAAGGATGCCATTGGCAAAACCGACGAGGACTTCTTCCCGCACAGCCGCGCTGCTGAGTACCACGCGGATGATGAGATCGTGATGCGCACGGGGACGCCCATTGTGAACCGTTTGGAAAGTGCGCCGGAGGCGGAGGGCTCGCCGCGCCTCGTCATCTCCAGCAAGATCCCGCTGCGTGATGCGGAGGGAAACATTATCGGCGTCGCCGGATTCTCCCGCCAGGTGGAGCAGGTTCGCAGCCGCAGCTCGGGGGAGGCGCGCTTTGCCAAGGTGATCGAGCAGATGCATCAGCATCCGGACGCTGCGCTGAGCAGTGCAGCGATGGCGCGCATGTGCGGGCTTTCACAGAGCCAGTTTGACCGCAGCTTTCGACGTGTCTTTGGCTCCTCGGCGCGGCAGTACCTGCTGCGGGTGCGTGTGGAGGCCGGCTGCCGGCGGTTGGCTGAAACGGAGGAGACCGTGGCCGCGCTGGCGGTGGAGCTGGGGTTCTTTGACCACGCGCATTTCACGCGGTGCTTTCGGCGCATCATGGGGCTGACGCCAGCGGAGTACAGGGAGCAGCGGGTGCCGAAGGGGACGAAGCGGGGGTGAGGACGAGGGATGGTTGTTGCAGGGTCCTGAGCCGGAGGGATGGCCGCAAAGAAACGCAAAAAATGAAAAAGTTAGAATGGAAACGGGCAGGTATTCACTACAGACACCTTGGCTGCGGATAGCTCGCCAAGATTTAAATACGCTCTAGGTTTTGCGAAACTCGGGGGCGCGTCTGGCCTGTGTGATCTGCTCAAACGCATGCCCCAGTGCGAGGATGCGGGCATCGGCGTTTGCGGTGCCCATGAATGAGAAACCGATGGGGAGGTGGTCCACGAAGCCGAGCGGCATGGTGAGGTGTGGGTAACCGGCCACGGCGGCGGGGGTGCTGGCGACGCGGTCGTTGGTGTCGCCATGGGCGAGATCAATGCGGCCGATGGGATCGTTGGTGGGGCAGATCAGGGCGTCGAGCTGGTGAGACTGTAGAGCGGCATCGATGCCTTCCGGGCCGGCGAGGCGGCGAGCTTTTTCTCTTAACCCGGCCCCTTCGGCGATGATCTCCGGGGTGCTGAGTTTATCCGCCTGCTCGAAGAACTCCTGGGCGAAGTGGGGCATTTCTGCTTCGCGGTGTGTTTCGTTGAATGCAATGAGTTTGGCGAGGGAGCGCACATCGCCACCGCGCTGTTCGAGGTAGGCGTTTAAATCCTGGCGCAATTCGATGAGCATGGCCTGCCAGGAGAAGCTACCTGCGGCGCCCGAGTTGGGCAGGCGCACCGGATCGATGATGATGGCTCCGGCTTCGCGCAATTTTTGGAGTGCGATTTCAAACAGGGCGAGCACCTGTGGATTCTTGCCGCACTGGCCGCGCACCACGCCGAGGCGTGCGCCTTTGAGTGCGTCTGGTTTTAAATCGACGGTGAAGCCTGCGGCGAGCACCTGCAGGAGAAGGGCGGCATCTTTGACCGTGAGGGTCATGGGGCCTGCGGTGTCCTGCCAGTGGGTGATGGGGATGATGCCGCTGCCGCTGATGAGGCCGATGGTGGGCTTGAAGCCGACGATGCCGCAGGCGCTGGCGGGGCTGACGATGGAGCCGTTCGTTTCTGTGCCGATGGCAGCGGGTACGAGTCCTGCAGCGACTGCGGCGGCCGAGCCGGAACTGGAGCCGCTGGCGCTGTGGGTGAGGCGGTGGGGATTGCGAGTGAGTCCGCCGCGTGCGCTCCAGCCGCTGGTGGAATTGGGCGAGCGGATGTTGGCCCACTCGCTGAGATTGGTTTTGCCAAGGATGATCGCGCCTGCTTCACGCAAGCGGGTGACGAGGGCGGCATCGTGCTGCGGCTTGTGATCGCGCAGGGCCAGCGAACCGGCTGTGGTCTGCATGGCATCTGCGGTTTCGATGTTGTCCTTGATCAGAATGGGCAGGCCGTGCAGCGGGCCGGGCGGGCATGCGGTGGCAAGGGCTTTTGCTGCTGGGTTTAACTCGATGATGGCATTGATTTTCGGACCGCTTTTGTCGATCTGCGCGATGCGTTCGAGGCAATGCTCCACCAGCAGCAGGGGCGTGGTGTGTTCCGCTTTGAGCATGGCGGAGAGATCGTCGAGCGTCGCATAGGGCAGGGGAGTGTGGTGCTGTTTTGCGCATGAGGCCGGACACAGGGCCAAAGCGGCGGATTGGAGCAGTCGGCGGCGGTTCATGGTGGCAGGGGCTAAGATCCGGCGTAGCGACCCATGAACAGGATCAAGCCGGTGGTGTCGTGTTGAAGCACCCAGATGAAAGGGCGGTTGGCATTGAAGGTGACCTTGCGGCGTTTGGGAGGACCTGGCGGTGCATCGCCGAACGGACCTGGCGGGGCTTCTGTGGCGGCGGCGGCCTCTGCGCCGAGCTCATTGACCTCGATCATGGCTTCATGCGCGATGTCGCTGATGAAGTAGCCACCGCCGGACAGTCCTTTGGAAAGGTTGGCGGAACCTGATTGAAAAAGACTCTTCACGCCCAGCGTTTGCCAGAGCCCCCTGAGGCTGAGCTGCGTGCTGTAGCCGAATCTCGGCAGCATCAGATTGACATCGCAGTCGGCGTTCTGGTTTTGGATGGATTTCCAATGCTCGAGTGTGAGCCCGGCTTCGATTTTCTTGCGGGCGGCTTCATTGCGCGGGAGCAGCACCAGCATGCGGACCTCATGGTCTGTCATGGGCATCGTGATGAATTGCCACGATTCAGACTCTGCGTAGTGGGGCGACTCTGCGAACTGCATCATCATTGGGAGCATGACGGTTCCTTTTTCAGGAGTGTGAAATGCGCGCGGCTTGGTCTTTTCCAGTTCAAAGGGGCTTTTCCAGCGGCCTTTGAGGAAGAGGGTGTTGACCGCGACGACGGACTTCGCCGGGGCTGAAAAAGAGGAGGGGCCGACGATCTGGGGAATGCGGCCCCGTGTTTTTTCACGCACCCAGAGATTGACCGCCGATGCAGAAGCGGTGGCGTTTCCGGCGGGCAGTTTTTGCAGCGAGGCTCCGAAGGCTGCCTGGGCGGAGATGAGAAAATCCGGTGCAAAGCTGGCCGGGCTGGCCGCCCAGAGCGAGTTTGTCATTTCCATGGTCAGGGAGCCGCGTCTCACCGTGTCCGCCAGAGCGGAGCGCATGGCGCTGAGATCTTCGGTCTCCTTGGCTGAGTCGCCCTTCAGGTGGGCCAGCGCTGCGAGCTCCTTGCGGCTGTCACCATCCGCTGCGGTCATCAGGAGGGCGGCCATCTGATGGGAGCTGAAGGGGGAGAAACAGAAGTTTCCCTCCGTCAGCGGGCGGAAAAGCTGAAACAGCTCAAAGGCGTGCTCATTGACCGCCTGTGCCGCCAGCTGGGGCTGCGCTGCATGACTGCGGAAGGCAAGTAGCAGGCTCAGAAGGAGGGTACGCATCATCGGATAATAATTCGGAGCGTCGGTTTGCCGCAAGAGGGGAATGGGCGGGAGGAGGGGAAATCGGCCATGGCGAAAGCACCTTTCTCACTTTTATCATTGTCACTTCGGAGCCGACATGATAAAAAACGCGCCTTCGTGAAATTTTTCGTCTTTCGTTTGCTCGCTGTTTTCCTCGTTTCTTCCGCTGCTTTGAGCGCGGAGGAACCCATGCTGCCGCAGGCTCTGGGCACCGGTGCGTCGTTTCATGCAGACGGGCCGCGTGGCTTTTTGAAGCCTTCCAAGTCAATCAAGCCCCCGGTTAGCGCCGTAGCGGCGGTTCCTGCGCCTGCCATTGTGCAGTCGCCGACGGCTGAGACCCGCCTGCGCAGGCTGGTGGTGGTTTCGGGGGCGATGACGCCGGAAGCCATCCGTGACACGATTCTCGCCTGCGGGCAAACACGCACGCCGGTGACCACGGCTGGCGGTGTGAATGCGCCTGCGCCCATGCTTTCTGATCTGGCCGGGTTGTTTGGCTCGACGGTGACCGAGGACACGCAGAAGAAAGTTTTGGAAACGGTGCGCAAAGGCATGGGATCGTCGGTCAAGCCGCTCCAGAGGGTGGAAGTGGTCGGCTGGCTGCCCAGTGAAGGCGTCATGGCCGTGGCGGTGTATCCGGAAAGCTGAAGGTGCTTTCCATGAATAGTGCCCCGGTCGAGAAGCCTGCTGCGGTAACGGCATCTGACACTGTTTTCGCATCTGATCCGATCGCGCCAGCCATTCCACGTGTCCTGCTGGCAGAGGCAAGCCTGCCCTACCGGCGTGTGATTCGCGAGGCGCTGATGGCCTTCCGCATCTGCGAGGTGGATGATGCGCCCAGCGGAGAGCGTGCCTTTGAACTGGCGCTGCAGCGTGAGTACTCGCTGTTTTTGTTTTCACTGCCGCTGCCTGACATGACGGGCGACATGCTCGACCGCCTGCTGAGCAAGGCCTACCCGATGGTGCATGCTGGTGCGCATGCCGCGCCGCCGGTGATTTTCCTTATTCAGCCCGGGGATGGGCTGCGGTTTCAGGAGCTGCAGCGTGATGTGCGCGTGCGTGGCAGCATGCCGCTGCCGCCGAAGCTCGATGTGCTTCTGGCTGTGACAGCCTCCTTGCTGCCAGAGCGCCAGGGATTTACTTTTCCACCTTTTTCAACACCTCATGTTCCCTGATCCTCAGCGTCGCAGTGTCAAAATTTGTGGCATCACCCAGCCCCAGCAGGCTGCTGTGATCTTTGCAATGGGTGCGGATGCCGTGGGCATCAATCTCTGGCCCAAGTCGAAACGCCACATGCCGCTGGAGGTGGCGGTGAATTCACTGCAGAATGTGGCGGCCAAGAATGCCCTGGTGGCCGTGCTGGTGAATCCGGATGCGGCGCTTCTGGATGCGGCGATTTCCAGCCAGCTGTTTCAGGCACTGCAACTCCACGGTGATGAAACACCGGCGGATGTGGAGCGGCTGATGAAGCGCGGTGTGAACGTCATCAAGGCGCTGCAGGTGCGCGATGCGGCGTCACTGGCGCAGATCGGCGAGTATCCGTGCGATTCGATTTTGCTCGATGCCTACAATCCCGGCACCTACGGCGGTGGCGGGCATGCTTTTCCCTGGGAGCTCGCGGCGCGTGCCAAGGAAATGTTTCCCTCCAAGCAGTTTCTGCTCTCCGGGGGACTGACCCCGGACAACGTGCGTCAGGCGGTGGAGCAGACGCAGCCCCTGGCTGTGGATGTGGCCAGTGGTGTGGAGTCTCTGCCGGGCAGCAAGGATCTGCTGCAAGTCGCGCGGTTTATATCCGAAGCGCGGGATGGATGGGCGGCGGGGAGTATCCAACAGGTGAAGGTAGAGGAAGAAGGATAAGGCTGCTGAAGGATGGGGGCGGGAGAAACAGAGCGCTTGTGCAGCCCTCGCCATTCGTCATGCTACAAGCGTCATTCTCATCTTATGCAGCCCGATCCTTTCCGCCTTCGTCTTTCCGCCCTCATGGGTTTCCTTGCCATCGCTCTGGGGGCTTCAGGCGCCCACGGGCCGGTGCATGACAAACTTGTGGCTGCAGGAGAACTCGCCCACTGGGAGACGGCGGTGCAGTATCAGCTGCCGCATGCCGTTGTGCTGCTGCTGCTCACGCTGCTGGCCAGCAGCAAACCGATCATGGTCTGGGCCTGGCGCCTTTTTTTCACGGGCATCCTGCTGTTCAGTGGCTCGCTGTACGTGCTTGCCTACACCGGAACGAAATGGCTGGGAGCCGTCACTCCACTGGGCGGATTGAGCTTCATGGCCGCCTGGGTTTTGATCGCGATGTCGGCGAAAGGAAAATAAGTGCGAAGTAATCTGCGCGACATGCGAAAAACACGTTGCGTCATGATGGGAGCTTGCTCCTATACCGGCCCTTCAAGTCAGAGGCTCGGTAGCTCAGTCGGTAGAGCAGGGGATTGAAAATCCCCGTGTCGGCGGTTCGATTCCGTCCCGAGCCACCATTTGTTTCAAATGGTTCTGATTGAACGAATTAAATCCTGTTCAGCAGGGTTTTGCTTTTGGAGTTCAGCAGAAAGTTCAGTGGAGTTGCATGTTTGCGATGTTTGCGATTGTGTGTTTTGTTGGCAGATGCCGTTCAAAGACGAGGCTGCGCGCAGGGAGTACATGAGGAAATACCAGGCCGAATACCGGCAGGGGAAGCGGCGTGCGGAGTCGGGAAAGAAGGTCACCGGGCGCACTCTCAAGTCGCGGGCGAGCGCGGAGAAGAAGCGCAAGAAGCTGTGGGCGCTGGAGAATCATGAGTGGCGTATGCAGCGGCAACGCGAGAGGCGCAGGCTGGCACGGCAGCACGACGCACAGCTATTGCTTGCTTCCGTGCCTCAAGGGCCTGCACGCCCTCCCCGCACCAGCGATTCAAATTGTAAAAAATCCAACCCCAAAACACCACGCAAAGCAGCATGAGCACACCCAACGCGATTACCACTTCCATTCCCGTGGAGGTGACGGGCCTGTCCAAGACGGAGCACGAGGTGCTGCTGGAGATCATGGCGGACATCAAGAGGAGCCTGGACGGGATCCGCAAGGCGGCGGCTCGCTGGGTGGAACTGCCGGAAAAGGCGCGGGCAAAGATCGTGGAGCAGACGCGGCCAAGCCTGCGGGATTTCTGGGCCAAGCTGGAGCGCGTGGGTTCGGGCATGCTGCATCCGCAGCTGGCGACGGTGTCCGGCCTGGCGGCAAAGTATTTGGGAAAGCTGGGCATCGAGGATCAGGAGAGGTTTCTGAGGGAAGGGCTGCCGGTGGTGGAGGTAAAGCGGGGCAAGTATGACACGCGGATGCTGGACGTTGTGATGATGAGCGAAGAGCAGCGCAAGCAGGTATTCAGGGTGGTGGGGCAGGGCTGTGCGGTGCGGACGGTGGAGGAGCAGCAGGCGTGGCTGGCGGATCAGGCGGCGAAACGTCTGCTGCGGCAGGAGGCGGCTGACCGGTTGAAGAAGGTAGACCGGGTGGGGTGGTCGGTTCAGGGGGGCAAGGTGTTTGTGAAGCCGGCACGGGTGGAGGCGGGTCTGACGCTGCGGGACTTGGAGACGATGATGAAAGATTTGAAGAGTTAGAATGGATTGGGTGTTTGAAGAGGAAAGTGGCGAGAGTCGTTTCTTGTTTGGAGGTACCGTCGGCGGGCCAGTCTGTGGCGTCGTAGCAGCCTTGCAGTGCGTCCACGAGTGGCAGGACATCCGCCAGAGGGACCACGGGAGGCGGTGGGGTGGAGAGGGCTTGCTTTAAAGACTCGACGCACACGGGTATTTGATCGCGCACGGCCATCCAATTTTCGTGGCCGTGAGTGTCGCAATCGTGGACTTCAAACAAATGGGAAAGCGCCTCATGGGAGATGGTCAGAAGATCAAGAATGCACTTAGGCTGGCGCATTTGCAGCGCATCGAGCAACGCCACGACCTGCGCACCCTGGGTGGTGAGGGCTTCTTCGGCGGCCCAAGTGCGGTTCCAGAGTTTGCCCATCTCTTCGTTCACTGGAGGCTTCCATCTTTCCGCTCCTGCCGTTTTCGTCCACCCTGCTTCGACGAGTTCGCGGTGTGCTTCATCGCGCTGGCGGAGGGCGAGGGCGAGGATGTGGGATGGGACGTACTGGGTCTGATCTTCGGGCGCGGGTGTGAGGTCGTAGACTTCGGTGAAGGCGGAGAGGATTTCTTTTTCCTGCCGGAGTTCGGTGCGCAGGTGGTTGAGTTCGAGGGCCTGCTGGCCGAGCGTCTGCATGAAGCCGGTGGTGCGGTCGATGAGGCGCTGGTTGAAGTCGTCCACGACGCAGGTGCCATCGTTGGGGATGACTTGCATGCAGCGGTCGTCGTAGAAGGCAACCATGTTGTAGTCTTTGGCGCAGGTGACGGGGAGGACCTGTCCGAGGTGTTTGAGGCACCACTGCTCGATGTGGTGGGTAATTTCCTCGATCGTGTGGGGCACATCGTGGCGCTGGGGGCCGACACTGGCGGTGAGGATGCGGACGTGCTTGCCTTCGGAGAGCCACTGTTTGACGCGGGTCTGCATGGCTTTGATGGGCGGGCCGATGTGGTCGATGCCGCGCCATTCGTCGTAATGGGCGAGGGTGGCGTCGAGATCGACGCCTATCCAAGGTTCGTCGGAGAGCATGATGGGAACAGTACCGCAGGGACGTGTGGGCACGGCTGCACAGGGTCCGGTGTGACCGGTTTTGCGGGCGCATTTCCAGCCGGGAGGGGCCAGGCCGCACCTGGTGGCCAGCGTATCTGCGATGACCTGCTCGAGGGTGGTTTCTCTCGTGGCTACTTTTTGGGCGGCGGCGATGAGGTGCTGGGCCTCGGGGCAGGTGCCGGGGGTGTCTTTGAGGGCATGGATGGATGAGTCGAGGGTGTTCATGAGTCTTTGAGGAGGGTTAACAGGTCGGAGAGAGGAGATGGGGTGATGATCCAAGCATGGGTGAAGTGGTAGCCAGTTGCTCCTTTGATCTGGGGGACGATGTCGTTGGTGACGACCTGCAGCCAGTCTTCGACACGTAGTGAGACTGACGGATCAAAGGCGGGGTCCATGATGGTGCCGTCTTTGCAGGCGATGTAGTGGGTGCGCTGGTACCGCGCACCTGCGGGCACGCCGCGGTTCATCCAGGAGCCTTCCCACTGCACGCGGAGGATGGTTCCTTGCCTGAATTGGGGGAGTTTGACGAGGTCCTGCGGTACGTCATATCCGAGTTCTTTGAGGAGGAAACGCTCGGCGGGCACGATCAATGCCGCGAGGGTCTGGCTGATCATGGTGGGGTTCATCCAGCCTTTGAGCGGGACGCCGGCGGTGCGGATGTCCTCCAAAGGGCGGCCGGTGGCGGCTGCAATGGAGTAGTGGCCGCACATGGCGTTCCATTGGTCGTGCGCGGCAGCTGCTTGGGCGGTGGTGTAAGGGAGTTCCATGGCAGGATGTGTTATTCTTTGGTAGCGTTTTCGATGCGGGCTTGGGCGATGGTGAGGTATTCGGGTTCTTTCTCGATGCCGATGAAGAGGTAGCCTTCCTGGCGGGCGGCTTTGCCGGTGGAGCCGGAGCCGAGAAAGGGATCCAGAATGATGCCACCGGGCGGGGTGATGAGGCGGCAGAGGTAGCGCATGAGCGCGGTGGGCTTGACGGTGGGGTGGTTGTTCTTGGAAGGATTGAAAGGCCGGCGCTTGCGCTCGGGGACACAGGCACCCTCGGCGGCCCATTCCTTGTCGGGAAGGTGGGCGCAGCCTTCGTTGCGGTCTGACTTGCTGGTCTTGGCGCAGTAGAAAAAGCGGGCGGCGGATGTGTCGACCTCCACGCGGGGGATGGCGGAGGCGGTGCGGCCCAGCCTGCCGCCGTGATACACGTTGCCGCTGAAGCCGTTGGCGGTGGGCTCGTTGCCGGTGACATCGCCTTTGGCTCCTGACGCTGCAGGGAACAGGTCTAGAATTAGCTGGCTGCCATCGTGGATGACGTTGGCGGGCCAGCGGCCGTCTTTAGTGTGACCGGTGAAGTCCACGTCTTGCTGGTGGGTTTTACCGTCCCTGTTCTGAGCGGCTCCAGGAGCCATGCGCTGCGCGGTGTAGGCGTAGCCTTGGGAGTCGTGGGAGTGAATGCGACAGGCGTCGATGTTGAGGGCGCCGGTGTGCCATTTGAGGACGGTGGCCTCGATCGTGCCGTCGAGCGGTTTGCGGGCGAGGGTGATGGGTTCCTGGGCAGGTTTGAGCGCGGTGCCGAAACCTTCCCATTCTCCTTCGAGGTTGTGGGATTTGGGGAAGCCGGAGCCGTAGAGCCATGAAATCATGTCGCGGATCTCGAAACCGGCGATGCGGAGGCCGAGGGCCATGAGGTCCTGTGTGCGGGTGCTGGCAAAGGCGAGCACGTGACCGCCGGGCTTGAGCACGCGGAGGCATTCATGCCACTGGACGGGCTGGGGCACGAAATGGTCCCATTCTTTGCCCATGAATCCGCGTTTGCTCTTCACCTCGTGGTAGCCGGTTGACATCCAGTCGATGAGCATGGCGAGGGCGTTCGGTTCCTCGCCGAGGCCGTAGGGACCGTCGGTGATGATGGCGTCCACGCTGTTGTCCTTGAGGCGGCGCAGCTGCTCCATGCGATCGGGCTCGTGGAGCAGGACAAAGGGGTGCTCGATGGTGGGGAGGCACATCTGGGTTTACTCGGTGATGGGCATCGGGATGCCGATGGATTGGGTGTAGTTGTTCATCAGGAACTGGATCGTGTAGGCGGTGAGTTCCTCGTTGGCGAAATCGGGCTTCATGCCCATGCCGTCCATGATGGCGTAGGCGGCGTGGAGGGCCTCGTGGGCGAGCAGGCCGAAAACGCAGCTGGCGTTTTCGCGGGAGGGGACGCGCATCCAGAGGATGATGAGGCGGCGGGATCTGAGGTGGAAGCAGCTGGCTTTGCCGTCGG
>NZ_JBAQCR010000401.1:0-3098 GCF_049294395.1 Prosthecobacter sp.
ACTGAGTTGTCCGGCATCCGCACCGGCCTCGATGATGGTGATGATGGTGCCGTCAAACGTCTGCTCCTTGGCAAAGGCGATGTGAACCGGCATCCCGGCTTCAAGCCGGTTGCGAATGTTCATCAGCGACGATTGCAACTCCGGATCAGGCAGCCCCTGCGAGTAGTACAGCAGCGCGTCTGCCGTGCTGATGTTCGCCTTCAGCATGGAGGCGAGGCCGCGGAAAAGCTTGATGAGCTCTTTGCGGGAGACGGGCTTCCTGGACTTTTCACTCTTCGGCGTGCCGGCGAGGGACTTGATCAGGGCCACTCGGAAGCCAGGCTTGCTGACAAGCAGCGCGGCCTGCTCGCGGTTCGGCGCCTCGCACTCGATCACCTTGGAGATCTCGGGCCGCTTGATGTTGCGCAGGGTGACTTGGAAGGCGTTCATGGCTCAGGTTTCGTAGGTGAGATCCAGCACCTTTTTCAGCGCATCAAGGTCGGTTCTGCCCTCGGCCATCAGCTTCAGGCCATTGTCGCGCAGCGATGGCAGCCCCGACTCCCGGCGCACTTCCGCCTCGAGTTCATAGGGCGTGATCTCCCCCTTCGCCAGCTTGTCCCCGAGCTTCGGACTGATGGGCAAAATCTCCAGGATCGCGGTGCGCCCGGAGTAACCACGTCCAAGACACTCTGCGCAGCCTTCCTTGTGATGCTTGAACAGCGGGCGCTTTGCCCAGGACGAATCGAGATGAAACAGCCGGATCTCACGTTCCGACACACCTTCGATGCTCTCCTTGCAGCTCGGGCACAGCAGCTTGACCAGCCGCTGCGCACAGGCCGCCTTCAGCGTCTGCGCAATCTTCCAGCGCTCCATGCCGAGCTGCTGAAAGCGCTCAATGATCTGCGAAGCGCGTGGCGTATGAATCGTGGTCAGCACCTTGTGGCCCGTGATGGCGGCCTCAATGGCCAGCTCTGCCGATTCACGATCACGCACCTCACCCATGAGGATGATGTCTGGATCGGAGCGCATGAAGCTGGCGATCATCGGTTTGAACTCGGTCGAGTCGCGCAGGTCGCAGTGCGTCACGCCGGGAATCTCGTCTTCAACCGGATTCTCCAGCGTCAGGATGTTGTCCTCCGGGTGGTTCAGCTCCCGCAGCATCGCGTTCAGCGTGGTCGATTTGCCGGAACCGGTGGGACCAGACATCACGATGATGCCGGAGGGCACCGACATGGCTTTGTCGAGCTCAAACAAGGTCTCCTCATCAAAGGCCAGCGTACCCATGCCGAGCCGTGCCTCCAGATGCGTCTTGTCCAGCAGACGCATGGTGACGTGATAGCCCCGGTACGTGCGGTGCCGCTCATAGCGCACCCCGACGGCGCGTCCGTAGTAGCTGGCGGTGAAGCGGCCCGAAATGCCCGGACGCTTGCTGCGCTCCTCCGGTGCGAGGCGCATGAGATTAAGCAGAAACGCATCCACCCGGTCACGCAGCTTCACCGGCATTTCGAACCGCACCCCAAGCGCTCCATCGACGCGGAAACAGTACTGGAAGCTGGTTTTCTCCGTCTTGATGTGGATGTCCGAAGCGTGCTGTTTGATCGCATCACTCACCATGCTCGCCACCAGCTGGGCGATCGGCTCATCGTATTGACGCGTGACATCAAAGTCCGGCGTTTCGTTGGAGAACTCCTCCACTTCCACCGCCTCGAGTTCCGCACGGCTTGGTCCCGAGGAACTGGAGGATCCCTCGATCATGGAGGACACCTCGGAGGCGAGCGTGACCACCTTCAACACTTCATCCTCCGGGAAACGCGTCGCACAGTAATCATCCGCCCGGTAGTCCCACGGATTCGCGACTGCCAGCAGCACCTGCTGCGCGTTGCGCCGCAGCGGCACGAACATGCCACGTGACATCACCACGGGATCACAGTGGCCGATAAACTCCGCATCCGCCATCTCCCGCACCTGGGGAAAGGCCGGCAGCCCCGCAGCACGACCGACGGCGCCCAGCATGCGCGTTTTCGACGTGCGGCGCACCAGCGCTTCATCCGTTTGACCATCCTGACTGCCCGTGGCCGCCCGCAGCTGGCTGATGATCAGCCGCTGGATCGTGTGATTGAACTCGATGCCGAGATTCAGATTCATGGGGCAAAATGTCGCTGCATGAGCAACTGCCATGCAGGCAGGTCGGTGAAGAAGCTGAAGACGAACGGCGCATCACCTTCAGACGTACGGTTCAATTCCTGGCTGATCCAGAACGACGCCGCCAGAGCTGAAACAGGATTGAGCGAGGTGACATGAACGATGCTCGTCTCTCCTGCCAGCGTCGCAGGACAACCAAGCGCCATGCACACCGGGCGCAGGACCGGACAGTGCTCATACAATGCCGAGGCCCGGCCCGACAAGGGACCGAAACTCCAGCAATGCACCCGGTCGTTCAGGCTGTTGCGCAGCAGCCTCTGCATCCGCGCCAGTTCGCACTCGGCCGTCAGCGCATGCTTTTGCGCCTGGTATTCTGCGGCGAATTCCAGGAAGTCGGGCATGAAGCCGGACGCCGCACCGAGCTTCTCGCCATAGGCGGCCAGCAAGGGCGCGGATTCACTCTCCACCAGATAATCACCCTGCTGGAGGTACATCACCGTGGTTCCCGCGATACGATCAAGCACCGGACGCATGCTGTTGCGGTCCGTCTTAGCCGGGAACTGCAGGTTAGGAAGAGGGGCTGACATGAAAATCTGCGTGATCGATGGCGCTCACGGGGCCGGAGACGGACTCCGAACACCGTCCGCGATTTACTGGCTGGGGGACTTTTTCGAGAACAGACGCTTGAACCACGACTGCTTCGGCGCAGGCGGCGGCTCGGCCCCCCGGGTTTTGACCGTGGGCAGGTTTTGATACCAGGTGGTCGGCGGCAGGTCGAGGTTGGTGTCCTGAATGTCATCCGGCTGCATGCCGGACAGCTCACGCACGTGCCAGTTCGCTTCAGCCATGCCTGCACCCGCACGCGAGGCATCATACACATGCGGAGTGATGATGAAGACCAGGCTGACCTGTTCGAGCTTCTTGGTGTTCGAGCTGAACAGCTTGCCTACCAGCGGAATGGTGCTCAGCACGGGCAC
>NZ_JBAQCR010000402.1:0-61637 GCF_049294395.1 Prosthecobacter sp.
CGCCCAGAGCGTGATGGCCGCCGCGGCCCGCCGCGTGGCCGTGAGCGCGATGACAAGCGTCCGCCGCGTGGCCCCCGTGAGGACAAGCCTGAACGTGTGAATTACACCTCGGTGGCTCCGCCCGCGCCGCCGCCTGTCCCTGAAGGTCCCTTTCCTGAGGCCTTTGAAGTTCTCGGTCTCTCGCCAGCCGTGTTGGCAGCCATTCGTGAATCCGGCTACGCAAAGCCCACGACCATTCAGGAAAAATCCATCCCCATCATCCTCACTGGCCGGGATGTCATCGGTGCTTCGCAGACCGGCACTGGCAAGACGGCCGCTTTCGCGCTGCCCACACTCACCCGCCTGGGGGCTCCTGGGAAATTCCGAGTGCTCGTCCTCGAACCTGTCCGTGAACTCGCCGCGCAGGTGGTCGAACAGTTTGAAAAATACGGCAAGCACACGGGCCTCCGCGTTCTCCTTGTCCATGGCGGCGTTGGTTATGACAAGCAACGCAAAGGGTTGCAAGAGGGTGTCGACATCGTTGTTGCCACCCCAGGACGTCTGCTTGATTTCATGCAGGAAGGCATCGCTGACCTCCGCGGCATTGAAGTGCTGATCTTGGATGAAGTCGATCGCATGCTCGACATGGGATTCCTTCCCGACGTGCGCCGCATCATTGAAAAAACTCCTCCTGCACGCCAGACGCTGTTTTTCTCCGCCACGATGCCACCGCAGATCAAGAGCCTCGCGGATTTCGCGCTCAAAGATCCCGAAAGCGTCGAAGTGGGCATCCGCTTCTCCGCTGCCGAGACGGTGAGCCACTACATGTATCCGGTGGCCAGCGACCAGCGCATGGAACTGCTGCTGGCGATCCTGAAGCAGACCCATTTCGAGAGCGTCATGATCTTCACCCGCACCAAGGTGCAGGCTGACCAGATCTACTCCGCGCTCAATCAGCTCAACGAATACAAGGTAGCCGTGATGCACTCCGACATCGGCCAGCGTGACCGCGAGCGCGCCCTGCAGGGCTTCCGCAATGGTGAATTTGAAATCATCGTGGCAACGGACCTGGCCGCGCGTGGTCTGGATGTCAGCGGTGTGACCCATGTGATCAACTACATGGTGCCCGAGCATTCGGAAGACTATGTCCACCGCATCGGCCGCACCGGCCGTGCGCAGAAGGAAGGCGATGCCTTCACCCTCTTCGCCGCTGATGAGCTCATGAACGTGGCCTCCATCGAGCGACTGATCAGTCAGAAGATCGAGAGGCGGAAGCTTGAAGGATTCAGCTACAAGTACACCACCGCCCTCGACGACGAAGATCGCGCCCGCGCTATCCTCACCGGCCGGAAAAAGAAGAAGCGGCGGTAAAGCGCATGAGGGCCCAGGCTTTGAGCCGCTCGTAATGCAAAGCGGGCGGCGCTGAGTCTGGCCGGCGCGTGAACAACGCGCGCAGCATCTGCTGCAGGCTGCGCGGAACGCCGAGCCATGTGACGCGGAGTTTGTAGCAGCGTGCGAATTGAAACACGAGCTGCGCAAACTCGAAGGTGCGGTCATGGCCGCTGCGCTCGTAGCCGAAGCGAAGAGCCAGCCGTTTGCAAACGTGGCCGCGCTGGAGCTGCTCAATGGCCCAGGCGTAGTCTTCGGCGGTGATCAGGCTTTCATCGAATGGGACAGTCGTCCAGGCTTTGCGGCGGATCATGCCCATGCTGTTGCTATAGATGGAGCCAAACTTGAGGCCCTTGGCGCGGAGTTCGTCCCAGGTGATAGCATCGTTGTAGAATGGATCGTCGTCCCACTTGGCGCTGACGCAGGCGACGCGGGGATCCTCAAAGGCGGCGAGCATGCGTTCCACGGCGTCATCGTCTTCCAGGGTGGTGTGCGAGCTCAGCACGAGCACGAGATCCGTGTGAAGATGCCTGAGGCCGTGATTGAGCACGCGCGCATGATGATAGGGCTGTGACCATGCAATCACCCTGCCTCCAGCCTGAGTGATCAGCGCGGCTGAATCATCCGTGCTGCCGGTGTCCACGCCTAGAATGAAAAGGGGGCGAATGGTTTGCGCCTGCAGTCGTTGCAGCACACGAGGAAGGGTGGCTGCGGAGTTCTTGAAGCGGATAAGGACACCGATGGTGGGACGCATGCAGGAGAAGAGGTGAGGGAAAATCTAAATGCGTGAGGAAGAGTTGGCTCCCCCCTCAATCGGGGGCGGTGAGATGATGCGGTGTCGGGGTTTGATTTCAGCTGTGAAGGATCTTTTCAAACTCTTGATTGCCCTGCTTCTCTACGGCGGCTTTGCGCCGTTGCTGGGGGTGATGATGGCATCGCGACGCGCCTGGCAGCGGGCGTTGTTTGGACTGATGATCTTCATGCCCACGCTGCAGCCGGGAAGATTCACGCTGATGATCGGCAGCATCGAGAAGTACCGTGGTCATACCAAGGGCTATGAGGTTTCCCTGATTGAGGTGTTTGCCATCGCTCTGATCATCGCCGTGGCGCAAAGTCCGCGTGATCCGGCGGTGCCGCCGCGCAAAGGATGGCCGCCTGGAACATGGGTGTATGCATTGTGGACGGTGGTGGGCTTGCTCTCTGTGGCCAATGCCTGGGATGCCTCGCTGGCATGGATGGCTTTTTCGCGATTTGGCAAAGGCACGCTGATCTTCGTGGCTGCGGCGATGTATTTGCGTGATGACAAAGACCTGCGTGCCGCCCTGATCGGGCTTGGGTTCAGCCTGGTTGTGCAGGGCTGGATTTGCATGAAGATGCGCTACCTGGAAGGCTACTTTCAGATCAAGGGCTGGTTTGAGCATCAGAACCCCATGTCCATGTGGGCGTACATGACGGCATGCGTGGTATTTGCTGCTGCTTTACACAAGGAGGTGAAGGGGCGCCTGTTGTGGCTATGTCTGGCCGCATTTGGCGGGGCGGGGCTGTGCGTGCTGCTTTCGGTTTCACGAGCGGCACTGGCCGCCTATGCCGTGGGGGCTGCGATCGTACTTGGCATGGCCTGGCTGCGCGGCCCCGGGGTGCGCACAGCCTTGTTTTCTGTGATGGGGGTGGTGGGTGCCGTGCTGGTGATGATGTTTGCCATGGACTCGCTCAACTCACGGCTCAAGGAGGTCCGGGAGAGCAAGGAGAAGAATACGGAGGACCTGCGTCCGGTGCTCAACCGTCAATGCAAGGCCATGTTGCATGATTACCCACTGCTGGGCATCGGGTGGAACAACTACGGCATCGCCAACAGCCGCCCGTTGGGCGCAAAATACAGCGCTATTCTAGAGGAATGGGACGCCGATCGCGGCTTTGCGATTGTGGACGAACTTTACTGGGGGAATCCGCTGACGGAAAGTCTCTACTGGCTGCTGCTGGCGGAGAATGGATGGCTGGGCTGGTCGCTGTTTCTGCTCTTTGAGGCAGTCACGCTTTGGTGCGCCTTCAGAGCGTGGCTTTACTTTGGGAAAAGCCTGATGGGCTATGTGGCTTTCGGAATTCTCGTGGCGCTGTCCATCTGCTACCTGCATGGAACAGTGGAGCGCATTCTGACGCAGACAAAGAATCTGTCTCACTGGCTCATGCTGGCCGGGATGGTGTCCGGGATGGAGATGAGCCGCAGGGCGGCAGTCCGAAGCAAGAAGCAGGTGCGTGTGCGCTGATCAGAAGGCGAGGGCCGGCCCCTGCTGGTTGCGGACATATTTCAGCACGGCTTCGGTGCGTGATCTGACTTTGAGCTTGTGATAGATGGTCTTCAAATAATCACGCACGGTTTCATAACTGATGCCCATCTCGTAGGCGGCTTCTTTGGCGCTGAGGCCTTTCACAAACAGACCGAGCAGTTCATTTTCACGGTGCGTGATGCCGGGAATGCGGGGCTGGACCTTGACCGCTTTCGTTTGGAAAGCTGAGATCACCACGCGTGAAATGGCTGGACTCAGCGGACCTCCGCCGAGCGCTGCGGCGCGAACGGCTTCAAGTAAATGCTCGACAGGTGCGGTCTTCAGAACGTAGCCGCAGGCGCCGGCCTTCAGCGCGGCGAAGACTTGGTGCGGGGTGTCATCTCCGGTGAGCATGACAAAAGCCGTGGCAGGCATGTGGGATTCGAGCATGTTCAAGCAATCAATGCCGGTCTTTCCGGGCAGCTTCATGTCGAGCAGCACGACATCCGGCCTGGAGTCCAAGATGGATGCCTCGGCCTGCTCGGCGTTGTTGAAGATATCCAAAAGTTCAAAGCCATGCTCTGGTGTCAGAAGCTTTCTCAGAAGCGCCTGGAAATGCGGATCATCCTCGACACAGGCGACGCGAATGGATGGCGGGGTGTTCATGATTTTGGGAGCTCAAAAGGAACACTGGAAGTGTGTTACAATGGTACGCTCCGAACGAAACACGCAGACCGCAAGCCGGGTCGTTTCAAATCAGGCTTTGGAAGCAAGAATGAATCGAGGTTTAGGCTTTGCTAAACTTGATTCAACACGAATGAGCTCGATTGCTTATGCGGTGCAGGATTCGTGCCGCTACAGAGACGGCGTCTCAAGCGCAAGAAGGGCTTTTCGACCCACTGATGCATCATCCAGGAGGCTGCGAGCGTGAGGAGGAATGCAACCGTGCCACGAAGCAGCATGAGCTGGAGATGGCTCAGACCTTCAGGTGCAGGCAGCCAGTGCGCGACGAGTGACAGCAGCAGCGCGTGCGACAGGTAAAAGGCATATGAAAGCACGCCTAGCCGGCTGACCCAGCGCCAGTTCAAGAAACGCAGGGGCAGGGCGTCCGAGTAACGGATGACGGCGATGAAGACAGGCATCAAGGCAAGGCCTTGAAGGGTGTAACGCCATGTCTCGCGAAAAGGGACGCTGCGGATGACGAATGTGGCCAGCAGGAGCGCGAGACAGGAAGGCAGCAGCAGCCAAAGCCAGTGACTGCGGCGAATGCGCGTGCCATCCAAGGCTGGATTTCCCCAGACTGCGAGAGCACAGCCAAAGAGCAGGCCATCCAGACGCGTGTCTGTGGCATGGCAGGTGCGTGGATGGTGAGCTGAGCCGGAGTGCAGATCAATGGCGGAGAATTGATGAACCAGCAGCATGCGCCACGCGAGCACGGCGGCGCAGAGGGTCATCAGCAGGGCGAATTGATGACGGCGGTCCGGCATGAAGCGACGCATGCCGAGATAGAGGAAAGGAAAGAGCAGGTAGAAATGCTCCTCCACGGCGAGCGACCAGAGAATCTCCGTGCCGGGTGGCTGCACGCCACCGGTGATCTCCCAGTAGTTGGCGGCGAAGAGGGACTGCGCCATCAATGCCTGACCATGAAAGCCTCCTGGCAAAACACTCAGAGCAGTGAGCAAGGCAATGACAGCCAAGATCAGATAAAACGGCGGGAGAATGCGCAGGGTGCGACGCAGGAAGAACTGGCGGAGATTGGCACCGCCATGCTTTTCGCATTCCATTCGCAGCAGAGTGGTGATGAGGTAGCCGCTGAGAAAGAAGAAGACGGTGACTCCGAACAAGCCGGGAACCACATGGGAGAGACCGGCATGGCTGAGAAAGACAATCAAGATGGCCACAGCGCGCATGCCATCCAGCGAAGGGATGTGAAACGCGCCCTGGCTGGGTGCTTTAGAAGCCATGGTCTGGAATGAGCAGAGGTTGAGGCATGGGCTGCATCGACTCTTCAGAATCGACTATCTGGCTCGCAAAGCCCATGGGGGTGCCCCAGTCGGGTTTGGCTGCACGATGGCCCAGCACCCAGCGATAGACTTCATGGATCTGCACTGCCTTGGCGTCCCATGAGTAAAACTTGCGAACGTGCGCCTGCGCGAGCTCGCCTGCAGTGTGAAGTTGTGAGGGATCTTCGCGCAGCTCCGTGAGCAGCTGGCGCAGGCGGGTGACGATGTCTTCACGCGTGGTCATGGGAAGCACGTAGCCGGTTCCTGGTGGCACCAATTCGGGCGGGCCGCCGTGATCCAGCACCACAGCTGGGATTCCCAACGCCATGGCTTCCAACACGACGCCGCCGCCGAATTCACGAATGCTGGGGAATACGAAGAGATCGCTCTCACGAAGGCGGGCGCCGAGCTGGGCATGTGGAATCCAGCCGTCCATGCAAACGCCAGAGGTGATGTTCTCGCTTTGCGCCATGGCTTGCAGACGCTCGCGTTCGGGACCGTCGCCAATGATGTCGAGGTGCAGCGCGCCACTGCGAATCAAGGGGGCGGCGGCGGCAATGAGCATGTCCACGCCCTTCAGGGCCACGAGGCGGCCCACAAAGGAAATGCGGAGCAGTTTGGAAGGATCTGTGACGGCGGGTGCTTTGGGCGTGAGCGGAAATTTTTCCAAATCGACCGCGTTCTCGGGCATGAAGATGCAGCGGCTGCGAAGATGTGCGGGCATTTCATGGAGGGTGGTGCGTGAAGCGGTGAGAATGGCGTGCGCGGATTCACGTGTTTGTTTCAAGCCCGGTGAGAAACGGTAGAAAGCACGCAGGCGACCCGCGCCATCGCGCTCCTGCTGACGCAAATCATCAAAGCCCTGCGGCCATGGCACGCCACCATTCAAAGGACCCAGCACGAAGGGAACGCCGATCTTTTTCAGCCGGGGCGCGATCCAGCTTGCCGTGGTGGGAGAGAGGGGCAGCAGGCGGTGTACGAGATCGAATTCACCAGCGCGGAGTCTGGGGCCGAAGGTCTGCCAGAGTTTGCGCTCAAAGAATGGATAAACGAGATTGGAGAGCACGGCATAGAGGCTCCAACTGAAGCTCCCTTTGCGGCTGAACTTCGTGGCCAGACTCCATGAGAGGTGCTGCAGGCGGCGGTTGTTGATGGCGGTGAAGTCGGTGCCCTCCACCATGCCGGCGCGAAGAAAATCATCGCGATTGCGCCACTCGGTGACGATGTGGGCATCGGTCTGTGCGGCGATGGCCTTCGCGCAGGACCAGCCGACCAGCGCCGCGCTGGTGAGTGTCGGATTGGCTGCCTCGGCAATGATAAGCGGGCGGATGCGACGAGGGGAGGTGGTCATTGTGTGGGGCTGGAGGGGCCGATGTTGAGGTTCAAACCAATGGGTGTGGCATTTGGCGCTCCGGCTGAGTTGCCTTCATTGGCCGCGACCAGGCGCGTGAAGGTATTGACCGCATCACGCAAAAAACCGCCGGGGGACATGCTGCCACTGCCGGGCACATAGACGATGTCTCCGGGTTCCAAACGGACATTGGTGGCTTTGCCCTGGATGATGTCTCTGGCATTGACCGTGGCGATTTTGGGCTCCGTCAGTGAACCGCGCACAATGGTGACGTGAGTAAGGTCAGCCTCAGGCCGGATGCCGAGTCCACGACCGAGTGCGGTGATCAAGTTCATTTCGTTCATGAAACCCACGGGGCGGGGCTCGGTGACGGCACCCAAAACATAGATTTCATTGGTCATGGAGGACGGGAGATAAATGAAGTCATCGGGCTCGATGTAGATGTTTTGGGACATGTCGCCTTCACGGATGAGCTTCTGAAAATCCACCGGCAGCATTTTGCCGCCGCGCATGAGAAAGCTGTGGCTGAGATCGGCGAGTTCTTCGGTGGTGCCGGTGAAGCTTGAGGCGAAAAGACCGCCGGCCTGAGTGACTGCATCCAGCACGCGCATGGGCCGGTTCAATGGGTAGATGCCAGGAGAATTGACACGCCCCAGCACCCACACCCGCTGGCTGCTGACCTCACGCAGCGTCACTGAAACCTGCGGCTGCTTGTAGTAGCGTGTGAGCATTTTTTCCATTTCCTCACGGAGCTGTGTTGTCGGCTTGCCCTTCACATCAATGCCGGGAAGCAGGTCGAAATAGAGCTTGCTGTCAGGCGTGACAAAGGTGTCCGCGCGTGTGCCGGTTTCACCGATGATTTCGATCTCCAGCTTGTCCCCTGGCCCCAGCGTATATGGTTTGGGCGAGGGCTTGAGCCACTCGGGATGGATGGGTTCCTGGCGCTTGGTCTGTGTGAAGGCGGCGTCCGTGATGGTGCCTTGTGAGCGGGCATCGAATTTTTTCTGCTCCTTCATCATTGAGCAGGCATTGAGCAGCGCAAGGCAGCAGGGGATCAGAGCGGTAAATCTCATGCGCAAACATCCCTGCTGCACAATCCGTCGACAATCCCCGCAGCTGTGGGGTTGCTGAAAAGGCTACTTGGTTTGATCAAGGTATTTGATCACGGCCTCGGTGCGGGAGCGCACGTGCAGCTTGGCATACACCGACTTGAGGTAGTCGCGCACGGTGGCATAGCTGATACCCAGTTTGTCAGACACTTCCTTTGGCACCATGCCCTCAGAGAGCATTTCGAGAATCTGGCATTCCCGAGGCGTGAGGCCCGGCATGCGTTTGCGCACGGTTTTCGCCGGGTTTTGAAACGACTGGATGAGCAGGAGGGCAATCTCCTGGCTGAGCGGGGCTCCGCCTGCGCTGGCTTGAAGGATGCCGGCGATGATCTCGGATGATTTTGAACTCTTTAACAAATAGCCGCTGGCACCTGCACGCAGCGCCGCGAACACCCTTTGTGAATCATCATGAATCGTGAGCACCACAAATGCCGTGGCAGGCATGCGCGGTGCAAGATGGCGGATCAGATCCATGCCACACATGTGGGGAAGCTCGAGATCAACGACCACGACATCAGGCCGCGTTTCGAGCAGCGGTTTCGCGGCGGCTTCGGCGCTCTCCCATGCTCCCGCAAACGCCAGCTGGCCTCCAGGTTTGCTGATAAGCTTCTTTAGAAACAATCGCAGAGTCGGATCGTCCTCGATCACGGCCACTTGCAGAATGCGATTGGCGACAGGTGTTGCAGCAGGCTCCAGAGTGGCGATCATGAATCCAATGAACTGAAGGAAATAATGTGCAGCTATTGCGTGAACCTTTATTAGCGCAGCTGTGGCAGGATCGGCTGCTGAATGTAGGGGCCGATGTTGGCGCGGGTCCAGCCTGATACGGCCCCCTGAAGGAAGGCGTTGATCGCCATGTGGAGCAGTTCCTCGGCACGGGCCCAGGGCTTGTCAGCGACAAACAAGATGTCCTTTGGTTCCAGGTGGAAACCCTTGGCGCGTGCAGTGAGCACGTCCTCCATATCCACCACGAAGCGCTCGGGTTTTTCAAAGGAGCCGCGCACCACGAGCACACGCCGTGTGTAGGCTTTCGGCGTGAAGCCGCCCGCCTGAGCGATGGCGCTGTGGACGGAAGTGTGGGCCAGCAGACCTTGAGTGCCCTGCATTTTCACATCCCCGAGCACATAGATTTCGTTGGAGTTGGCGGAAGGGAAGTAGAGGTAATCCCCCGGCTCGACACGGGCGTTCTGCTTCATGTCGCCGTGCAGAAAGAGCGCCTCCAAGTTGACCGGCAAACGAGTCTGTCCGCGCATGACGAAACTGCGGCCGAGGTCTGCGAGTTCCACGGTGTTCTGCTGAAACAAGCCGGTTTCCAAACCACCGGCTTCAGCCACCACTTCGAGAATGGTGAGAGGGCGGTCCAGATTGATGGCCCCTTTTTTCACCACTTTGCCGAGCACATAAACTTTGCGGCTTTGAAAGGTGGATGGAGTGACCACGACGCGGGCGTTGCGGTAGTAGCGCCGCAGTTCGGTGACCAGTTTTTCGCGCAGTTGATCCAGGCTCAATCCAGACGCCTGGATGTCGCGCGCCTGCATGTAGGTCAGTTTGCCATCTGGGCCGACCGGCACTTCCTTGCGCTCCAGACCTTCAAAGCCGGGCATGTTGATGTTCACCGCATCTCCTGGACCAAGCGGGAGGGCCGTCTGCGCCGAGGCTGAGGAAAAGCTGCCGAGCAACAGGGCGAGTGCGCCGAAACGAGCCAGTGCGGCGGGGCGCAGCGCTGGTGCACGGTCCAGCACGGCGGCGATGAGCCTGCAACCTGCGTCACGATACATGCGCAGCGCATCCTGGACCTTTTGCACCAGGCATGTACCGCTGGAACCGGCCCAGAGGAGGTTGGGAAGCTGCTCAGCGATAAGCAAGGCCTCCGGCTGCTCCACAGCTGGGAGTTCGATGAGGATCACCACGCCTGGCAGTGTTCGCCAGTGTGCGAGTGCAGCCTGCCATTGCTGTCTTTGTGAGGGAGTCCACTGCCATTCTTCATCCATGCCGATCCGGTAAGGGCGGTCGGTGATTTCGCGGGTGATCTTTCCGGGACGTTCAGGCTGATCCACGGCTGCCGTGAGCGTGAGGGCATCCTCAGTGAGCTCTCGTGTGATCGTGATGCATGCCAGACCACGCCGGATGGCGGCATCAGCGAGCAGTCCGATCAAACGGGAGGCTGCGTTGTCCTCAGCGGCATGCAACACACCGCAGATCATGGCGCCGCCACTGGTAGGCGTTTGCAGCATGGGCTGCAGCCTTGTCCAGGTGCGGAAGGCCCAGGACTCTTCATTTTCAGTGGCGGAATCAAGCCTCAATGGCAATGCTCCCAGAACAGGAAGACCGGTGGCGCGTTTCAAATCACCGCTGCTGCGGATGTAGCCGTCAAGCAGCGTCAGAATTACAACGATGGCGGCCACCAGCAGCGCGCCGCCGCCAAATCCACCGGCGCCTGCCATGATGAGTTTCTGTGTTGGCTTTACGGCGATCACGTCCTGAGCACGTGACATGGAAAAAAGCCGGAAGTACCCTTGTGAATTCTCTTCGTAGAGCGCTGCTTCGCGCTGACGTCCGGCCAGCAGGGCGCGGGAGGTCTCCAGAGTCTGCTTGCGAGATTTGATGTGGGCGTATTCCATGGCCTGGCGTGGGAGCAGTGCCAGGCGCTGATTGATTCCTTCACGCACTGCGAGGAGCTTCGTCAACTGATCGCCCATGACCTGCTTTTCAGAGCGAAGACGCACCAGATCGAGGTATAAACTTTCCGCCACATTGCTTTCGCCGGGTTTGGGCGGTGCATCAGTGCGCATGCCGGAAGACTTCATCTGCTGTTCCAAAGAATTTAGCTTTTCCATGGATTCGACCACGGCAGGATGTTCGTCGGTGTATCGAACCCGCAGGTCGGCGAGTTCTTTTTTAGCGGTGTCTACTCTTGCTGCATTGGTGTCCACCTTGCCCAGTTCACGTTCAATGCCCAGGATGCGTACGTCGAGGGTGTCATGGTCGAGCTTCAAGGTCTCATACTTCAGCGTGAAATTGCCCAGTTCAGCCAACCATGCATCCATCTGCTTGTCGGCATCGAGGAGATGGGACTGGCGGCCATAGGCCAGCAGTTCTTCATTAACCTTGAGCAAATCGGCATCGGTGCGCTCAATCTGCTTTTGCAGGAAGGCCTTCATGTTTGAAGCATCGCTGCGCTGAAGCTCCCGTGAGAGCTGGAGCACGGTCTCGGTATAGGCCTTCAGCATCTCAAGCACGGCATCGGCACTGACATTTGAGGTCATGCTGATGTTTACAATGTCGGTATTGCGTTCAGCAGCGACAATCAATCCTGAACGAAGCGCACTCTCTTCATAGCGATGCTCCAACTGAATGGCGGTGGCTGCGATGGTGGCGCCCGAGTACATGAGCGACATGAGCGTCGGAATCGTGAGGTCCGTAGGTTTGAACGATTCTCCGGAATCCGACTGTCTGAAGGCGGAGGCTAGCTGCTGCTTGATGATCTGGGACTTGACGGTGTAAAGCGTTTCAAACCGCAGCCAGCCCACGGTCAGCATTGCCGCAGAGAAGATCAAACCTGCCAGCAACATCAGCCACCAACGACGGATGAGGGCGTCGATCACACGAAGTGGATCGAATGGGAGTTTGATGGAAGGTGCTGCTGGTTCGGCGGATGCTGCCGCCGGTATTGCAGAGGTGGGGAGTTCCAAGGGCTCGATGAGCGCGGGGGCCTCACGCTGCCGGGTAACAACCGGGCAGCTGATGCCGCGTTTACGATTGATCGCAGTCAGGCTGAGGGAAGTTGGAGGCACTGCGTTCATGAGACACAGGAAAGAGCCGTGGAGATGCCGAGCAGCTGGTCTTGGCGGTACAAATCACAGGCCACATCATGCAGGATTTGTGCGGTGACTATAGTGCTGCCAGATGCCCAGGCATGTTCCAGGCACAGTTTCGCAGTGCGGTTGATCTCGCGCGGAATACCGCAGGTCATATGATGCAGCTGAATCAACGCATCTGCTTCGAACACTGAGCCGTCGGCATGGCCGGCTGCTTTCAAACGATGTTCCACAAAGTTTGCGGTATCTGACTCAGCCAAAGGCATGAGATGAAATCTAAGTCCGATGCGTTGCTGGATAGCCTGATTGCTGTTTACCAGCCTGCGCAGCGGAGGCTGGCCGATCAGCAGCAATGTCAGCAGTGGGCGTCCAGCGCCGTTGAAATTGGTCAGCCAGCCGAGCTGTCTGAGAGTTTCTTCAGGCATGTCCTGCGCTTCATCGAACAGAATGATGACGTGCCGGCCACGCTCTGCCGCATTCTCACACAGGGCTTTCATGTGTTCGCAGCGGCCAAACCTTCCTTTGGGCAGTTGATCTGCGTCCGGATCGAGCTGAGAGAGGATGGATTGCAGCAGTTCATCAAAGCTGAATCCTGAATTTTCACAGCTGACGACAATAAACGAGCAAGGATGCAGGCTCTGGGCCAAAACAGCACTGGTGATCGTTTTGCCGCAGCCGATGTCGCCTGTCAGCATGCCCAGGTTCATGGTTTTTTCGCTGGCGAGGTAGAGCAGGCGGTCGAGGGCCTCCTGATGCTGGGGACTGCGATAATAAAAACGCGTGTCCCATGTGGCCTCAAAGGGCTTTGAGTCGAGCTGCCAATGGTGAAGAAAGTCGGACATTTTTCGTGAAGAAACTTCTGCCCCGATCCCCCTGCCCTCAACCCCCCCAACTGCGGGAACCAGTGAAGGGTTTTTCATAGACCTCCATGACGCGTCTGGCATTGTCGTCCCAATTGAAGCGTCTGGCATTTTGCAGGCCGGCTGGAATCAGGGCCTCCCGCTTTTCGCGATGCAAAGCGACCTCCTGCAGAGCCTGAGCCATGTCTCCGACGTCCTCGGGGTTGATGATGCGTGCAGCAGTGCCGACGACTTCAGCCAGCGAGCCGCACTTCGAAGTGATGACAGGGCATCCGCAAGCCATGGCCTCGATGGGCGGGAGGCCGAATCCTTCAAACAATGAAGGGTAAACCATGGTGGAGGCCGCACGGTACAGATCAGGCAGCACGGTGTCTTCGACAAACCCAAGGAAACGAATGTCCTTGGCGTGGCGGGAATCCCGTGCTGCCGAGTGAATGTGTTCTGCGCCATGCCAGTCACTACCTGCCAGCACAAGCTGCCAGGGGGAGCCGGTGCTGGTTTTGAACTGATCAAAGGCCTCGATGAGACGAGTGTGATTTTTGGCCGGATGCTCGAGCCGCGACACATAAAGAAAGAAGGGCTCCTTCAGCTGCCAGCGTTGTTCCACCTGGGCACAGGCGGCGGCGCGGTCTCCCGGATTAAAACGTGCGTGATCAATGCCGTTGAGAATCACATTCTGTTTCTGGACCGGCACGCCAAAGTAGTGCTCAATGTCCTGGGCCGTGCTGGTGCTGACCGCAATGATGCCATTCTGCCTGCGGGCAAGATGTTTCACGATGACACGGCCGTAAATCATGCGGGCGAGGTCATATTTTTTCTTCACATGAAACGGGGCAAGGTCATGAATGGTGGAGACGAGATGACAATGTGCGGTGTGAACCATGCGGCGGTAGCTGGGCACGTGCAGTACATCGATCTCCTGCTTTTCGAGCCATCTTGGCAGCACCTGCTGATGCCACCAGATGTTTCGCACGGCGGGACGCCAATGCTCGTCGACCGGGACTATCTGCATTCTTCCTCGCGCAAATTCGAACAGAGGCACATCCTGGGCCAGGGCGAGGATGTGAAATTTGACCACGTCCGCGTAAGGCAGGAGCGCCTTGGTGAGGGCCAGAACGTACTGAGCCACGCCGGTTTTACCGCGCTGGATGACGCTGGTGGAGATGGCGATTTTCATGATGCGAGAAGATGTTCCATTTGTTCGTGACGCAGGGATTCATGCACGACCGGGCTGGCATTGGTGAAGCGCAGGTGGATGTGCTGGCTGCTGGCATGATCCTTCAAGCGGGCCATCAGGCCCAGGCCGCCGCTGTCCATGAGCTGAACCCCTTTCAGATCGATAACGACCGGATTGCGGGCATCGGCAGCATTCTGGATGACTCCCAGTGCGCCACGCCAGAGGCCATCCACACTACTAGTGGTGACTGCGCCGCTCCAGTCGAGGTGAAGTGGCACGGTCTTGGTGGGGGATGGAGAAGCAGGTGCGCTGGCGTTCAAGATTTTGTTCAGCGCTTCCTCACGGCTGGCCGCCTGGCTGAAGATGGAGTTTAGCCGGGTCATCTGCAGCAGTTTGAGTATTGCGGGCGAGACGGTGGACAGCACCAACTGCTTGCCAGACTGACGGCAGCGTTTTTGCATGCGCATGAGCAGGCCAAGACCGGTGCTGTCGATGAACTGAGCGCCGCCGCAGTCGATGATGATGCCCTCTTCTGGTCCTTCGAGGGTGTGCATCCAAACTTGCTCGATGACGCGCACCTCCGCTGCATCCAGGCGCTCGGGGCAGAAAAGTTCCGGAACACTCGAAAGCTGTATATCCGAGGTTTTGGCAGGTGTGGGAATGAGCGGAGGGGCCGGGGTGGTGCGTCTGCTGCTTCGAGTCAACCACCACTGTTTCACAATCGTCAGTCCGAATATCACGAAATCCGTGGCGTAGCGTTTGAACAAACGCCGTGGCTCCTGGAGCAGCCGGTACAGCCATTCGAGTCCGATCTTTTGCATCCAGAGCGGCGCGCGCTGCATGTGGCCTGCGAGAAAGTCGATCGTTGCCCCGACGCCGATCGTCACCGGTGCTCCGGCGCGCTGGTAGTTCATGGCGATCCACTTTTCCTGCTTCGGACAGCCGAAGGACACAAACAGCAGATCAGGATTGGTGGAGTGAATGTCAGCGCAAATGGTTGCATGATCCATTTCATGCAGAGGCTTGAACGGCGGAGACATGACGCCTGCGATCTTTAGCCTTGGGTGGCGCTCCTGGACGACCTGGACTGCCTTCTCTGCCACCTCTTTCTTCCCACCGAGAAAATAAACGCTCCAGTTTTTTTCTTCTGCGAGAGCCAGGAGCTTTGGGACAAGGTCAGAGCCAGCCACGCGTTCTGGAAGCGCATTGCCGAGCCAGCGCGAGGCCCAGACAAGGGGCATGCCATCGCATACCACGAGATGTGCATCGAGCAAAATGCGACGCAGATCCTCGTCATACATGGCGAGCGCGGTGAAATCGACATTTGCGGTAGCGATGTAATGAGGTTTGCGCGAGGCAATCATTCCGGAGATGGCCTCCAGAGTCTGATCAGTCGTCACGTTGTCGAACGGGACGCCGAGCATGGACAACGACGGTCCGCTGCGTGGTGTGAATGCTGCTTCAGTTGTGTTCATGGGAGTTCTTTGCCGGCTGGAAATGCTGTGAGTAGTAGCTGCTGAGCTGCTGACCCAGACCGGGCCAGCCAAAGCGTCCGCGACAGGTCTGCATGCCGCGCTCCTCGATTTTCTGGCGCAGCGCTTCGTCATGGAGCATGCGCTCGGTGTAGTGTGCGAACATTTCAGGGGTGTCAGCCAGGAGAATGTCCGTGCCATGGGCCAGATGCAGGCCCTGCGCGCCGATGGTGGTGCTGATCACCGGAGTCCCCATCGCCATGCTTTCCGGAATCTTGAGCCTGGTGCCGCCGCCAATGCGCAGCGGCACGATCTGCGCCCAGGCACGACGATACCATGGCCGCACATCCGGAACGCCGCCTGTCACGGTGACGTCTGGCAGTCTGCTGTAAGCTTTGACTTCTTCGGTCGGTGATTTGCCAACAATCAACACCTGCAGGTCTGGCACCAGCTTTTTCAGACGCGGGTGAATTTCACCAAAATACCAGCGCAGGGCATCCACGTTCGGCATGTAGTCCATGGCGCCGCAATAAAGAACCGTGGGTGCTGCATCGCGGGAGACCTCTGCGGAATTGGGGCTGAAGTAGTCGAGATCGACCCCGTTCGTAACCACTTCTACTGGCACATGGGTGCTCACCTGGGAGCGGATGAAAGTCTCGTCATCCGGGCCGCACACCACCTGCACAGAACTGCGGCGGGCGACCTTGTGCTCGAACCGGCGCAGCTTCCAGACCTGCTCGCGGTAAAGGAGGGATGATTTGATGCCTTTGGGCATGCGCGCGTACTGCTCCTTCTGAAACTGCAGATCCACCCGACTGCGGTCCACGCTCAGCGGTATCTCCAAATGGTCTTTGAGGAAGTACTGCGCCATGACGATGTCGCACACATGCACCATGTCGTATTCATTTTGGTCGAGCATGTTGCCGATGGTGTCGGCAAGCTGAGGCAACCACCAGTGACGGATTGTCGTTGGCAGAGAGTTGAAAAGACGGTCGGGAAACAAGCTTGGCCATGGTGGATGCTCGAAAGGAACGAAGACCACCTTGCGGCAGAAGCTTTCGAAGATGCCGCGATGCTCCACGCGCTCGCCCTTTTCGGAGAGCGCAATCAAATCGATCGTGTGATTTTTGGCCAGCTCACGCAGCAGATGAAACACCCGCTGATAGGTGCCGCGGTCGATCGGGTAGGGGATGTAAGGGTAAACAACCAGGATGTGCATGAGCAGGGAGAACTGCACGTACCAAAGCTGAAATCATGAACGAATGCATCGCCCGCAAGTGGGGGGAAATGGACCTAGTTAAACCGGTTCCAAAGCGCCGCGTACTGCTGGATGGCAGACGGGGTGGCGTGGCGTTTAGTCCAAAGCATTGTCACCAGCTCATGGAGGAGATGCTCACGAGGATAACGGGTGATGCTTGATGGTATGTCTCGTGCGCGGAGATGGATGAACACGTTTTTCCACAACGGTACTTCAGGGCACTTGTTGGTCTTGCAGGTGGTATAATCCACAGGTGTTGACAACTTGATTTCCAAGCGGCGGCTTTCGAGCTGGAGAAAGATATTCTGGGCGAGCTGAGACAGCGCCGAATGCTGCTGGCGCAATTCGTCGCGCGTGTGGGGTGAGCGCTGAGGATGCAACTTAAACTCCACTCCTGCGGCATGATGAGAAATGAGGGAGGGATCGACTCCGGCTAGCTCCAGAAGCCTGCGGTGGCGTTCTCGGCAGCTCCAATGATAAAGGCCAGCCATCGTCAACACGACATCACCGAGGGCCAGCTGTGCCTTGGCGAGATTACGCCCGACAAAATCGGCGTCTGCGGCGCTGAACTGTTCCTGGGCGAGTCTTTCGTTTGCAAACAGCAGGCCGGAGCAGCGATTGAAGAGCAGCCGTGTGGCTTCATGCAAGGGAATACGGCTGGCGTCGCGGTGGTGTTCGCATCCGGCGAATAGGTTTTCTCCGCCGATGATCCAACGATGCCCCATGACCAGATCATAATAGAACATGCTAACAGGGCTGCGACGGAGCCGCGCGGTGGAAAGAATTTTGAACTCGACATCCAGACCCACCGCATGAGAAAGCGACTCCCCGAGCTGGTGCAGTGCAGCATTGAAAAGGCGGTCATTGATCAATGTGCTGCCGCGGATGAACACGAAGAACTCCATGTCGTTGTAGGGAAGGTCCTGGCCATGTTCGCGCAGTACGCCGCCTTCGCCACGGCCATAGCCGCCGGCAAGCGCAAGGCCTTCGAGTTTGCCCGCCGGGACGATGCGTTCAACACCAGCACGCACGTGAGTGCAGGTTACAGCCAGGTGCTGTTCCAGCTTGTCATTGCCGTCGATGGTGAAGCGGGCACTCATACTGGAATGGATTCACGCAGGTATTGTTCGACCTGATCAACGATGGGAGCCATGGCAAAGCGCTCATGCACTTCGTGGTGGCCTGTTTGGGCGATGAGAGTGCGCAGATGGTCTTCGGTTTGCAAAAGCAGGATGCGCTCCGCCAGCTGAGTGGCGGCTCCAGCATCATACGTGACGGCGTTTTGACCGTGACGGAAGAGTTCGCGGCTGCCGCCGGTCATGGTGCCGATGACCGGCAACCCGCAGGCCATGGCTTCAAGGGGGGTGAGTGCAAATGGCTCCTCCCACTCCGAGGTGAAAAGCAGGGCATCATGAGCACGATAGACATCAGGCATTTCTGAGGGCGTGGCGCTGTGCCATGTGACCGGGAGGGCGTTTCCCGCGGCGAAGTTTTTCAGCATGGTCACGTAGGCGTCGTCTCCTTTGCCATAGACGTGCAGTTCGCCTGCAAAGGAGTTTTTGATGAGCAGCAGTGCACGCAGAGCCGTCAAGATGCCTTTGTCTTCGGCGAGGCGCCCGACCCAGAGCCAGTTTTTTGGAGGGCGGGTTATTGGGGTGCCCTTAAAATGCTGGGTATCCACCGGGCAGTGGATGACGCCTCCATGCATCACATCGTAGCCCTGCTGGGCCGTGAGCTCGCGCAGGCGGGCGCTGGTGAAATAGAGCCGTTTAAAACGGATCTCGGAGACGGGGCTGGTGGGAGCAATTTCATCGCACCGCCTCCGGACTCCGCACAGGGTCCAAAGCATGCGCTGCACGCGTGATGCGAATGATCCCTGGCTGCGATTCCACCAGTCGAGCCAGACATCACCTGTGAGGCTACGCAAAATCCAGTGATCACTGACATCATAGACTGTCGGCACGCCGCTGCGCTGAAGGGTGAGGCAGAGGGACTTGGACAGGCCGCCCATGCACCAGACATGGACGACATCTGGCCGCAGTATGGCGAGAGCCTCACGTACGGTATGATTGTTGTGGAGTTCGAGATGCTTGAGCGCACTCAATCCCAGCCACGGGTGACCGTAGTAGCCGTGAATGCGCAAACTTCGATCAACGTGAGGTTCTGCGAGCGGACGGCTGCCTTGAACTCCATGATTCGAAGTGATCACATGCACGTCATGGCCGCGCAGCCGCAGCGCCTCGGTGATTGCAGCGCAGCGCAGTTCATAACCGCCAACGTAGTGAGGTGGATAGAGATTGGTAAGAACGAGAATTTTCATGAGGACACCTCCTGCTGTTCACGCCATCCCTGGTGGAATCCAGCCAGCTTGCCCCTGCGCTGCTGCCAGCGAATGCGCATGGCGTGAGCGATCTCATGCAGGCGACCATGGGTGAGGCACCAGCGCAAGTCATGCCGCACATCGTTCAGCCAGCCGAGGAAAACAGTCTGGGGCCAGTTGAAGACGCCCGGTCGCTGAGACCATGCCTTGCCGATGGAGCGGGCGTCCCCAAAGGAACGCTTCCAGCTTTGCTGCGGTGTGTAGTTGTGGCTGTGCATCACCACTGACTCCTGGACGTAAGCCACCTTGTAACCCTGCGCCCGGCACCAGCGTGTGTACTCGTCGTCTTCAG
The DNA here is from genome assembly GCF_049294395.1 of Prosthecobacter sp. Classification (GTDB taxonomy): domain Bacteria; phylum Verrucomicrobiota; class Verrucomicrobiia; order Verrucomicrobiales; family Verrucomicrobiaceae; genus Prosthecobacter. Next base: position 19,353 of record NZ_JBAQCR010000402.1, read on the forward strand.
CGTATTGAAGGTCTTCGCGGAAACCGCGCAACTGCCATACGTCTTTGCGCAGGCCGCTGCTGACCATGCTGAAAAAATGATCCCAGTGCGCGGATTCACGTTCAGGCCCAAAGCAGCGGTCGTAGTCACAGGCAAACACCGCCTGGCAGTCGGGGCGTGGAATCTGCCGCCCAAAACACGCGGCGACTCTGGAGTCGGCGAGTGTTTCTGCCAGGGGCCTCAACCAGTGATTATTTTGCGGTGTCGCATCAGCGTTGAGAAAGATGACGCGTTCTGCGCTGGCGAGCCGCATGCCGTGATTCATCACGCGGCTGGGATTGTACTCCTGAGGCGTGATTTGGATGAAGTGTGCCGGATTCGCGGCACGGATCAGCTCCTGGGAGCCGTCAGTCGAGCCACTGTCGATTACGATCAGTTCCTGGTTCTGCCAGTTTTGCGCGATAAGCGCAGGCAGTGTTTCCTTCAGCGCCCAAGCCTCATTGAAGGAGCGCATGACGATGCTGATGAGAGGATCACTCATGAGAGTTTGGCGGCGAAGTGAACTGGCTGGCGGTGAGTTTGACTTTTAGAGCCTTTAAGGTTTTTCGCTTCGACCAATTCCTCGTAAACACGTGCGACACGAGCTGCGACAGTGGGCACATCATATTCCGCGCGAACATGATCCAGAGCTTCCGAACTGAGATGGCGGTGCAGCTTGTTGTTCATCATGAGGGTGTCGATGCCGGAATGAAAATCGGCGGTCTGATCAAGGTCGTAGAGCAGGCCTGTGCGGCCATGTTCGATCAACGATGCAGGGCCGGAGGTGCGCGAGGAAAGTACCGGGCTGCCTGCGGCCCAGGCCTCCAGGATGACGATGCCGAACGGCTCTGCGGTCGAACAAAGGACAAACAGGCGTGCGGACTGGATAAGGCCGATCAATTCAGCGCAGCCTGATTCAAGGCCCCCGGTGAGAAGGATGTCATTGCTCAAGCCCAAACGGGCGATCTCGCGATGAAGCTCTTCGACTACGGACTGAGTGGTCCCCGCTCCGATGAGCACGAGCATGGCGCGTGGATGGCGGCGTTTGATCGCGGGCAGTTGTCGCACGAGCCATGGCAGGTTTTTGGCTGGATCAAGGCGTGCGACTTTGACGATGAGATCACGGTTGGCGATCTGCGGATAGGCTTTGAGCGCGGCTGCGCGGCTGTCCACCGCGTACTGGGCGGCGGGAACTGAGTGTGGCTGAACGATGATGCGTGGCCGGGGGTATTTTTCCTGGAGCAGGGCTGCTTCGCGAGGATTGCAGGTGAAGACGGCATCCGTGTTTTGCAGCACATGACGGCTGCGCACGAGTGCGCCGAGGGCCTTCCCCCACTCGAAGCCACCTTTCAGCGGAGCGGTGAGCTGGGCATTTACTTCATCAGGAATATCGAGTGCACCTCCGTGCAAGGTGATGACATGAGGGACGCCGAGTGTTCTTGCTGCCATCAAGCTGATGCCAGCGATTCGATTGAGTGCATGTGAGTGAATCACCTGTGAACGGCTGGCCCGGAGCTGCCGGAAGAGCTCAAACGAAAACAAATTGCCGCCCCATGAAACGAGCGCGTCGCGTTGTGCGGCAGAAATTCCCAGCACGGGAACAAAGGCACGATAACGCTGAATTTTGGCACCTGCATCGCGCAGAGGATCGATGCCGTCGGGCCCGGCATTTTGCGGCGCGTGCACCACGGAGGAAATGCCGTGCGTTTGCAACCCTTGAATAAGGCGTTGCACGGCCGTCTCGGTTCCGCCCCACTGGACAGGATCGTATTTGCGGAGAATGTGGGATGCTTGCATGACAGATCACGCGGTCTGAAGCGCGGGTGGATTTTTACGGAAGGGGGAGGGGAATCGTGAGCGGAGCATCTGGCGCTCTGAAGCTGTCAATGACCAGCACCACATGCAGAGGAGAGCGGTTAGTCCGCCTGCGCTTCCCATGAGAAGAATGCGCAGCCAGGTGTTTTCGATCTGCAACTCTGGGAAGAAAAGCGGTGCGCCGAGAATGAGGGCGGAGGGAATGCAGGCAATCCAGCTTGGCAGCACCGTTTCACGAAACAACTGCCATGGGTGGAGGCTCACATCCCGGGCCACCCAGGGCCAGAGCAGGCACCAGCCGAAGAAAAGGGTAGGAATGAGCGAGCCCACCGCCACGCTGACCACATTTTTAAAGATCAGCGCCAGGGTGATGCTCAATGCGAGATTCACCGCCGCCTCTCCAAGGCCCAGCCACATCAGGCGACGCTCATGACCAGACATCATGTAGATGCGTTTGCTGACGCTGTGAGTGAGCGCTGAACTGTAGAACCAGAGCAGCAGCACCTGGGCGACCTGCCAGGTTTCAGTGGCGATGTGCTTGTCTCCCGTGAGCACTTTGAGCAGGGGCTCCAGCTCAAAGGCGCAGAGCACATACAGCGGTGTGGCGATGATGGCGCTCCATCGCGTGCCGCGTTGCAGCAGATCGCGAAGCGCAGAGTGGTCGCCGGTGGCATGAAGATGCGCCGCAGCGGGGGACAGGGTATCCTGCAACTGCTTGGTGAACTGAGCAAATACTTCGGCGACTTTGGCCCCGGCCTGATAGATGGCCACGGCACCGATGGAAAGAGTGGCTCCGAGCACGAGCTGGTCTGTTTTTCCCAGGACGATGTTGGTGGCGGTGCTGATGTAGGCGAAGATGGAGAAGCCCATCGTTTCACGCATGATGGACTTTGAAAAAAAGCGCGGCCGCAGCTTCACCTCTGGCATGTGGCGCAGCGCGAAGAAGGCGGATACAAGGTCTGGTGCCAGGGCAAAAAATAATGCCGTGAGCATGATGGCCAGCAGGCCCCAGCCTGCGTAAACTGCCCAGGCAATGACGGCCATGCGCAGGAGCATGGCCGTTGTGATGATGTTGTTGACGGTGCTGATGCGCTGCTGACCCCGCAGAATTTCCGGGAATATGCCCAGAGGGAACGCTAGGCCGATGGCGGCGAAGAACACGATCAGCACGATGCGAAACTCAGCATGATTGGCGGCGGACACTCCAAACGCGCGCACGATGCCATCGGCCCCGAGCGCCACGGTGGCGGCCATGAGAGCGGCCACGCCGAGATAGAAGAACAAGATGGTGCTCAGCACCTGGCTGAGCTTGTGCCATTCACCTGTGACCGAGAGTTCGGCGACACGTTTTTGTGCGGCAAAGCCAAAGCCAAAATCTAGCAAGATGCCGTAACCGAAAACGCTCCAGAGCAGAGACCAAAAGCCAAACGATTCGCGCGGAAGAGCCTGGTATAACAACCGAAAAGTAACCAGTCCGACAACGATGCCGACAAAAGTGCGCAGGTAGTTGGAGATAGCATTGCTCCAAATGTTTTGTTTGACGGTGGCGTAGGTCATCGTGAGGCTAAAAATCTCGCGGTGAGTCCTGCGCTCAACAATCCCCGCAGCTGCGGGGAATGGGTTAATAACATGGGCTCAGTGAAGGGGGAACTGAGTGTTCTCCTCACGATGGACCTGCATCATTCGAGGGCATGAGCCTGCTGTAGCAGCTCCTTGCCGAGCCTCAGCCGGAGGTTGGGAGCAACAGCAATGATGATGCGGATGGCTGCCGACGGCCGCAGGATTTAGCCACGAAGTGGCAAACATGGATTTTTGGAACCCATCCAACTTTTTCGATAGTACTGTGCCTGAGTCTGCTGATGTCAGGCTGCCAGGGCGTGGATGGAAGGCTCGGCACATTTGACCTCCGGTCGTTCCAGAGCTTTTTCCATCAGGCGATGAATGTGCGGAATGTGCGTGATGTCAGGCGGGACACTGGACGTGTTGCTAAAGAGCGTCGCGTAGCTCTGGGGATCATGCGGATGATAGCCATGCATGGCACGGATGGGACGCTCGCCCATGTGGCTGGGGACAATCAGCACGCCCTCCTGGACGAGGAAGATGAGTTCCCCAAAACGTCCGTCTGCAAAGTGAGCGCGGAAACGCTTCAGCTCTTCATCTGGCATGATGCGGCCTTCCGGAACGCCTTGCAAAACGAGGGGGATCTTCTGGCGTGCCACGTCGCTGAAAAACCAGAAGCGGGCCATCGTGCTGTCATAGACCACATTGTAGTCGGTGCCGATGCGCAGACCCAGCGCGTCGATTTTACTGCGGAGATCCAGATGCTGATCGCAGTTTGCCATGCCGTGGTCGCTGAAGACGTGAAGATTGACCTCACGGTAGTGCTTTTGAGCCACCGCCATGGTCTGGGTGATCCAGGCTTCGTACTCAGCAAGTTTGGTGTCAATCTCCGGCGATTGATTGCCCACACGATGCAGCAGGCCATCCAACCCGGCCCAGTACTGAAAGGCGAAGTCGATGCGTTCGTCTTCGATGTCGGCAATCAAGCAATCACGATTGGTTTCTTCGCTTAAATTGGGCTCGGTGACAAAATAAGGCACGCCTTTTTCCACCAGGAGATCAAACACATTGGGGCCGCGGTTCATGCCGCGTGGCTGCAGCGGGCTTTTCTTCTCGGTGAAGTCAAACAGGTGGATGAGATGGAAGGGAATGTTGTAGAGATCGAAGTAGCCTTTGAACCCAAGCGTCGATTTTACAATCTTGGTGAGATAACGCCGAACGATGCGGCGGCTGGTCAGCGCTTTGGGGAGCCAGCGCAACCAGCTCAGACTGCGGAAGGGGGAGTTCTTTGGATCATGGATGAAGTAGCACCAGTTGTGATGCTCATCTGGCCAGTGACCGCTGAGAATGCTAGGAACGCAGGTGCTGCTGTAACCGAAGACGCTTTCGAGTTTGCGACGATGCGGCGCCAGTGTGCGGAGAAACTGAGGTCGGTCCTTGATGATCTCCCACCCGCAGGCGTCGATCATGATGAAAAGATCCAGGCGTTGTTTCATACGGTGGCAAGTTGAGGTTCCAGAGGCTCGGAGGCTAAGATCAACCGCTCGACTTCACGGCGGAGCAGGGCGGGGCTGAAAGGCTTGGAGACAAACATCGTGGCGGTCTCAAATCCCTGGTACTGGCCCACTGCAAGCTGACCCCTGGAGCTGAGAATGATGACGGGAATGTCGCGTGTCGAGGGATCGGACTTCAACTCCTGCAGGGCGGCCTTGCCGTCCATCACCGGCATGATGTGATCAAGCAGAATGACGCAGGGATGCTGGCTCTTTGCCAGTGTCACAGCTTCCTGCCCGTCTCCAGCAAGCAGGATGGGGTGACCGAGCGGCTTCATGCTGAGTTCGGCCACCCGGCGCATGTGTGGCTCGTCATCGACGACGAGTATGGGTCTATCCTTTGGCATGAGACAGTGAGTTTTGGGTGTTGGCGGTGAGCGTCTGCGCACCACGGGTGATAATCATAAAGGTGGCATCGTCCTGCTGGCTTGCGGCATCGACCGCACTGCGGTGCAGACGGTGCAGGCTGTCGCGTGAAGTGCCGGCATCTGAGGCCGCCGCTGCCACGCCCCGAAGCCAGGTGTGGAGTTCATCACGACTTAGAATGCCGCCACCGGAAACCACGTCACTCAAGCCATCCGTGTGCAGGAGCACATGGGTGTATGAGGCGAGGCTGACAGAAAAATCCTGGTAGTCGGCATCAGCAGTGACACCGAGCGGTGGGCCGTCGGCGCAGACCTCTTGAATTTGACTGCCACCACTGAGGAGAAGCGGAGCATGTCCGGCACCACAGACCTGCAGCGTGAGGCCGTCTGCGCTGATATGAACGAGCTGTGCTGTGATGAACATGTCGGCCCGATCCAGCTCGGCAAACATCGCCTTGTTCAGGCGTCGCATGAGACGTGATGGCTGCGAAGCCAGATCGAGATGAGAATGCAGCAGGCTGTGAAAGGCGGTGGCAAACAATGCGGCAGGGACGCCTTTGCCCATGACATCAGCCACGACAAACAAAAGGCTGCTGTCCGGCAGGAGGATGGCGTCCAGATAGTCTCCACCCACTTCCCCCACGGTGGCCAGGTGGGCCGCACAGTGGACGAAAGGTGTCTGCGGCAGCTCAGCCGGAAGCAGGGAGCGCTGAATGTCAGCGGCGATCTGCAGTTCCCGCTTCATGAGGCGGGATTGATTGGCTTCATCCCGCCGGTGCAAGCCGTGCAGCAGAGCACCAAGAAAATCGCCAAGGCTGCGCACCACATTCAATTCACGTGCAGAAGGCTCCCAGCGGGGTTTGAAAACGCCCACAGTCAGCACACCGGCAAGATCTCCACCACTTTCGAGCGGATGCGAAAGTCCGCTGATATGTTCGCCTGCTTTTCGCAGCGGATCTGCGGTGGCAAAGGTGGTGCTTTCATCAAACCATTGATCTTGACGTGTGACGGCAGCACGGGTTTCAACGGCATCGTTGTTGCGAAGTTCCAGCAGAGGCTCCCAGGCGATGGCTGATGGCACACCGCCCACGATGGGAAGCCTGCCAGCTTCGGTGCCTGCCATGCGCAGCACCAAAAAATCTGCGCCTGCAAGTTCACGCAGTTCTTCAAGCCAGCGCGAAGCGAGTGCGACGGGTTCCACATCATTGCCTGCATCGGCGATGAGCCGGAAGATGTTGGCAAGCGTTTCGTAACATGAGGCGACCTCGGCGGTCATGAGTTCGAGAGTTGCCTCGGTGTCCTCCTGGGGCTTTGGGATGGATTTGCGCTGCGACTTCAGGCAGAGCACGTTGTGCCCCTTGCCACGAAGGTAAGACACGTGATCGGTGAGAGAACTGATGATGAAGAGGCCGCGTCCATGATCGCACTCATCGTCTTCAGGCAGCTCCACATGGTCAGGCCAGTCAAAGCCGCTGGTGTGATCGGTGATGCGTACTTCGATGTCGTGCGCGGACAGCGCTGCCTCGATGCGGACCGTGAGCAGAGACTGTGCGTGGGGGGCGTAAATTACTGCATTGTTCGCTGCCTCTGCCAGCACCAGTTCCCATTGCTGGCACTCGTCCGGGAGGATCTGCTGATCTGCCAGCCATTCAATGACCGAGCGAACGGCATTGCGCGCATCATCCAGCGTTGCTGGAAAATCGAGCCGAAAGCCGTCGAATTGCTGCTGGGGAACCGACATGAGCGATCAATCGTGGATCATTTCGAAAACGCGATGAAGTCTTGTCAGCTCTATCAGCTGGCAGACGGCGGATGAAGGATTGATCAGTTTCAAGCTGGCTCCACGGGCGCGGAGGTTTTTGTTCAGTGTCAGCAGGACGCCGAGGCCTGAGCTGTCGATGAAACGTGTCTTGGACAAATCAATGCAGACTTCTTCATGCCCGGGTTTGATCTCAAGATCAAGGCGGTCGCGCCATAGGCGTGCGGTGGCGGCGCAGAGTTCGGCAGGGGCGGTGATCTGGGCGGATGCGGTGAGTGTCATGGATTAGGTGCAGGTTTGGGTTGAGCTGTTGGTGGGAATGCCATGGTCCTTGCGGGACAGAGGCAATAAAAAGCGTGGCAGGCAGTGCATCAGAATGCGGATGTTCAACCGCAGGCTGCGATGAATGGCGTAGCATGCGCTGTGCGCGGTGTCGTTGTCAGTGCTGTGCATGCCGTCGTTCATGATGTCGGCGTAGGAGAAGACGCCAGCGGGGGCGTCGAACCACATGCGTTCAAATTCGTTGGTCAGCAGCGACGCGCGTGCCTGGGAGAGGGGACGGTTGCCCACGAGGTGCATGTCGCCGCGCCAGACGGACCACAGTTCAGGCCAGCGGGAAAATAGACCTGGTGCAGAAGTAAGGGAGTATAACCGTGTGCTGGGGCTGAAGCGGTCCTGCTTGTTTGGCGGAGGCAGCACGACCTGCCGGCTCTCCAAGGCCGACTGCCATTTCACAATGCGGGTCCAAAGTGCATACAGCAGAGCCAGCGGAGAAGTCAGCAGCATCAGCAGGAGCCCGGCAATGCGGGTAAGCCAGCCGCTGCGAACGCCGCCAAAAGGCTGATGGGTGAGGTTCGCGAGCAGAAAGTCATCTGTCACCTCCAGGAACGAGCCCTTGCTCCAGTTTTCGATGCCGCCGCCCCAGGCAAAGGAGTTGTGAACATTGGTCAGGGCGCCCACATAAGTATTCGGCCCCACCCAGCTCTCACTGATGATGGCGTTGTGGTCAATGTAAGCGGCTTCTTCGATGACCGTGCCCGCGAGAATCTGTGCATTGTCTCCGACGATGACCTGGGGGCCAATCCAGACCGGGCCTTCGATTTTTGCCGTGGCAGCAATGCGCGCCCGTGTGCTGACATGCACCTCTAGCGCGATCTCGCGCATGGTCAGGTGCGATTCGGGCGGGGTGCCACGCAGATTGCCGAGCATGGTTTCGAACAAAGCAGCGGAGCTTTCCCACAGCGGCTTGTGCGGCATCGACGGCAGGGTATCCAGCGTGATGATGTTGGGAGCTGTTCCCAATGAGTCTTTGCCTGTGAAACGCAACCGTGTTTCTTCAATGCTGGGCTCGCGTTTGACGGACAGAACGGTGATGGACAACCCCCAGCGTCCCCCTTGATCCACGGCATGCCGAATCTCCTGCGGCCGGTCGGCTGCCAGAATGGTGGCGTGCTTGACTCCTGCTGCGGCGAGATGCTCGAGCCAGAGGTCCAGCAAAGTGCGGCCCAATACGGGCCAGAGAGCGAGAGGACGAATGCGGCGGGCAAAGCCGGCGCATTTACGATAATCCGGGCAGATGATAAAAACGTCCATGGTTACATGCCTTTGCCCAACACGATGGCTGGAATGGTTTTGAGCAGAATCCAGAGATCCCGCAGGAAGGAGTGGCTTTCGATGTAGCGCACATCGAGGGAGACCTGCTCGCCGAAGTCGATGTTGTTGCGGTCGCCGATTTCCCAGAAGCGGCCTTCACGCTCGCCGACCTGCCAGAGGCAGGTGATGCCTGGCTTGGCATGCAGACGGCGGCGGTCGGCGCTGGAATAAAGCGCCGCCTCACGTGGCAGGCAGGGACGCGGCCCGACGATGGACATGTCTCCCCTGAGCACATTGAGGAACTGGGGCAGTTCGTCGATGGACGCTTTGCGAATGAAGCGTCCGATAGGAGTGACGCGCGGGTCGTTCTTCATCTTGAAGGTGACGCCTTGAGATTTTTCGTTTTGGGCAAGGAGCTGGTTCAGCCTGGCTTCTGCATCAATGCACATGGAACGGAACTTCAGCATTTCGAAGTCACGGCCATTGAATCCGATGCGCCGCTGTTTGAAAAAAACGGGACCTCCGTCCCTGCGGATCAGAAGGGCGATGACGGTCATCAGCGGTGCGGCAAGGATCAATGCGATGATGCTGATCAAGATATCGAACAGTCGTTTGACGGCGTGTGTGCCGTTCACGACAGCGAGCCACATGCAGCGTTTGAAACGCATGGCAAAGCGCATTCTCAGGCGCCCCAGCCGGCTCTGGGCCTTGAGGATGCGCCGCACTTGGGGTTCATCGGAAACGGACGTTTTTTTCATTACGCAGGAACTGTAATGGCGGGCTTTGAACTGTAACCCCCCTCAAGTGGGGGACTGTGTGGGGCACACTGGCTGGATTCGTCGATGGCACGCTCAAACATCGTCTCAAGACCGGCGATATAGGCGGGGAAATCGTAGCGTGCGCTGACAAGCCGGAGGCCGTTTTCACCCAGTTGTTTTGCCCGCGCTTTATTTTGCAGCAGATCATCGAGGCCGGCGGCAAATGCGTCGCGATTCATCCATGGAATGAGATGGCCGTTGAATCCGTCTTTGAGCCAGTCCTTGATGCCACCGGCGTCAAACGCCACGACTGGCAGTGCATAGCGCATGACTTCGAGACCGATGGTTGCGATCGGCTCCGGCCACACGCTGCTGAGTGCGACAACGCTGCATTCGCGGTAGTAGGCCTTGAGTTCCTCCTGCGGAATGAAGCCCTTGAAATGAACACGGTCTTCAAGGCCAAGTTTGCGGCTCAGCTCCTCGCAGTAGGTCTTGTGATTGCCATCTCCTAGAATAATGCACTCAAACTTGGACTTTACCCGGGCGAGGGATTCCAGCAGCACATCCACTCCTTTGCCACGAATGATCTGGCCTGCGTAGAGAATGAGATTGCGATCGCTGAAGGAGCTGCGCAGGCCGGGGTCGCCCATGCGTGGCACGGGGGCATGGATTTCGATCCGTCCGGCGTCGAAGCCATTGTGAAGCAGTTCATCCCGCATGTATTCCGTGACAACCGCCATGCGATGAAAGCGACGGTTGAGAGCGATCTCGCGCTGCTTGGCTCGGTAGCTGACCCATTTGAGCGGGAAGCCGCCGCTGTTATTTTTAACGACACAGGCTCCACAGCCAAACACGCAGTAGAGGGATGCTGCACGAGTGCAGATTTTGCGGGAGAAGTAATGATACTTGTAGCTGCGCATGCAGTAGATGTCGTGATCATGCACCATGCGAACGAGCGGCAGTCCGCTATTTACCAGGGTCTGAATCACTTCGAGATCAGCCATTTTGTGCACATAAACTGCGTCAGGCCGAAATGCTGCGAGGGCGGCACGAGTCTGGGCGGCGCAGTCACCAGTCAGCGCAAAGCGTTCATTAAACACGCGGCTCCAGCCGTCCTCATTTTTGCCGGTGCCTGGGCCGTGCAAAATGCCTGTGTGATGGCCTCGTGCACTGAGTTCTTGAGCGGTGATGAAGGCGTTGGCCTCGGCACCTGCAAGGGCACCAAACCGTTCGTGGACGTATAGAATTTTCATGAGGTGATGGTGGTGGTGCGGAGATGAGTCAATTCTTCACGCAGGGAGGGTTCGGCCGTGGCAAAACCACGCCTGATCTGCGCTACTAGAAATGGCTGGTCGGCACGACTGTTAGATTCAGCCAGGTGCTCGAGATCGCGGCACAGGGAATGAATGTGAGTAAGGCCGAACAGCGAACTGCTGCCTTTCAATGAATGTGCGGTGCGCTGAAGCGCGGGCTGATCCTGACCCGCCGCGAGCTTTTCAAGATCGGTGATGCGTTCCGGCGTGTCTTTGAGCCAGTTTTCGATCAATTCTGCTGTGTCTTCGACGCTCAATTCGTCCGCCAGCAGTTTGACGGCATCTTTGGCGGTGCTGACTTCTTCTTCGGTCCAGCCGCTGGCGTTTTCCGGCTCTTTGGCCGGCTCCAGCACATGAATACGCGCAAGAGCCTCGGTGAGCGCCTTGGCTCGCAATGGCTTGGAGATGTAGTCATCCATGCCCGCTTCGAAGCAGCGCTCACGCTCGCCATCCATGACGTTCGCCGTCATGGCGATGATGCGGCAGCGCGGGCGCTGCCAGTGTGTGCTGGCTTCGATTTCACGAATGGCACGTGTGGCCTCGTGGCCGTCCATGTGTGGCATGTGGCAGTCCATCAGGATGGCGTCATAAGCACGCGCGGCAAATTGATCGACGGCCTGCTCTCCATCACGGGCCACGTCGGCGCTGAAGCCGTGCTTTTCCAGCATCATGATGGCCATGCGCAGATTGACTTCATTATCTTCGACGACCAGCAGACGTGGTTTGAACGCGCAAGGTGGATGGAGCGACTCTTCTTGAGATTTTGCGTTGAGTTCATTTTCGGCCTGCTTTTCAGCCTCGGAGTCTTCACGCACAGGCAGCCTGAACCAGAAGCGCGAGCCGAGACCCGGCGTGCTGACCACGCCGATGGAGCCTCCCATCAGCTCCACGAGGCGTTTGCTGATGGCAAGTCCCAGGCCCGTGCCGCCGAAGCGCCGGGTCGTGGAGCTGTCCACTTGTGAGAATGCTTGGAAGAGCTTGCGTTGCTGCTCCTCATTCATGCCGATGCCGCTGTCGATCACACTGATCTCGATCTGCTCAGGCGCGCCTTCTGGAACGGCCACGCGGCTGACCTGAATGCAGATGCTGCCGTGATCGGTGAATTTGATGCCGTTGCCGACGAGATTCATCAGAATCTGGCGAAGGCGGCCGGGATCACCTTTGAGGGCGAGAGGCACATTGGGATCAATCTCTACCTTCAAATCGACGCCGCGTGAGTTGGATTTGTGCTGCAGCAGACCCACGACACCATCGACGATGGAATCCAAGCGGCAGCTTTCATCGACGAGGTCCAGTCTGCGCGCCTCGATTTTGGAAAAATCGAGGATGTCTTCGATAATGGTCATGAGTGCTTCACCGCTTTGGCGCACGGCATCCACCATTTCATGCTGCCTGGAATCCAATTGCGTATCGAGCAGCAAGGAGGACATGCCGATGATGCCGTTCATGGGTGTGCGGATTTCATGGCTCATGGTGGCCAGGAACTCGCTTTTGGCGCGATTGGCGCTCTCTGCGGCCTCCTTGGCACTCACCAGATTCTGTTCCACGCATTTGCGCACGATGAACTGGCCCAGCTGGTTGCCGATGCCGGAGAATGCCTCCAGCAGAGATTCCTCCGGGGCGTGTGCGTCACAGCTGAACAATTCAAGGACACCGAGAATGTCTCCTTGGGCCACGATGGGGAATGCGATCGCGCCGTGCAAATGGCACTTCTTGGCCATGCCTGAGCGCGGGCACTCGGCGTGTTCCGCCACGTCCCGTATCCACTGCGGCTCTCCACTATGCAGAACGATACCCGGCAATCCGTGGCCGGCTTTAAAGGTCAAAGACAGTGAAAGCTCCACAAAGGGGGTGATGTCCTTGAGCGGTGAATGCCAGATTTCCGCGAGATGCAGATTCTGCTGATCAGCATCCAGCATCCATAGTGATCCTGCGATCCAGCCGAGCTGGTTGCAGATAAGCTGAATGACCTTTGCCGCAGCCTGGCGAATCGAATCAGCCTCGGCCAGTGCGCGACTGGTGGAGAACTGCAACGCACGACGATGATCTGCCTGCCGACGCTGGGTGACATCGCTTTCGATGGACATGAAGTTGACCACTTCGCCTGCTTCGTTGCGAATCGGCTGGATTTCGATCGAAGACCAGTATTTGCTGCCGGAGCGGTGATAATTGAGCATCTCGACGCGAAACCCGCGCTGCTGCTGCAGGCATTGGTTCATGAAGTTGTCCGCACCAGGGTCTGCCTCAGGACAGCGCAAAAAGTCTCCGGGCTGACGTCCAATAACTTCCTCCAACTGCCAGCCGGTCATCCGGGTAAAGCCTTCATTCACCCACTCGATGTGCCCCGCTGCATCCGTGACGATCACTGCGTTGTCTGTTCTTGCCGCGACAAGTGCCAGCTTGTGGGATTGTTCCTCCTGTTCGCGCATTTGGATGCGCTGCTCTGTGAGCTGGCTGGCCAGACGCTGCAAATCCGTGGTCACTTTGCGCTGGATCTGCAGCACCTGCAGCAGATCCAGAGTCTGGTCATGCACGGCAAAGTCCTGGGTCGTCAGGCCCATCTGATGGGCCTGGTCCGGCTCCGTAAGCCAGGGCGAGGCAAGCATGATGCCGCGCCGAGGACGCTCGAGGAGCATGACCTGGCCACGCAGGATCACTCTTTGTCTCCGGTCTTCGAGTAGAAAGAGGCGTTCCGGATTGGCACGCGCATGGGCGTCACAAAATTCCCCTTCGGGACTTTGTGAATGGAAGACATCCTGCAACCGAGCTCCGGGCACTGCCCGCGGGCAGATTTTTATCAGAGAGGAACCGGACTCTGTGATGATGTCATTGGCATCCCAGGCAAAGTAGAACGGGAACACCCGGGCGAAGTCCCGCATGCTGACATGTCCGTAGTCCAAAGAGCTGGAACTTGCCCTGTTCATGCCGCGAGTGATGTCCTGCGCACTTCGAAGGCATCAGATCCAGCCCAAGTGGCTTTCGATTCGCTTAAATTGACTGCTGGCGCAGGTTCGGCGGAACGATGTGATGCTAGCACTAAGAAGCAGTTGAAAATTGCGGCATTACCTGCACGAAAATCAATTCCGTGTTTGGTGGCGGGGTCATCTTCAATGCCCTTATTGCGAATGATGTACATGCGAAGAGAAACGGGGTTTCGCAAATATCGCAGTTCATGCCGGGCAGTCATTCCCCGCAGATGCGGGGAATCATTACATGCCAGGCTGATTTATTGACGGCTTGCTCCTTGATTGAGCTTCTCGGTCAGGTCCTCACGCGGCACCAAGCGAAGCTGGTGGATTTGCAGGGAGGCCGCAGGCTCTCCTGCCGCCAGAAAGAGGACCAACTGGTGTACATGCTGGGGCAGATTGGAGCTTGGCCATTGGATTTGAATTTGGTGTCGGCCCGGCTTCATCCACGCTCCGGCCCGAAGGCGTGGCCCTGCTGCACTGTTTAAGTCGAGCCGCAATCCCACTTCGACTGCCGCCGAAGCTTCCAACGTTCCGTCAATCTCCAAGCGATCAAAGGACGTCCAATCACGATCGAGGGTATCTAGATGCGCGCTGGCCGCTTTTTGACCGGTGCGTTCCAGGATCATTTGGCCATGTCGCTTGATTTGCTGGCTGTAGACATCCCCCGCAGGTTCTAATGACCAAAAAAAGCCTCCTAATTCTTCGGTGAAATTAGTCAGCACAGGAAACCATCTCTCAGCAGACTGTCTTGCCATCATGACCTTCGCGGTCCATCCCAAAGGCGGTGATAGAAGGCCAACCATGGCCAGAACGCGCACGATTACTCGCAGCCACATTGAATGAAACATGACGGCACTGTTCCAGAGGGTGGCGGCGCCAATCCCTGCCATGCCCCACATGAAATCCCCCATGTCTGCGGTGCGGTGAAACCAAGGTTGGACGATTTCCACCAAGGCGGCCAGAAGAGATGCGGACAGGGCAGCCGATAACAGGCGGCGCTTGTTCTTGCGGATAATGGATCTGCACAAGACCTCCAGCGCCACACAGCAGACTCCCAGCATGGGTACATGCATGCGGTTGAGGAACTCAGCTCGCCAGCCTGCATTCCAGCCCTCTGGTAATGGCAGCATAAAAGCGACGCCCAAACCGACCAAAATGGATGACCGAACCAAAGAAGGCAGAGATAAACGCTTCAAACCGGGTGATTTCAAATGAGATATAGTGATCAGATTACCGCGGAGAAAAAGTCTGGCAATTGCCATGATGCCGAAGCAACGAAAAGATTTGAGTGGGATAATCAAGGGCGGTTTCCATGGCGAAAGCAGAGGCATTTATTTACCGCAGTGGTTGCAGAGTAAACCTTGGCTATTCTACTCTTGTGGGTGAACACGTTTTTGAAAACCGCCCTGCATTTCACTCAGCCCTTATGTTTAATCTGGCTTCTGCTAGGGCTTTGGCTGCTGCGGCTGTTTTGGAACCGTCGTTGCAGCAGCTTGTGGATGCCTGCTTTATCTTGGTTGTTGCTCACGGTCGTCTCCTGCACGCCAATAGCATCCATTCTCCTGGCAAATCTTGAGGATCAAATTCCCAAGGTTCAATTCAAGCAACTCCCGGCGGCGGATGCGATTCTTTGTCTTGGTGGTGGCGTTGAGCCCTCATTGTCAGAGCCCATGGGATTTCATCTGAAAATTGGAGCTGACCGCCTGAGCACAGCACTCACACTGGCGGCCGCAGGGAAGGCTCCATTGCTGATATTGGGAGGTGGCGGATATCCGCATGAGGGGCGGATGTTTTCTGAGGCGGATGCAGTTCGTGACTACCTCGCGGTTCACGTCCATCTCAAAATCCAATTACACAGCATCGGAGCATGCAGTGACACGCATGATGAGGCTTTGAAGGTCGCGGCGCTGATGAAGCAGAGTGGTTTGAAGCGGCTTCTGCTCGTCACCAGCGCGAGCCATATGCCGCGTGCTGTGGCCACCTTCAGTAAGGCCGGCGTTCTGGTGATTCCAGTCCCCTGCAACTACCTCAGCAGCCTCAATCATCTGGGTGATCTTCACTGGTTGCATTGGCCCAGCTATCATGGGTTTGAGATTTTTGCTTTCTGGATGCACGAGATCATCGGCCATTACGTGTACCTTTGGCGCGGATGGATTTGAGCAGGCATCCCCAGGTTTGGCATTTGGATGAAACAAAGCCTTCTCGTTGCACAAAGGTGTTCTCCGAGTAACTGATCGTACGATCTGCTCTTCCTTGCAGTTCAGGAACAGAAAATCGCTACTCCTGCATGGAATCCGAACCTCACGGTTGCCCGACACCTGTCTTATTTTTGATTCATCGACGTCCTCAACTCACCGCCAGAAGCTTTGCGGCTATTCGGCAGGCGAGGCCTGAGCACCTTTTGGTGGCTGCTGATGGGCCGGAAGACGATGCACTTTGCCAGGAGACGAGAAGGCTGGTGAAAGAGGGGATCGACTGGCCCTGCAATGTTCAAACCCGGTTCTCAGCTGCACGCTTAGGCTGTAGAAATGCCGTCTCGCAAGCCCTCGACTGGGCATTTGCCGAACATGAGCGTGTGATTGTGCTGGAGGACGACTGTCTGCCGGAGCCTTCCTTTTTTTGTTTCTGCACGGAACTGCTGGCGCACTACCAGGATGAAAAAAGGGTGATGCAGATCTGCGGCAGCAATCTCAGCGGTCATGCCGCGCAGGATGGCAGCAGCTATTATAGTTCGCGTTTCGCCACAATATGGGGGTGGGCAAGCTGGCGCAGGGCATGGAAGCAGTACGACGTGACACTGCAACGGTGGATGGAGCAGGGTTCAAACGCACGTTTGGAGGCAGCATGTAAGTTCCAAGGGGAGGCTGCGTGGAGAAAAGAGCTGTATGATGGTGCTGCTACGGGTGCCATAGATACCTGGGATATTGCATGGGAATTTGCCCAGCAGAATTGCAATGGGATTTGTCTAATTCCATCAGTCAATCTGGTTTCCAATCTCGGATGGGGGCTCGGAGCAACGCATACACATGATGTTCACGACGCACGCGCTTGCATGAAAACTAGCCCGATCGATTTTCCTCTCCGGCATCCTTGCCACCTGGCAACCTACGATCAGGCTGACAGGAGCTATTTTAATCATTATTGCCGCCGCCCAGCCTTGCTCATTCGACTTGGTCGGAAGATAGTTCGCCTATTGAGGAGAATGATGCGATGAGCGAGGTGCTTCTGAAAGCGAGGGCGCTGGCCTATCGGCTGGCAGTCACCACGGTGAAGATTTTGGTGCGTCCTCGCCGTCCTGTTTTCTATCGTCTTGCCATTCTTAAACTGGACAGGATTGGCGATGCTGTGTTGTCGCTGGGTGCGGTGAGAAAACTTCTGTCCGTCTTTCGGGAGGATGAGACTCTTTTGATCGTGTCCAGCATGGCCGCCCCCCTTTACCGCATGGAGTTTCCAGCAGTAAAACTGTTGTTGATGCCGGCTTTTTGTGAACGGTTTTGGCCGGACTTCTTGAGCCGGATCGTGCGGTATGCCTGTTCGCTTCGTGCCATTGAAGCTGAGCATCTCGTGTGCTTGCGTCACCAGCACTCGGACTATTTGCATGCAATCGCCATGATGATCAATGCCGATCAATGCCATGCCTGCAGATGGGAGGGAAACATGGAGCGCACGAGTTTGTCATTCCCGAGATGTCTGATGAGTTCTTATCCGGCCAAATCGCCAGATGCTTGTTTGGAATTGGAGGCGCATCGTCGTGTTGTCGAGAGTGTCCTGGCCTCCAGTGTAGTTATCGATGAGATGATGCCCAAGTTAAGGCATGTCAAGGTCGTGGACGGAGACTCGCTCCTTGTATGCCCGGTGGCAGGGGACCCGATCCGCCAGTATCCGGCAGATCTCTTGGCAGAATCCATTCAGTTGTTCCTGCAACAGTGGCCCAGCATGCCAGTGCAAGTTTGTTTGCCGCCCGGTTCGGACCAGAAGCATTGGGAAGTTGCATTGCAAAACAGGCGGATACCTGGGGTCCAATGGCTTCTTCCAAACGATTTAGAAACTCTGATCAATCTCATTGCCCGTGCACGGATCGTCCTCGCACCAGATTCTGCGCCGTCCCACATCGCGACGACTCTTGATAAGCCGGGCGTGTTTATCCTTGGCGGAGGGCATTTTGGAATGTTTGCGCCATGGAGCAAAAGTGAACGCCAAACATGGCTGAACCATGCCATGGATTGCTACCAATGCCGGTGGAACTGCACACAGCCCGAACCATACTGTATCACACAGATTGCTCCTGCTGAGATTGCGCGATCTCTATCCGCAGTCATGGTGTGCGAGGCTCTTTTGAGGTGAGATGATCACTCCAGGTAAGGCTGCGTCCTCTCATTTTGACTCGTGCATAAATGGAAAGCAGTTTGCGAGCCCACTTGTTCTTCAGGATAAGCCGGGTGGTCGGAGAAAAATGGGCGTCGCTAAAGACATGCAGCCCGGGATTGACCTGATAGTAGCGACAGTGAAGACGTGCCGCCAGAAACTCCAAGGAACGACGCTCGTAAAAAGTGATGTGCTGGCCTGCGTCGAATGCATAGTACCACCAGTCTTTGGATGGATAAGTGGCTTGGAATGTGAGGGTTGAAAAGACCAAGGTGCGGCAGTTGTACTTCTCGAACTGCTGTTCAATGAACTCCAGCGGATTGTAAATGTGCTCAAGAACTTCGAATGCAAATAGCGCATCTGCATTGCATGAGGAAGGTGGCTCGAAAGTGCTTGCGAAGAGGTTTGGGCAATAGGGGTCGGTGGTAAAGCAGTCAAACCCCTTGTCCCTCAACAGGCGTGTCAGAAGGCCGTATCCACCTGCCAGATCCACATAACGCGCATTGCCAGAAAAGGTAAGGGGCAGAAATGTTTGCAAAAACTGTCTGTTCTCGATGTTGCGAGCCACCAGACCGGTGTCTCCAGAGGAGATGGGTTCCCGATAGGCTTCTTCCAGCCAGTAGGGTGCTTCCGTTTGAAGCAGGCCGCAGACAGGGCACGAATAATAACTCACGTTGAGTCGGCCAAGCACGGTTTCCCGAAAGGCGAACTCCATCGGAGTTTGCGAAACTGGACAGAGGATGTCCGCTACATTCATCATATTGAATAAAATCTTCTACCGATCAGGGGCGTTCTGGACAAGCTTGAAGAAGCAGTCGGCATAACTCTCGTTGGAAGTGAGGTGGATCGGCTTTTCATAATGGTTTTGGAGAAGACATTGAACTGCGGCCAGGTTTTCATGGCGAACTTCAATGCAGATGGCTTTGGGGCGGAAGCGTTTGAAATCCAAACCGCGCAATACGTCCACTTCTGAGCCTTCCACATCAAGGCTGAGGAGATCGAAATCTGGCGGAGTTCCTGTCATCTCGAGTACGGAGGTCAATGTTTTGATGACCGCGGTGACCAGTTGCTCGCTTGTCGGCAACCCCTGCACGGCAAGCCCCTCTGCTGCACGCTGCCGCTCTTTTTCATCATCCCCCAACACTCCGCATGCCATGGTCATCAGGCCGGCGTGTCTCAACTGCAGGCTGTGACCTTCCGACTCTGGAGCTCCCAATGCACAAGATACCACGAGTGATTCTGGACGCCTTTGCCGGCATATTGCTGCGAGTTGTGGAAGGGGTTCAATCAGAACACCGCGCCAGCCCTTCATTCGTGCGAAGTAGTAGCTGTTGCTCTGCTGAAAACCATCATAAGCACCTGCCTCTACGAACCAGCCGTCACGTTGCGGCAGCAGCCGCTCGAGCGCGGTGTCGAGCCCGTTCAAAGAGGGACGTGACAGGCAAGAAATGCCCAGGAATTCAAAAGCAGGCATCAGCAGGTGAAGCAGGCGATCCCGTCTGGATGAAATGGGTTTGTAGGGAAGGCTGTCCATTTTCAACATTCTTGCTCCAGGGAGCCATACACAGCTGTCGGCCATTTTCCTCCCGAGTGGGGCAAAATACTGTGAGCGCGCATGAAAAGTGAAGTGCACCAGGTGTAGTCGTTTACTGGCCCAAAGCCATGAAAGTCGATCTCCACCAAGCCTTGGGCACGCAACCAGACGCAAACGTGTGGGTGCCAGTCGGCATTGTCCAGAAGGAGAAACCCTCCTGGGGCGAGAAAGGGAAGCGATGCCTTGGCACTGTCAAAGCGCATCAGACCGTCGATGATGATCACGTGATAAGTTTGCCCACTGCCTAACGGAGCCTGCGCGTATGCAGGTGCCTCTACAGGACCAATGACGGTCAGGTTGGCTGGAGCACACCGTCTTAAAGTCGCGGCCCATTCGCCCTCCCCTTCGACGGTGGTGACGGATTCGGCTCTTTCCGCCCACCAAAGAGAGCTTTGTCCGCCGCCGTATTCGAGCACGCTGGCCCGTGAAAAGTCCAGCTGGCTGAGGTAATCGAGCGCCGGATAAGTGATCCAAGGTATCGGGCGGCCCTGCGCATCCACTGGTAATCCCGTCTTGATGCTTTGCCAATGAGCACGCCGGACCATCAGTGTTTGCAGCACTCGCATCGCTTTGCCTGCTCGGGGGAGGAGACGATGAATCGCGCGTTCAAGAAGAGTCATGGCCGCTTTATCAATCCTTGCTTGCGGCCAGACAGGCAAGCTCGTATTTGGGCCTGATGCTGGCTCCTCCTCTCATTGCAAATGTGCAGCACATGGTTTGGATCCTTGTGCCCGTCCACAACCGGCGGGTTATCACGAAGCGTTGTCTGGCACATCTGGAGGCGCTTGGTATTCGTGCCTGGGCCAGGGTGCTGGTCATTGATGATGGAAGCATGGATGGAACTCCCGAAATGCTCAGAGAGGACTTTCCATGGGTTCACACCGTGAATGGTGACGGCAGCCTGTGGTGGGCCGGTGCCATCCGGCTCGGCATGCAGACGGCTCTTTCTGCCGGGGCTGAGTGCGTGTGCTGGCTGAATGACGACAGCCTTCCGGGGCACGGCAGCTTGGAGCGACTGGTGCAGCTGGCGGTAGAGAGAAAGGCTGTTTGCGGCGGGATCTGCAGGACTCCAGATGGAGGCTTTGTTTATTCAGGGGGGATCATGGAGAAGCGCTGGCCAAGATATGCGGCTACTTCCCCAAATTCGACAGAACCTCCAATGCCAGTGGAATGGTTGCATGGCAATATGGTGGCCATTCCTGCATCGGTCTGTGCTCGAATTGGGCTCCCTGAGGGACGGTGGATCAAACATAACTTTGCTGATGTCGATTTCACGCTGCGTGCCCACCGGGCTGGTATTCCTGTTCTTCTGGTCCCTTCGGCTGCAGGCGTGGCTGACCGCAACGATACAGCGAGCTATTGGGCTTGGGCGGACGCTCGTCTTTCATGGCCGGCCATCGTGCGGGGTTTTGGAAGCCCGAAAGTTTGGTGGTATGCGCCAGGCCTCGTGCGCTTCAAAATAGTTCACTTCGGTTTGCTGGGGGCGGTGGATTGTGGCTGGCTTTTCTTCAAGGCCGTGGCGATCATCATTTTGAAGTGCCTGCCCAACCAGTGGTTGACACTCTTTAGCCGGAAGATCATAAATTAGATTCCCTAGATGTCAGACGAATCCAAAACCAGTCACAATCCTCTTTCGGATTTCCAATGGGTGGTTTTCGGACCTGACTGGGGCAGGCATCCTTCATCCAGTCAGCACCTCTTCAGTGAATTTTTGGGGGTCAGTCCGGTGCTATGGGTGGAAACTGTGGGGTTGCGCATGCCGCAATTTACCATGCGCGATTTAAGGCGCTCGGTTCAAAAAATCGTCGATTTTATCTCTGGAAGACGTCGTCGTTTTGCCACAGTCCCAAATGGCTTGACGGTCATCTGCCCACCCACCTTGCCATTCACGAGTTTTAAGTTCATCAGACACCTCAATGTCTGGCTGGTGCGCCGAAGTGTTGAAAAAGCCACAAGGAGACTTCACTTTAGCAAGCACACGCTGGTGGTTACCACGCCGGCACAGGGAGATTTTGTAGGCAGACTGGGTGAAGAAAAAAGCATCTACTACTGCGCAGACCAGTACGCCCTCTGGCCTGGCATGAATCAGCAACACATTTCGCAGATGGAACGCTTGTTGACGGATCGTGTGGATGCCATCGTGGCGGTCTCGGATCTTCTGGCCGCTCAATTTCAACAGTCAGGCAAACCGCTTTACACCCTGAACCAAGGGGTGAATTCGGTTCATTTTTCCCGTTCTCAACCGCAGCAATCCACCGGGCATTTTGAGATTGTTTATTTTGGAATGATTGATGAGCGGCTTGATCTCGACCTCATCTTGGAGGTCGCCCACCAGCTGCCCAAGACGGTCATACGACTCATCGGTCCAGCCACGGTTTCTCTCCACAAGTTCGTCGGTGTGGCTAACATTCGCGTTGAGCCCGCCATACCCTATGAGGATCTGCCCGAGAGCTTGAAGACCTCAAATCTGTTCATCATACCTTTTGTGCTGACTGAACTCGCGTGCAGTTGCAGCCCGCTCAAGATCAAAGAGTATCTGGCATGTGCACGTCCCGTGATCTCCACAGCTCTTCCAGAGGCTGAGAGGCTCTCTTCATTTGTCCATGTCGCCAAGGACCGAAAGGCATTCGTGGAGGCTGTGACCGCAGCCACTGAAGGGAAACTCTCATTCGACGTGCTGGGAACTCAGCGCTTCATCGAGTCTGAAACTTGGCAGGCCAAGGCTGTGGAATTTGGTCAGTTCGTGAGAGGACTCCACGCATAAAAGATCACCAGCAAATCCCCTCGTACTGCCAGGGAAGGGTCGATAATTCCCTCCAGCCATGAACATCGATTATGACTTGATCCGGACGGGCCAATTCCTTCAATATTTCAAACGGTACGCTTTTCTGGGAAACCACTATTACATCACTTGATTGCAGCACCTCCTTGGGATCCTGTTTTAAAAGCTGCGCGAGGTGTGGCATACGGGCCTGGATTTGCTGCTCGTTGGCTCCAATGAGGCGGGAAAGATTGATGTGAGGATCGTAAATGCTGAGTTCATGGCCTCGCCCGAGCAGTGTCTCAGCCGCCGCCACCATGGGGCTGCCGCGCAGGTCGTCCGTGTTTGCTTTGAATGCGAGTCCGAGGAAGCCGATGCGGCGCTTTGCCTTGCCCTCAATCAGGCTCACGAAGAGATCCTGATGAGCAGCATTTGTGGCTGCGGTATTTTCCAGAAGGGGCAGGCTGAGGTTTTCCTGACGAGCGAAGGATTTCAGCGCGGAGACGTCCTTTGGCAGGCAGGAACCACCGAAGGGGTTGCCTGGCTTCATATAATAGCGGGAGATGTTCAGCCGCGTGTCGGCACAAAGCACGTCCATGACGCGAGTGCCGTCCTCGCCCAAGTGTTTGCACAAGCGGCCTATCTCATTGGCAAAGCCCACCTTCAGAGCATGAAAGTAGTTGCAGGAGTACTTGATCATTTCCGCCCCTTCCCACGCCAGGATGGATGGCTGTCCGCCCATGATTTCGCACACAGCCTCATCCACGGGCGCGGTGCCATCGTGGGTGCCGATGACCACCAATGAAGGCTCGCGAAAATCCCGGACGGCGGTGCCTTCCCGTAAAAATTCCGGGCAGTAATAGACGCGCACCTGGCCGGATGCCACCTGGTCTGCCAGCATGTCAGTGACGATCGCACGGGTGCTGCCGGGCAGCATCGTGCTGCGATAGAGTAAAATATGCGTCTTCTTCGACTCCGTGATGGCCTCGACGATCTGAGCGGTGACCTTGTGAACGTAGTCGAGATTCAGTTTGCCGTTGGGCAGGGAAGGAGTGCCCACACAGACGATGCTGACATCTGTCGTCGCAACGGCCAGACGGACATCCAGTGTGGCTCCCAGCCGATTTTCAACAGTCGCCTTTTTGAGGAGCTCATCGATCTCCGGTTCGACGATGGGTGACTGACCGAGGCCAAAGGCCTCCACCTTGGCGGCATGCAGGTCCACCCCGATGACGCGGTGTCCTTGCTCTGCCAGGCATGCCGAGGTAACTGCGCCGACGTAGCCGAGTCCGAAAACTGAAACATTCATTTGGGGAGAGTGATCGGGAAAAAGTAAGCTATATCTTCCGTGCGGGAGTCTCTACAGTCAAACAACGCCATAGGATTGAGTCGATTATTTCTGCACATTTGCAGTGGCCGGGGAATTTCGCTGAAACACATACAGCACTCCCGTTTCCCATGGCCAACGGAAGACAGATTGCTCAAAGGCAAGGTGCCAGCGATCATCGGCCGATTGCATGGCGGTGAGCAACAGCTTTTCGTGAGGTTGCTGTCTATCAGGTGGCACCGAGAGATCCACGAAGACCCGGGTAACCTGCAACTTGTCGAGCTGTTCAAGCAACTGGGCAGTACTCACAAAAGCTGATTGGTATCCGCGACCCATCCAGTCGCTGGAAGACAACTCCTTGCTGCCGCGATAGATGCGCAGCAGGGAAGGCGAGCGTTGCTGGCATGCAAAAGCTGCCGCTGCAATGACCGCGCCTTCGCCGTTTGGATCGGAGGCCACGAGCCAGTTTTGCTTCCTGTCGCCTTGATTGGGCAAGCCGGAGCGTGACACTGCAGTATTAAAACCATGCACGTACTTTGTCGGCCAGACGTCAGAATTCAGCAGCGGCAGCAGTGCAAAGCCAAGCAGTAGCACCGGCGGGCCCCAGCGCTGCAACTTCACCGGCCAAGGCACCAGGGCCAGACCATATGCTGCAGCCTGCATGACCGGCGGTGCCAGCGTGAGCATATAGCGGGTGCTCAGACCCACGGGAACGAGCAGCAGCACCAGCGTCATACCCACAGACATCGCAAAGAGCGATGCTTGCACGGGGGGGAGCACCCGCTGTCGCCAGCCCGTCACGAGGCTGTGACTCACTCCCGCCACTGTCAGCAGGGTCAGGGGCCAGCCAAACACCGCAGGCATCCCTTTGAGGTAAAACGGCACCGCTTGCACGAAATACTGCGCCGGGGTGAAAAGGGTCATGCCTTCCTTGGAAATGCCGGTGGAGTAGATCATCCAAGGGCCGGCGAGGATCGCCACAGGCAGAGCTGCACACCACCATGACTGGGTGAAGATCAGCCGCCAGCGCCCGGCCAGAAGCGTGCCCAGCGGTGGCAGGAGGCATAGCCCCATCCCCGATCCTTTCGTGAGAATGGCCGCTGCCGCGACACAGCCCCAGACAAGTGCTTTGCGCACCGTGGGCGCTCGCAGATACCAGGCCCACAGCATCACCGCCCAAAGGCACAGCACCGCCAGCAAAATATCTGACATGACATGCAGCGTAAGCTTCAGCGCCAGTGGTAGTAAAAGCATGCCCAAGCTCACGGTAGCAGCTGGCAGCGGACTCACCACACGGCATCCGATCAGGTAGGTCAGGGCGGCCAGCAAAGACAGAGTCAGCGACTGAAAAACCAGCAGCATGCCCACACTATTATGAACCAGAAGCAGTGGCGCAGTCACCACATAGTATAAAGGTGGATAGTGTCCCAGTGCCACCCGTGGAAAATCTGCATAGTAGGCTTTGGCAAAGGCCATCGGCGAATGACCAAGTCCGGTGCTCAGGTAATCGCGAAGCATCAGTGCAGTCACTGCATGCGCCGCCTCATCAGGATCCCCTCCCAAGTCCGAGGAGAACCCGCCGCCCCCAATGGCAAAAGCCAGGGAGAAAAGGGCGGAAACTACCAGCACGAGCACCAGCAGCCGGGGGGCAGCAAGAGGACCTGGCTTGAGATGGGTTTCGAGTTCGGACATCGGCATGTGTCCCCAAAAGCATGTGTCATGGCGGGATGTAAAGCAAAGAATCGGCCACAGAAGTGCGGCTTGTCATTTTTGTGCATTGCATAAAGCCCGCCGCATGTCTATGCGCAGAGATGCCCCAAGCCCAGGCCAACGCTTCCACCTCCACCGCAGGCAGATCCGCTTTCTATGGATTGATCGGCAGCGGCTTGGTTGGTCGTGACCCGTTCGACCGCCGCAGTTTCTCAGGCATCAGCTATTATTTCTTCAAAGAATGTGAGAGGCAGGGACTTCTGCTGGGTGCCGCGGGCTGTGAACTGGAAGGCTGGCGCAAGTGGCTCCTGCTCGCGCTCAGCTATCACCGTCAAAAGGCGCTCTGGCGCATGCGCTACTATCTTGATTCGCGCTATCGCGATCAGCTCACGCGCATCCTGGCAACCAAAATTCCACGGGGTCAACCCATCGGCACTCTGCTTCAGATCGGCGCCATGTTTGATGGCGGCGCTCTGCTGCAAAAGAACGCCTATTGCACCTCCTACCACGATGGCAACATTGCTATGCGACTGCGCAGTCCTTATGGCGCGCGCGGTTTTGACGAGCGTCGTGCCGCCCAGGCCCTGGCCTACGAGCGCAAGGTGGCCAAGAAAATGGATCGCGTCTTTGTCATGGGGGACTACCTCGCCAAGTCCTTTGAGGAGGACCTTGGAGTGGAACCTCACCGAATCGTCAACATCAGTCATGGGGCCAATTTTGACGAGATCCCCACACCCGATCCGCAGAAGAATTACGCTGCGCAGGAAGTCCTGTTTGTCGCCGTGGAGTTCGAGCGCAAAGGTGGCCGCGTCCTTCTTCCCGCTTTTCAGCGCGTGCGCCAGCAAATCCCCGGCGCTATGCTGCATGTCATCGGTGTCCGTGGCGATCCACCCGCAGATCTACACCTCGAAAACGTCCGATGGCACGGGTTCAAGCGCAAAGAAGTCCCCGAAGAAGCGGCAGTCATCCAGGACTTGTACCGCCGTTGCTCCGTCTTTGTGCTGCCATCCTTTTATGAGCCGTTCGGGATCTCCGTGTCCGAGGCCATGCTTTATGGCATCGCTCCCATCATTACCGGTGACTGGGGCGTCGCAGAGAAAGTGGTGCCCGGTGTTTCCGGCCTCCATGTGAAAGCTGGGGATGAAGATGGACTCGCCGCCGCCCTGCACGAACTGCTCAGTGATCCCGCCAAAGCCGAAGCCTATGGTAAAGCCGCCCGCCAGCGTGGACTTGATCACTTTACATGGCCCGCTGTTGTCACCAATCTCGGACACGCTCTCGATGCCATGCATCAGGAGCCCTCCCTCGGCAGTCTGCGCAAGTAGCCTTTCTCAGAGGTGGTTCTGCCCGAATCATTTAAATAATGCTAAACGGTATTTACGGCCCCTGCCCGGCTGGTCGTTTTTTGTTGCAAACCGGGCATATTCGTTGCTTTACAGTCCCGGCAAACCACGTTAACAGCGTTTAGCTTTTTCTAAACAATGCCTGCTGTCGTCGACTCCCACAAGCCCCGGACTGACTCTCCTTCCCGGACGCAGGGGGCATGGAATCGTGAGGTCACACGCTTCATTGAGGCCAGCGGTGCCACCACGCATTCCTTTGGTCTCGGTCGTCTGATCGGCAGGCTTTTTGCCCTGCTCTACCTCACTCCCGAGCCAATGTGTCTCGATCAGATAGCCAAAAAGCTCAAAATTAGCAAGGCCAGCGCTAGCATCACCGTCCGTCAGCTCGCCGCCTTGCATGCCGTTCACAAAGTCGCGGAGATCGAAGCTGCCGGCCGCCGTGACTTCTACCAGGCAGAGCTCAGCTTCGGCGTCATTTTGCGCAAAGGGCTCCTGCCCGGATTGCAGAAAAAGCTGCGCTCCGCCGGCGTACAGATTGATCGTACCCTCGGCGTCTCTCCCTCGCAGGCGGATCTGCATGCAGCCCCTGCCGCCGCCAGCGATCACCACAAGGAGATCTGCCGCAGGCTCCGCCTCGCACGCGGCCTCTATCAGAAAGTCAATGCGCTCTTCTCGAACCCCTTGGTGGAGCATCTTCTTTAAACCCTCTTAACGCCGCCGCCCGGCGGCAACGTTGCACACCCACGTGCGCAGCATCCTCATCTCACCCGCCACGCCACCGGTTTTCACAACCGAGGGCGGCAGCGTGCCTGCGGAGGCCGCACGCCGCGCCGTTACATCTTTTTGAATAACAACATGTCACAGACCGCACCGGACCTGGCCACAGCAGCAGAAGAAGAATGGGATATGGTCATCCGTGCCCGTTCCGGCTGGTTTAATCTTCACCTACAGGATCTCTGGCAATACCGCGACCTCCTGCGCATGTTTGTGTGGCGGGACTTCGTCGCCGTTTACAAGCAGACCATCCTGGGCCCCATCTGGTTTTTCATCCAGCCCCTGCTCACCACCGCCACCTTCACTATCATCTTCAGTGGCGTTGCCAAGCTCTCCACAGACGGCCTCCCGCCGCTCCTCTTCTACCTCGCTGGCACCACCCCGTGGAACTACTTTGCCACCTGCCTGACCAAGACCTCCACCACCTTCAAAGATAATGCCAGCCTCTTTGGTAAAGTCTATTTCCCACGGCTCATCACGCCATTGTCCGTGGTCATTTCCACCCTCATTCAGTTTGTCATCCAGTTCGCCTTGCTCGGCATCGCCCTCGCTTGGTTCATCTGGCAGGGCAGGGACATCCGGCCCGACTACGCCGGCATATTTTTCGGCACCCCGGTGCTCATCTTGATGTTGGGCGGCCTCGGTCTTGGTTCCGGAATCATCATCTCCTCCCTCACCACAAAGTACCGGGATCTCGGCTTCCTAGTCACCTTTGGTGTCCAACTTGCCATGTATGCCACCCCCGTCGTTTATCCGCTCTCCATCGTGCCGGACAAATATCGCTTTTGGATCGAGCTCAATCCCATGACCGGCATCGTCGAAGCCTTTCGCGCGCTGTATCTCGGCGCCGGGACCTTCTCCTGGCTGCTCCTCAGCTACTCCGCCTTGGTCACCGGGGTTCTCCTCTTCCTCGGCATCATTGTATTTAACAAGGTTGAAAAATCCTTCATGGACACCGTTTGATGAGCACTCCTGTCATTCACGTCGAAGACGTCTCCAAGCTCTACCGTCTCGGTGAGGTCGGCACCGGCACCATCCAGCATGACATCAATCGCTGGTGGCATCGCATCCGTGGCAAGGAGGACCCCTACGCCAAGGTTGCCACCGTCAACGACCGTACCCGCAAAGAAAAAAAATCCCCCAAGGACGACTACGTCTGGGCTTTGAAAGACGTCAACTTTGAAGTCCAGCAAGGAGAGGTTCTCGGCATCATCGGCCGCAATGGCGCAGGGAAGAGCACCCTTCTCAAGCTGCTTTCACGCGTCACCGCTCCCTCTTCAGGCTCCATCAAGGTCAAAGGGCGCATCGCCTCCCTCCTGGAGGTCGGCACAGGCTTTCATCCAGAGCTCTCCGGCCGGGAAAATATCTTTCTCAACGGCGCCATCCTCGGCATGCGTAAGCAGGAGATCCTCTCCAAGCTGGATGAAATCGTGGATTTTTCCGGCTGTTCCGCCTACCTCGACACCCCGGTAAAGCGCTACTCCAGCGGCATGTATGTGCGCCTCGCCTTCGCCGTCGCCGCCTATCTGGAACCCGAGATTCTCATTGTCGATGAAGTGCTCGCCGTGGGCGATGCCGAATTCCAGAAGCGCTGCCTCTCCCGCATGGACAAGGTGTCCAAACTCGGCAAGACCGTCATTTTTGTCAGCCATAACATGGGTGCCATGCAGTCCCTCTGCACCTCCATCTTGTGCATGTCCAATGGCCAGGCCGGTGTAAAAAGCCGCAACCTCGAGCAGGAGATCAACAACTACCTCCATGACTGCCGCACTGCCCAGCCCTCCTTCCCGGTGGAGCTGGAGGACGGCACCCGCATTCTCGGCCTCGAGATCGCGCCTGCCATCTTCCCCACCGGCCAGTGCACCACGCTTACGTTTGACATGGAGCTCCCTGGCGCGACCACCATCACCGACTTTGCCCCGGTCATTTACAATCATGTCGGCGTCAGGATCGGCATCATGGATGGACGCAACAAGCTCGGCCTCCCGCGCAGCTTCGCCGCCGGTCGCCATCGTTTGCAGTTCAACACCGGGCCTGTGCCGCTGATGCCGGGGGACTACGTCGTCGGACTCTATCTCCGGACTCTTTCCGCTTGGGTGAATCACGAAAATCTGGGCGACTTCAAGCTCACCTCCGAGGCCGGGATGGAGATTACCAACTATCCCGCAGAACACATCGGCATCTTAAACATGAACTTTTCGGCTGCGATGCTCTAAACACCTGCCCCCTGACACCCTTATGGCTTACTCCAAATTCAAGGTCGTTCGCGGACTCCAAAAAGTCCTGTCCGGCAAGCTGCCCGACTTTCTCTTTCCCCTGGTTGAAAAAATCCGTTATCGTGAATGGCATCGCCTCGAGCGCGGCGAAATCACGGAGATCGTCTGGCCCGTCGGTGCCGGCGCCATCCTCCGTTTGCACAAAGATTCCTTTCTCTGCCGCCCCATCGTCCGTGGAAAATTCGAACTTGGCGAGCGCATGCTCCTTGCTCGCCTGCTGAAACCCGGCGATGTGTTTGTGGACGTCGGGGCCAATATCGGCCTCTTCGCGGTGATCGCCGGGAAACGCGTCGGTCCTCAGGGGCTCGTGCTCGCGGTGGAACCATCCCTGCCCACCTGCAAAATTCTCCAATCCCAGATCGTCCTCAACAAGCTGCGGAATGTGAAAATCTGCCAGGTCGGCATATCGAAAGAAAGCGGGGAGCTGGAATTGTTTCAGGGCACCAATACCAACGACACCTTTAACAGCTTCAGCCCGCCCATCTGGGAAGGTGAATACACCCCGACCAAAGTTCCAGTCATGAGCTTTGACAATCTGGTTGCGCAGCATCTCGCAGGGCGCCCAATCCAGCTTGTCAAGATCGACACCGAAGGCTGGGAATGCCAGGTGCTGGCCGGCGGCGGCGCCATATTCGCCAGCCCGGACGCCCCCGAACTGATCATCGAGTTTTGTGACAAGGCCCTGCTCGCCAGCGCTTCTTCTTGTGAGGCGCTTTACAATGCCCTGCGCTCCCTCGGCTACACCACCTTCGTGATTGATATGGAAAATGGCACGCTGCAGCCCCTCAACCAGTCCGAGAAGTTCGAGTATGCCAATATTTTTGCGACCAAAAACCCCTCCCGGCATCGCAGTTTCATCGTGTCTTGAAGTTCCTCTTCTGTCACGCCTCTGGTTGTAAACGATGACTTTGTTTCAAATATCCGGCGGGTTGGGCAACCAGATGTTCCAGTACGCCATGGCGCGCAGACTGGCCCTGCAGGGGGATGGCATCCTGCATGCGGATCTTTATCAGCTCGACGTGCAGGTGCAGCCTCCGCGACAATTCCGCCTCGACCTCTTCCATGCGCGTGTCATGCCCCTCCCTTGGTACTCTGTCTGGCGTTACAGCAAGAGGGAGTTCCTGGACCGGTTGGTGCGCCGTTATCTGCCGGAAAACCTCGGGTGCAGACTTTTGTCGCTGGCTGCCCGTCGGGGCTTCAAGTCCCCCTGTGCCTATCGCTTTGATGCGTGTGTCCCCGGGCGGCCAAAGCCCATGCTGCAAATCGGCAAGGTGGTCTCTGAGCGGCAGTTCCACTTTGATCCAGAGGTGCTGTATTTGTCCGGAGACCTGCTGCTGATGGGTTACTGGCAGACGGAAAAGTACTTTGCAGACATCGCGCCACAGCTCCATGTCGAGCTTCAGGTGAAGACCCCGCAGACAGGACAAAACTTGGCGGTTGGCAATCTCATGCGCGCGCAGCAGTCCGTCTCCCTGCATGTCCGGAGGGGCGACAAGGCGGTGGCAAAAGACTTCAACGGTTCCACTCCGGAGTATCACCAGCGCGCCATGGCATGGTTTCGTGAACGCCTTTCCAGCCCGGTGTTCTTTGTCTTCACCGATGACTGGGACTGGGTCAAGCAGCATCTGCCTGCGGCGCCTGACGTCGTATATGTGAACCACAACGGTCAGGATCAGGACCATGAAGATCTCCGCCTTATGAGCCAGTGTCGGCATCACATCATTGCTCTCAGTTCCTTCAGTTGGTGGGCGGCCTGGCTTAATCCAAGTCCCGACAAGCTGGTGGTCTGTCCGCCACATCAGCGCTGGTTCAATTTTCTCAACTGTGACACCGTTGACATATTTCCGGATTCATGGGTTCAGATCGACGACCTTTGAAGGCCGTGTGATCCGCCCGTCTCGGACGTGAGGTGTGGCAAATATTATCCATGTAAAGACTGGCATAGGTTTAAATTTACTCCTAGATGGGTCGCTGCTAAATAAAGTTTTATCCCGCTTGATCCATTGCTCAAATTCAACTCAAAAAACTCCCCCGCTCGCCAGTGACAGCCTTCAGATTGTTTACGTATGATACTAGTTCAAATAGCAGGTGGATTGGGAAACCAAATGTTTCAATATGCTGCAGCACGCAAACTAGCGGCCAAGGGGGATGGTATCGTCCTGGCAGATCTTTATTTTCTTGGTTTGCAGATGCAGCCTGCCAGAAAATACCGCCTGGACAAGTTCCGCGTTCAGGCTCCCCGTGTCCCCTGGCACCATGTGATCCGGTACAATCCTGGGGAGTTTCTAACCCGTCTGGCTCGCCGCAGCCTGTCTGCTCCACGGGCCAAGAGTCTGCTTTACCGGTTCGAGCGTTTTGGCTTCAAGTCTTCCTGCGACTATCGCTTTTACAATCACAAGCCTGGCCAGCCCCAGCCGCCCTTGCAGGTCGGCAGGACGGTCTCCGAGCGCCAGTTCCACTATGACCCCGAGCTGCAAAATCTCTCGGGTGACCTGCTGCTCATGGGGTACTGGCAGTCGGAAAAATATTTTACCGACATCGCCCCTCAGGTGCGGGCAGATTTCCAGTTGCGTGCGCCGTTCACGGGGGAGGACGCCAAAGTCGCGGAACAGATGAAACAGACCCTGTCCGTCTCCCTTCATGTGCGCCGTGGCGACAAGGCGGTTGCCAAGGACTTTAATGCCAGCGAGTCGGGATACTGCCTGCGTGCCGTCGAGTGGTTTCGCTCCCGGCTGGATGCTCCGAAGTTCTTTGTTTTTTCCGATGACTGGGACTGGACACGGCAGCACCTGCCTGAGGCACCCGACATTCAATACGTTACTCACAACAGCGTGGGCCAGGATTTGGAAGACTGGCACTGGGAGGAAAATCTCAGTCTCATGAGCCAGTGCCGTCATCACATCATCGGTCCCAGCTCATTCAGTTGGTGGGCCGCCTGGCTGAATCCTGATCCGGACAAAATCGTCCTCAGCCCGCCTCACCAGCGCTGGCTCAACTTCCGCAACTGCGACACCTCCGATGTGATTCCTGCATCTTGGATTCAGATAGATGATCGCAGATAGCTGATTGCTCCCATCTTAGCCCCTGCTGTTCCCCCGCCTCTGTCACATGAAACTCAGTCCTAATGCCATCCGGAAACCCAGCCCCTGGTTTGTACTCCGCTGCCTCATCAGTCAAGTGTTGGGGCGCTCCAACCAGGTACTCCAGTCCTACCGCAAGGACCGGATATCTCATGTGGATCTTGAGCAGGATCTTCCGCTGCTTATAACTAAGAAAGATCCGCTGCTTATAGATGTCGGAGCCAATGCAGGGCAAACCATCTCAATGTTCAAACGCGTGTTTGACCAGCCAGTGATTCACGCCTTCGAACCCAACAAGACCCTTGTGGAGACCCGGCTCGCCACGGCCTTTGGGCAGGACAAAAACATCGTCCTGAACGCCGCCGGACTTGGTGCTAAAGAAGGCGTACTGAAGCTCAACCATTTCGAGCAGGATCAGATGTGCTCCTTCCTGCCCTTGGATAATGGCCAGCGCAATCCTTATGCGGGAGAGGCAGTGGTCAGCAGTTCGGAAGTGCCGGTCTGGACACTCGATCAGTATGCGCAAAAGCATTTACTTGGAGCGATTGATCTGCTGAAGATCGACACCCAAGGCTATGACCTGCAGGTGCTGCTCGGTGCGGATGCGCTGCTCACCGCCGGCAAGGTGAACTTCATCATGTTGGAGATAAATTTCATTCCTCTCTATGTTGGACAGCCGGCGTTTTTCGAGTTGGATGCCTTCTTGAACAAGCGCGGTTACGCATTGGTGGACTTGTACGAAAAAATCTGGGTTGAGAACCGCCTTGGATGGTGCAACGGCCTGTACCAGAAAATCTGAAAACTTTCGCCTCTGCAACTGGCTGAATCCCTCGTCCTTCATCTGATGAAACTCACCTCCCATGCCACACACATTTCCAGTCCTTGGTTCGTGCTGCGCTGTCTCATCAGCATGGCGCTGGGGCGATCCAACCAGGTGCTGCAGTCCTATCGTAAAGACCGCATCTCGCATTTGAATCTGGAACAGGATCTGCGCGTCCTGCTGCCGCAGGCCGGCCCGCTTATGTTCGATGTCGGAGCCAACAAGGGGCAGACCCTGGCCATGTTTCAGCGCATTTTTGACAAGCCTGTGATCCATGCGTTTGAGCCTAACAAGTCCCTGGTGGAAAAGGTGCTCTCCCCGGCGCATGCGGGTGGCGCGAAGGTCGTGATCAATGCCGCCGCACTGGGCGCGGAGAATGGCAGCCTCACCTTCAATGAGTGTGAGAATAATGAACTCAGCTCCTTCCTCCCCATGGAGTCCAGCGCGCAAAACCCGTTCAAGGACAAGGTGGTCAGTTCCAGCACCACTGTCCCCGTGTGGACGGTGGACAGCTATGTTACAGAGCACGCTCTGCCCCAGCTCGATCTACTGAAAATTGACACCCAGGGATTTGATCTTCAGGTCCTTCAGGGCGCACGCCAGCAGCTCTCCGCAGGCCGCATCTCCCTGGTGATGCTGGAGATCAACTTCGTCCCCATGTACGTCGGCCAGCCTACCTTCGGTGAGGTGGACGCCCTCCTGCGGGAACATGGTTATGCGTTGGTTGACATGTATGAAAAAATTTATCAGAACAACCGGCTCGCTTGGTGTACCGGCTTGTATCAAAAATGCTGATGATGTCTGTTGAATCAAGCGAGTTGCCGCCCGCTTCCTTTGTGCGATTTTGCAACCAAGGCACTTGTTAAGTCATGGGATTGCTCAGTGTCATTGTTCCAACCTTCAATCGTGCGGGATTGATCCGCAGATCCTATGACTCCGTGGTGCAGCAGCAGCATCGTCCCCTCGAATTTCTCGTGGCAGACGACTGCTCCACTGACGACACCGCCTCAGCCATGCAGCAGCTTCCCGCCAGGGAAGGGGTGTCCGTTGTTTACCTGCCACAGCTTACCAACCGCGGCGTGTCTGCGGCACGCAATGCAGCCCTCCGCGCAGCCCGTGGGGAGCAGATTGCCCTGCTGGACTCGGACGACGTCTGGTATCCAGGACATCTGGCAAAGCTGCAGGCCGCACTGGAGTCCTCCGGCGC
This sequence comes from Prosthecobacter sp., assembly GCF_049294395.1. Lineage (GTDB taxonomy): Bacteria > Verrucomicrobiota > Verrucomicrobiia > Verrucomicrobiales > Verrucomicrobiaceae > Prosthecobacter. Next base: position 54,313 of record NZ_JBAQCR010000402.1, read on the forward strand.
AGACATTGCCTATGCCCGTGGCGACATCCGGGCCAGCCCTGAGGCACCGCCCTCCGGTCGCAGCAGCTTCGGTCCCACACCGTATGAGGAGCAGAACACTCCTGAATGCCTGTTTTACTACAACTTTGTCCTCCCCTCGGCTACGCTCGTGCGCGGCGGCTTTTTTGAGAAGACGGGCCTCTTTGACGAAGACCCGCTGATTCAGCACGCGGAGGACTGGGACATGTCACTGCGTGCCGCCGCCGCCGGACTGAAGTTTGTCCATGTGCGTGAAGCGACGCTTTGTTACACCACCCCGGGCCAGGTGCCCGAGGCCAAGCAGCAGATGATGATGCGCCGCTTCAACCACTGCCTGCGTAAGCACCGTGGCTACCCCGGAGCCTCCGCCTCCCGCCGCCGGTTCACACGCGGGTATTATCTCGTCTGGCTCGGTATGATGCTCGGCGCGGTCAATGCTGAATCTCAAGACCTGTTCCGTGAAGCACGGCGGCTGGCATTGGGGGCTCCCTCGCTCCTGCTACCATCCATCTGCGGTCTCCTCCTGCCACGACTTCCCGTCTCCAGCCAGGGCTTGGGCCGCCGCGTGCTGATGCGGCTCTTCCGCAGTCTGCGTGCCAGACATCGAACCCTGCGTGGTTTTCCTGATCCATGGGACTGACGCCGTCCATGAACTACCGGGCTGAAATTGACGGCCTGCGCGCACTCGCCGTGCTTGCGGTTCTACTGTTCCATGCCGGACTCGGCGTGCAGGGAGGCTATGTCGGCGTGGATGTATTCTTTGTGATCTCAGGCTACCTTATCACCGGCCTGATTTTGCAGGACATGGCGCAGGGCAAGTTTAGCCTGCGCGCCTTTTGGGATCGGCGCATCCGTCGCATCATGCCACCGCTGGTGGTAATGCTGCTTGTGACCCTGGCCGCTGGCTGGCTGCTGCTGCTGGCGGAGGACTTCAAAGAACTTGGCCAGTCCGCCGTCGCCCAGGCGCTGCTGCTTTCGAATGTGTTTTTCTGGCGCGAGTCAGGCTACTTTGAACAGAGTGCGGACTTGAAGCCCCTACTGCATACCTGGTCTCTTGCGGTGGAGGAGCAGTTCTATCTGATTTTCCCCCTCGTGCTCATGGCGCTGCGGAAGTTTTTCCCAGCTTTGATGCGCTCCCTAGTTCTTCTCCTGCTTGTGACCTCGCTCGTGATTGGCATTTATTGGTGCCGCACCCGTCCCGAGGCTGGCTTCTACCTGCTGCCGTCCCGCGCCTGGGAACTCCTGATCGGGGCCTTGCTCGCCATGTCACCCTTTACCTTTTCACCGTCTCGCCGCTGGCTGCCCGAGCTGTTGGGCCTGGTCGGACTGGGCATGATCTTGTACGCCGTCTTTGCGTTCAACAACCGCACGCGCTTCCCTGGAGAAGCCGCGCTGCTCCCTTGCCTTGGCAGTGCGCTGGTCATCGCCTGTGGCACGCGATCCATGGCTGGCCGCCTGCTGGCATTGCCATGGCTGGTGGGCATTGGCCTGGTGTCTTACTCGCTGTACCTGTGGCACTGGCCCTTGCTGGTTTTCTCCAAATACTGGGCCTCCGTGCCGCTCACCGTCTGGCACCGCATCTTGCTGCTGACTGCCACAGGCATCCTCGCGGCGCTGTCCTGGAAATGGGTTGAACAGCCGTTTCGTAAACGCGTCGTCTTCGGCAGTCGCCGCTCCATCTATGCCTTTGCCGCCGCCTGCTCGGGCCTCATGATTGTGCTCGGCTGCGCTCTGCACCTCCTGCATGGCGTGCCCGCGCGTATTCCGGCAGCAGCGCAAATCTACGCCGCAGGCAGGTCGGACAGCATCTTCCGCAAGGAGGTCAGTCTGGAGCAGGCGCAGCGCGGAGACTTTGTCACTCTGGGCGGTAAGGAACAGCGCCCTCCGGGTGTTCTGGTCTGGGGAGACAGCCACGCCATGGCCCTTCTGCCGGTCATAGATGAACTGTGCAAAGACAAAGGCGTCCAAGGATTCGCGGCAGTACATTATCAGACCCCGCCGCTCCTCAGCTACCTGCCCACTGGCCCTTACAGCCTGAAGGACAAGACCCCGATGTTCGGCGCTGCGGTTTTGGACTTCGTCCGTTCCAAAAAAATCCCCAAGGTGGTCCTCACCGCCTCATGGAACTATTACTTCGAGGGAGACAACGGCAGCAAGATCCGGCAGTCCCTTCTCGACACCGTCACCGCACTGAAAAACGCCGGTGCCAGCGTCTGGGTCATGGAGGATGTGCCCAGCCAGCCATTCGACGTTCCCCGTCGTCTCGCTGCCGAGGTCATGTTTTACCATGGCGATGTGAACCTGATCGGCCTCCCACTGACCACACATCGCGCCGATTCCGTCCAGCAGCATGACGTCTTGCAGAGCCTGGCACCGCAGCATTACACCCTGCTTGATCCCGCCGGCATCTTCCTCAATCCCCAAGGCTTGTGCCGGGTCGCTGCCAATGGCAGAACACTCTACACCGACAGCAGCCACATCAGCACCCAGGGAGCGCGCTTCCTGCGCCCCTTGGTGACATCCATTTTTGACTAAGACCCGACAGCCAATGAAAAAACTCATTCAAAAATGCCTCGGCGTACTCAAGCGTGGCAATGAGGCAATCCTCAATCGCAAGGAGCTCTCCACCTTCCTCACCTTTTGCCGCCGTTTGCAGCCGGGCTTTGACGGTGCCGTGCAGCCCGAAGAACTGCTGTTTCTGGAGGAACTCGTCCGTCGCGCCCATGACTTCAACGGCCCCCTGATTGAAGTCGGCACGCTCTTTGGCTTCACCACCCAGATGATCGCAACGTGGAAAGATCCGCAAAAAGAACTCATCACTATCGATAACTTCAGCTGGAACCCGGTTGGCATGCTGCCGCTCGCGCATCGCGACTTCACCCGCCGCTGCCTCTACTACTTGACGCAGAAATGCCATACCACCCTGTTTGAGGGGCTGAGCACCGAGTACTTCGCCACGTACAAAGGCCCCGCGCCAGCCATGATTTTCATCGATGCCAGCCACATCTACGAACATGTCCTGGCAGACATAAACTGGGCCCGGCAGGCCGGCGTGCCCATCATCGTCGGCCACGACTACTCCCGCTTTTGGCCCGGCGTGAAGCGCGCTGTCGAGGAGTCCTTCGGCACCGACTTCAAAGTCAGCGGTACCCTCTGGGCCCACGTCAAATCCACCCCCGTCTGATCCCACTCCCACACTCCCTATTCCCACCCCACCCACCATGAAAAGTCTCCTCGTCACCGGTTCCTCCGGCCTGATCGGCTCCGAAGTCGTCACCCATTTCTCCGAGTCCGGCTGGACCGTCCACGGCGTTGACAACAACATGCGCGCCGATTTCTTCGGCCCTGGCGGCGATACCCGCTGGAACACCCAGCGCCTCAAAGACCAGTTCCCCTCCTTCCACCATCACGAGCTCGACATCCGTGACCGCGCAGGCGTGCAGAAACTCCTCAAGGAACTCCGCCCGGACGCCATCGTCCACACCGCAGCACAACCCAGCCACGACCTCGCCGCCAGCCGTCCCTTTGACGACTTCGACGTCAACGCCGTCGGCACCCTCAACTTCCTTGAAGCCGCACGCCTTGCCTGCCCGGAGTCCCCCTTCGTCCACATGAGCACCAACAAGGTGTATGGCGACGCTCCCAATGAGATCGCCCTCGTCGAGCTCGAAAAACGCTGGGACTACGCCGATAGCACCTACCATGACGGCATCCGCGAAACCTACCGCATCGATCAGTGCAAGCACTCCCTCTTCGGTGCCTCCAAAGTTGCCGCAGACGTCATGGTCCAGGAATACGGCCGCTATTTCGGCATGCCCACCTGCGCACTCCGCGGCGGCTGCCTCACCGGCCCCAATCACAGCGGCGTAGAGCTCCACGGCTTCCTGAGCTACCTCATCCGCTGCAATCTCGAAGGCAAAACCTACCGCGTCTTCGGCTACAAAGGCAAGCAGGTCCGCGACAATATCCACAGCCATGACGTCGTCGCTTTCATGGAGCACTTCATCGCCGCCCCACGCCAGGGCGAAGTTTATAACATCGGCGGCGGTCGTGCCAATTCCATCTCCATCCTTGAAGCCTTCGACCTCATCGCCTCCATCTCCGGCAAGCCCATGCAGCACGAATACGTCGACCAAAACCGCCAGGGCGACCACATCTGCTACATATCCAATCTCGACAAAATGAAGGCCCACTATCCCGGCTGGGACATCACCAAAGACCTCCAGACTACCTTCCAGGAAATCTACCAGTCCTGGCTTGCCCGCACGCAGGCAGCCTAATTGCTCTTGTACCCACTTACCGCACGCCTTCCCATGTCTGATCCATCCCCCCCCCAAACTTCCGAAATCCCTGTCCTCTGGGGTATGGCCGCCATTGAAGGCATGCGCAAACGGATCCTCGAAAGCGCAGAAGCTCACGCTGCCGAACGCGATTACCACATCAGCCGCAACCAGCACTTCTACCAACTCGTCGGCAGTGAATTAAAGACTCTCGTCGGCGATGCCGGCCGCCTCCTCTTCATTCGCTGCCAGACCGGCAAGCTGCTGGATCACCTCCAGGCCTCCGCTGTCACCGCCGTGGACATTAGCCCGAAGATGGTTGAGCTCGCGCGGCAAAAACATCCCCAGGCCCAGTTCCACGTCATGAACCCGGAGCTGGAGTTGCCACCCGGCCCCTTCGACACTGTCCTCATTCAGGACACCACAGACACCGTGGACATCCAGGCCTTGTTCGACCGCGTCCGCGCCGTCTGCCTGCCACACACCCGCATCATCATATTCACTTACAATCACCTCTGGGAGCCCCTGGTCGCCCTCTCTGAGAAATTCAATCTCAAGACACCCAAGGTCGAGCCAAACTGGCTTTCCCTGCGCGACTACGAAGGTCTCCTCCATCTCTCTGGACTCGAAATGCTCCGCGTCTCCCGCCGCGTCCTCATGCCCTTCGGCATCCCGCTCCTCGCCCCCCTTCTCAATAAATTCATCGCCTGGATGCCCGGCATCGACCACCTGAACCTCTGCAACTTCATCGTCGCACGTCCCGCTCCCCAGCCACGCCCCGACTCAGACTTCAAGGTCTCCGTCATCATCCCTTGCAAAGACGAAAAAGGCAATGTCCGCAGCGCCGTCGAGCGCATGCCCCAGCTCGGCCGCGAGACCGAGATCATCTTCTGCGACGACAAATCCACCGACGGCACCGCTGATGAAGTCCGCCTCATGCAGGCCGAGTTCCCGGACAAAAATATCCGCCTCGTGAATGGTCCAGCCATCTCGAAATCGCGCAACGTTTGGACCGGCTTCGCCGCTGCCACCGGCGACATCCTCATGATCCTCGATGCCGACCTCACCGTCATGCCCGAGGAACTCCCCCGCTTCGTCAAGGCCATCGCCTCCGGCAAAGGCGAGTTCATCAACGGCTCCCGCATGGTCTATCCCATGCAGGGCCAAGCCATGAAATTCGCCAACATGCTCGGTAACAAAGGCTTCGCCTCCCTCTTCTCCTACCTCCTCGGCTCCCCAGTGCGCGACACCCTTTGCGGCACCAAGGTCCTCTGGCGCACCGACTGGGAAAAAATCCGCCGCATGATCGACACCTGGGGCGCAGAAGACCGCTGGGGCGACTACGAACTCCTCTTCGGCGCCGCAAAACTAAATCTTCGTATCGTTGACCTCCCCGTTCACTATCAGGAACGTATCTATGGCGACACCAAAATGACGCGCCGCTTCAAAAACGGCCTCGTCATGCTCCGCTTTTGCTGGGCCGCCTTCCTCAAATTAAAACTACCCCAGATGTGAGCGGCGTTGCCGTTCCCTCGGCCCCCCCCCTCCTCGCTACGTGACACACCCCTCAACTACCGATCCCGCCCACCGCATAGAGCACCTTGATGGGCTGCGAGGCTTGGCAGCATTGATTGTAGTGATCACCCATTTTTTTGCGGCATTTTATCCCTACTCCATCTTTGGCTCTGGCTCCCTCCGGCACACCACATGGGGGGTCATGTTGCTTTATCCGCCGCTGGGACTCCTCGTCGCCGGCCACTTTGCGGTCTGCTTGTTCTTTCTACTCAGTGGCTACGTTCTGGCCGCCCCCCTCCTGGCCAGAGGCTCACCTTGGCGCGACATCGTTGCCGCCATCATCAAACGCCCCGTCCGCCTCATCGGCATCGTGCTTGCCACCACCCTCATCGCCTGGGTGCTCCGGACCTTGGATGTCTTTCAAAACCACGCCGCAGCCCAGCTAAGCGGCTCCGTTTGGTTTGAATCTTTTTGGGCGCCGCCCGCCCCCGCTCCCCTTGCCCTTGCGGAGCAGTTGCTCACCCAGCCCTTTACGATTGCCTCCGCTTACAACCAGCCCATGTGGAGCATCAAGCGCGAGTTGCTCGGCTCCTTTCTCATCTATGGCATCCTTCTCTTCGGACAGCTCCGCCTCATCCGCTGGGGGCTCATGCTTGGAGCCGCCTACTGGTTTGCCGGAAATTTTTACCAATGTTTCATCATCGGCCTCATCATTGCTGAGGTGCGTTCCTGGAGCTTCATGCGCGGAACCTCCATCCGCCTGCCCACCTGGCTTTCCGTGCTCCTCATGGTAATTGTTATCATCTGCGGTTCGTATCCCAAATATGCTGTCTCCTATTCGATGACCCCTGGCTCGTATTGGTTCGCCCCGCCGTTGGACTGGCTTGGGGGCGGATGGTCCATGCTCGCCGCCATAGCGTTGTTTTTGCTCGTGCTGCACGCCCCTTCCGCCCAGTGGCTGCTGACTCGCCGTCCCGTACAATTTCTCGGCAAAGTATCATACTCCATGTATGGCCTGCACTTTCTCATCCTAGGCTCCATAAGCGCGTCAGTCTTTGTCGCCTGCCAGCCTCACACAGGATATTCCGCCGCCACTGTCCTGGCTCTGACATCCCTTCTTTTGGTCACCCTCCTAGGTGCCAAAGTCCTGCATGAGACCGTTGACCGCGCCTTTATCGTCCTGTCCCGAGGACTCGGCAGCTACGTCCGCCGCCTCCTCTCAACTACCCCGGCCCGCCCCTGATTTCAGTCAAAACTGATTCTTCCAACAAATGCCATCCCTCTCTGACTCTCGTCGTCTCGCCGCCATCTGGCAGGTTTCTCTGCCCTGGCTTGCCGCCGCCGTCGGCATTCTGCCCTTCCTCCTCCTCAGTGCTTACGCCTACCCTTCCGCCGATGACTGGTACATGGCTGCCGATACCATGGAAAAAGGCTTCCTGCAGGCCAACGTGGATTATTACATGCACACCACCGGCCGGTTTTTCTCCTCCGCCTTCTTGTTCATGCATCCCA
>NZ_JBAQCR010000403.1:0-4185 GCF_049294395.1 Prosthecobacter sp.
GGGTTTCGGTGCCGCGTGGCAGCGGGCCGCCGGCGGACGATGAGGATTGAGCGGCTGCTGCGGCGGTGAGAGCCGGCGGCTGCTGGACGCAGGGAAAGTGAATCTGGAAAAGGGTGCCTTTGCCAAGCTCACTGTGAACCGTGATGAAGCCGCCGGACTGCTGGACGATGGTCTGACACGTGGCGAGCCCGAGGCCGGTGCCTTTGCCTGCGGGCTTGGTGGTGAAAAAGGCCTCGAAGATGCGTTCCTTGACTTCAGGGGGCATGCCGCTGCCGGTATCACTGACACTGAGCCTCATGTAGTCTCCGGGTGTGGCGCCGGGATTTTCGCGGGTGAAGTTTTCATCCAGCGTGACCCTGCTGGTGGCGATGGTGAGCCTGCCGCCGTCCGGCATGGCGTCGCGGGCATTGACGGCGAGGTTCTTGAGCACCTGCCCGATGTAGCCGGGGTCTGCCCTGATGTGCCCGGGCTGGGTGCCGGGAACGAGGGTCAGGATGATGTTTTCATCGATAAGGCGCTGCAGCATCTGCTCCAGATCGCGCAGGATGACATTGAGATCGGTGATGACGGGCTGCACGGTTTGTTTGCGGCCAAAGACGAGGAGCTGGAGAGTGAGCCCGGCAGCCCGCTCTGAGGCGCGCCTAATTTCTGTGACCGGAGTGCGCAGGGGATCGGTGGCGGCGAGCTTCATGAGCATGATGTCGCTGTAGCCCATGATGACGCCGAGGATGTTGTTGAAGTCATGAGCGACACCGGCGGCGAGCTGGCCGATGACCTCCATTTTTTGAGCCTCGATGAACTGGGCCTCCAGCCGCCGGCGTTCGGCACGCTCCGCGACTTCCTGCATGGCACGGCGCACGGCGGGAACGAGCCGCGAGAGCCGCATTTTCAGGACATAATCAGTGGCGCCGCTCCGGAGTGAATCGATGGCGAAGTCCTCCCCCATCGTCCCAGACACGAGAATGACGGGCAGATCGGGACATCTGGCGCGCACGAGGGCGGTGGCGGAGAGGCCGTCAAAGTCAGGCAGGGTGTAGTCTGAGAGGATCAGATCAAAGCCGCCGCCGTCCAGAGCCGCCGCGAATTCAGCGCGGTTGTGCACGCAGGTGACGGAGCAGGAGATGCCGCCGCTTTTGAGATGGTAGAGAATGAGCGCGGCATCGTCCGGATTGTCTTCCAGGTGCAGGATGCGTAGAGGGGGGCTCATTTGGACCTCTTTTCGTGACAAGTGAGCGCGCTGCCGGGCTGAGCATGAAGGTGGCAGCCCCCGGCGAGCGGGATGTTTACAAGGTGGTGTCGTTCAATGTACATGAGGGGGGCCTTCGGAGGGAGGCAAAAAAGTCCGGCACTGGCAGACCGGGCACCAGGTCCTGCGCCGTCTCAAGGTGCGGCCAGCAAGTCCGTGCTGTGGAGCGCCGCGTCTGCGTGCTGTGCCCTGCCTGAGCGTCATCTGTTTTGCGCCTGGGCGATGTTACTGGTTACAATGGGTTGGAAATCCTCAAGGGTGGGGGTTGGGTGGGTACATTAGGAAGGTTGCCTGAGTGTTTGATAAGTTCGGGGCAATCAGAATGCGAAGCACATAAATGAGGCTTTAAATGCTCCTGCTTTGAAAGCAGCTGTGGAACTAAGATGCACATTTAATAAGGATATGCACATTAGTTTGGCGGCGGTTCATTGAGCTTTCCCCAGAAGGCGCCGATCTGGCGGACGGAGGTCATGAAGCCCTGGTAATCCACGGCTTTGACGACGTAGCCGTTCACGCCGAGGCGGTAGCATTCGGTGAGGTCGGTGGTTTCGCGGGAGGAGGAGAGGACGACGACGGGGATGGCTTTCAGCAGCGCGTCGGATTTGATGGTCTTGAGGACTTCGAGTCCGTCGACCTTGGGCATCTTGAGATCCAGCAGCACGAGGACGGGATTGCCGCGGGGGCGGTGCGCAAACGCGCTGCGGTAGTACAAATAATCCAAAGCTTCGGCACCATCTTGCACCACGAAAACGCGGTCGGCGAGATGGTGCTGCTCCAGAGCGGCGAGCATGAGCTGCACATCCTGGGGATCGTCCTCCACCAGGAGAATGCTCTTGAGTGTTCCAGGTGCGGTCATTCTTTTGAGCGAGTTTGGGTGGGAAGGGAGAAATAAAAGGTGGCGCCACCATCCACCGCGCCATCCGCCCAGACGCGGCCGCCATGGCGGAGGATGATGCGCTGGACGTTGGCCAGGCCGATGCCGGTGCCCTCAAATTTGTCCTGGCTGTGGAGGCGCTGAAACACGCCGAAAAGCTTGGCGGCGTAACGCGGATCAAAGCCTGCGCCGTTGTCGCGGATGAAGATCACGGTTTCATCTTTGCCGCCGCTGGAACCGCCGATCTCGATGCGGGTCTCAGCGCATTCGCTGGTGAACTTCACGGCATTGGAAATGAGATTGACCATGACCTGACGCAGGAGGGCGGGGTTTCCCCAGACGACGGGCAGAGGATGGATGAGCCAGTCGATTTTACGCCTGAGGGTTTCTTTGTGAAAATCGCCCAAGGTCTCGCGCACGAGGTCATCGAGGCTGCATTCCTGTTTTTGCATGCCCGCCTGTCCGATGCGTGAGAAGGCGAGGAGGTCATCGATCAAAGCGCCCATGCGCTTGGCTGCCTGCGTGACAGTACTGAGGTGGCGGAGACTGCTCTCGGAAAGGGTGGGGCCGGCGTCCTGCTGCAGCAGGTCCACAAAGCCCATGATGTGCCGCAGCGGCGCGCGGAGGTCATGGGAGACGGAGTAGCTGAAGGCTTCGAGTTCGCGGTTCACGATCTGGAGCTGGGCGGTGCGCTGGGTGACACGCATCTCCAGCTCTGCATTGAGACGGAGGATTTCGTCTTCCGCTTTTTTGCGCTCGGTGATGTCGCGGATGTTGCACTGGATGACTTTGTGGTCTCCAGCCTGATAGACATTGCTGACGAATTCGACGGCGATGTGGCGGCCATCCCGCGTTTCGAGCGGCAGGTTGTCATAGCGCGCGTAACCGTACTCCTGCAGCCGCTCGAGCATGGCCTGATTGGACTCGATGTCCTTGAAGGGGCTGAGTTCGCCGACGGTTTTTCCGCCCATCTCAGCGTGTGTGAAGCCGAGAAGCTCGGTCAGAAAGGGGTTCACATCGGTGATGCGTCCTGTATCCACCTCCAGGATCAGGATGCCATCGCGCGCGGCTTCAAACAAGCGGCGGTAGCTGATCTCCGAGGCACGCAATGCGGATTCATGCTCGGAAGGCCGTGAGGAAGCTGCGGTCGGTGAAATCATGGTGGGAGCAAGGTGTCTGCTCCGGGGGGAGGAACCATGGGGTGTAGTGCCCATTTGCATGGGGAAGGAAGGGAAGATGGCTTTAAGCCCGACCAGGATCCGTTTTCGTGAGGTAGCGCACGGTTTCAGGCGCTACCCTGCCTTGGTGCCTGCGAAAGCGGCGTCGCGCCCAGGCTTGCCGCACGCAGTCCAAGACGCTTCGCGTTCGCGGGGGCGTTGATGCTGGGGGCTGCGTGACGGCGCAGGGCTTCAGGCTTTGCCGGGTGCGATCAACTCGATGAGCATGGGGGCGATCTCCGTCAGGGGGAGGATGAAGTCGACATCGCCGGTGGCGATGGAGCTCTGAGGCATGCTGAAATCCTGCGAGGTGGGGCGGTCCTGGGCGATGACTTTGCCGCCACGGTCCTTGATGATCTGCACGCCGAATGAGCCGTCGCCATCGCCACCGGTGAGGACCACGGCGATGGCATGGGATTGATAAACTTCGGCGACGGAGGCGAAGAGGGGCTCGGCGGAGGGGCGGGCAAAATGGATTTTTTCCGCCTCGTCTGAGGACAGTGCAATGCGGCCGCCTTTGACGACGGACATGTGATGATTGGGCGGTGCGACAAAGACGCTGGAATGACAGAGGATGTTGCCGGTCTGGGCCTGCCGTACTTCCAACTTGGAGCGGCTGCCCAAGATCTCGGCCAGCAGGCTTTTGTGCACGGGAGAAAGGTGCATGACGATGGCGATGGCGGCGGGGAAGTCTGCCGGGAGTCCGCCGAGAATGACTGAGAGGGCATGCAGGCCACCGGCGGAGGCGGCCATGGCTATGACGCTCTGGGCTGGGATGCAGGGAGGCGCGGTCATGAGTCTCGGGGGAGGGGATTCATCTGCCGCTGCAGAGGGACTCGGCCTTGAGT
>NZ_JBAQCR010000404.1:0-29605 GCF_049294395.1 Prosthecobacter sp.
CTGCTGCAGTGACCGTGACGGCACCGGGTTCACTCGAGCTGCTCAATGATGAAACCATCGGCAGCCTTGCGGGCAGCGGCAACACCACCCTCAACGCCAACACACTGACAACAGGCGGTGACGGCACTTCGACCACCTACAGCGGTGTTCTGAGTGGTGTCGGCGGCTCACTTGCCAAAAATGGTGCTGGAACGTTCACGACATCGAACCTCCTCCCCAACACCTATACGGGCACCACGGCAGTCAACGCGGGAACTCTCAACGTTCTGGGTACTCACCTCGGTGGCGGAGATTACACGATTGCCGCAGGCGCCACGCTTGCAGGCACGGGAACCATCACAGAGGCACCGGGTGCTTCCATCAACAACAACGGGGCGATCATTGTGGGCGATGCCACTTTGGTGATTCCTGTCGCATCCACGCTCACGATCTCCACCTCAGGTTTAGGCGCGATCAACATGAGCCTCGGCAGCTCTTTGGCCGTCGATCTCTTCACTGGGGCTGGTCTTGGTAACAACACCCTCGTTCTGGGTTCCTCTGACACGTTCATCCTCGGCGGCAATCTGAACTCCGTCTTAGGCGGCACCTTGGTCATTGGCAACCCAACGGGCCTGACAGGTTTCACTGGCGGCGACAGCTGGCAGGTGGTGACTCTCCTTCCAGGTGCTACCATCACAGGCAATCTGGGTCTCACCGGCAATCTCAACACCACCGCCTTGAATCTCACGGCAACTCAGGTGGGTAACTTCAGCCAGACTTCCGGTGTCTTTACGGTCATCGACACCATCACCGGTCTCCAAATGGCCAACGCCATGGGGCAGGCCGTGCTCGCAAGCACTCAGAGTGTCCTTACGGATGTGAATGGACGCCTCTTCTTCCTCCGCGCTGGCCAGGGTGACCTGTCCGAAGACAATGAATACAACGGTGGCGTGGTCGAAGGTCAGGGCGACGGTCCAGGCAAAAACCCGGCTCCGGACCCGGTCGCACAGCGCCGCACTCCCACCAACCAATGGGAGGTTTTTGCCTCGATGAATTACAACAACGCCCGGCTCGGTGCTCTCGGCAATCAGGCGGGCGTCCAGTCTGACAGTTGGAGCCCAGGAGTCGGCGCTGAGATTCATGTCACCCCGAACGTGGCCATCGGTTTCGCCCTCAACTGGCTGGAGTCCAATCAAACCTTCGCCAACGGCGTCGGCAACATGGACATGAATGGTTATGCTTTGAGCGCCTACACTTCCTACGTGAAGAAGGCCTTTTGGGCTGATCTGCTTTACAACTTCGGCAGCTATGACATCGAAACGAACCGCAACCCCATCGGCTTCGGCAATGCTCGCGGCGACACAGACGCCTACACCAACACGGTGCAGTTTAACTCGGGCTGGAACTTCCGTTTCCAGAACAACAGCCTGGTGACCGGTCCGTTCATCGGCCTCGACTACACCCACGTCTCCATTGACGCCTTTGGAGAGTCCAGCGGTGGCCTCGCAGCCCTGGCCTACAACAAAAGTACCGCCGAGTCCCTCATCTCCCGCATTGGCTGGTCGGTGAGCAAGTATGTCAAAACAGACTTCGCAGTCATTACGGCACAGGCCCGTCTGAGCTACGAGCGCCAGAATTTGAGCAACAACAACGGCACCACCGTTGGCCTCATCAACCAGCCATTCGTGGTAAGCGGCGGCAGTCAGAGCTATGGCCAGGATTACATGGTCGCAGGAGCTGGCCTGAACTTCCAGTTCACGCCAAACCTCGGTTTGCTGCTCAACTACCAGGGGCAGTTCTTCCGTCAGTCAGTGGAGGCTCATTACGTGGGCCTGCGCCTCAGCTACAAGTTCTAAGTCATTAACGTTCACCGTTAAATCCCGGGAGGCATTGCTGAAAAGCAATGCCTCCTTTTTTGCGGATCTAAAGTACGGCGCGTTTCGCCCGCAGCACTTCCTCCACCTCACCCAGCGGAAGACAGTTGATCACGTCTTTGCGCGTGAGCCAGCCTTTGCGCGCGGCTTTGATACCATAGATCACCGCCTGCAATCCGTGCGTGCTGTGGGCGTCAGGGTTGATGCTGCATTTCACGCCCTTGGCCTTCGCGAGCTTCCACCAGCGCCAGTCCATGTCGAGGCGCCAGGCACTGGCATTGAGCTCAATGATCGTGCCGGTTTCCGCTGCGGCATCGATCACCGCAGCCACGTTGACATTGTAAGCCGGGCGCTGCAGCAGCAGCCTGCCCGTGAGATGCCCCAGCATGGTGACATGTGGATTTTCAATCGCGCGAATGATGCGCTTCGTCATCTCCGCCTCGGGCAAATTGAAGACGTTGTGCACGGAGGCGACCACATAATCGAGCTGGCCCATAATCTCGTCACTGAAATCGAGGCTGCCATCCTTGAGAATGTCCACCTCGCTGCCGGCGAAGACGCGGAAGCCCTCTTCGGCCATCTCCTCATTCAGCGCCTTGATTTCTTCGATCTGTTTCAGCAGGCGCTTTTCATCAAGCCCATTCGCCTGGAAGGACGACTTGCTGTGATCGGCGATGCCGAGGTACTGCAGACCCAGCTCATGCGCCGCCTCCGCCATCTCGCGCAAGGTCGCGCCCCCGTCGCTGGCGGTAGTGTGGTTGTGGAAAACACCTCGCAGATTTTCAAGCAAGACGAGGCGCGGCAGGCCGCCGTGTTCGGCCGCGTCGATCTCGCCCGTGTTCTCACGCAACTCAGGATCGATGAAGTCGAGATCCAGTACTCGGTAAAGCTCCGCCTCATCATGAACCGGTGGAATGACCGGCGCATCCGCATGATCCGGCACTGGAGTGAAAGCATACTCATTGAGCGACCAGCCACGCGCCAGCGCACGCTGGCGGATGGCCACATTGTGCTCCTTGCTTCCGGTGAAGTAGGCGAGTGCAAAGGGGAACTCCTTGCTCGATACGGCACGCAGATCACACTGCACCCCGTGAGTCACATGCACACTCGCCTTCGTTGGCCCTTTGGCAATGACATCCACCACCAGCGGAAGTTGCACAAAAGACTCGATCACCAGCTCCGGCTTCCGTGTGGCCACAAGGAAATCGAGATCATGCACCGTCTCCTTGCCACGGCGGAAACTGCCGCACACCTCGGCGTGCGAAACGTTCGGGTGCTGACGCAGCGCCTCTAAAATCTCCTGTACCAATGGCTGCACCAGATCCAGACGAAACTCCGCCGCATGCTGCTCACGGAAGGCGATGCTTTCGAGAATCTTCTCCACCGTTTTACCACCAAACCCGGAAAGCTTTGCCGCCTCGCCGCTCTCGCAGGCTCGCTTCAAATCGGCGATGGATGACACACCAAGCTCCGCATGCAACGCGGCCACCTTCTTCGGCCCGAGCCCCTGCACATCGAACAACTCAAACAGCGTGTCGGGAAATTCGGCCTTGAGCTTCTCGTAGAATTCCAGCTTCCCCGTCGTGGCCATTTCATGCAGCTTGTCACGCAGCGCTTCCCCCAGTCCCTTGATGCCTGCCAGCTGGTTCTCCGCCGCCAGCTTCATGATGTCCCCGCTGTAGCTTTCCACGATCTCCGCGCCGGTTCGGTAGGCGCGTACTTTAAAGCTGTTCTCCCCCTTCAGCTCCAGCAGCAGGGCGATGCGTTCGAAAATAGTGGCGGCGTCTTCGCGGGTCATGCCCCCATCATGGCGTGAGTTGCCACGAGGTGAAGCGCGAAAAAGGCCATTAAGCCTCTTTGCTGCCGTTCATCCGTTTTTCCAATGTTTTCAGCCGCCGCAAAGCTTCCGGCATCTTGGAAACGGCAATCCACTGGCGCTTCGCCTGCTTGTCCGATGCTGAAGGATACCCCAGCACGGTGTCACCCGCCGCAACGTCGCGCATCACACCCGATTTCGCACCAATGGTGGACTGAGCTCCAAGCTTGAGGTGTCCCCCAATGCCCGACTGCGAGGCAATAACGACGTAGTCAGAGAGATGCGTGCTCCCGGCAAAGCCCACCTGGCCCATGATGAGGCAGTGGCGCCCCATTACCACATTGTGCGCCACATGCACCAGATTGTCGATCTTCGTTCCCTGCCCGATCACCGTGGAGCCCAGCGCACCGCGATCAATCGAGGTGTTGGAACCGATCTCCACATCGTCATGAATCACGACATTCCCCACCTGCAGCATTTTGCGATGGCAGCCCTGGTCAAATACATAGCCGTACCCATCCGAGCCGATGGTGGTGCCTGCATGGATGTTCACGCGGTTGCCGATCTGCGTCTTGGCATACAGCACCACATTGGGGTGCAGACAGACATCTTCTCCAACATGACTGTCGCGGCCGATGTGGTTGCCACCCATGAGCACCGAGTTTTTCCCCAGCTTGACACCGGCCCCCACGACGCAATGAGGACCGACGCTCGCAGTCACATCAATTTGCGCCGTGGCATCGACCACCGCGCTCGCATGGATGCCCGCGGCAATCCTTTCTGGCGGAAAGAACAGTGGCAGCACTTTGGCGATGGCAATTCGCGCATCCTTCACCCGGATCAGGACTTTCGTCGCAGACTCAAACCCTCGGGGCACCAAGATGGCGCTGGCCATGCCGGCTTCGGCCGCAGCCAGGTAGCTGGGCTTCTCAGCAAACGTGAGATCCCCACATGCAGCGACATCCGCAGGAGCGATGCCCGTGAGAATGACAGATCCATCCCCCACCACTTCACCACCGATCAGCTCTGCAAGATTTGATGCGGTAAACATGTGGGGATCGGTGAGCCGGAGTCTGTTACCGTGTAGGCAGCGGCACCATGCGCTGCAGTTCTGTGTCCCAGACTTTGAGTCGCAGGCAGCGCAGGATGTCGCGCGGGCTCAGGGTGGTGACTTTCGGCTTCTGCAGTTCTGGCATGGCCTTCAGCACCTCAGGCAGACGGTAGAAGGGAATGCGTGCATTCAGATGATGAATGTGGTGGTAGCCAATGTTGGCCGAGAACCAGGCCATCAGCTTGCTGGTCTTCATGTAGCTGGAAGAATCCAGCGCGGCCCGCTCATAGGTCCAGCCCGCCTTGTCATAGAAGGCCACATCAGGGAAATTGTGCTGTGCATAGAACAGGTAGGACCCGATGGCATACGTGATGAAATGCGGGATCACCTGCACCAGCAGCCACATCTGCCAGCCAAAGAAATAAATCAGTGCCGCGGCGATACCGCCGTGCACCAGCAGGGCCACCAGGCAGTCAAGATGCTGCCGGGGCTTCATCACAAACGGGCGCAGGCACATGCCGTGCAGAAACACAAAGACGTAGCCAAAGAGAATCGTCAGCGGATGACGCATGAAGAGATAGATCAACCTCGCTGACTTGGATGCCTTCAGGTAGTGCTCCTTCGTCATGATCGGGAAGGACCCGATGTGCGACCCCTTGATCTTGGAGTTGTGGTTGTGATGATGATTGTGCGAACTGCGCCAGATGCTGCTGGGACTGAGGGCGAGAATGCCAAAGCCACGCATCATCCATTCTGCGAGCTTGGAATTCGGCAGGATCGCGTTGTGCTGCTGGTCATGATAGATGACAAACAAACGCAGCAGCAGCAGTCCTGAAAGCACGCTCAGCGCCAGCTTCGCGGCAAGGTACGGAATCCACAGCGTGCCGGCGATCACAGCCAGCCAAAGCGCGGCCGTAGAAAGGATGTACCACCAGCTTTTGACGGGGTCGTCCACGGTGAAAGGCTTGGTGGCCAGGATAAGCTCGGTGCCCGTCCTGTTTCTGCCGCCAAGATTGATGGTATCGGCTAAAGCCAGGCCACTAGTCATGTGAATTATACATGACCATCACTATGGTTCAAAAGCAAGCCTTCTTTCCTGCCTTCTAAGCAGAATGCAGGCCAAAATAAGGTGCATCAAACCCAGCCAGCGATGCGATAAGCCCACCAACCAATCATTTCGTGCATCCAGGTCTCAAAATGACACAGGTTCGTGGCATTTGGGACATTCAGCCATTTCACTTGGTGCTCACGCAAGGACTCGCTGTTGTAGTTGCAGGGCACAGCCACAACCGAGGTGCCAGCGGCTTCAAAAACAGCTCTGGCGCGGGTCATGTGGTAGGCGGATGTCACCAGCGCAACCTTCTGCCAGCCATGTTTGACCGCCAAAGCAGAGACTTTGACGGCCTCATCATGAGTATCCAGGCAGTGGCCCAGACTTTGCACCGGAATAGGTGAGATCTGCCACTCCTCCAGCCAGAGTTTGACGGCATCCGCCTCAGACTCTGTGCCAGAAGACGTCTTCAGACTCCCCCCGCCAAGGACCAGCAGCTTTCCTTTGCCCTTTTTCGCAAGCATCAAGCCGGTAAACAATCGGTCCGCTCCTCCCTTCAAATGAATGCCCGCCGGCTCGTTGTGGGAGGGCTCCATGCCGCCACCAAGGACAATGACTGCGTCGCACACAGGCAGGGCGGCCACATCCACCGGAGCCCACTGAGACTCCAAGACTGCCAGCAATGAATGTGATAAGCCGGTGGCGGATGTGAGCGTCAGCAGCAGCCACGCGGTGCCCGGCAGGATCAGTGCCCGCCATCGGCGACGACGGATCATGACCCCCACCCATGCAGAAAGCATGAGCCAGATGAGTCCGGTGGGTTCCAGGAAATCAGCCAGGGATCTGAAGAAGGAGGTCATAAGCGGCGTTGAAGGCGGGAACTGCACACGGCAATCAGGAAGGTGCTGGCAATGAGCAGCGTGCTGAGCGCGTTGATCATGGGAAGACTGCGGCTGGTTTTCATCATGCTGGCGACGCGCAATGGCAGCGTGGTCGTACCGGGGCCGGAGACAAAGAAGGTGATGACATAGTCATCGATCGAAAGCGTGAAGGCCAGCAACCCGCCGGCCAGCACACCAGGCAGCAGGAGAGGCACCAGCACTTTTTTCACGGCCTTGGCCTGGGTCGCACCCAGATCACGGGCGGCATCCAGCAGGGTGAAATCGAAATCCTGCAGACGGCCCAGCACCACCATCGTCACGAAACTCAGGCAAAAGGTGACATGCGCAATCCAGATGGTGAGCATTCCGGTTTCAACGCCCGTGAGCACAAACAAGGCCAGCAGAGACATGCCCATGAGAATGTCCGGCATCACCAGCGGCAGCGTGATCAGCATGTGGTGCACGTTTTGCAGCCAGGAGCGGAACCGATGCAAAGCATAGGCCGCCAATGTGCCAAGGACCATCGCCGCCAGCGAGGCGGAGACGGCGATCTTGAGCGTGATCCAGAGCGATTCCCAGACCTCTCCCGCGGCCCAGAGCTTCTCGTACCAGTTCCAGGTGAAGCCTTCCCACTCACCGCCAAAACGCGAAGCATTGAATGAATTCACCACCAGAACTCCCAGTGGCGCGAACAGAAACAGGATCACACCAATGGTGATCACTGCAGGCAGCCAGGAGCGCTTCATTCCGCCTCCTTTCTGCCAAACTGCTGCCAGAGCACGATCACGACCATGGGCACCAGCACCGCAAGCATCAGCCCGCCCGCCAGGGCGCTCGCATGCGGCAGATTGCGGTCTGAAAACACGCGTTGGGCGATCTTGCTGCCGAGCATTTCATCCGAGGTGCCGCCCACCATCTGCGGGATGACGTACTGCCCCAGGCAGCACACAAACACCATGACCGCCGCAGAGATGATGCCGCTGCGCACACCAGGAACGAACACCTTGGAAAACGCACGCCACGGCCCGGCTCCGAGATCCCTCGCCGCATCCAGCAGCCCAAAGTCAAACTTCTCCGCCGCAGCATAGAGCGGCAGGATCGCGAACGGCAGCTGCGTGTAGACGAGCACCAGCAGCACCGTCCCCCCATGGTTCAGCAGCACGGCATTCTCTGGAATAAGATGCAGCCCGATCAGCAGCTTCGTCAGCGGTCCTTCGGGATGCAGCAGGGATTTCCACGCAAAGATGCGGATCAGAAAATTCGAGAGAAACGGGATGACCACCAGCAGCAGCAGCACCTGCCGCATGCGCTGCCCGGCACGCGCCATTTGAAAGGCCATCGGCAGCGCCAGAGCCAGACAGACCACCGTGGTCGCCCCGCTGAGCCAGAAAGTTCGCCACAGGATGGGCAGGTAGGCAGGATCCTCCACTTCTCGCAGCGTGGCCAGCGTCCAGCCAGGCCCGACTCCTCCCTGCAAATCAGCCGGTCGAAAAGCGGTGATGATCACAAGGATGGCCGGAATCACAAAAAACACGGCAAGCCATGTGAGTGAGGGCAATGAAATCATCCACTGCCTGGCAGAGCGGGATTTGACGCTCATGCCGCCGCCTCCAGCCGTACGACGCGGCCTTCATCCGGATGAAAACTCATCCACACTTCCGCACCGCGCGCGGGATCAATCTCTCCGCCGCTGAACCGGCTGCGCTGCAGCTGGGCCAGGATGCTGTGCTCGCCTGCACGAATGCGGTAGCGGGTGTGTGAGCCGAAATAGGCCATGTCCTCCACCACTCCGCGGAAGGCATTCACCCTCTCGCCACTCGGCGGGCGGGTCAGTGTGAGGCTTATTTTTTCCGGCCTCACCATGAGACGCAGCGTCTGGTTCGCCGAGACCGCTCCATGGCTCAGCACTAGCGGACTGCCCAATCCGTCCACCAGCACACGCACGTAGCCTTCGTGCTGCACTTCGACTGCGACCCCCGTGAAAAAATTGGCATCCCCAATGAAGGAGGCCACAAAGCTGCTGCGCGGTGTTTCATAGAGATTCTCCGGCGAATCCACCTGCTCCACCTTGCCCGCATTCATCACGGCGATGCGATCACTCAGGCTCATCGCCTCGCCCTGATCGTGGGTCACATAGATGAAGGTCGTGCCGACCTGCTCGTGAATCGTGTTCAGCTCCATGAGCATGTGCTGGCGGAGTTTGAGATCCAGCGCCGCCAGCGGCTCGTCCAGCAGCAGCACCTGGGGGCGGTTCACCAGAGCTCGCGCTATGGCCACCCGCTGCCGCTGCCCACCGCTGAGCTGGGCAGGGCGCTTTCTCGCGTGCTCGCCGAGTCGCACCAGTTCGAGCATGCGCTCCACTCCACTGCGAATTTCCTCACGCGGACGGCGGCTCATGCGCAGCCCAAAGGCGATGTTTTCCCACACGCTTAAATGCGGAAAGAGCGCGTAGTTTTGAAACACCGTGTTCACCGGACGCTGTTCCGGAGGCAGCTCGGTGATGTCCCTCCCCCCCACCAAAATGCGCCCACGGTCAGGCCGCTCAAACCCCGCGATCATGCGCAGCAGGGTGGTTTTGCCGCAGCCGCTGGGCCCGAGAAGTGAAAACGATTCCCCCTGCGCCACGGTCAACGCCACATCATCCACGGCACGCTGGGTGCCGAAGCTTTTGGACACGTGATCAATAACGAGAAAATCTTCCATGCAGGGATGGGTCGGCACTTTAGCGTGGAAATAATGGATGTGGCAAGAAGCTTGCGGGATTCGCTGGAACGGGCCAGCTTTACCCGATGTCCTCCCGTTTTGAAATCCTGCGTCCTCTGGAAGAGGACACCGCCAGCAAGCTATTGCTCGTCCGCGACAACAAACGCGGCGATGAATTGCGGCTCAGACGCTTCAAAACCAACAAACCAGAGGAAATCGAGGGCCTCCAGGAATTGTTCCGCCAGCTTGCCCCCCTGCAAAACCCGCACCTCGACCGGCTCATTGATTTCGGTGCCGACAAAGACGGCTTTTACACCATTGTGGCAGGGGTTCTGCCGGGAGAAACATTGACTGAGGTACTGGAACGCGGCCCCCTCACCGAGAAGGAGTTTGAAACCGTGGCACGGCAGCTCCTGGAGGCGGTTTCAGCCCTTCACGAGGAGGCCATTGTCCACGGCAGCCTGAGGCCTGATTATGTACGCATCTCCGGCAAATCCGCTGCAGACTGGCAGGTGACACTGCACGGCTTTGGCCAGGGCTTCGCCGCTCGGAATGACAGCAAGGAGGAACAAATCCGCGCCTACCGCTGCACCGCCCCCGAACAATGGCAGGACGGCACCACCCGCCGCCGCACTGATGTCTACGCTCTTGGCTGCATCCTGTATGAAGCACTCACCGCAAGACCTCCCTTTGACGGTCGCGTTCTGAAGGAACTGCGGCTGAAGCACCTCGGCCACGATCTGGCCCCCCTGCAAAAACTCGCCTCACATGTCCCGAGCTGGATGTGTGCTTGGGTGATGCACCTCATGGCGGCAGACCCTGAGCAGCGTCCGCGCAAGGCGGGTGCGGCCATGGAGTTGTTCGAGCGCCGTGAAGCGCCCAACCTGCCGGAACTGCCATCAACCCGCGCCGAACTCGCAGAGAGCGCCCCTCCCCCGCCGCCAGTCAATCTCGTCCAGCCGCAGGTTTCCGCGCCTGTGGTTCTGCCCAATCCCCAGCAAGGCGCGCGCAATGCCACTTCAAGCACGATCCCCATTTCCCCTGGAATGCACGTGGCGGCCAACAGGTCCCAGCGCCCCACCGCTGCTTTAATGCCCGCACAGCGCAAAATCTCAGCGCCTATGCCCCGCAAGCCGACGCCTCCAGCAGCCCAATCCACGGCTCTGGCAGACGCACTGGCCAAAATCAAAAGCCACAAGCCCATCGCCATCGCCGCTGCGGCTTTAGTACTCCTGCTGGCCATCTTTGTTCTGCCGCGCTGCGGCCAGAAGACCACCCCGGCGAAAAGCGGTGCGACACAGAAACAGCGTTGAGCTGAGCTTGTCATCTTTACTTAGAGGCGAATGCAGGTGTCGTCTTTGTGCCTATTTGTGCCCAGTCAATGACAACGAATGAAGCAGGCATTGCTGCCTGCTTCACACATTCCAACCCTCACACAGACACACTCCATCAAATGGACATGAGGAAATCGATAAGCTGCTGCACCTGCTGCTTGTTAAGCTTCATGTAACGGTCCTTGGAAGCCTTCGCTTCGCCATCGTGGGCTTTGATCGCTTCGTCGGTCGTCGCAGCACGGCCATCATGGAGATAAGGGGCGCTGGCGCGCAGGCCCCAGAGCGGCGCGGTCTTCATGTCACGCACATCCGCTGTGCCCTGGGCGATGCCGTCTCCCAGAGAGCCCATGTCATGCAGCAGCAGATCGGAGAAAAGCCAGACCTCCTGCTGATTCAGCGCAGTCACTTTGTTCGGCCCGGTGATCATCAGCGGCACATGGCAGACAGCGCATCCGGTGTTTTGAAACACGCTGCGTCCGGCAGCCGCAGAATGGGTCGGAGGCAGGCGCGGTGGCGCACCGAGGAAGCGCATGAAGTCGGCCACGCGATCAATGTCTCCCCTTCCCGTGGCCCGATCGACCACATCTTCAGGATCGACCACCGTATCATACTGCGCGAGAAGCAGGGCGTTGCCGTTCGGGGCGTTTTCCACCGGAAAAAGGCGGCTGGTGATGCCCATTTCATTCAGGTAAGCATCACCCGCAAAGCTCAGCAGCGTGGCCTGCTGGGCCTTCCAGCCGAAGCGCCCGATGAGGGTCTTGCCAGTGGCCGCGTCCGCCACCTTGGCCACCTTCCCCAGCACGCCATCAAGCGGCGTGCGCCGCACATTGCGCAGGATTTCCTGGTCAGGGATCGCCTCGATCAGTCCAAGGCCGAAGAGAGGGGTTGAGTTGCGATGCGCCACCACATTGGCCTCCGGCGGGACCATCTCGTGCAACGCAGAATTGATCTCCATCTCCTGCTGCAACGAACCACCGAGCGAGGCGAGTGGATTGAACACGCCGTTTTCCGTGCGGCCAAAGCGCGTGACATTGATGGGGCCCGCGCCGCCTGTGGCCGGCGCGTTGTGGCAGGTCACACAGGAGGAGCGGTTGAAGATGGGACCCATGCCGCCAGCCTCGGTCTCCGAATCTTCGAAGTCTTCTTTGCCATCGAGAAAGGTCGCCATCTGCACCTTCGTGAGTCCCGGCAGAGCATCGCCAAACTGCGGCTTCATGCCGTTGGGTGGTGGTGAATGCGGATGAGGCGGATGCTGCGGGCGGTTTGACGGATGCTTCGGTGGCTGTGCCATCACATGCAGCGCGAAGGAAGACGCCACGGTAAGTGCGAGATAAGAGGTGATGCGGATCGCTTTCATGACAAGATTGGGTTGGCTGCTGTCACGCTTGTGCGTGATCTCGTTGACCGGAGAAATCCCGCACACCGAAAATCGTTACTCACATTTTATCACCCGCCCTCCTCCATGACTCTGAATCTCCTCCTCAAATACCTGCTCAGCGCAGGCATCATCACCCTGGTGAGCGAGATGGTGAAACGCAGCGACAAGCTCGGCGCGCTGCTGGCGGCGCTGCCGTTCGTCAGCATCATCACGCTCTTCTGGGTGCATTATGAAAGCGCACCTGAAGTGCGGACGCAGAAGACGGCAGACCACATGTATTACATCTTCTGGTATGTCCTTCCCACGCTGCCTATGTTTCTGCTCTTCCCGGTGTTCCAACGCTGGTGGGGCTTTCACGGCGCTCTCGGCGGCAGCGCAGTGCTGACGCTGCTGCTGTTTGCGCTGCTGCGCGCCATCACCGCACGCTTTGGTTTGATGCTGTGAGCTTGACGGGAAGTAAGGGAGAGTGCTTCATCATGGCATGAACACCAACCATTGTCGCTGGGGCATCCTGGGTGCCGCTTTCATTGCCCGTAAAAACTGGCAGGCCATTCGTGATGCCGGCAATGCCAAGCTGGTGGCCGTGGCCAGCCGTGATCTCTCACGCGCACAGGCCTTCATCGCGGAATGCCAGAGCAGCGCGCCACATGCGGCCCTGCCGGAGGCGATGGATGACTACACGGCGCTCCTGGCACGCACGGACATCGACGCCGTCTACATCCCGCTGCCCACCGGCCTGCGCAAAGAGTGGGTCATCCGCGCCGCGCAGGCCGGCAAGCATGTCCTGGTGGAAAAGCCGGTGGGAGTGACAGCGGCAGATGTGGCGGAGATCATCGCCGCATGTGACAAGCACGGTGTGCAGTTCATGGACGGAGTGATGTTCATGCACGGACGACGATTGAAGCGCCTGCGCGAAGTAGTGGACCATGATGTCGGCAAGGTGCGGAACATCGCCACGCAATTCAGCTTCATGAGCGATGACGAATTTCAGCGCAGCAACATCCGCGCGCATGGCAAACTGGAACCGCTGGGCTGCCTCGGCGACCTCGGCTGGTACTGCCTGCGCTTCACGCTTTGGGCCATGAACGAAGCCGCGCCCACTCAGGTGACAGGCCGCATCCACATGGAAACTCAGCAGACGGCCGACTCACCTGCGGTGCCGCTGGAATTCTCCGGCACGCTGAGCTTTGCGGATGGCGCGAACGCCTCCTTCTACTGCTCCTTCACCACGACCAATGCACAATGGGCCATCGTCAGCGGTGACAAAGGTCTGCTGCAGGTCTCCGACTTTGTGCTGCCCTTCTCCGGCCCGCAAACAAAGCACAGCCTCACCCGATCCGAGTTCGCACTCGATCGCTGCCAGGCCCACATGCACGAAGGCCGGCAGATCGAAGCCCTCGATGAACCAAGCAGCAACGCTCCCGGCTCGCAGGAAGCAGGCTTGTTTCACACATTTTCCCAGCTCGTGATCGATGGTAAAATCGACGCACACTGGCCCAAGATCAGCCTGCTCACGCAGCGCGTGCTGGATACATGCCTGGTTTCCGCCAGAGAGGGCTCGCGAGTGATTTCCTTGTAGTCTCAACCACCTGCTTCAAGCAGGAAAAAACGCCATTTCAGTTGAGGTGGAGCAGGCGCTTCCACCAAGGCAGCGGCGCTGGCATGATGCCACCGGCGATCATTTTGCCGCCCTTGCCATTTCTGTCCCATTGCGCCTCCACTTGAGATGAACTCTCCGGCTCCACCTTGACTTTGCCAAGTCTCACACTGCCATCCGCCGATTGATGCAGATCGCGCACAATGGGATCTCTGGCGGGCGGAGTCGGCACAGAGCGGCAGGACGAAAGCATGGGAATGAACGCCGTCACAAGCGCCAGCCCGGCGCGCATCGGCAGGGTAAGCCTCTGCCACCAGAGCCACAGTCCCAGCTGCACGGGCCGCGACTCACTCTCATCATAGGCCACACAGATCCGTCCCTCTGCCTTGGCAAAGAGGCTGCGCTGCTCATGCGCCGTCATGGCAGACAGATTGTGTACATGCAGCTGGCAGTGCTCGCAATAGCGGCATTTGCCATCCCCCTGCATTTGATTCCATTCCTTCGGGCAAGGACTCTCAATGGCAGGAACAATGGATCGGCTCATGATGGGCGGAGTGAATGCCCTGCAGAATGCCAGTAAAGCGAGCGTGCTGTCGAGATCAAAAATGCGGAGCGCATTTCACCTCACCCTGGTGGCACCCTCAGCCAACCAGCTCCCGCATCACTGCTTCGCGCGCTTCAGGCAAGTCGGCTCAGACCAGCTCCAAAACTGCGGCTCCAGCAGCTTCTCATAGTTGGCGGCAGTGGAGTCGAGATGGCTGTGGGTGCCGTCCTTGTCGGGCTTGACGCTGCCTTTGAGCTGGCCGGATTTGATGGCTGCGGCTACGGCATCGTGATTGATTCCCCAAGTATAAAGCACACCATTTTCAGCAGTACGCATGAGAAACAGAGAGGCTGCACCAGGCTTTTTGGCATCCATCTCTTGGGCGACGGCAAAGCAGAGCTTGATCTTGGAGTCAGCGCTGGCGCGGCGAATGCGGAACTCGATGGGCTTGGCGTCCTTTTTACCAGGCTCGGTCAGCAGGAGGAGGCCTTGGTCCGCGTTGGTAACGGCGAACTGCACCGCGTCGTCATCACCCTCATCCACCGGCGTCCAGCGGCCATTCCAGTCCGCCTCTTTGAGCACAGCGGGCTTCAGTCCGAAGTCCTCGTTGACGGTGGTCTCCGGGCAGGCGGTGAGTACGCAGGCGAGCAGCGCTGCGGCAAGGCCACGAAACAATGTTTTCATCACGGTGGAGGTGCGGGTGGACTGCCCGCAGGGAGCTGGTCGCGCAGTTGGTTCGTAGCCCCTGACGGTAAAGTGAGTGAGACGCCGCTGCCGCGTGGCACACTGCTTTCCGGTGGTGCGGTGACTTCCAGCGGAGGCGTGGGCACAGGGACCGGAATCGCCTTGGGCACATTAGGCTCGACAGCAATAGCCTTTGGCGCAGGTGCAGACGCAGGCTTGGCAACCGCAGCAGCGCTGGCAGATTGGCCCGGGGCTGTGGCCTCCACCGGGGCTGGCGTGTGCTTTTTCTGCCAGAGCGCGGAGCCGGAAAGATGCGCGCACATGGCACCAATGACCATGGAGCCGCTGAGAAACACCGCAGCCTTCAGCCAGATGGGCACTTCCTCGCGCACGATGAGATGCGCTGGCAGTGTGGGTGGCGCGTTGGCGGCCGCGAGCGCCCAGTCAGGCGCTTCGGGAGGTGAGGGTTCGCCTCCATTGCGGAAGAGCAACTCGGCAAAGCCGATCGTGGGCTCGTCCCCGCCTCTGGCAGCACCACCCGAGGTGAGAGCAACCGGCGATGAACGGGAGGAATCAATTCCCAAGGGCGCGGAAACTTCACGTTTCACCGGCGCCTGTGCTTTGGAGACAGGAACTGTTTGGGGGCGTGACTTCAAGCCTGGGCTCACCGCAGGTTCCGTGCCCCCTGCGCGCACAGGTTCGCTGGGTTTGGCAAGGTCGTAGTGCTGGATGATGCGCGCATAGCGGGCCAGGAAGTCGCTGCGTTGCGCCGGCTTGGTCTCGGCCACCTTGGCGATCTCATCATCCAGCAGACGTGCCACGGTTTCGCGCTCACGCGCACCTCCTGTGGTTTCCACGTGAATACCGAGCGGGGGTTCAAAGCCGAGGAGGAATTTGCATAAGGCCGCGAGCCATCCGCCATGCCATGCAGTGGCAGTCGCTCCATCGCGCCCTGGTGGCAGGAGCACCGCAGGATCGGTGCCGCGTCCGGACATGGAAGCCAGCGTGGGATGCGCACGCACGATGATGTTAAAAGCGGGCCACTCATTGAGCTTGGAAACGAGCAGCTTCGTGCTGCGCGAATCTTCGCGGGCAAATCCAGTGAGCAGAAAAATATCCTCCAGCCGCAGCTTGTTGGTGGGCAGCGTGGATTTGTCCAGCTGCGTGAGTGCGGTGTCCAGCCCGGCCAGAACGAGATATGCCTCCTGCACTTCCAGACAGTGACGCTCCCGCATAAGTTCGGCAAGGCTGATTCCCTCGGCGATTTCTTCCGCGAGGCACGTGATGTCTTCCGACTCATTGACCAGCGCGAGGGTGATGAGGCTCGGATTGTCGCGCTGTTTGGTGATCTTGAAGGCAGCATCATCCGCCTCCTTCACCCGCGTATGCGAAATACGCGCAGGCGGCACCTGCTCGATGAGCACAGAGCGTCCCGTCTTAGTCAGCGTCCCGCGCATGCTGTAGGGATTGGCCATGTCCAGGCGCTGGCTCTGAATGCGCACCAGATTTACCAGCCCGCGTGCCACATCCTGATACCCGGCCAGCAGCGGGGCCAGCAGAGCGCGCGGTTTCTGCGCCGTGGGGATCTCCCCGGAAAGCTGCGCTGGCGCGAGCTTTTGCAAACTGGTGCGCAGCTCGCGCATGGCGGCGATGACACCCACCCCCGCGCTGGAAAGGCAGGCCCCCAGAAGTTCGGCAAAATCCGCCACCGCGAGGGCGTGGTCCGGCAGCGTGCCCCCCTGCTCCACGAGGAAGGTGCGCAGAAATTTGGCCTGCTTTTCAAAGCTGGTCTTCAAGGCTCGTTTTTTTCCGGAAGGGGTCTCGATCACATGATAATCCGCCGCCAGCACCTGCACGGCCTGCGGCGCGGTCTGCACAATGCGCAGTCCATCCAGCGGAGACTCGGAGAGAAACTCGCCTCGCTCACACAGCGCCACGGCAGTCTCCATCGCACGCGTGGCGATCATGATGGCGAGCCATCCGGGAATGTCCTGCAGCCGGGCGAGATAGGGCCGCAGGGCCTCGCCGTCCACATTGCTGGTGATGTAAAAAGGATTTCCCTCGTCTTCGCCAAACTCAATCATGCGCGCCAGCGCGGGGTGGCCGCGCTTCTGCAGCAGTTTGCAGGACTCCTCAAATGCAGCACGGTTTGCCAGGGGCTCCAGCAGCACGTGGCAGTGCACGTATTCCAGCCGTTCCAGGTCAAATGCCAGCACCGCCACCTGTTCGGAATTCCGAACGAGCTCGACGTTGTTGCCGTCGGCGTCTTGAACGATTTGATAATGTCTGAATAGACTCGGCTCCGACATGGGGGGCGCTGTGTAGGGGAAGGATGCTGGACTATCCTGCCATGCGACAGATGTTCAAGCCAGCGTTTACTCTGGAGAATGAATAACATACCCCGTGCCAATACTTGTCAGTTCGGACTGTTTCTGGCACATTTTTTGGCAATGCGCCGCTCATTCACCGCCCTGCTTGCAGGCCTGGCCCTCTTCTTCCACCCTGCCATTGTCGCGCAAACGCCCCCCTGCGAGCGAAGCTCCGGCCAAAATCCGTGTGTCCCTGCTGTCGGGTGTTCCCACCATCGATGCCGCCACGCAGGGCGACTTGGTGAAGTGGCTGTCCCAATTCCAAAACGTGGTTTACCAGATGCGCATCCGTGACTATCTGCAGATGGTCAATTGGGACGCCCTGATCGAGGCCACTTACTCCGGGGCATCGGAACAGCCATCCGATGCCAAGAAGCTCCAGCTGAAAAATGCCATGCTGCTGACCAGCGAACGCATGTTCCCCATCATGCGCCCGTTTTTTCTGTTCCTTGATGCCGAAATACGCCGCATCGATCTCACCGGCGACAAGGCCGTGATCATCGCAAGAACTCACGATGAGGACGGCGTCGAATTCAAGCTGCGCTGGTGGCTGTTGCGCCGCGGCGGACAATGGCAGCTGACAGACTTCGAAAACATCACAGTCAACACGCGCTTTTCCGCACTCTTGCTGATGGGCTTTCAGGCAGCCTCATCGCAGGAAGGAATGAGCAAGGAGCAGTCTGCGAAATTCATCCAGCTGGGCGTCGCTGTTCAGGATGGTGAAACCGACAAAGCCTATGCGCTCATCAAAGAGCTCGAAGCCTCCGGGCTGCCATCAGTGCTCTCCGAAGTATTCCTGGCGACCAAGCTGGGAGTACTTTCTCAGATGGATGACAAAAAGGAGGAACTGGAAACCTCATTGAACGATCTGGAAAAAATCGCCCCGACCAATCCCGTTCTCTACTTGATGCGTGCAGCCAGCAGTTACGACGCATCCGACTACCAAAACACCATTGTGTGGGCCAAAAAGATCGGCGCATCTGTGGGCCATGACGAGGACTCCTGGTCCATGCTGGTAGACTCCCACCGCGAACTCAAACAGGACAAGGAATACCTGGCCGCCGCCGAAGGCTGGGCTGCAGATTATCCCAACTCGGTCGCCGCTCTCTGGATCCTCTGGCAGGCCCTGCCAGAAGAGCAGCGCGACACCAGAGTCAAACCTCTGCTTGAGCAACTCACCCCTGCTGAAGAAAAACTGACAAGTTTTGCTGAGTACGCATCCGATGAAGATGCTGTAGGAGCTTTAAAACTCGTATTCGACGTCATGAAGGCACGCAAGGTGCCAAAGGAAACTTTGAAGGATTACCAATCGGCACTTCAAGACGCCTTGGAGCTCCAGAAAAGTGCTTCGAAGGACAAGAAGTAAGCATGCTCACGACGGCGGCTTCCATGCCGCGATGGCGTCTGGAGATCGTGATTTCATCCCGAGACGCTGTGTGGTGAACTCATCAGGCAGGAGGATTTCGGTGTTCGAACCGTAATTGAGCGAGCCCAGAAAGTGAGTCTCCGTGCGTTCCGCAGATTCCGCCAGCCAGGAAAAGGCGCGATGGTAGTGACTTAGAAAGGCTTCCACATAGGGGGCGATGGATTCGGAGGCCCGCGAAGCCATTTGCTCGCCGATGCCGCGCATGCTGGCGGCATCCGTCAGAGTCATCGAAACCCCCGGCATCTCAGGCAGCGGCCCAGGCATGAGATGCTGGTTCAGGGTGACTGTTTTTCCATTGTCCGTGAAGGGAAACGGCGCACCGTCCATGGTGGCGGAGATCTGCCGCAGGAGATTGAGCATCTTCGGCACCACGGACTGCAGCGCGGTGAGGAAGGCGCTGGGATCATCCACGGTGGCAAACTTCGCATTCAGAGTCTGGAAGGCAAAAAAGGTGGTGAGCAGCTCACGAAAGGACGGCAGCGCCCCGCTCATCGCCTCATAGATCGTCACCCAGGCAGGGAGGTCACGGCGCCGCACGCGCAGCCATTCACTGAGGTCTGCGGGATCACTCCACCAGAGCATGCCGAGTGCGGCGGCAAAGCGGCGCTCCAGCACTCTCTCGCGCTCCTGCAGCGGGCCCTCCATGTGCTCCATGACCATGCGCTGGCAGTAGGCCTCGTCGCGCAGGGACCCGGGGGTGGAGTCACGCGTGCCAAACTGCATGCGCGAGACGGTGAAGCCCGCGATGCTGAGCGTGGCCGCAGCTTCGAGATCTCGCCGGCGCTGCCACGCATGGTTCCACTCCTGCAATGCCACTTTGAACTGTGGCCCCCAGGCAATGATTTCTTCGCGCACCTGCAGGATCTCGCGCTGCAATTCCGGCAATGCGGTGGAACTCGTGGGCGTGCTGCCCAGACCGCACATCGCCCGCTCCGGATGCGCCAGCCCGCCAAAATAACGACGGATGACGAGCAGCGCCTCTTCCTCGCCCCTGTTTTCATGAATGGCCTCCTCGTCCCCCACCATGCGGTGCTCATGCAGGTTCAAGCCCAGCCCGTGCTGGTAGTAGAAACAGCTGACCTGCCGCGAGAGATCAACGAACTGCCTCAGCAACGAGGCAGCCGGCTGCGAGTGAGATAAATGGGCGACAATGGCCGCGCCCTTGACGACTTCACCTGATCCCTTCATGAATTCGCCAGCAGGTTTCGGTTCGCCGCCCGCAGCCGCCTCCGCTTCCGCACGAGCAGAGGCGCGCTCCTTGGCTTCATTGGCCACGTGACGCGCCATAAGCAATGAAAGATTCTCCGGCAGCCGATGCTGGGTGATGCCTTCCTGGATCTCCTGCTGCGCTGTCTCCCACGCTCCGCTGAGCAGCGCGAACTTGTGCTGCATGCGCCGGCATATGTCCTTGCCGATGACATTGGCCCCGCAGCGTTCCGCCGATCGTCTGACAAGCCATAGCGTGGGCGCGCTGACCACCCGGGAGACAATCGCAAAAACCATGAACGGCACTTTGGCCGCCCACATCCATCCGCGCATGAGCCTGCGGCCCAGATGGTGCCACTCGGCCTCGCGCTGCGGCTTCAGGTGCGCGTAGATTTCCCACGGATCACGCTCCAGCGCGGCACGGAAAAACCAGGCGTTCATCTCCCGCACAACATGTACAAAAGGGGTGCCGATTCCGCCGGCATTGCAGCTAAGTTCCTGCGCCAGCAGCCCGCCAAGCTCACGCGAGGTGATGACGGACACCACCGGCAGGCCCAGATGCAGCACCGTCTGCCCGCTGAGCATGCCGCTCAAACCACCCAGCATGGCGCTGCGCACCCGGATGGTGGAGTCCAGCCAAACCTGCACCGGCGGCGGCGCACGGAGGTGCCAGCAAAGCAGGTGGATGATCTCAAAGAGCTGCGGCTGCGTCGCCGGACTGACCTGTACCGCCACCTGCGCCCTCTTGGGCTTAGGCAGCAAGGGCCGGACCATGAACCCCCAGGTGACCCCCATGAAGAGGAACTTGAACAGCACCGGAACCATGCGCCACTGCAGCAGATCACTCCACGCCTTGTGCCCGGTCATCAGCCACGCCTCCCTGCCCATCCATACCAGCAAACCCACCACCAGTGAAAGATAGCAGAGCAGCAAAGCCAGCGTGCATGCGGCGGAGAAAACCAGAAGCCCAAAATGCAACGGCCCCCGCCACGGTGCGATGCGCACTGGCTTGTCGGGTAATTGCTGGGAAACTGGGGGGGCGGGCATGAAAAATCCGAAGTACCTGAAAACGGCACAGACGAGCATAATAAACCCCGTTTAATATGGTAATTCTAGTTAATTATTGGTGTTTAGGGGTGCTTTAGAGTTACTCTAAAGACAGGTTCACGATTTTTGGGCCGTTTTGCTGCCATGAGGCCCCTCCTTTCTCTCGCCCTTGGGCTTGTCTGCCTGGCGTCTGCCGCCGCCGCGCCACGCCCTCCCAATCTCGTCTTCATCCTGACGGACAACCAGGGTGCTTGGACGCTGGGCTGCTACGGCAACCCAGACATCCGCACGCCGAACATTGACCAGCTCGCAGCGGAGGGCGTCCGCTTCACCCATGCACTGAGCAGCAACCCCGTGTGTTCACCCACGCGGGCGACGTTTCTGACGGGTCTGATCCCCTCCCAGCACGGCCTGCATTCCTTTCTCGATCCCAAGTTCATGATGGGCCCGGAGGCCTACAATACGCTTCAAGAATTCACCTCCTTGGGCGAGGTGCTGCGGGATGCAGGCTACACCTGTGGGCTGAGCGGCAAATGGCACCTCGGCGCAAACATGACTCCGAGCGAGGGCTTCACCATCTGGACCACCAAACCCGATGGCAGCACCATGGAGTTCTACGACCAAAAGGTCATCGAAAACGGCCAGCTCCGCGTGGAACCCGGCTACACCACGGACTTCTGGACACGCAGGGGCGTGGAGTTCATCACCGCAAACAAGGACCGGCCCTTCTTCCTCTACCTCGCCTACAACGGCCCCTACTCACTAGGCAAGCTCATGCTCAATGAGTCCAAAAACCGCCATGCCGCCTACTACGCTGACAAGCCGCTGCACTCCTTCCCCCGCGATGCCATGCACCCCTGGCAGCATGACAACAAAGCCTTTCACAACACCGATGCCTCCCGCCGCCGCATGGCCAGCGAGGTCAGCGGTGTGGATGATGGCGTGGGCGAGATCATGGCCGCGCTGAAGGCGAATGGCTTGGAGGAAAACACCCTTGTCGTCTATTCCAGCGATCAGGGCTGGATGGGCGGCCAAAACGGCATGTGGGGCATGGGCGATCACTTCCGCCCCATCGGCGCACACGAGCTCATGATGCAGATCCCTCTCATCTTTCGTCAGCCCGGCACCATTCCGCCCGCACAGACCTGCGATGCCCTCGTGAGCAATTACGACTTCATGCCCAGCCTGCTCTCCCATCTAGGTCTGGGTGACAAGATGCCGCAGAAGCCAAAATCCCCAGGCCGCGACTTCTCCCCTGCCCTGCGCGGCCAGCCCCTCACGAACTGGGACAACACTGTCTTCTACGAAATGGAAACCACCCGCGCCATCCGCACCGCCCGCTGGAAATACGTCGCCCGATTTCCCTCCGGCCCCTACGAACTCTACGACATGCAGACCGACCCGCAGGAACGCTTCAACCAATACGGCCAGCCCGGCACGGAAGAGATCAAAGCCGATCTGGCCCAGCAGCTCGATGCTTTCTTCAATCGCTATGCCGACCCAAAGTATGACATCTGGAAAGGCGGCGGCTCGAAGACGAAGCGGCACGTGCCGTGAGGCGAAATGCCCCGCTGGAGCGCATGACTGCGCTCACTTGCCCTCAAACCTCTTCCGCAATTCATTGAAATACCGCCGCACCTGCTCGCGGCGTGCGGGTGGCAGGGCCGCTTCATCCAGAGCAGCTTCTTCGGCTTGAATCGCATCAAGCGCAGTCTGCGTGGATGTGCGGGTGGACTGTTCATTGCGCGCACCACCTTCGACGCTACGCACGGTGCTCTGGCCCTCGCTGTTCTGCTGAGCGCGCACCACGCTTTGTTTGTCGGTCGTTTGTTTGGCGGTGGGCGTGTTGTTGAGATCGGCTTTGCCTTTGCCGGGCGGCAGCCCATTGCCGGGCATGCTCAGCATGGGGCTGTTGGGATCAGGTGGCGGGCCGTCCCCGGTGATGATGATCGTTGGGGGCTTGTCATCCGGCTTGCCCCCGCCAGGAATGGGGGCCAGCAGCATTGGCTGGCCATCGCTGGGCTGCCCCTGCTTACCAGCCTGTCCCGGCTGCCCCTGGCCCATGCTCATCATGGGCTGCTGTTGCTGGCCCTGCCCCTGTCCATCCTGAGGCTGCTGCATTTGATTTTGCTGCCCACCTTGTCCCATGCCCGGTGGATTGAGCATCTGCTGTCCACTTTGTGCCTGCCCTGTCTGCGGTGCACTCTGCTGTCCCTGCTGCTGGGAGGACTCCCCCTGCCCCGCCTGGCTCATCTGCTGCATCGCCCCATTGCTGCTGTCCTGTTGTCCGGCGATGTTGCTGCCAGAATCACGCAGCTGCTGGGCCAGCTGCTGCAACTCTTTGCGCGACTGCTCACGCAGCGCGAGTTCGCGCAGCTTGTCGGCAAGCTTTTGAAATTCTTCGCCTGCACCTGCCACTTTGCCCTGCTGCATCTGATCTCCCGCCGCTAGGACGTTCTGGCCCACGGCACGTTTGCGATCTTCTTGATCCGACTGCTGCTGCGCATCCTTGAGCGTTACACTCATTCGCTCTTTCGCCTCAGCACCGAGCTGGGGTGATTTAAGCTGGCTCGCGAGCGCCTCGGCGGCCTGCGACGCGGCTTGGGCATTCTTTGCGGCCACGGCATCGCCGAGGTCCGCTGTATCAGCATGCTGGCGCAGGGCATCGATGAGTTTTTCGGAAGCCCAGGGTTCCTTGCCGTTGCCGAGTTCATCCGCCAGCTTCTCCGCCTCACGCGCACGCTTTTCCAACTCGGCCAGCACGTCACGGGCATCCTTGCCTCCTGCCTGGGCGAGATCTGCGGCGGTTTTCTGCAGCTTCTGCTTCAAGTCCTCCACCTGCTTGGATTCTTCCTCCTTGAGCCCCGCCAGCTTTTTCTTTTCCCAGTCGGTCTGTGCCAGCTTCTTCGCCTCTTCGGCGGCCTTGCGCGTCATGTCCTGATCCATCACCACCACCTCAGATGGCGGGGCCGTGATGATGCTGATGAAGCTGCCGAGAATGGCAATGAGCAGCGGCAAGGCAAGCCAGCGGTCCGGCCGCAAGGGTAGGTCTCGTTTCAACGATGCGGGCCATGCCTGCGCCAAAACTTCACGCTGCGCGTCGATGTGTGCACGTGCCTTCTCACCTTCCTCGGCGTGCTTCTCAAACCACCAGGCGGAGGCGAAGGCCTCCCGCCGTCCTGCCGCCTGGTCCCACAAGGCCAGTGCGCTGAACTCACCTGGGCGCTGCCACCACACATAGCCAAGACAGCCCATCAGCCATACGACCAGCCCCAGCCACGGTGAAAACACCGCACTCGAACCGCGCAACGCAGCCAGCATCAGGAGCACCAGCACTAGCGACGCCGGAATCAGCGTCATGCGCAGCACCGCCAGCCAGCGCCGCAGCGCCACCCACACCTGGACACGCTGTGCCACGAGGGCAAAAGCCGGGTTATGGTTAGCAGTCTGGCTCATGCCTAGCATTACACCTCAAAACGCAGAGGAGGCCAAGTCTTTTGACAGCATCCGATTGAATTCCGCAACGGTTGGAGCAACGCCGATCAATCAGGAATCGATTTCTGCATCCTCCGCGCTCAGGTGATCGACGAGTGAAAGGCCCCATGACATGAAGACACGTTCCAGCAGCGGCTGTTGTTCTGCGGTGAGCAGCGCGTTGAGGTTCAGCAGGCGCTCTGCGGTGGTGACTTTGGCTTCATAACTCTCGATCCCGGATACATTGTTCCGCAGCAGAGGATCTCCGGCTTTGATCAGCGGATGTGCAGCCACGGCGATGCCGGATTCCGCCAACTGGCGTGCCCGCATCATGCTGGTGCGGGCCTGCTGCATTTCGCCATGCTCCCGTGACATGGCTGCTGTGGTGATGATCAGAAAGGAAAGCACAGCGAGCAGACACAGCACCGCGAGCAGCACCGAACCGGAAGCCTCGGCTTGCCTTTGAAATTGACCGGCACTTTTCAAGAGCCTGAATGGGCATGCATAGCGTGAGATGCTCAAGTTACGGAATCTTCACATTCAAACGATGGCCGTGGTGTCCGGCAACCTGGCTGCGATCCATGTCCGCCCGAGGATCGGCAGCGGTTTCGTTACATTTACACTCAATCCCTCACCTTCAGGACGCCGACCATGTCCAGCTTGCGCAGCATGCGGCTGACAACGATGAAAGAGGCGCTGGAGGCCGCTGCGACCACGAGGACGGCCATGGTGTAGGTGTTCAGGCTGATGACCAGAGGCATGCGGATGGTTTCAGTGCTTACTTTGGCAATGATGAAGGTGGCCAGGCCTTTGCCAAACAGGAGGCCCACGGGGATGGCGGTGGAGATGAGCAGCAGCAGTTCGCCCAGCAGCACACCAGCGACTTCGCGCTGGGTGAAGCCGATGACGCGCAGGGTGGCCAGATCACGGCTGCGTTCGGAGAGCGCGATGCGGGCGCTGTTGTAGACCACGCCAAAAGCCACCACGATGGCGAGCACGAGGTAGAGCTTGCGCAGGATGCCGATGCTCTGCCCGGTGGTGCTGCGAAAGGAATCGAGCTGGTCCTGTTTCACCAAGGTGATGGCGATTCGCGGCGTGTCTTTCACGGCGCGCATGAAGTCACTCCAGCGAGCCTGGTCCACGGTCATGTAGGCTCCGCTCACGGTATCCCCTTCACGCATGAGGCGATGAAGCGCCTGGATGTCCATGAAGGCGGAGATGCCGGCGAAGTCCTGCATGAAACCACGGATAGGGACGCCCACCGTTTCGCGCCGGCCTTCGAGCGCTTCCACCTGAACGACATCGCCAATGCGTGCGCCGAGGATTTTGCCCAGCTGTGCGGACATCACGATGCCTTCCTCCGGCAGTACGATGAGCCGCCGTTCCGCATCCAGCAGGCGATTCAGGTCTGCATCACGCGGCAGTCCGGTCACAGCGATCTTGCGTGAATGGTGGCCGTAGTGGATGCGCGCCTGCACGGCACGCACGGGCTCGGCGCGCTGCACGCCCGGCAGTTGCTCCAGATTGTGCAGCGAATCGGCCGATCCAGGCTCGGCGAAAAAGGCGACCACATCCTGCCGCTGTACGTCGTTCCATTGATAGGTGAGCATGTAGTCAATGCTGTCCGCCATGGAGCCGGGCAGCACCATCAGCCCCGTGGCCAGGGCGAGACCGAAAACCGTGAACAGAGCCTGCACCGGGCGACGCTCGATGTTTCTTAAGGCCATGCGCAGCGCAGGACTGCTGCCACGGGTGAGCCCCATGCGCTCGAGCGCCGAAGGCTTGAAGTCCGCCGGTGGCTCTGGCCGCATGGCCTCGGCAGGCGGCAGCTTGACCGCCATCCAGACGACACTAATGACGCCAAGAAACGAGGCGGCTGTGCTGACGACCAGTGCAATGACCAGCGCACTGTAATCCATGCGAAAGTTCAATGAGGGGAAGCGGAAAAAGATGTCGTAGATTCTTATCAGAGCGCCCCCCATCCAGCGTCCCACCACGCTTCCAATCAGGGTGCCCAGCACGACAATGACGAGGGCATAGTTCAGGTAGTGCCGACCCACCTGCCAGGAGGAATAGCCCAGTGCCTTGAGCTGCGCGATCTGCTCCCGCTGCAAGCGCACCAGCCGTGCGAGCACCGCATTGACCATAAACGCCGCCACGCTGAGAAAGACCAGGGGGTAGGCCACAGAGAGAGCACGCACCACGCGCAGTTCGTCATCCAGCCGTTGCGCGCTGTTGTGCTCACGCCGCGTGTAGGCCCCCTGCGCGCCGTAGTCCAGCAGAAGGCGGTCGATTTCCGCCATCACCGGCCCGGCCTGGGCACCTGGGGAAAGATCAATGCAGAGATCGTTGAACGCGCCGTCAAGATCGTAAGGCACGGCGATGGCCTCATAATTCATCCAGAAGACGCCATAGCGTTTGTTGTCAGGCAGAGTCTGCCCGGGCCGGGCCTCAAAGACAAATTCAGGCGACAGGCCGATGCCGCAAATGATGATGATGTCGCGGTGGCCGTTGATGATAGCCACGAGGCTGTCGCCAATCTGCAGCTTGTTCGCCAGTGCGAAGGATTCACTCACCACCGCCTGCCGCCGTTCATCGGGCTGCGGCAGCCGGCCCTGCCGGATGAAGGTCTTGTTGAGTATCTGCGGCCGTCCTTCCGGAAGTGACACCAGATGCGCCGATGCAGGCTCGGTCATGCCCACGAGATCGAGCGTGGCATCGACCACGACGCGCGCCTCCACCGCAGCCACGCCGGGGATTTCTGCCACGCGCTCGGCCAGCGAAAGCGGCGCCCGTTTCAGGGAGGCAAAGACATCCGCAAGGCGATAGCGCTGGTAGTAGGCATCCCGCGTGCCTTCCAAAGTGAGCACGATGCTGCGCGTCATGATCATCATCGCCAGTCCGCAGGCCATGACGAGGCTGACCGCAACGATCTGCCCCTTCATGCGACCGAGGTCGCGGAAGAGTTTCAGATCGAGAGGCGTGAGCATGCGGCAGTATGAATACGTTCATGCGCGTGCTTTGCAAAAATAGATGCGATTATGCAGCGCATGAACGGGACCAAGCATGGCTTCACCTCAGCCCGGCGCGTAGTGCGCTGCCGCGCGGCATACCAGGCCGCGCTCATCAAACCAGAAAAACTCGGCGGCGGTGAGGTTCTGCACGGACTGGTAAAGGAGGCACAGGGAGTGCGCGCCTGCGAGCACGTGGAGCAGCTCAAAGCGCAGGTCCGGGTAGTGTGTCAGCGCCTGGCTCCAGTAGCCCGCCACGGCGGTCTTTCCCACCAGGTGGTTCGGGATCTGTGTGGCCCCCTCTCCCAACACGCGGGAGATGAAGGGCGACTCAAACTCCAGGTCATCCGCGTAATGCGAAAGGATGCGGGGCAGGTCATGGGCATTCCATGCGGCAATCCATTCCTGGGCGAAAGCATGCGGATCGGGGGGCTGTGACATGGCAGACGATGACTCAGCCGCTGGAAAATGACAACGGGCAGGTGTCGTGATCCGATGAGAAAACACACGCAAAAAATATTGAATGTCTGGTATGAATGGCACTCAGTTAAGGGTGTTGATCGTGAATTTTGAGCTGGCGACGCGCAGTCCGCGCGGCGGAGCTTATGGCAGACGCTGCTGGTTGCCGTATTGTGTGGCGAAGACGCTGGATTTGCTTTCCTGTCGTGTGGTGCCATACCCAGAGTCGCCTCGCTCAGGCTCGGCTGACACTGGGCTGTAATCCGCAGCCCCTTTGGGGCTGGTGTGGGCAAGGTGGCGAAAAGATGAAAGAGCAAGTCTTCCCTGCAAGAACGCGCAGAGTGTCCAGCATCCCGGACCGACGACAACTCGCCTTAACTGAGTGCCATTCATGCCTGGTATTATTTTGGACAGCGGCTGAGGCCGGAAAACGTTCTTCACTACGCGAAAGCGGTGGCTTCGATGCAGGCTTGCGCCGTGCATCTGCGCGACAGCAGTCCAAAAACTGTCGCGTGGCCTTGTGTAGCGAATCGAAAACCCACGATGCATGCGCTTAACTGAGTGCCGTTCCAGCCGGACATCAGATCCAAAGTTCAAGAGGTGACTGAGTGACGTGGCTTGGGGATGTTCGTCCGGAACCGCCTAAAGGCGGGACTACAATACGTGCGCTGGGTTTGCGATGTCGTGGAGCAACGGGGAAGAGATTGTGTGCGGCTGATAGGGAGGGGCTTTGTTCAGTCGCGTGCTTTGAGAACGCTTACGAGATCGAGCTTGTTGAGCATGAAGCCGACCATGGCGAAGGAGGTGCCTGAGGC
Source organism: Prosthecobacter sp. (assembly GCF_049294395.1). Classification (GTDB taxonomy): domain Bacteria; phylum Verrucomicrobiota; class Verrucomicrobiia; order Verrucomicrobiales; family Verrucomicrobiaceae; genus Prosthecobacter. The sequence goes on from NZ_JBAQCR010000404.1 coordinate 28,700, forward strand.
TGCGAGGACGACGAGCACGGATTTGGCATAGGTGATGGTGCTGATGTACTGCGGCAGACGCACGGTTTCATTGCTCACGGCACTGATCACGTAGGAGGCCAGGACGCTGCCAAACACGAGGCCCAGCGGGAGCGCCACGAGCACGAGCAGGGTCAGCTCACCCAGCAGCACGCCGGCCACTTCGCGTTTCGTCAGGCCGACCACCCGCAGGGTGGCGAGGTCACGCCCGCGCTCGGAGAGGGCGATGCGCGCGCTGTTGTACACCACCCCGAAGGCGACGATGACCGCCATCCACAGAAACAACTGGCGCAGGGTGCCGATGCTCTGACCTGTGGAGGCACGAAACGCGGCCAGCTCATTTTTCTTCACACTGGCGAATTCGATCTTCGGCTGTTTTTTGACCTCGCGCATGAAGTCGTCCCAGCGATTGGTGTCCACGGTGAGGAAGGCTCCTGTCATGGTGTCGCTCTCCCGCAGCAGCTGGCGCACCGCATCGATGTCCATGTACGCGGCCATGCCATAGAAGTCCGCCATGAAGCCGCGCACGGTGACCTCCCGGTGTTCGCAGCGTCCTTCCAGCACCTGGACATGCAGACGGTCCCCGATCTTGACCCCGAGGACCTCCGCCAGTTTCTGCGAAACGACCAGCCCCTCACCCGGCAGCACGAGGGGCCGTCCCTGCGCGTCCCGTGGATTGATGAGCTTGTGCCCCTTGGCGAAGCCGAGGATGAACAGCCGGCGCTCGTGGTGCGCATTGCTCACAGTGGCCACAAAGCCGCGCAGCGGCTCCACCCGAATGGCCCCAGGCAGATGCTCCAGATCATGCATTGTATTGCGGGAGACGGGATCCCGCATGTGGATCACCACGTTCTGCCGGAACTGGTCATTCCACTGATAGGTGAGCAG
>NZ_JBAQCR010000405.1:0-6909 GCF_049294395.1 Prosthecobacter sp.
GGAGAGGGGCGGCGGAGCGAGTATAAAACAAGTGTATAAAACCGCAAGGAGAACCGGCGCAACTCTCAAATATACAGGTAAAAAAGGGCTTAAAAGCTAATTTGTAATAGGACACTCCTGTCTGTCGGCCAACGTCACCGAAAGCCCCTTCGACCACGCATACCTCAAACAGATGTTTGCTGGTGGCAACGTGGAAGGCCTGCCTGTTGGACTATTGACTTGTCCTGCCGCCTCTTGTCTTGGGATGGCGGAAAACGGTGGAGTTTGCGTGAACGCTGATCGACAGACAGGAGTGTCTGTCGTACTTCCTGCATGCGCGTCATTGGCTGCAAGGACTTCACACCCTTCGACTGGGAGGCGGTGGGAAAATCCCATCATAGGCATTTGCCTCAACTGGACCAACCGGGTGCGATTTACTTTGTTACATTCCGACTGGCGGACTCGGTGCCGCAGAAAGTCTTGAAGCGCTGGTTGTATGAAAGGGAAGGCTGGCGGCGAAGTTATCCGGAGCCTTGGGATGAAGGTGTGCTCAAAGAATATCGGCGTCTTTTCACGGTTCGAATGGAGCGATGGCTTGATGCCGGTTCCGGCGAGTGTGTGCTGCGTGATGTTCGATGTCGCACTGAGGTGGTCGAGCGCCTGCTTTTCAAACATGGCACCGATTACGATCTCGGTGACTGGGTGATGATGCCCAATCATGTCCATGTGCTGCTGCAGCCGATTGGTGACAAGCCTCTGCATGAAATCTTGAAGTCGATCAAGGGCGTCAGTGCAAGAAACCTCAATTGCCTACTGGGAAAAACGGGCTCTCTGTGGATGGATGAGTCGTTCAGCCACATCGTGCGCAGTTTGGAGCAGTTGAAAAAGATTCAGCGTTACATCCAGATGAACCCGCAGAAAGCCGGGCTGCCCGAGACTGATTTCAGCTACGAACAGCGCTGGGAGATTGCCTGAAGTACGACAGGCACTCCTGCCTGTCGGTCAGCGGGACCGCAGTCTCTTTGATTTACGTTGATCCCAAACCGGCTTCACAGGCCGGTGTGGCGTGGTAGGTAGAGTTGTGGGCTGTGGCGGCTTTGCGGACCGCTGATCGACAGACAAGCGAAGCCAATCTGTCGTACTACTTCAGCGTCTGCAGCCACGCCACGAGATCCGCAAGCCCCTGCGGGCCAATGGCACCGGCGAGGCCGGGAGGCATGAGGGAGAGCTTCAATTCCTCCTTCTTGGCGATGCTGGATTTCTTCACGGGGGTGGAGGCTCCGCCGGCGATGCGCAGGGTGAGTTCAGTGTCGGTTTCGCTGATGGGATAGCCGGTGATGGTCTGGCCTTCCTTGGTCGTGACAGTCTGACCGACGAAGCTGTGCTCGATGGCGGCGCTGGGATACAGGATCGCGGTGAAGAGGCCTTCACTGGAAAGCTTCGCACCGATCTGCGAGAGGTCTGGGCCGAAGTCGATGAACTGGCCTTTGACGCGGTGGCAGGCGATGCAACCGGCCTGTATGAACATCTGCGGGCCCTTGGCGGCATCGCCCTTGAGCTTCACGAGTTCGGGCAGCTTGGGGAAGTTTTCCAAACCCTGTGCGGCAGGCAAGGGGAGTGCTTGGGCGGCCTCGCTCCGCAGTCCGGCATCGGTGCTGCGGCTGAGTGCCAGTGCGGCCTGATCTTTGAATTCGGCGGGCAGCTTGGCTTCGCTGTGCCAGCGCAGGATGTTGCGCCCGCCTTCGCCGCTGAGGGCAAGGGCGTCGATGATGACGTGGCGCACGTCTGTACGTTTCTCGGGCCAGAAGGCTTGGTTCAAGACGGAGACGGAGGCGCGGTCGCTGACTCGACCGAGTGATGCGACGAGGGCCTTGGCGGAGGCGGCATCGGCGTCTTTGAGGAAACGCAGGGCGCCATCGCGATTCGCGGCGATGAGCCGCGCAGCGTTTACAGACTCGGGCGCGTTGGGATTGGCGATGATGAAGTCCAGCAGCTCCTTCTCAAAACCGGTTAGGTTCAGGCGCTCGACGAGGGAGATGAACTCAGGTTTGCCGATGACGGGTTTGAGGAGGGAGTCGAGGCGCGCCTTGGCTTCGGGATTGGAGGCGATGGTGTTGCGATCGAGAAGGGCGGTGGAGGCGAGGGCGGTGTCTGCGTCGGCTTTGAGGAAGATGGTGAGCGCGGCGGCGGAGACTTCCTTGGGGTGTTTGTAGGAGAGGAGCTGGAGGGCTCGGAGTGCCGATAATCCGTTCAAAGGGAACGGCGCTTCGTGTTGGCCTTTGTATTTGAAGTTAAAGGCTTCAACGATGCGCGAGACAGAATCCTCGCCGCGAGAACGCCATGCGATGAGGTTGCGTGAGCGAGGCGTATGCCCTGTGCTTTCTTTGGTTATCGAGTCCGTATCCCACTGCTTTAGAATTTTATCCCAGGCTTGAAGCCTTGTCGTCCAGTGCAGGTCAGCACCGATGCCGAGGGCTTCAAGCCGCCAGCGATCCTCTCTCACCACTGCGGCTGCGATTACCCAGAGATCTGTGGCGTACTCGCTTGGATCAAAACGCAGCGCAATCATGATCTCGCGACTCACCGCAGGGGCTTCTTCTGAGTTGGAAATGCCGAAGGCGTAATACTGATCCTGTTTTGTGATGATTGAGCGTGCAAGTGCCTGACGGACTGCTCTGACGGCTGCCACGCGAATATTCGTGTCGGTCTGGGACGCAACCGCTTCTGCCAGAAACTCTGCTGCAAAAGTCGTCTGATCCACATTGACGGCAGAGGGTTTCGGTTTTTCAAGCGATGCCAGCAGCCACAAGGCGCGTGCACGGTGTTGAGAGTTTGCTTTTTGGTCCTCGAACAATTTTTTGAGAGCAGGAATCGCTGTTTCTCCCATGGAATGCAGTTTCACCCACGCCAGATACCGCTGATCTTCATTCGGCGACTTCAATGCAGCCACGGCACCTTCGACGGTGTCCAGCTTGAAGCTTGGAGTCTGATACTTCTCCGCCGCCTTCGTCGTCACACGGAACAACCTTCCGCGAGTCACATCTCCCATGCCATGGCCACCGACGCCCGGATCGTACCAATCAGCGACGATCAACGAGCCATCCGGTGCCACGGCCACATCACTCGGGCGGAACCATTTGTCCTTCGTGCCTTCGAGGATGTTGACGATTTCGGCTTTGTAGCCAGCGCCGTCGGGCTGGGTGATGTAGGCGCGGACGACGTTGGGGCCGGCATCGCAGTGCAAAGGCTGCCCATGAAAAATGCTGGGCAGCAGATCGCCTTCATACACCTGCATGCCCGTCGGGCTGCCGGCACCGGTTTGCAGCATGTTGGGGATGACGCCGGGATCATTCTGGTGCCAGTGGCGCAGCGGGATTTCGCTTTCCCAGCCGAGACGCGGGGTCTGCCAGCCAGCGCCGGTCATTTCGTCGGAGTAGCCGTAGTTGCCGAACTCCATGACGTAGTTGATGCGCACGCCTTTGTTGCCGTCGTCATCATTGTCGGACTGCCACATCGTGCCAAAGCTGTCGACGGCGACTTCCCAGTTGTTGCGGAAGTTCCAGGCGAGGACTTCGACGTTGCTGCCATCCAGTTCGCAGCGGAAGACCATGCCCTGCTGGTAGGGGCGGTTGTTCTGGTTGGTGCATTTGACGCCGTGGATGTCGGTGATGAGCTTGCCGTCTTTGTCGCAGAGCTGTTTGCCGGCGTTGCCGAAATTGAAGTAGAGGCGGCCATCGGGGCCGAAGTGGAAGGCGTGGATGCCGTGGTCATGCTGCGCGCCGCCGATCTTGGTGAACATGAGTTCCTTGCGATCGGCCTTGTCGTCGCCGTTGTCGTCGATGAGCCAGAAGACCTCGTCGCCGCAGGAGATGAGGGCTTTGTTGCCGAGGACGCAGATGCCGTGGGCGCTGTCCACATCATGGCCTTGGTGGAAGACGGTGGACTTGTCGGCCTTGGCGTCGCCGTCGGTGTCTTCGAGGATGAGGATGCGGTCGCCCTCGGCACGTTCGCCGAGATGCTTGCGGTAGTTGACCACTTCGCAGACCCAGACGCGGCCACGGTGGTCGATGTCGATGCTTGAAGGGCTCTCCATCATGGGCTCGCTGGCGAAAAGCTGCACCTGCAGTTCGGGATGCACGGTGAGCGAATCGACGGCATCCGCCGGATCGTGCGAGCTGCTGTCGCTTGCAGCGATGGGGCCGGGATTTTCCGTGTACACGCGGAACTCCACGCTGGCGCTGCCCTGCTTGGTGCCGCCTTCATCGAGTGCGCCTCTGGCTTTGAAGCGCTTGGTGCCAGCGGGCAAATTGAAGGCGATGATGCTGTTCGCATGGGTGCCGATGCCGTATTCGATGGCCTTGCCCGCGCTGCGGAGTTCGGTGCTGCCGGCGCTGGCATTCACGCGCACGTTGTTCCAGCCGCTCTGTGCGGATTTCCATTCGATCTCGGTGAGCTTCTTCTCGCTGCCATCGGCCAGGATGAGACGTGGCTCGGCCCAGTCCGCCCAATCGGCGGTGAAGCCGTTGCCGCCATCGGTGACGACGAGGAAGAGCTCCTTCGCGCCCTCCAGCGACACATCGATGTCCACGCTGTGATTCGGCGTGGCGCTGGTGATGAGCCTGGAGTTGAACAGCGGCTTCGGGGCGGCAAGCAGCAGCGTGGGGGCGAGAAGAGCGAGCAGAAAGAGTTTCATGCGAAGGCGGAGAGTACGCCTGAGTGGGCATGAAACTTCAAGCATCAAAAACTAGCTGATGGGCAGTCGTCAGTCGGCAGGCATTGGAGACTCGTGGGCATGAGCGATTGACGATTGATGAGCAAGGATTGTTGATTTTCGAGGGGAAACGGAAGCTAATGCCTCACATCGACCAAACACGCCGCAAGGAGGGTTTGGGACCTCTAAAATCAAAAATCGATTGCTCGACAATCGTCAATCCTCCGGGGTTTGAATGTCTTGGGTGTGAGCGATTGACGATTGATGAGCAAGGATTGCTGATTTTTGAGGGACTATTTTCCAGAGCCTTTGTTGCGCTCGGCGGTCTGGATGCTTTTGACGAAGATGCTGATGAGTTCGTCGCATTCGGTGAGGATGGGAGTGAGTCGCGTCTTGGAGCAGAGCGGCTTGCGCTCGATGATCTTGAGCCAGATCAGAGTCTCGCGAAGTTCTTTGAGGCAGATTTTCATCTTGTGGACAAAGTCGGCTCTGGATTCCGCGCTTTGAGCCTCGCCATAGTTTGGCGCGGGGGATGTTCCAGAGCGTATCAATTGTCCAGCGATGTGCCTTCCAGCCTTGGTGTCGGGCAGTGATTCTACGACTGTGATGATGCGGACCGCAAAGTCCACAAGACGATCTTCGAGGGCATTGACTTGCTCTTTCATGGTATGGAAACTTCTAAAATCAAAAATCGATTGCTCGACAATCGTCAATCCTCCGGCTTTGGAGAGTCATGGGCATGCATGATTGACGATTGATGAACAAGGATTGCTGATTTTTGAGTTTCCGCACCCTCACTCCACATCCTCACCCAAATAAGCCGCGAGGTGCTTCCGCAATTCGGTGCGGGCGCGGAAGAGGAGGCTCTTCACGGCGGGCAGGGACATCTTCAAGACGGCGCAGATGTCCTCGTATGGCAGGTCCTGGTGGCGGCGCATGATCACGGCGATGCGCTGCTTCTCCGGCAGCGCGGCGATGGCTTTGTCCAGCGCCTGCTCCAGCTCCGTCTGCTGGGTGATGTGATCCGCGCCGGGGGTGCTGTGATCGGCGAAGTATTTGGGCGGATCGTCCTCGTTCTCCTGCTCCATGCTCACCTCCTTGCGGCGGGAGCGGCGGCGGGTTTCATTGAAGACGAGGTTGCGGGTGATGGTGAAGAGCCAGGTGGTGAACTTGGCGGTGACTTCGTAGCGCGGGGCGCTGCGCCAGACACGGATGAAGACCTGCTGCGCGATGTCGTGCGCGTCTTCGATGTTGTTCAGCATGCGGGCGCAGGTGCCGACGACGGCGTTTTGATGCAGCTCCACGAGCTGCTCAAAGGCCTTCACATCGCCCTCCTTGACGCGGAGCATGAGACGGACGCTTTCCTGGTCGGAAGACTCCCCGGCATCGTCGGCTGCTGCCGGCGGTGAATGGGGGAGGGCGTTCCGTTCCGGTTCGGGCATGAGGTAGGCTGGCAGTGTGGCTGCCATGCTAGCGAGGGTCATGCGCGATGTAAACCACGGGAGGTGCGGATTGGTTGCGCGCGAATATTTGACGTTCAATGCGCCGTCGTTAAGCGTAGCCTCTTCTTATGAGCGACTTAACCTGGGACACATCTTTCCGCGAACTCTTCGAGCGCTGCTCCAAACTGCACCTTGGGGGAGACACCCGTGCGGTCAGCTGGTTCAAGGAGGCGGACAAGGCTTTTTTGGACGGCATCGGCTACACGACCCAGGAGTTTTTCGACTTCGTCGATGATCACTGCCGGTATGGCGCGGAAGGCCCCACCCTGGAGACAAGCCTGCTGGTGGCGGCGGTGCGCAGGGATTACTTCCGCGTGGTGCAGAAGAGCGAGCGTACCGGCAAAACCGTGCCGCCGAGCGCCCTTCCGCCCAAGCCAGCGGCGGTGGACGGCATTCCGTGGCTGCCGCGCTTGATCGTGAAGGCACGCGCCAAGCTGCGCGGCGAGATGGACCCGGACACGATGTATGGCTGCGGCGGAGACCGCGCGTTCTTTGAGCAGCACCGGCTGCATCCCGCCGATTTTTTACGCGTGACGTGGGCGGCAGGGGACGATGACCAGAAGATCATCGACTTTGTGAAGACGGGGAAGATGTGAGGCTGCTGGCGCTTTGGACCGTAGGTCGGTCGTGTTTGGCGTCGAAAGCGTGGCATGCTCCACCGCCCTCTCCGCCAAACCGCCCGACTGCGAGGACGTTCGTACGTCATGGAGCCTGCCG
>NZ_JBAQCR010000406.1:0-6895 GCF_049294395.1 Prosthecobacter sp.
CCCATTGCATCAATGGCGAAGACAACTCCCCGTCTCTCTGGCACGCGGCACCATCATCCCCACCGCCCTCGTCTGGGCTATTTCATCCTCGCTTTTCCCACGCCACCCACTTAAAATAACCTGCGTGAAAAAAGACTGCCTCTTAATCGCCATCCTCATCACCATGGCGCACCTGCTGCCCCAGACCGCAGCTGCCGAGGAGGCACCCGCGGCCGCCACCCGCTCCCTCACCGTGCGCGTCATCGATGAATCCGGCGCGCCCATCCCAGGCGCAAAGATCCACCGCAGCGTCTGGACCAACGCCAAGTTCCCGCCCAACGCCGACTTCCTCACCGACGCCCAGGGCAGCACCACCTTCGAACTCCCCGCCCAGGTGGATATCCTCCGTCTCTGGGCCAGCGCCAAAGGCCACGTCCCCATGTTTGCCAACCTCAATGCCAGCAAGTTCGGTGGCGATCCCGCACCCAAGGACTTCACCTTCACCCTCGCGCAGGGCACCACCATCGGCGGCTTCATTCACGACGACATCGGCGCGCCCATCCCCGGCGCCAAAGTCGAAGTCAGCGTCGATTCCCGCGAGCTCGGCCGGGGCGGCAGAGGTGAGGCGGTGGTGAACCACTGGCTGGCGGAGGCAGAGGACGCCTGCGTCACCGACGAACACGGCTTCTGGGCCCTCAGCAACGTCCCCGCCGGCCCGGACTGGCGCATCGGCCTCCGGCTCCAGCACCCCGACCATGTGGGCGATCAGGAATGGCGCGGCATGAGCGGCCCGCCCTTTTCCCTCCAGCAGTTCCGCGATCAAACCGCCATCTCCGTCATGCAGACCGGCGTGCGCGTCTCCGGCACCGTCACCGGACCCGATGGCAAGCCCGTGCCCAAAGCCCTCGTCATCTGGGGGGACAGGCCCTACCACAACAGCAACGTGCAGGAAGCCTTCGCCGACGACGCAGGCCGCTTCCGCCTCCCCCCGCTCCTGCCCGGCAAGACCCTGCTCACCGTCATCGCCCCGGGCCACGCCCCCTTGCTCAAAGAGATCCAGCTCACGGCCAAAACCCACACGGAAGACCTGCAGCTCCAGCCCGGCAAGACCATCACCTTCAAGTTCGTCGATGCCGCAGGCAAACCCGTGCCCAAGGTCTCGGTCAACATCACCGGCTGGCGCGGCAAAGAAACCCTCTTTAACTGGCGTCACTCAAACGTCCCCTACAGCAAGATCCCCGACCAGGCGAACGACCAGGGCATCTACACCTGGACCTGGGCCCCCGACGACGCCGTCGATTACCTGTTTGGCAAAAAAGGCCTCAAATGGACCCAGCGCCCCACCTTCGCTCCCGGCGAGCACGAGATCATTGTGCCGGCCCCGGCTGCTCCTTAGTCAGTCCAGACTCTTGAGCGTTGCAGTGCCAGCCTCATCAACGCCCCATTCAGCGCCAGCGGCGGCCATCAAACGCCCGAGCAGGACTACTGGGTCATCGGCACCGGCGTGGGCTTCCAGCCCCCCCCGACTTCTTCACTTTTCACCGCCTGTAATGCCCACCACTTCAACCGGTTGAAAACAATACCTCAAAATAAAAACACCATATATCTTTCATTGATGCATTTTTTGCTTAGATTCCGCAATGTTACCTAACGATGGACACCCACCTGCATACCTATGACCTGCAGGTCATTTCGGTCCTAGATAGTTGAGGGCGTCTCCCACCGTCACGCTGCTGCGCAAAGCACCACGACCACGCCATTTCAGCCGCTTTCACCGCCGAGCACGGCCCTCTTTTCCTCTTCTCTTCGCCACGAAAAAACTCTCCCCGAAAAAAACCTAGCAAGACACACCACGAATGAAATCACTCCTTAAGACAGCTCTCCTCCTCGCCCTCTCCGCAGGCTTTGCCCCCGCACAGCTGGTCAATCCCGGATTTGAAACAGGGGACCTCACCGGCTGGACCAACCTCGGCGGCAATGCCAGCATCGTCGGCACCGGTGCCAACATCGTTGGCAGCTTCCAGACTTTGATTTCAAACGAACATGGCACCTCCCTCAATGCTCTCGCTCCATTGGAGGTCTCCCTGGGCCTCACAGCTGGCAGCCTTTCAGGCTTTTCCCTTTCAGGAGGAGTCACAGATGCATCCTTCCTTTATCAATCCTTCACCGGCTATGCAGGCGAAGTCATTACCATCCATTCGTTTTTCAACAACACCGATGGTGGCCTTGATGGCGGCTTCGCCACGCTCACAGGTCCTGGCACCAATAACATCACCTTGGTAGGCTCAAACGGGCTTGCAGGAGTCCAGATCAACACCTTCACCCTGCCGACTTCAGGCACCTACATTCTGGGCCTGGGAACTGCCAATAGCGTTGACGAAATTGTCCCATCGAGCACGCTCTTTGATGTCGTCGATGACCTTTCGCGGCCCTCCGCGCAGATCTTCGGCCTCGCCTTCGCCAATGCCGAAAATCAGGGCGTCCTCGCGGCGAACCAGACCGTCACCAACGACGTCAACAATCACCTCTTCATGCTCCGCGCCGGCCGCGGAGAAGAAGACGCCGCCGACAGCCTCGCCTCCTCCATGGATGAAGGCGTCGTCACCGGCCAGGGAGACGGCCCCGGGAAGAACCCCATCGCCCAGCGCATCCAGCGCAGCCGCCAGTGGGAAGCCTTCGCCACCGTCAACTATGGCAACGTCAAGCTCAGCCCCATCAGCAGCCAGGCCGGCGTCCAGATCGACTCCTGGGCCTCCGGTGTCGGCATCGAGCGCCATCTCTCCCGTGGCCTCACCCTCGGCTTCGCTCTCTCCTTCCTCCAGAGCCAGCAGACCTACACCGGCGGCCTCGGCAGCGTGAACCTCGAAGGCCCGGCCCTCTCCACCTACCTCGCCTACGCACGTAAAAACGTCTGGGCCAGCCTGCTCTACTCCTTTGGCGACTACGACATGGGCACCTCCCGCAATCCCGGCTTCGGCTTCACCAGCGCCTCCGGCAGCACCACTGCCTACACCAACTCAGTGCAGTTCAACACCGGTTACAACTTCCGCTTCCAGAACAACACCCTCGTCACCGGCCCATTCATCGGTGCTGATTACCTCCACGGCTCCATCGACGGCTACAGTGAAACCGGCGGCGGTCTCGCAGCCCTCGCCTTCGCTCGTCAGACCTTTGAGTCCCTCGTCACTCGCGTCGGCTGGTCTACCTCCAAGAAGATCTCCACCAACTGGGCGACCATCACCCCGCAGTTCCGCCTCAGCTACGAGCGCCAGAACCTGCACAACAACGGCACCAGCGTCAGCCTCATCAATGCCCCCTTCACCGCCGCTGGCGGCAATCAAACCCCCGGCCAGGACTACCTGGTCATCGGCACCGGCGTGAACTTCCAGTTCACCCCCGACTTCAGCATGATGCTCGGCTACCAGACCCAGATCTTCCGCAACAACATGGAAGCCCACTTCGGCAGCGTCCGCTTCGGCTACAAGTTCTAGACCCGCCCACCTCTCTCAAATCACCGCACCCCACCGCCCCGCGCGTGTGGCGTGCGGTTTTTTCGTTTCTGGTGCTTCCGCGCAACGCCGCCCCTGATAGGTCCTACAGGCCCTATACGACCTATTTCTTCCCCGCCCTACACCCTCACCAGACTCTCGATCTGCGCAGCCGCAAACGCATGCCCGCCCAGCGTCAGTCTCAGCGCCTTGGCGGAGCTTCCCGCAGGCGCCTCCACCACACGCAGCAGCCCTTCACGCTCCCGGGATTCCCCGCGCAGCTGCACACGCACCAGCTTGCCCAGCGGCACGCCCCAGCGTTTCTCAAAGGCGCGCTTCTCATTCTCCGCCTCCTCCTTCCAGCGGGCAAAGCCCTCCTCGCTGGTATGTACTGGCAGTTCCTTGTTCCGGCGTCGCGCTTCTTCAGCCGCCTTCTCCGCAGCCATCTCGGACTTCCACGCTGAGTAGCCATCCGCTTCCGCCGCAGGCGCCGCCTCAAAAAGAGCCAGCCCCTCGGTGATCTCCGGCGTCACGCCACGCTCTGCCTCAGGCACACCAAACCGGCCCGCCACCGCCCAGGACCGCGCCGTGAAAAGCGGCAGCGCCGGCTCATCTCCTCGTTCATCACTCATCAAAAACGCCTACCTCCTCCGGCCGCTTTGTCATTCAGATTTCGTCATTGATTCGCTTCGCCCACCCTTCGGGCTCACTTCGTCCGTCCGTTGGCCTTCGGCTGTCCGCGCTGCGCTCCGGTTCGCTGCGCCCGGCTCATCCTTTCCTCTTCACGCCGCACGCGTCACCCGCTTCCAGAAGAAATCCAGCTCACGTGCCAGCACGCTCATCACCTGCGCAGGCGTGGCTTCCAGAGCACCGCTTTCCGCTTCTTTGATGATGCGCTGCATCGCATACAGCGCCGCGACGTTCTGAGTGTCCAGGTGGATCGAGTCCACGTTCGTCTTCAACACCTCTGGGAAGGCGGCACTTTGCTGCAGGATCGCCCAGCTCTGCTGCTCGCGGTCCGTCTTGAAGGTGGTGATCTTCAGCCGTGGCACCGAGGTGCCCGTGGAATGCGCATCCTGGTTCAGCTCTGCCAGCCTGCCGGCGGCAAAACCCGCCAGCGTGCGCCAGTAGGAGCCGTCCGCGAAATTCGCCAGGCCAAACACCACTTCCAATCCTTGCAGCGACCAGCACATCGCATAACGGCCAGTCATGCCCGGCAGCTCATGCTCGCTGAAGCGCACCAGGGGGAAACGCCTGCCCGCCAGCCGGATCAGATCCGCCAGCTTCGTAAAATCCAGCGGCAGAGACACCGCCTCCGCAGCCATTTGCAGGCGCAGCGCCTCGTAGCGACCCAGCAGCGCATCACGCTCCGCATTCTGCGCAGGGGGCGCAGCCGTCACCGCAGGCCGGGATGAGGGTACAAACGCCGGTGGCATGGCCACCGCAGCAGACGGAGCAGGCAGTTCCACCGCAGCCGCAGCCACGGCTGGCGCGGGCGTTGCCGCAGCACCCAGCACATCCGCCAGACGTTCGGCCACGGAATGCGAGCCATTGCTCTCAGTCGCATGCGGCGCACTCGGCTGCCTGAGCTTGCCGAGCATCTCGCGCAGATTTTCAAAAGCACCCGCCGAACTCGGCGAGAACTGCGAAGGTGCTTCATCTGCCTCGCTCGTGTCCGCATTCACCACCGCGCTTGGCGGCGGCAGATGCTTCCCATTCAGGCCCGCAGGCGGTGGCATCAGTGGTGCTTCATTCTGCTGCGGCAGCGCCGGCGTGGGTTCCGCCAGTCCCTCCGCCATCAGCTTCATCTGCGCCGTCGTGCTCGAATCAAAAATCGGATACTCACCCGCAGATGTCTGGTTTTCCTCCGTGCTTTCAGCCACCTCCTCGCTCATCAGCGGCAGCACCCCCTCATCCGCAGTCAGAGTATGCAGAGAGACGCCGCCCTGCATCACCGGAGCCGAAAGCGTCTGCTGGAAAAAGTCCCACTGCTTGGCCGCATGGCGCAGAAAGGTACGCGCCGAGACCGAGCCCAGCGGCCGCCCCAGGAAGTAGCGCTTCACATCCAGGAAATTCGTGAACTCACGTCCCGCATCTATCGGGATGCCCGCATGCTGCAGGCGCAGCCGCAGCAGCGTCGCCGCCTCCCCCTCGCCAATGCCGCGCAGCAGCATCTGCGAAGCCGTCAGCCGGTCTTCCATCGCACTCGGGAGATGATGCCCAAACGTCGCCTGCCACACATCCTGGTTCAGGCTCAGCACCACGTGCACGCCATCCATCTCAGACATGTCCAGCAGCAGCGAGGCAATGCGCAGCCCCGCCTCCGGATTTCGATAATACGCATCCAGGTGATCCACCAGCAGCACCACCGGCCTCCACAGCCCCAGCAGTCGCAGCCACGTCACCGGGCCTTCATTGGACTCATCCGCCGCCAGCATGCGCAGCACCGCCATGTGGGACATGCCGCCATCCAGCGCGTGGTTCAGCATCGCATTCACCCAGGACTCCAGCGCCGTCGGGATCGCCGGCACTCGCTTCATCGCCTGCTCCGTCATCGGCCTGCGCAGCTGCCCTTCAAAGCGCCGCACCCAGTCACCGATCAGACGTGCACTGCCTTTCTCATCAAACACCTCAATCGGATCACCGCCCAGCACACGCAGTGCCTGCTCCGGATTCGCACACGGCAGCGTGCCGTTCTCGATCAAACGCCGCACCAAAGTCGCGCACACACCCGCACAGGCCTCACGCAGCTTCGTCCAGCCCTCACGCGAAGCCTCCGCCCGTGCCATCGACTCCAGCCCGCGCACCGCCACCGCCGAAATACCGATCGTATCCTCAAGTCGAAACGCCAGCGGCACCAGCACCACCTGCCCGTTTGCCGCAGCCGCAAGGCGACCCAGCAGATGCGTCTTGCCATAGCCCGCACGCGGCGCCGTCAGCAGCAGCAAAGGCTGCCCGCCGGTACGACCCGCGCTGCTTTGACGCTCATCAATCGTCGTCGTCAATTGCCCTAAAATGTCCCCGTTCAAACCCGGCACCGAGCGATTCTCCGCCACGCCAAACGGCCCCGCGCAGACATCATCCGCAAACGGATTCAGGCTCTCCCCCTGCGGCAAAGCAGGAGGCAGTCCAGACGCGGACGGTTGCAAATTTGGTAATGGCGATTCTGGACTTTCCACAATGAATGCGGTTTCAGGGTTCTGATTCAGGTCAGATACAATGATATTTATGCCAATTCATACTCCGCAGAAAGTAAGTTTTTTGCCTTTGACGTTATTCTCGAAAACGAGAATAACCGTACACGCCGATAGAACGCATCAGCCCCTCCTCTGGACGGGCCGAAAAACCCGACCTCAGTAAGTACGACAGGCACTCCTGCCTGTCGATCAGCGCTCCCTCCATCACCCAAGACCCACACACCACCATAT
>NZ_JBAQCR010000407.1:0-2120 GCF_049294395.1 Prosthecobacter sp.
GGCTGGGCGGGTGCCGCCGGGCCGCTGCCTGCGGGCACCGCGCCGCATTTCCGCTGGGAGCTCATGGTGGAGCCAGGTGCCATCTACCTCTTCCTCCTCCTCTTCCTCTGGCAGCTCCCGCATTTCCTCGCCATCAACTGGATGTATCGCGACGAGTACCGCAAAGGCGGCTTCGTCATGCTCGCCAACGACGATGAACACGGCGCGCGCACCTCGCAGCACGCTCTCGCCTACGCTGTCAGCACCGTGCTGCTGATGTTCTATCCCGTCTATGCCGGCGCTGCCTACGCCTGGTGGTTTTTGCCCCCGGCCCTCCTGCTCAGCGGCTGGCTCTGCGTGCTGGCGCTGCGCTTCAATCGCCAGCCGGAACGCGTGACCGCCCGCAAGCTTTTCTTCTGCACGCTGATGTATCTCCCGGGCATTCTGACCGTATCCATCATCGCCTGGAAACACGCGTAACTGCACCGCCATGAACGATTCCCCCGCCAAAGCCAAGCTCAGCCCCTGGACCATCTGGGTGCCCGTCATCATCGCCGTCCTCGGCCTCGTCGTCTTTTACAACTACCTCATCTACCGCTCACGCATCGACAACGACGTGAACCGCCCCCCGATCCTTGGCCGTCTCGAAAAAGACCTCGAACTCACCGAGCGCAGCGGCAAGACCGTCCATCTCGAAGATTTGAAAGGCAAGGTCCTCGTCATCTCCTGGGTTTTCACCCGCTGCCCCCGTGGCTGCGCTGCCGTCATCGCCAAGCTCAAGAAACTGCAGGCGGAATTTGCCAATGAGCCCGGCCTCCAGCTCGTCAGCTTCACCCTCGACGCCGATGACACACCGGAGATGATGAAGAAATTCGCCAGCGGCCTCGGCATCAAGGACGACGCCAACTGGTGGTTCGTGAACGGCGAGAAAGACGCCGTGCGCAAGTTCATGACCAGCCAGGCCCAGTTCCGCCCCGTGCAGGACATGCCCGAGGCCGACCGCCTCTCCCCGGATGACAAATACATCCACGACCTCCGCGTCGCCGTCATCGACCACCGCGGTCACGTGCGCAGTCTGGCGGACATCCTGAATCCCGACCCCGAATTCGCCAAATTCTGGGATGAAAAATTGCGCAAAGACCTCCACTACCTTCTCAACGAACAGAAAAAGGCCCCTTACGTACCCGCTGCCTCGAAATAAACCATGGACGTCACCGAACTCCCCAAGCTCTACACGATTTTCAACGGCTGCGCGCTGCTGCACATCATCCTCGGTCTGACGATGATCAAGCTCGGCCACAAGAAGCCGCACATCGTCAGCATGATCATCGCCCTGCTGTTCTCCACCGCGTTCCTCGGCTGCTACCTCTATTATCATTACCACGCAGGCCACGTGAAGTTCGCCGGCACCGGCCTCACCCGTCCGATCTACTTCACCATCCTCTTCACGCACATCCCGCTCGCTGTGCTTAGCCTGCCGATGATCATCATGACCGTCGTCCCCGCCCTGCGCAGCCGCTTCGACAAGCACAAGCGCATGGCCAAATGGACCGTCCCCGTCTGGCTCTACGTCTCCGTCACCGGCATCATCGTCTATCTCATGTGCTACGTCTGGTACGGCCCGCCCATCCGGGCATAGGGGGAGGAACCTCTTCAATCAGCAATCCCTGCTCATCAATCCTCAATCGCGCACACCCAGGGGGCTCCGATTCCAGAAAATTGAAGATTGTCGAACAATCGATTGTTGATTTTCGAAGTTCCAAACCACCGATAAGAGAACTCTGGATCAATCTCTGCGCCCGTCGCTCCTCTGCGGTTGTCCATTTCCAGCACGCTTGGGCTTCAGCCTGATTTTCCGTGTATTCCGCGTGTTCCGTAGGCCGTCCCCTTCGTTTCGAGGTTCCACGCTGCACACCGCACGGTGCAAAATCAGTGCCTCCAATCTCCGGACATTCCTTTGCCAAATCATTCCTTTGCCGAAAATCAGCGATCCCTCAGCCCCCCGATAGCCGTCCGCAAAACTCGCCCCTTGGTGCCGAACTTCAAGGCGTTCCAGCTTACCGCAAAGGCAGCAGGAAATTAAATCCATCTTCTGCCCCCTCTGCCTCTCCGCCCCTCCGCGGCAAAATCGAACGTCCCTT
>NZ_JBAQCR010000408.1:0-3125 GCF_049294395.1 Prosthecobacter sp.
GGTCGTGACCCTGTGACCCTGAACCCGCGAAGGGCCATGAGGGCCAAATGACCCCATTTTGGCCCTCGTGACCCTGACCCTGGGTGATCAACGGCTAAGGTAACTTCCCGTGGGTGTACCAGCCCTCCGGTGGCCTCACGGCTGGGTGAGCACTTCATCGCAGGTGATGAACAGCACCTGCAGCAGGTCCGCGTTTTCTCCTTCCCCTTTGCCCACTGGTTTCCACACGGCGAGCAGGCGGGCTTGCCCATCGGGGACAACCGTTTCGGTCTTCAGCTTCATGACGTAAAAATCGGTCAGTGGAAACTCCAGGCGACGGCCTTCGAAGTCGATCACGTATTCGCGATGTTCGACCGGAGGTGCGGGGTGGAATTCGGATGTGATCAGGAAACCCGGGGCGGCGTGCGGGGTGCTACTGATGACTTCCACTTCGGTGCTGAAGCCGACGAGTCGCACGTCGGTGTCCATGGCTCCGTTGAAAAAAGGATGCTGAACGCCCTGCTCCGCCTTGCCGTTTGCTCCGGCCCTGGTCTCGATGCGCGAGAGACCGAGATGCCTGACTTTGCCCTGACGCACGGCGTCGAGCAGTTGTTTCAGTTCTGCACGATGATCGCCGCGAGTGCCCAGGCCGGTCATGAGGCGGCGCACCAGCGGGCCCGGCGCCTCAAGAACATGGGAGGTCGTGGTAACGGTGGAGGGACGAGTCTCCCTTTCCATCCATTTCACAAACTGCTCCACCTTGTCCAGGTTCTCCGCGGTGTTTCTGACGATGATCTCAGAGGTCGCGTTGCCTGTGGAAACCGATGATCCTTCAGGAAATGAAATCCCCGCATCCTCCAGGATTTGTCGCGCTGTTTTCCGAGGAGTGAGGGTGCCGCTCGCTGAACTCCCGGAACCGGAGTGAGTTGATAGAAAATCAGGAGCCACCCGAAAGCTGCGTGTCCACAGCTCCTGCGAGTCAGTCTTGGGCACACTCGCAAGCATTTGTGCCAGCGTTGGCCCGGTCTCTTTTCGTCGTGAGCTTTGAGGGATCACATCGCAGCGCAGAAAGGTGGCGATCAATTGATCTCCAGTTTTGGCACCGGGCGGCTGCACCAACGAATGCAGCAGAATGCCGCCATCTTCCATATGCATGTGGGTCACGGTCTGCTGCACGTGCAAGTCCTCGATGGGAAAGTCGTGCTTCACTTTGGAACCGGGAGCCAGCACTTCCCCACGCCCCGCCTGCGGAGGCAGCAGATGCAATTCGTGAGACAGAGAGGGGTCGATGCAACCATCCCAGGTGATCGTGGGTTCAAAGTCCAGGATGGAACCCACGCGGCGGATTTCAAATTGCGGACCCATGCGGCCCTTTTCATCCCGGCCAAATTCGGAGAGGAAGGTGTGCTCCTGCACGGACTCCAGGGTGGAACGCACACCCGATCTGGTTTCCAGGCGGCTGGTGCTGACGTGCTTGAGATCATGACGGCCAGCATTAAGCGCTTCCTGCACCTGCAACCACAGGCTGCCGTGATCTTTCTGCGACGCCGCTTTGACGGCAAGACCGCGCAGGAAGTCGGCGGAACCCTGCACGGTGTCTAGGGTCAGGGCGACAGTCTTCGGCAGTTTCGAGGTGAGATGTTCGATCAGCACGACGATGCGCTCGAGGTTTTCATGCGTGTTCACCACGGTCAGCACATCACCTTCCATGACCGCATCCGCACCGGGGGCCGGAGCGACGCCGTTCTTGTCCAGATACTGCTGCAGCGTCAGCCCAGAATGGTGAAGCACGTTTTCCAACAGGCCGAGCTGCACGGGAAGCGCGAACTTCTTCATGCCGGAGGGCACCTTCAAGGGCGCAGCTTTGACCTTTGGCCGGACACGCGGCAGGCTTTCCAACCTCACGATGTGAGTGGTGATAAATGCCGCCCAGAGTACATCCTCGCTTTCAGCGCCGGCTTTGCCATAGGGTTTGGAAACACCTAGCAGGCGCGTGCTGCCGCTGAGCACCTGAGTGTCTGCTGCGAAGTGCAGTTTGGGCACCGTGGTGAAAGGCAGCTCGGCGGCACTTCCGGTGGCTGGATCAGAGACTGCCACCTGCCGCGAGACGGGCGGCGAGGGATGGAGGTCGAGGCTGTAGTTGAAATCAACGTGCAGGTTATCGGTATCGATGACCGGCTCGATTTCCAGATTCATGCCCACCATCAGCATCTCCCGGTCAACGGAGATGCGGCCCTGGTCATCTGTGCTGACGGTGGGATGGTAATGCTCCTTCACAGAACGAGTCGTGACACGCATTCCTGGCCTTGATTCCATGAAGGCATCCTGCACCACGTGAACCTGGGACTGCGGCTTTGCGGCATGCTGCATCAGGTCCGCCAAAGCCTTCGCGGCATCTTCCTGAGCAGCAGCCGCTGCATTCGCCTGCCGGATGATTTCTCCCGGGCCTTCGAGCACGGTCAGCACGAAGGTCACGTGATGTGGATAATTGATCGAGGCATGCTCAAAATATGCCTCACAGAGGTCCTGATTTGCCTGCGTATTGATAAGAGTGAGTGTGCTGGACCAAGGATCAAAGGAGGCGCTGGCTCCATCTGGAAAGATGAGGCCCGCTTCTTCGAGACGATCGCGCGCTGTTTTGATCAACGGGACAGATTCGCCCGGCTTGCGCTCTGGCGCGGCTAAAGTCGCAAAGGGATCGGCAGGCAGCGACTGAACTTCAGCAGACATTTCGAAGCTCACAAAGTCGCGCGGCACTTTGAAGGTCCGCGTGATCATTGCCTCAGGTTTGGCGGCTTGCGACCACGTCGTCTGACAGAGAACGAAAAGCGCCAGCCACCCAGGCAAGGACATGAAGAGCCGAGACATGGTGGGAGCTTATGTGGATCGCTGACGGCGCGTCGAGTTTAAATGTGTGAAGAGTGGCAGATACTGACTGAGCCAATGAGTTCACAGTCGCAACGGCCTGGCTTTGGTTGAATGCCGAAACTGTTGAAGCGCAAACGCTTATGCGGCGGGCCATTGTGACGATCTTGTTGTTTGAGTACATCCTTGGAATCGCGATGTAGGCGCGCCGCAAATCCCCCCCTCAATGCTGGCTTCGAGTCTTGACCCCCAAGATCGGAACCGCACGCGGCATCATCCCC
>NZ_JBAQCR010000409.1:0-21422 GCF_049294395.1 Prosthecobacter sp.
GTATGGAAAGGGGTATGTGGTTCGTTTCGCGGCCAAAAAAAAGCCCTGCTGCCTTGGAGTGGGCGAGCAGGGCTTCCTTGGGAAACTGGCCTTCGGGGGCCTAATGGGGTGTCAAAGCACCCTGCTCGCTACATCTCTTTGTTGGGAGACTCCAATCTTGTGCTGGATAGGCGGCCATAAAGCCATGATCCAATCTCCCACACACGATCGCTCCCCGACGCTCGGTCAGCGCGGATGAGTTAAGATGTGTCTGGTTGGTTTTCATGACTTGTTGTGAAGGTAACGAATAATGACACAGCCTTGTTAGGCCGTCAACACGATAATCTATATTTTTCTTATTCGGTCGATCTCCAGATGTGTTTTCACACCTAAAACTCCTGCATGTCACTGAAAGGCCTTCTCCATCGCCTCCACATTCGCTTTCATCACAGTCATGAAATCACCACTTGCAGGCACATTGCCACAGGGATCAAAGACGACGCTATGCAGCCCAAGTGCCGCAAGCTTGTCGACGTTTTCTTTGCTTGGCTCGCCTTCCCAGATCATCCACCGTGCGCGATGACCGGCAAGGACGCCATTGAGATCGCTGAGCGCTGTGGCATCCAGCGCAGTGTCGGGCTCCCAAAGGACTGACTTCAAGTTCAACCCATATCGACGTGCCAGATAGTGGTAGACCGGATGAGAGGCCACCAGCGGATACTGTACCAGGCGACGGCTGAGCGCACTCATGCGATCATCCAGAGATTCCAGCTCATCTTTCAGGGCCTCTGTGTTCTTGCTGATGGAGTCTTTGGCAGCGGGCACCAGTTTCGCCAGTGCATCTCCCACTGCCTGCGCCTGCAAGGAGGCCTGTTTGAAATCAATCCAGGTGGTGAATGCGGTGCCATTGTGGCTGTGCTCCCCGCCCGGGCCATGGCTGTGCGTGGTGGCATCGCGCACCTCAATGAAATTGTTGGCAAAGGCGGCCGAGGTATCCACCACCTTCGACTCTGGCAGCGTGATTTTGTCAGCCCACTTGGAGTAGCCAGCACCATTCATGAGAATCAGATCGGCATTTTGAAATGCCGTGATGGCGGCCTCATCCGGCTGCCAGAAAGCAGGGTCTTCGTCTTTCGGTGCGAGGAAGCGCACCTCCACAGCATCTCCCGCGAGGCGTTGTGCAAAATACTGCAGCGGGTAGTTCGCCACCAGCACCTGCGGTTTGCCTGACTTGGCGGCAGGCTGGGCAGCCGGGGTCTCAGCAGCTTTTTCCGCCGAGGGTTTGCAACCCGCCATCACAAGGGCGAGGCAGGATAAGAGAAGAGTGCGCTTTTTCATAAAGGATAATGGCATCTGGTAGGTCATGGGAAGTCAATCGCAAACTGACAATTCAGGCACTGAGCCGGAACTCTCCGCGCTGGAGCAGGTCGTTCAATGCCTTACGATACGGAGCAGGCATGGGTGTGGATTCAAGTTCAGCGACAGGGATCACCCGATGCGTATCAGGCCATTCCCCTGCCTGCACATGCGGTTCATGCACCCAGAGCGTGACCTTGTAGCGCGTGATGCCATATTGCATGCGCAGCAGCACAGGCGGCGGTGAATCCTCATGCATGGGATGCAGCGCCGGCAGCTTCCACAAACCGGTGCGGCGTTTGCCAGTCTCCAGTTCCAGCAGCACGCCCTCGCTGGTGCGCAAAAAAACGACACGCTCTGTGACGGCGGTGATCTGCTGACGCGCGTTCTTCACAGGCAGTGCTTCCGGATCAGTCGCACGGCAGTGGGCGCGCACCGGGCAGAGATCACAGGCAGGCTTGGTCGGCGTGCAGTGGGTTTGCCCGAGCTCCATCAGCGCCGAGTTCAAGGCACGCGGATCATCCGTCGCTAGCACCAGGGCTTTCGAGCGTTCCCACAGCAGTTTCGTGCCAGCAGTGGAGTCCACCGGCGTGGCATCATTGTAGATGCGCGAAAGCACCCGCGCGATGTTGCCATCGACGATGGGTTCCTTGAGGCCAAAGGCGAAGCTGGCCACCGCACCGGCCGTATACGGCCCCACGCCCGGCAGATCAAGAATGATCGCATGCTCGCTTGGAAACACCCCGCCATGCTGCGCCATCACCTCCTGGGCAAGCCGCTGCAGATTGCGCGCCCGGCGGTAGTAGCCCAGTCCCTCCCAGGTTTTCAGCACCTCCTCTTCACGCGCTGCCGCCAGTGTCTTGAAATCAGGAAACCGCTCCAGCCAGCGGGCGTAAAAACCACGGTCCAGCACCGTCGCGATCTGCGTCTGCTGCAGCATCACCTCCGAAACAAGAATGGCATAAGGATCACGCGTGCGGCGCCAGGGATAATCACGCGCATTATGCCCAAACCAGTTCACCAATTCCATGGCGATAGCTTGGGGATCAGGCCTGGCAGTTCGAGAGCGCATCGTGCCTCACTTATGAACGATCCGGCGCATTTTTCATGAGTCTTTCGCCACTCCTGTGATTAAAATCACGCCCATGCCAGCCCTGACAAGCTACACCCACGCGCTCACCTCCCCTCAAGCGGTAAAACTGCGCACCCTGCTGGAGGAACGTGGCTTTGAGTTTCAAACCAAACCCTACTGCCTCTACGCCGCCGCCAAATCCAAGGTCAACGTGTGCGTGTATGAAAAAGGCCCCAAGATCGTCGTGCAGGGGAAAGACACCGAGGATTTCATCACGAACCTGCTTGAACCTGAGGTGCTTGGGGAGGCAAAGCTAGGCTACGAAGAAGTGCACAACCCCGAGATGTTCCAGCCTCACATCGGGGTCGACGAAAGCGGCAAGGGCGACTTCTTCGGCCCGCTGGTCATTGCAGGTGTTTATGTCGATGGCGATGTCGCACGCCGCCTGCGTGACGCCGGAGCTGTTGACAGCAAACGCATCAGCAGTGACGCGCGCATCTATAAAATTGCCGCCGACATCCGCACCATCCCCGGCCTCGCCTGGGAGGTGATCGCCATTCACCCAGGACGGTACAACGAGCTCTACACCAAATTTGGCAACCTGAACCGCCTGCTGGCCTGGGGCCATGCCCGGATCATCGAAAACCTGCTGGAGCGCGTCCCCGGCTGCCAGCGGGCCATTTCGGACCAGTTTGCCAATCCCGCCGTGCTGCAGCGCGCTCTGCAGACCCGCGGCAGGGAAATCGAACTCGTCCAGCGCACCAAGGCAGAAAGCGACCCCGCCGTGGCCGCCGCCTCCATTCTGGCACGCGAGGCTTTTGTGGGCTGGCTGATGTCCCAAGGACAGAAACTGGGTGTGGAACTCCCCAAAGGAGTTTCAGATGGCGTGAAAAAAACGGCCGCCAAGCTCGTAGAACAGCACGGCAGCGATATTTTGCCAACGCTGTGCAAGATGCACTTCAGGACTTCTTCTGAGGTTTTATCGGGTATAGTTTCGGATCCCCCCAAATAAACCTACTGACTAAATCGTAGGTAGGGACAATAATTCGACACAGAAATTAGTTGCACCCTGTTAATCGTCTCGCTAGTCACCTTATTATGACCACGATCACCAAAAAAGATTTGGTTGCGGAACTCAGCAACGCAACGGGAATCAAGCATGCCGACACACTGGCCATGGTGGAGGCCTTTATGGAGTTGGTTTCGAAGAATCTAGCTGAGGGGAACGAAGTGACGCTGCGCACTTTCGGCACCTTTGACCTTCGAGTTGCGCGTGGCAAAATCGGTCGAAACCCAAAGCAGCCGAATTCTGAGGTGATGATCCCGGACCGCTGTGTCGTGCGTTTCAAGCCCAGCAAGGAGCTCAAGTCCCGTGTCGCGTCGCTGTCCGTGCAAAATGTACATGATGGCGTTGCCCTGAACGGTAGTAAGCTCAACGGCAGCCAGGTCTAGCCTCGGCTGACCAGCTCAGCGTACGTGTTTGCCAAAGGATGGCAATCGTGTGCAACGTCAGGTGATTTGGTGCGTACTTTTCGCCCACCATGTTGCCTCGTATTCTCTCCACGTTCGCCGCTTTCGCCCTCCTGCTGAACACCGCCTCCGCTGCCCCGCAGTGGATCTGGCTGTCCAAGGATGGCAACAAAGACCCGCAGGTCACCTTTCGCTATCGTTTTGAAGCGCCGGCCAAGGTGCAATCAGCCCTGCTGGAACTCACCTGTGACAACGGCGCGGACGCCCTGCTCAATGGCCAAAAGGTTCTCACCAATCCCGACTGGCAGGAGGCCACGAAGGTGGACATCAGCAAGAATCTCAAGCTCGGTGCGCAGAATGAAATCATCGTCAACGGTCGCAACAAAGGCGGCGTCGCGGCGCTCATCGCCCGCCTCACCCTCAAGCTGCCGGACAACGAAAAGCCCATCGTCGTGGAAACCACGGACAAATGGGAGGCTACCAAAACCGGCACCACGGCCTGGCAGCCAGCCATCGTCATCAATGAGTATGGCAAAGGCCCCTGGGGCCTCGCGCTGGATGGCAAACCGGGTGGCGGCAAAAACAGTGGGCCGGCAGAAAGCATCGCTGCATCTGAGATCACCGTGCCCAAGGGCTTCAAAGTGGAAAAACTCTACAACGTGCCCAAGGACCAAGAAGGCTCCTGGGTGGCGCTTACCGTCGATCCCAAGGGCCGCCTCATCGCCTGCGACCAATATGGCAGCATCTACCGCATGGGCGTCCCCGCCATCGGCAAGACCGAGAACCTCAAGCCGGAAAAGCTCGCCATCGAAATGGGCAAGGCCCACGGCCTCCTCGCCGCGTTCGACAGCCTCTACGTCATGGTCAACGAAGACGACAAGAACAACGGTCTCTACCGCCTGCAGGACACCAACGGCGACGGTCAATACGACAAGACCACCAAGCTGCACACCATGGCCGGCGGCGGTGAGCACGGCCTGCACAGCATGACCGTCAGCCCGGATGGCAAGCGCATCTTCTTCAACTGCGGCAACCACACCAAACTTCCAGAAGGCCTCACGGACAGCCGCCCCGCCAAGATCTGGAGCGAAGACCACATCCTCCCGCGCATGTGGGACGCGAACGGCCACGCACGCGGCATCCTCGCCCCCGGCGGCTACATTTGCAGCATGAACCCCGACGGCAGCGGCCTGGAGCTCTTCTGCTACGGCTTCCGCAATGAGTTCGACATCTGCTTCAACGACCAGGGCGAACTCTTCACCTACGACGCCGACATGGAGTGGGACATCGGCAGCCCGTGGTACCGCCCTACCCGTGTGAATCATTGCGTCAGCGGTGCGGATTACGGCTGGCGCAGCGGCAGCGGCAAATGGCCCAATTATTACCCTGACTCCCTCCCCACCGCGCTCGACATCGGCCCGGGCAGCCCCACGGGCGTGGTCGCCGGCACCGGTGCTAAGTTCCCTGCCAAATACCAGCACGCCATCTTCATCAACGACTGGACCTACGGCACCATGTGGGCCATCAACCTGGAAGCCAAAGGCGCCAGCTACGCAGCCACCAAGGAAGAATTCGTCTTCGGCAAACCTCTCCCTCTCACTGATGTCGTCATCCATCCGCAGGACGGTGCCATGTACTTCGCGGTGGGCGGCCGCAAAACCCAGTCCGGCGTCTATCGCGTGACCTACGTCGGCAGTGAATCCACCGCCCCCGTCACAGCGCAGCCTCTCGGCGAAGACTTCAAGCTGCGGGCCTCCCTCGAAGCCTACCACACCGGCAAGGTCGATGCCGCCAAAGCCCTCCTGGACGCCTGGAGCAAGCTCAGCCACGACGACCGCAACGTGCGCTATGCCGCCCGCGTCGCGATTGAAAAACTCCCCGTCGCTCTCTGGCAGGAAAAGGTTTTCAGTGAAACACAGCCCGTCGCCTTGATCGAAGGCATCATCGCCCTCGCGCGTGTCACGGGTGCCAAGGCCAATTCCGAAGGTGGCAGGCCCGCAGCCAAGCCCACCGGCACCTCCTCGGAGCCCATCGGCCACGTCTCGCCAGAAAACGTCGAACTCGAAGGCCGCATGCTCCTTGCCCTGGGCCAACTGGCGGGGACTAAGCTCCCGCTCGATCAGCAGTTCGCCGCCCTGCGCGCTTTGGAGCTCATCCTGATCCGCCTTGGCAAGCCGGATGCAGACGTCTGCTCAAAGATCTCCACGGCACTCGACCTCGTTTATCCCACGGAGAATCCCTTCCTGAATCGCGAGCTCTGCCAGATCCTCGTTGCCATCGATTCACCCACAGTCGTCTCCAAGACCCTCGCCCTGATGGCCACCGCCAAAGACGATTTCCAGGAAGTCGCCACCGATGCCGTTTTGAGCCGCAACGACGGCTACGCCAACGCTGCCCGCGCCGCCGCTGGCAGCCGCCCCAATGCCCAGCAGATCAGCTACATGTTTGCCCTGCGCAACGCCACCGCAGGCTGGAACTCTGAGCATCGCAAAACCTTCTTCTCCTGGTTCCCCCGCGCCCGCACCTGGAAGGGCGGCAACAGCTTCAAAGGCTTCATCGAAAACATCCGCAAAGACGCACTCGCCACCTTTGTGCCGAAGGAAGAACTCGCCGCGCTCGACACCCTGAGCAACAAGGTCGAAGCCAGTACCTCCATCCCCAACTACGTCGCCCCCAAAGGCCCCGGCAAAAACTGGACAGTCGATGAAGTCGTGGGCCTAACCGCAGGCGGGCTCAAAGGCCGCAACTTCACCAATGGCGAGAACATGTACCGCAGCATCATGTGCGCCACCTGCCACCGCTTCAACGGCGACGGCGGCAGCATCGGCCCCGACCTCACCGGCGTCGGCAACCGCTACACCATGCGCGACCTCATGGAAAACATCGTGGATCCCAGCAAGGTCATCTCCGACCAATACGACAGCCACGAAATCACCAAGAAGGATGGCAGCGTCATCATCGGCCGCATCGTCGTTGAGGAGAACGGCAAGGTCTTCATCATGACCAACCCCTTCGCCCCCAACGATCACATGGCCATCAACGAAAGCGACATCGCCAAGAAGGGCACCCGCAAAGTCAGCATGATGCCCCCCGGCCTCATCAACTCCCTCAATCAGGACGAACTCCTCGACCTCATCGCCTACCTCACCAGCGGCGGCAATGCGAAGGACAAGGCGTTCCAAAAGTAAAAAAAGTAGTCCAGTTGTGCCGCAACTGGATTGGAGAAGGCCGACGATTTCGTCGGCCTTCTTTTTGCCCGCAAATCATCTGCCCCCACCTCCGTTACTATGATCATGCATCGCCTGCTTCTCACCCTTCCCCTCTTCGCCGTTCTCGCCTCCGCCGCCGAACCCGCGAAGCAGGCTGAACCCAAAAAAGAAAAACCCTTCACCCCCGGCGGCATCTACCGGCAGGGCGACATGCAGCGGCCACGCCCAACGGTGATCACTCCTCCCACAGCCACCACCGCGCCAAGCGATGCCGTCGTTCTATTCGATGGCAAGGACCTCTCCAAGTTCATCCGCAAGCCGCGCAAGGATGACAAAGACCAAAGCGACGTGCCCAACTGGAAGATCGAAAACGGCTACGCTGAGATCAAGCCCAAGGGCGGCGACATTGATACCAAGGACAAATTCGGCTCCTGCCAGATCCACCTCGAATGGGCCACGCCCGCCGAGGTTGTGGGCAAGAGCCAGGGCCGGGGCAACAGCGGCGTGCTGATCCATGGCTGGGGCGAAGTGCAGGTGCTCGACTCCTATGAAAACGACACCTATCCCGACGGTCAGGCCGGAGCGATCTACAACAATTACCCCCCTCTCGTGAACGCCAGCCGCAAGCCCGGCGAATGGCAGAGCTACGACATCATCTGCGAGTGCGCGCAGCTCGATGACAAGGGCAACGTGACCCAGCCCGCCCGCATCACCGTCCTGCATAATGGTGTCATTGTGCAACATGCCGCTCCGCTCGAAACGAAGGTGCAGGAATTTGGCTTCGCCCTCCAGGACCATCACAACCCGACCCGCTACCGCAACATCTGGGTACGTCCCCTGCACCGCTATGATGAGAACGCGAAGAAGGATGAGGGGGCCAAGTAGGCCGCCGTCACTTCTTCGCCACCGCAGGCTTGCGCTGCTTCTCCGTCACCAGCTTGTGCGTCTCCTCGCCGATCCAAAGATCGGTGCAGAGCGAGGGCTTGCCGGGCAGCTCTGCGGTGCGGTTGAAAAGCAGCACATCACCCGTTTTCAGATCCGCGAGCTTCACCTGCTGATCCGCTTTCCACACGCGGGTGGCATCGTTCACCAAGACGATGCAGCTGCCGATGTCCTGCGGGCGCTGCATGTCTCCATTGTAGTCCTTCACCAGCGGCAGCTGCCAGGCGACGTGGATGCGGTCTCCGTGAATGGCGGTGACGCGTGCCGTGCTGGCATTCGCGCTGGCGTGGCTGAAGTCATCGCTGATGCGGCTGACGCGGGTGAAGGCACCTTTGGCGTTCTGATAAAGATCAAAGCGATAACGCTGGCCGGTGGGCAATTGGGCAAACTGAGGATCAGCACCGAGATACTTCAAGGTGTGATGCTTGATGAGCGTGAAATTCACCACCTCGCCGGTGAGTTCGGTGCTGAACTTCCCGCTGCCAATCTTGGCATCGGCCTCCACGAGCTGTCCATAAATCACGTGCTCGGAAAAGGGCGGTGGCTTCACCTCATCTTTAAGCTGATACCAAGGCAGATGCGCATTGCTGAAATCCGTCCGGAAGGGGAACTGCTCCGCGTATTCCTTGGCGACGTTCTCGACCAGTTCCTGATTCAGCATGCGGCCAAAGCCGTAGCCCATCAGGCTCTCACCATAGAACTGATCCTGCACTTTCCATCCTGCGAGGAACACACGCACAACGCGGCCACGGCGGAAGCCTTCGAGCATGTTGCTCACTTTCAGCGTCACCTGCACACCGCTGCTGCCGAAGTTCTCCGTGGGCACCTTGCTCACTTCCGTGATGGAGCCGCCCTCCCCATCCACACCCGGATTCCACGTGCGCAGTTCATCGTTTGCCACGCAGAGCTTGCCAGTTTTACCCACAGCGATCAGCTCACCATAAGCAGCTTGAAACGCGGTGGGATCACCACTGAAAAAAGTCACCTTAACCGAGTTGCCCTCCGTCTTGTCGATCCACCCGGCGATGCCGCGCTTCTCGGTGAACTCACGGAACTTCTTCAACTGCGCCGCATCGGCGGGCTGGCCGTCATCCGTGGTGACGAGGCGTGTCAGCTTCCCTTCGGCATCCGGCAGCATGAGGAAGGTCATCTTCGTCCCCAGCGGCACCTCGCGCAGATCCGCCTCCACGCCCTTGTATTTCATGATCGCATACGGCGGCATGGAGAATGGCATCAGTTTGCCATCCTCGGCGCGGAACTCCCCTTTGCGAAGGATGAAGTCCACGCTGACCAGCTCCCCATGGATGCGCTTGGCATCATTGAGCGATGGGAACTCCATTGCCTTGGCCACAGACAGGGACAAGGCGGAGGCAAAGAGGAGGACGCAGAGAAGTCGCATGGGGTGTCGGTTGAATCGGATCACTTGAATTTCACATCCACCTTCGGCAGCAGCGCCTTGATCTTGGCCTGCGTCTCTTCCGGATAGCCCTTCTGACGGTCGATGATTTTCAGCTCCTTGAGGAAGCTGAAGCCTTGCAGCAGCGGCAGGCGTTCTTCGGGCATGGCTGGGCTGCCGAGTTCGAGGGATTCAAGCTGCGTCATCGTGGCCAGCACCTTGAAATCATCATCGGTGGTGGTCTTGCAGTTGGTCAGGGTCAGGCGCTTCAGCGTCTTGATCTCCTTCACGATGGGCAGCGACTCGGATTTGTCGAAGCCTTCGCCAAGCTGCAAATATTCAAGCGGCAGTGCAGTGATATTCTTCAGCGCGGCAGGCGTCGCATGTGCGCCGAGTTCCAGTCCCTTGAGCTTCGTCAGCTTGGCCAGATGGGGAGCCCCCGCATCCGTGAACTTCGCATGCGCGAGGCTGATGCTTTCGAGGTTCGGAAGGTGGTCGCTCAGTTCCTTCAAGCCCTCGTCATCGATGCTGCTGCCGCGATGGCTCACCTTGGTCAGCTTGGTAAAGCCCTCAAATTTCGCATAGGCGCGTCCGGTGATCTTGGTGCCGACGAACGAGAAGGACTCAAGGTTCTTCAGCCCCGCCAACTGCTCCATGCCCGCATCCGTCAGCGAGCCGTTGTTGGTGAAGCGCAGGGTTTTGAGGTTGGTGAGCTTCGCGATGTTCGGCATCCACTCGTCATTGAACTTGGTGGAAATGACATTGAGCGACTCCAGCGTGGTGATGTGCCCGAGATGCTCAAAGAAGGCGGCATCATACGGATCTTCCTTCCGGTGATCATGCGGCCCCGTGTTCGGCACGGCGAGATCCACCAGCTTCAGGCTCTGGCCGTCCTCGGTCTTTTCGACCTTGCCCTTCGCTCCTTCGACAATCTTGGTGACGGCTCCGACGTGGGGTTCCAGAGCAAGGGCGGGAATGGCTGCAGCGAAAGACAGCAGGGTGATGAATGAGAGGGTTGGTTTCATGAAGAGTGGTTGGGAAAAGGAGTGCAGGTTTTGGCAGCGTTTATAATCACACGATCTCACTGACCGGTCCGAGACTGTCGACGAAGGTCTCGGCATTGACCTCCATCTTTTGCAGCATGGTCACGAGCACGTTGCTGAGGCGGGCCTTGCCATCCTTGGGTTTTCCGCAAAGGCTGCGCCATTCGTCATAGCTCAGCGTGTAGTCCTCTTTGAGGTGCGGCCTGTTGTAGTCGAGATGCTGGCCGTGCTTCAGGCCAACGCCCTTGCCACCCGCAAGCAAGATGGGCAGGTTGCTGTTGCAATGGCTGTGGCCGTAGCTCATGCCGCTGCCAAAGAGCACCATCGTGCGGTCCAGCAGCGGTTCGTCACCGTCTTTGACCTCGCGCAGTTCATCGAGGAAATGCGCAAACTGCTGCATGATGAAGGCATCGCTCTTCGCGAGGCGATCCAGCACCACCGGATCGCCATTGTGATGAGAAAGGTTGTGCCGCGCCTGCGTGATCTGGATCTCCGGAATGGCCAGTCCGTTGCCTTCGCTGCCGTTCATGTAAGTCACCACACGTGTCATGTCCGTGCGCAGCGCCAGCACGATGAGGTCAAACATCGTGCGCCAGTATTCACCGGCCTGCGCTTTGGGCACATCGCGCTGGAAGGGGGCTGCCAGATTCTTTTCCACCACGGGCTTCGGAATATCGAGCCACGCGTCCAGGCGCTCCGTACGCTGCTCCACATCACGCACCGCGTGCATGTATTCATCCAGCTTCGTGCGGTCATCCGTGCCGAGAGCCAGTCGCAGTGACTTCGCGTCATCCAGCACCGCATCCAGCACGCTGCGGCGCTTCGTGAGGCGTGCCCGCTGCGCTCCAATGCCACCCGCTTCCTCGCCAAACAGACGGTTGAAGATCGTCTTCGGATTGTCGTCCGCCGGCAGCGGCACGCCATCGCGCGAGAAGGCCAGCGTGTTGGAGTTGAAGGGCTGCCCGGTTCCGGTGGAGATCGAAAGCTCCAGCGAATTGAAGCGCGTCTGCTGCCCCACCACCTCGGCCATCATCTGGTCACAGGAGATGGTGTTCTCGTATTTACGCCCCCCTTGCGCGTCGATTTTCGCACCCGTGAGCCACGTATCCGCGCACACATGCGCCTGCCCCAGACCGTTCGGATGATGCAGCCCGCTGAACACGGTGAAATCCTCCTGATGCTTCGCCAGCGGCTTCAGCGAAGGCGAAAGCTCATAACCGCGCCCGGCCTTCGTGCACTGCCACGTCATGCCGTTCACCCCGTTCGGAATGTACACAAAAACACTGCGGCGAGGCTTCGCTGTGGCAGTAGCACTGGCGCGCAAAGGCACCATCGCATCCAGCAAGGGCAGCGCCACGGTGGTGCCGAGTCCGCGCAGAAAGTGGCGGCGGTTGATAAGCCAGCGTTGGGATTGGATGTTGCTCATGGTGATGCAGGTTAACGTTTTAAAAACAGCGGACTCGTGACGAGAGATTCAATGAGTGAGGCCAGCTTGTAGCCATCGGCCTTGGATGCTTCGGCGATGCGCTTGAGCTCTTCGCGATCCGAAAACGTCATGCCCCGGCGCAGAGCATAGGTGGCGAGCTTGTCCGTGACAGCAGCGGCGAACTTGTCCTGATCATCGAGCAGGATCTTTTTCAACGCCACCGAGTCGGCAAACGCACGCCCATCCGGCAGCACGCCGCTGGGGTCCAGCGCCGGGTTGTCGCCGGTGCCGTCCTTGATTGTCTCCACGGTGCGCCAGCGGCCAATGGCGTCGTAGTTGTCAAAGGCGATCCCGAGCGGATCGATCTTGTTGTGGCAGGCCGTGCAGTTCGGGTCGGAGCGGTGCAGCTCCAGCTTCTCGCGCACGGTGGTCTTTTTGGCCTTTGCATCCGGCGTGGTCAGCGCAGGCACGTTGGCGGGCGGTGGTGGTGGTGGCCTGCCGATGATGGACTCCAGCATCCACACACCGCGATGCACCGGTCGATGCCGCGTGCCGTCGGAAGTAAGACTCAACACCGAAGCCTGCGTGAGCAAGCCGCCACGGTGATCCTCCGGCTTGAGCACCACGCGCTGCAACTGATCCCCACGAACGCCTTCAATGCCGTAGTGCATGGCCAGGCGCTCATTGATCATCGACCAGTCGGAGTCGAGAAACTCGCGCAGGCTGCCGTTGCGCTTCAGCACTTCCTTGAAGAATCCCAGCGTCTCCGCCACCATGCTCTGCTCCAAATTTTCGTCGTAGTCGGGATACAGTTCCTTGTCCGGCGGGAACATGCCCACCTTGCGCAGTTGCAGCCACTGGCGCGGGAAGCTGTCGGCAAACTCCTGCGCCTTGGGATCTCGCAGCATGCGCTGCACTTCGGCGCGCAGTGTTTTTGAATCCCGCAGCCTGCCCTTCTTGGCAAGCTCCAGCAGATGCTCATCAGGCATCGAACTCCACAGGAAGTAGGACAGCCGCGAGGCGAGCTCGTAGTCGCTGAGCGTCGGCGCAGCCTTCGCCGCATCGCCCTCTTCCAGATAAAGAAAGCTCTTCGCGCACATCACCCCGATGAGCCCGTTCTTCACCGCCACTTCAAACGAATCGCCCAGTTCCAGCGACTTGTTCACCGGCTGCATCAGCCGCTCGATCTCCTTCGCCTGCACCGGCCTGCGCCATGCGCGTGTGGCAAACTGCGTCAGGATCTCCCGCGCATCTTTGCTCACATAGATTTTCTGATGCGCCTGTGTCGGCCAAGAATCCACGATGGGCCCGTCCCACTCCACGGTGTCCACGATCAGCGTCGGCTGGATCGGCTTGAAGTCATCGTCCGTGAGCTTGAGCTGCCACGGCACGCGGCTGCGGGTGTTGGTAAAAGCGTTCGGCGTGCCGCTGTGGCGTGAGCGCCGGCCTTCGGGGTTCGGTCCCGGCACGGAGTTGATGATGCGCACCGGATATTTGCCCGCCACCAGATGCACGCGCGCCTCCACGGTGATCGGCTTGTCTTCCGGCGCATCGATGTCCTGCTCGATCAACGTGGTGTTGATGCTCGACAGGTACACCTTCAGGCGCGGCGCACGACCGCCTGCGGGGCGCAGACCGCTGAGCTTCAGCCGCAGCAGGTAATCGCCCGTGGTCTTGATCTCGATGTTCCAGGAATCCGTCGTGTAGTTCCTCGGCACGATCTCGATGCGCACCTTGTCGGCGATGCCACGCGCCTGGTATTCCTCTTTGAAGCCCTTCCAGCGCATGTCGAAGGCCTCCCAGCGGATCACCTCGCGCTTCGGCTCAGGGCGCAGCGAAAGCGCTTCATCGAGAATCGCATCCGCAGCGGACAAGTATTTCTCAATGTGCGCAGGCGAAAGCGTCAGCACGGAGCCGATGCGCTCAAAGCCTTTCCAATCCGGGTCCTCCGGCAGCCCGCTCGGTGCCTTGACGTCAAAGTTCACCCCCAGCAGATCGCGCACGGTGTTGCCATACTCGTCACGCGTCAGCTTGCGAAATGCCACACGTTCACCCGCCGAAGACTGGCGCACGGTTTCGGCCTCACGCAGTTGCAGCAGGATCCAGTCGGCCACCTTGGAAATTTCCTCGGGCTTCGGCCTGGTTTCATCCTCCGGCGGCATGTCGCCGGAATTGATGCGGCTCATGATCTCCTCCCAGTGGCCCATGATCTTCGGCGACTGCAGGTCCACGATGAGATTGTCCACGCGCAGATCCCCCTTCTGCTTCTTGGCGCCGTGGCAGCTGTTGCAGTGCTGCTCAAAGAAGGGGCGCACGAGGCCTGTGAGATCACGCGATTCAGCCCCCATGGCAGCATGGGAGGTCAGCAGGGCGGCAGCGGTCAGCGCAGGAAGCAGGAGGCGTGTCATCGGTCTTGAGTTCAAACGGTGCCCCGCAGAGCTTTGTGCACCTCCCCCGAATGTTCGGGGGACCCTGCGGCAGCAGAACCCGGTGGCAGGGCGGCGCCCTCCTCGCTAGGCTCCCTTCACGGTGCGTCACCTCCTCCATCCATGCTTTGGCGTTCTCCTCATGCTGTGGGGCGGGACGGCCCATGGCGAGCTCACATCATGGATTCCTGAAATGCGCGCGCTGGCGGCAGAGCGCACGGCTTTGCAGGAAAAGCTCAGCGCCATGCCCGCAGCACCGGAAGTGCAGCTCACTCAGCGTCTGGGCTGGCACAGCGAGTACTCATCCTCCCAAGACAAGGCCGAGTGGGTTGAGCTGAATCTCGGGCAGGCGCAGCAGATTGATTCCGTGGTGCTCATCGCCCCGCCACCCAATGGTGCCGCCGTGGGCAAAGGCTACGGCTTCCCCATCCGCTTTTACGTCGAGCTGCTGGATGAAGGCGAGGACAATGAGCGCACCATCATCGCCGACTACACCGATGCCGATTTCCCCAATCCGGGCCTGCTCCCCGTGGTGATCCCCGCAGGCGGACGCATGGCGCAAAAGGTGCGCATCACCGCGACGCGACTGTGCACCACGGGCGAACGCAGCTTCTGCGCCTTGGGCGAAGTCATGCTGCTGCAGGGAAAGCAAAACCTCGGCGCACGCCTGGAGGCCATCGGCCCTGCCGCCGTGCGTGCCAGCAGCAGCTCGGGCACACGCCCGGACTGGGGCCGCATCAATCTCGTGGACGGTCACACCGTGCTCGGCCCGCCCCTCGGCACTCGTTCAAGCCCGACACTGGGCTTTCGCAGTGTGCCCACCAGCGAAGGCCGCCCTTACGACAACCCATGGGTGGAGATTGATCTCGGCACCGTGCGGCCCATCGATGAGATCCGCCTCTTTCCCTCACATCCGCCGCAGTTCTCTCACAGCCACGGCTACGGCTTTCCGGTGCGCTACCAGATCGAGCTGCGCGAAGAGGACAATGAAGAGCCGCGCCTCCTGCCCACGCCCCAATCCGGCAGCTACAATGCCCTGCCCGGCGACAATGTGGTCACGCTCGTCGGCGCGCATCGCGCACGCTTTGTTCGCCTGCAGGTTCTCGATCCGCATGTGAGCAACGGCTCCGTCGTGCTCGCCATGGCGGAGATGCAGATCTGGTCCGAAGGCAGAAACATCGCCACCGCCTGCGATGTGAATTCCCCCAATTCCACGGAACAAAACGGCTGGTCACGCGCCGCGCTGGTGGACGGCTTTGCCAGCGGTGCTGACATCGTGGACTGGCCCGGCTGGCTGGCGGATCTCTCCCAGCGGCGTGAAGTGGAGCACCAGCTCGGCTTGATCGAAATGAAGCGCGAAACCCTCACGCAGCACTGGCAAAAGAACGCCCTGGGGCTGCTCATCGGCGTGGCCGTGGCAGGCGTCATCGTGCTGCTCCTGTGGCTGCAGCGTCAGCGGCGCATCCGGCGCGGGGAACTCGAACGCCTGCGCGAGCGCATCGCGCAGGATCTGCATGATGAGATCGGCAGCAGCCTCGGCAGCATCGCCCTCATCGCTCAGGACCTTCTCGCTGAGGGCGGCCAAAGCCCCCAGTCCCGCGAGGACCTGACCGACATCAAAGACATCGCCGCAGAAACCGTGGACGCCATGCGCGACATCACCCGCCTCATGCAGAGCGAACGCTACGGCACCGACGACCTTCCCACCCTCCTCCGCGAAACCGCCGACCGCATGCTGCGCGGCATCCAGCACACGCTCGATCTCGATGACCACGCCCAGACCCGCCGCCTCTCCGTGGACCGCCAGCGCGACCTCATGCTGATGTTCAAAGAAGCCCTGCACAACATCACGCGCCACGCCGCCGCCACCGAAGTGCACATCACCCTCAAGCAGACGCACAACGACATCATCCTCACCCTCCGCGACAACGGCCACGGCTTCGACACCACCGCCAAACACACCGGCATGGGCCTCACCAATCTGCACCGCCGTGCCGCCAAACACCAAGGCTCCACGGACATCACCTCATCGCCCCAAGGCACCCTTTTAACTCTCACTCTGCCGCTGCATGCCTGACACCATCCACCTCTGGATCATCGAAGATCACAAGACCTACGGCGAGCGTCTCGTCAGGGCCTTGAACCGTCTCGACGGCATCGCCTGCACGCAGCGCTTCACCGCCTGTGAGGATGCCTTTGCCGCGCTCGCCACGGAGCCTGCGCCGCAGGTGCTTCTGCTGGATGTCGGCCTGCCCGGCATGAATGGCATCGATGGCATCACACGCCTGCGCCAGCTTGCACCCAGCACCGCCATCGTCATCCTCACCGTGTTTGAAGAGGACGACAAAATCTTCCGCGCCATCTGCGCCGGTGCCGCCGGGTACCTTTTAAAAACGTCCAACACCGAGGACATCGCCGCCGCGATCCGCAGCGCAGCCGCAGGCGGCTCCCCCATCAATCCCCACATCGCACGTCGCGTGCTGGAGATGTTTTCCAAGGCCAACGTGCCGCAGAAGGACTACGGCCTCACCCCGCGTGAGCTGGACATCTTGAAGCTCCTCGTCAGCGGCAGCACCATCAAAGACGCCGCCGCCCAGCTCGGCATCGGCTACTACACGGCGGACGAGTACATCCGCAGCGTGTACGTGAAGCTCCAGGTGCGCAGCCGTGGCAGCGCCATCGCGAAGGCGGTGAAGGAGGGGCTGGTGTGAGGTTGCGCAGATAAAGGATCGCAGATGGAATGACACACGGCATTGATCATCACGCGGTCTTACGCGCATAAGGATGCGGGCGCGAGAATGGATGGTAGGGAACCGCTGTGCGGGTCCGTAATTTCGGGTCTGTCATTCCCGCAGGCGCTCAAAAAGGTGCGCCGTCCTGGGAGCTTTCGACAGCGGAAGACGGAGGCGCTTGAAAAGGGGAGAGCTGTGAATCGACAGACCACGCTGGGACGAAGAATTCCAGGGACGCGCACAGCGCATCCCTACCATCCCCTAACGGCGCGCAGGGTTTGTCGGGAACCGCCTCTCTGCGTGTCACTCGCCCAATATCCTCCCCCCTACTTCAAATACGGCCCCACCACTTCTTTCCAAATCACATACCCCTTCGGATTCATGTGCAGCTGGTCCTCCACAAAGATGTCCGGCTTCGGCTTCCCATCAGCCCCCAGCATGTGCGGATACACATTGATGAACTGCAGCCGCTTGTCGGTCTTCGTGTACTCCTCCACCAGACGGCTGGCTTCGATCATCTTGTCGATCATGCTCCAGCGCTTCGGATTCGGCGCATTCGAAATGTAGCAGATGCGGCACTCCGGCAGCGCCGCCCACACCTTGGCCACGAAGGCTTTGAAATCCGCAAACACCCGCTGCGGCGTTTTGCCGGCATTGATGTCGTTGCCACCCGCATACATCACCACCTGCCGTGGCTTGTACTTGATCACGGTCAGGTGCGCGTAGTTGAACGAATCAAACACCTCGGAGCCGCCAAAGCCGCGGTTCATCACCGGCAGTCCGGGGAAATCCTCCGCCAGACTCTTCCACTTCACGATGCTGGAGCTGCCGGTGAACACGATGGGATTCTCCGGCGGCGCCTTTTCCGCATCCTTCTTCGCAAAGGCCAGGATGTCCTTCTGCCAGCGGATGGCGGAGGTCACGACATCGTAACCCGCCTCGCTGAAGTGCAGCTTGTCCTCCACGTAAAGCTCAGGCCGGGGCTGGCCATCGGCACCGAGGAGCAATGAGAACACATCAATGAAAACGACGTCCTTCTTTTCGCAGGACGCGGCGATGAGCGCATTGGCCTGCCTGACCTGCTCCACCTCACTCCAGCGCGAAGGCGAAGGTGGAATGGAGATGAAGGAAATCGCAGTCTTTGGCAGCGCTGTGCGCACCTTCGTCACGAAGTCCTCAAACGCCGCCAGCACCTCCTCCGGTGTCTTTCCCGCATGCAGGTCATTGCCACCGGCATTGAGGTAAACCTGCTTCGGCTTGTATTTGATGACACAGCGCTCCGCGAAGAACGCCACGTCACTGAGCTGCGAGCCGCCAAAGCCGCGATTGAGCAGCGGCGTTTTCTTGAACCTCTCCGGCAGCGACTGCCAGCGGCGGATGTTCGAAGCGCCGACAAACACCGTCACATCCTTCGGCGGCGCCTTGGCCTCATCCTCCGCTTCAAAAGCCTGGATGGCCTTTTCAAACCGTGCCGGATCCGCCGGCTTGAGGGCGTGAGCCCAGGAGGAGCAGATGACAAGAAAAAGGACAAGAAAATGG
The DNA here is from genome assembly GCF_049294395.1 of Prosthecobacter sp. Taxonomy (GTDB): domain Bacteria; phylum Verrucomicrobiota; class Verrucomicrobiia; order Verrucomicrobiales; family Verrucomicrobiaceae; genus Prosthecobacter. The sequence continues at coordinate 18,591 of NZ_JBAQCR010000409.1, forward strand.
CGATAAATCATGGCGGCATGGCAAACGTTGTGCGTTGTGGATCTCATGCAACCTTTGCTCACCAGCTTGAAACGCAAATTTGCCCGGATGACCACGCCCGTCCTCCCATCTCGTGCCTCCGTCCCAGACTCCCCCTCCCCCGTTTCTTTCGAAATCAGCGGAGAGCCACTGACTCCCGGCGTCACGCTGCTGCGTGAAAGCACCCGCTTCGTGGTGCACTCCCGCCATGCCGTGGCCCTGGACCTCTGCCTCTACGATCCCAAGAACCCCGCTCGCGAGACCGCCCGCGTGCGCATGCAGCGCACCGAGTGCGATCTGTGGCATGCGACCGTGCGCGGGATCCAAGCAGGCACGCTGTACGGCTACCGCGCCCACGGCCCGTGGCTGCCCCAAAACGCCATGCGCTTCAATGCCAAGAAGCTCATGCTCGACCCCTACGCCCGCGCCATCCACGGCACTCCGGACGAGGCCGAGCACATGCGCACGCTGCCGGATCCACGGCACTCCCTGGGATGCATCGACAACGGCTCACACGCCCTGAAAAGCGTGGTGATCGATGAATCCTTCGACTGGACCGGCGATGCCAAACCCCGCGTGCCCTGGCAGGACACCGTGATCTGTGAGCTGCATGTGAAGGGCTTCACCCAAACGCACCCGGACGTGCCTGCCAGGCTGCGCGGCACCTACGCCGGCCTCGCGCATCCCGCCGTCACCTCCTACCTGCGGGATCTCGGCATCACCAGCGTGCAGCTTCTCCCGGTGCATCAGCATCTGGACGACGGCTTTCTGCTGGGCCGGAATCTCACCAACTACTGGGGCTACAACACCATCGGCTTCTTCGCCCCGCACAACACCTATGCCTCCTCAGCGGATCCGCAGGAGCAGGTGCGCGAGTTCAAGGCCATGGTGAAGGCCCTGCACACCGCCGGCATCGAGGTCATCCTGGATGTCGTGTACAATCACACCGCCGAAGGCAATGAGCACGGCCCCTCGCTGATGTTTCGCGGGCTCGATGATCACAGCTACTACCGGCATCATTTCGGCGAAAACGGCGCGGACTACATCAACGTCACCGGCTGTGGCAATTCGGTCGACTCCGCCAGCCTGCCTGCCCTGCGCCTCATCCTGGACAGCCTGCGCTACTGGGTCACCGAAATGCACGTCGACGGCTTCCGTTTCGATCTGGCCGTGACGGTGGCCCGCGATGAAAAGGACGGCTTCAACCGCCAGTCCCCCTTCCTCAGCGCCGTGGCGCAGGACCCCGTGCTCTCGCGCGTCAAGCTCATCGCCGAGGCCTGGGACATCTCCCGCATGGACAGCTATCAGGTGGGCAATTTCCCCGAACCCTGGCGCGAGCTGAACGGCAAATATCGCGACACCGTGCGCAGCTGGTGGCGCGGAGACTCCGGCTGCACCGCCGAGTTCGCCAAGCGTTTCTGCGGCAGCCAGGACGTCTTCGGCTGGAACCAGCGCCCGCCCCTGGCCAGCATCAATTTCCTCACCTCGCACGATGGCTTCACCCTGCTGGATCTCGTTAGCTACGAGCACAAGCACAACGAAGCCAACAACGAGGACAATCGCGACGGCGACAGCAACAACCACAGCACCAACTGCGGCGTGGAAGGCCCCACCACCGACCCCAAGGTGCTCCAAACACGCGGCCAGCTCCGCCGCAGCCTGATCGCCACGATGATGTGCTCCCTCGGCGTCCCCTTCATCACCGCTGGCGACGAACGCGGCCGCACCCAGCGCGGCAACAACAACGCCTACTGCCAGGACAGCGACATCAGCTGGATCGACTGGCACGACTGCGACGAAGAAATGCTCACCTTCACCCGGCAGATCACCGCCTTCCGCCGCAGTCATGAGGTGTTTCGCCGCCGCAGCTATTTCGATGGCAAGCTCAATCCCGCCACCAGCCTGCGCGACGTCCTCTGGCTGGAAAGCGATGGCACCCTGCTGCACCATGAGGAATGGCATCAGGAGACCCGCCGCTGCTTTGGCGCACTGATGGGCGCCGTGAGTGACTCCTCCGCCACGCTGCTGCTCCTGTTTAACAACAGCGCCGAGCCACAGCCCTTCACCCTCCCCGGCGGCCCGGACATCCTCTGGTCCCTCGTGTTCGACACCGCCTTGAGCCCCTCCTTCCCCGCCAAGACGCCCCCCGGCCTGGCTGGCTCCCAAACCTACCCGCTGCTCGGCCAGGGAATCGTCTGCCTGACCCTCGCCGCCGGAGACCGCGAAACGCTGGAGCCGAAGCTCTGAGCCGGTTCTCAAAGAGCACTCGGACAACGCAAAGCATGCCGCAGCCGATGGAGGGGGGATCATCTTGATCCCCCGTCTGGCGCGGTGATGGCTGCGGTGTCACCCAAGAAGAGACCCGCCTCTTTCCAATGCGGAGCCGAGGGCGAGAGCGGAGCGTTGAGGGATCGGGACGATCCCTCTCCTCCAGAGCTCGCTGCAGCAGGCGGAGGGGGATCGTCCCGATCCCCCATCTGGGCGCTTGAGATACAGCGTTTCCAAAACTGATCCGAAAAGCATGCGTGGCGACACTCGGCGGAGGCTTGCGGACAAGCATCCATGCCTCGCGCCAGCCCAACGCGGGTGGGGCTGGCTGTCCTCAGCCAGCCGCCGTCGAAGCCCATGCTCCTCGAGCAAGAAACAACCCGCCAAACGGAAATGGATTTTGCGAACCGCTGCAACCGCACCGCCAATCCTCATGACATGAAATGGTATCAAGTATCACTCGGTATCAAACCGGTATCATTGATACCATCGGTATCATGGTATCAAGGTATCACTCCCTATATACAGGGAGTGATACCTTGATAC
>NZ_JBAQCR010000410.1:0-1812 GCF_049294395.1 Prosthecobacter sp.
TCATGCAGGAGGCCGCGCGTGCCCTGGCGGTCAGCGGTCCCAATCATCTCGCCCCCACGCTGCCGGACGTGCCCAACGGACTCACCACCGGCGGCCTCGTGGTGGACCCCGCAGTGGCGGCCAATGCAGCCCTGTGGTCGGGTGCCAACCAGCCCACACAAACGACCAGTTCAGGCCACACCACCGTCACCGTGCAGCAGACGGCGCAGCAGGCCCTGCTGCAATGGCAGACCTTCAACATCGGCAAGGACACCACGCTGAAGTTTGATCAAAGCGCTGGCGGAGCCAACGTCGGCCAGTGGATCGCCTTCAATTTCATCAACGATCCCACCGGCAATCCCACGCAGATTCTCGGTTCCATCGAGGCCGCAGGGCAGGTGTATGTGATCAATCAAAACGGCATCATCTTCGGCGGCAGCAGCCAGGTGAACACCCACACGCTGGTGGCCTCGTCACTGCCCATCAACACGAACCTCATCAGCCGTGGCCTGCTCAACAATCCCGACGCGCAGTTTCTCTTCTCCGCGCTGGCATTGGCTGCGGGTGGTGATGGCACTCCCGCGTTCACGCCCCCCGCTGCTCCTGCGGGCGGTCGCATCGGCGATGTGACCGTGCAGGCAGGTGCGCAGATCGAAGCCCCCACCACCGATGCAAACGTGGGCGGTCGTGTCATGCTGGTGGGGCCGAACGTGACAAACAACGGCTCCATTTCCACGCCTGACGGCCAGACCATTCTCGCCGCCGGATTGCAGGTGGGATTCACCGCCCATGCCAGCACGGACGCCAGCCTGCGCGGACTGGATGTGTATGTCGGCGCGGTGGTGGATCCTGCCTCGCTCATTCCTGCCTATGCCGGAACAGCGACCAACAGCGGCGTGGTCGATGCCCCCCGCGGCGATGTGACCGTCACCGGCAAGGAAGTGAACCAGACCGGCGCGATCACCAGTACCACCTCGGTCGCGCTGAACGGACGCATTGATCTGCTGGCCAATTACGGCGCGCTCTCCAACACCAATGCACAGACGAAGGCGACGAATCCTTTCTTGTTTAACAACTCCGGCCACGTCACCGTCGGCGCGGGCAGTGTGATGCAGATCCTGCCGGAGTGGGCCAGCACGGAGACCGTGGTCGGCACGGAACTGGCGCTGCGTTCCCAGATCAACATCCAGGGCCTCACCGCCTACTTCGGAGCCAATGCCACCGTGCTGGCACCCAATGCCATCGTCAGCGTGGATGCAGGTGTGTGGGACTATGTGCCCGGTACCCCGCCGCAGAGCTTCTTCATCCACAATGGCGGCCAGATTTATCTGGATGCTGGAGCCGTGATCAACGTGGCCGGTTCGTCTGACGTCAATGTGCCCGTGACGCAAAATCTCATCACGCTGCAGCTGCGCGCGGCAGAGCTTGCGAATTCACCCTTGCAGCGCAACGGCGTGCTGCGCGGCCAGACCATCACGGTGGACATCCGCGAGACCGGCATCTACAACGGCAAAGCCTGGGTGGGCACGCCGCTGGCGGATGTTTCCGGGTATGTGAACCTCATCCAGCGCACCGTGGGTGAGCTCACCACTGCCGGCGGCACGGTCAATCTGCACGCCGGTGGTTCGGTGGTGGTGCAGAGCGGGGCGGAGATCAACACCTCGGCCGGCTGGATCAACTTCACCGGCGGCACGGTCCAGACCACGAAGGTCATCACCGGTGGCCTCATCATCGACATTTCGGATGCCACTCCCAATCTGGTATATGATGGCATCCTCGACAGCGCCACGATGGTGAATGATCTCACCTGGGCCGTCTCCACCACCTTCAATC